>NZ_LVJR01000110.1 GCF_001617365.1 Rhodanobacter sp. FW104-R8
CGCAGTCACCGGTTGGTGGAAGCCCGAACTCTACGTGGCCGAATACAAGAAAGAGCCCGGAGGACAGGGAAAGCTGGTGGGTTACGAGTTCGAGAATACGTTCCAGTTCACCGAGCCGGGGCGCTACTGGGCCGACGTGGGCCTGCTCGCCTCCTACGGTCATCCCAGGGGCCGCGGCCCCGGTGAGCTCGAGCTCGGCCCGTTGATCGAGAAGACGGCAGGCCGCTTCGATCATCGCGTCAACCTGATCTGGGAACGCCACATCGGCAGTGGCGCATCGCATGGCACGGAATTTCGCTACAGCTACGCGGGCACCTATGCCTTGACGTCGTCATTCCGGCCCGGTATCGAAGCGTACGGCCGCCCGGACGACAACGCCTACCAGGCCGGCCCCGTGGCCACCGGCGAATGGCACGTGCCGGGCACGCATGGGAATGTCGAGTACCGCATCGGACTGCTTTTGGGTATCAATCCCGCCGCTCCGCGGCGCACCGTGCTGGCCCAGGTCGAGTACGAGTTCTTTTGAGCGTGACGCACGAACAGCCGCCGCACGGTCCAGGCCGTGAAATGGGCCGTGGCGATGCCCGCTACTGCCCTGCCCGCTGATCCGTCCGGACCGGTTTGATCCGGCGCAACCAGTCGTAACCGTCCTCGGGACGCAAGCCGGTACCGGCTGCGGTATTTCCGGAGACCGTGGCGCGGCCTGCGGCGTTCTGGCTGCCGAACCGGCGCTGCGAACGTTGCGGCAAGTGGCTGAGGTTGTTCTTCATTCCCGTGATTCCTCGCGATGCGGGTGACCGGCTCGACCCGTGCCGTGCCGGTCCGTGTGGATGCACGGGAAGATCCGGGTTGCTAGACCATGGATCAACGGCCCTGGCGGGATCGCACCGTTTCCGTCCCGGAACGATCCCGCTCCACCGAATCGTTCGCCCACGGAAACTCGCCGATCACCCCCGTAGGGTTTTGCCGGAAACGGCCGGTGCCCATATTGCGGGCCACAAGCGCATTGGGTGCCGGATCATGGGCAAATCATTACTCTCGCGGCTGTTTCTTGTTCTCGGCATGGTGATCGCCACGCTGCCGAGTGCCGGTGCAGCCACGTTGTACGGCGGCGATTACGCCAGGATCGGCGTGCCGGACCTGGCGCAAGCCGTGGCATTTTTCCGGGACGTGCTGGACTGTCGCTCGATCGACCCGGCTGCGGGCGGGGTCGGTAGCCCGCGGCAATCCAGTCTTCTGGCCTGTGACGAGGGTTCGATCGTCGAACTGTTCGATGAACGGGGCGTCTCCCCTTCCCCTGCACGGTCGTCGCAGGAACAGGCCAGCCGCACGTTGCGGTTCGTGACGGATGACGTGGCGCACGCCGACCAGTGGCTGCGCCACGAAGGCGTCGACGTGAGCGGTGCGCCGCGCCGGTTGACCTCCGGCCCGCTGGCAGGCCGCCTGGCGCTGGATTTCGTATCGCCCTGGGGGCTGCGCCTGCAACTGCTGGGCAGCAAGGTGGACGGTTCCTCCGACGGCACGCTGGCTACGGCCGACATCCCGTCCGGCAGCGACTGAGGCTCAACGGCGGGCGCGGAAGAACTCGCGCAGCAAAGCGGCGGATTCCTCAGCCAGCAGGCCGCCGGCCACTTCGATGCGATGGTTGTGGCGCGCATCCACCAGGGTGTCGAACACGCTGCCGGCGGCGCCGGTCTTGGGATCGGCGGCGGCATAGACCACGCGGCCGAGACGGGCATGGATCATCGCCATCGCACACATCGCGCACGGCTCCAGCGTGACGTACAGCGTGGCACCGGACAGGCGGTGGTTGGCCACTTTCTCGCCGGCGGCACGCATGGCCATGATCTCGGCGTGGGCGGTCGGGTCGTGCAGGGTGATGTTGCGGTTCCAGCCCAGCCCGACGATCTCCCCGCCCTGCACCAGCACCGCGCCCACCGGCACCTCGTCCTCGGCGTCGCGGGCGTGCGCCGCCAGCTGCAGCGCGCGCCGCATGTACTGCTCGTCGGCTGCCGAGAATTCACCTGAGGTGTCGTTTGTTTCTTCTTTCATTTCAATCTATTGCATTCATTACATGAGAAAGCCGGCAAATCGCCGGCCTTCCCTGGTACGTGCAAGTGGTTGATTTTGCTATTCCCACTCGATCGTGGCCGGCGGCTTGCCACTTATATCATAAACAACGCGAGAAACACCTCGCAATTCATTGATTATCCTGTTTGAAACCTTGCCGAGAAACTCGTAGGGCAGGTGCGCCCAGTGCGCCGTCATGAAGTCGATGGTTTCCACCGCGCGCAGCGCGATCACCCATTCGTAGGCGCGCGCGTCGCCCACCACGCCCACCGATTTCACCGGCAGGAACACGGCGAACGCCTGGCTGGTCTTGTCGTACAGGTCGGCCTTGCGCAGCTCGTCGATGAAGATCGCATCGGCCTGGGCCAGCAGTTCGGCGTATTCGCGCTTCACTTCGCCCAGGATGCGCACGCCGAGGCCGGGGCCCGGGAACGGGTGACGGTAGACCATGGCGCGCGGCAGCCCGAGTTCCACGCCAATCCGG
Organism: Rhodanobacter sp. FW104-R8; assembly: GCF_001617365.1. GTDB lineage: Bacteria > Pseudomonadota > Gammaproteobacteria > Xanthomonadales > Rhodanobacteraceae > Rhodanobacter. The sequence goes on from NZ_LVJR01000110.1 coordinate 2,555, forward strand.
CGTACCTCGTCCTTGAATAGCTCGCGCAGCGGCTCGACCAGCTTCAGCTTCATGTGGGCCGGCAGGCCACCGACGTTGTGATGGCTCTTGATGACGTGGGCCTTGCCGGTCTTGCTGCCGGCCGATTCGATCACGTCGGGGTAGATCGTGCCCTGCGCCAGCCACTTCACGTTGCCGCCGACGGCAATGAGCTTCTCCGACTCCTCGTCGAAGATCTCCACGAACAGGCCGCCGATGATCTTGCGCTTGGCCTCCGGGTCGGCCACGCCTTCGAGCGCCTTGAAGTAGCGGTCGGCCGCGTTGACGCGGATCACCTTGACGCCCATTCCGTGCTCATCGGAAGCGGCGGCCATGGTGGCCATCACCTGGTCGCCTTCCTGCCAGCGCAGCAGCCCGGTGTCGACGAACACGCAGGTCAGCCGGTCGCCGATCGCCTTGTGCAGCAAGGCGGCGACCACCGAGGAGTCGACGCCGCCGGACAGGCCCAGCAGCACGTGGTCGTCACCCACCTGGGCGCGCACGCGGGCAATCTGGTCGTCGATGATGTTGGCGGCGGTCCACAGCGTCGCGCAGCCGCAGATCTCGGTGATGAAGCGCTTCAGCAGCGCCCCGCCCTGCTTGGTGTGGGTCACCTCGGGGTGGAACTGCACGCCGTACCAGCGTTTGCTGTCGTTCTCCATCACCGCCACCGGGATGCGGTCCGTGGTGCCGGTAACGACGAAACCCGGCGGCGCTTTCGACACGTGGTCGCCGTGGCTCATCCACACGTCGAGCTTGTGCTCGCCCGGATGATCGGTGAGGCCGTCGAACAGGCGGCTCGGGGCCACGACGTCCACGCTGGCGTGGCCGAACTCGCGCGCGTCGGCCGCCTCCGTGGCGCCACCCAGCTGGGCGGCCAGGGTCTGCATGCCGTAGCAGATGCCGAGGATCGGCAGGCCGCTGTCGAACACCTGCTGCGGGGCCTTCGGCGCGCCCGCCAGCGTGGTGGATTCCGGGCCGCCGGACAGGATGATGCCCTTCGCGCCGAACGCGGCGATCTCGGCCGGGTCGTGGTCCCACGCCCAGATCTCGCAGTACACGCCCAGTTCGCGCACGCGCCGCGCGATCAGCTGCGTGTACTGCGCGCCGAAGTCGAGGATCAGGATCTTGTCGTCGTGGAGCCGGGATTGGGGATTCGGGATTCGGGATTCGGACATGCCGGCGGCAACGTGGCTGTGTGATGGGCGATGTGGATGGCGGTGAATCACGAGACGCGGAGGGGATTGGCACCCTGCTTTGCCCAATCCCGAATCCCGTGTCCCGAACCCCGGCCTTCAGGAGTTCAGCCGGTAGTTCGGCGCTTCCTTGGTGATCTGGATGTCGTGCGGGTGCGCCTCGGTGACGCCGGCGGAAGTCACCTTGACGAACTGCGCCTTGTGCCGCACGTCGTCGACGGTGGCCGCCCCCAGGTAACCCATCGAGGCGCGCAGGCCGCCGATCAGCTGGTGGATGATGTTGCGCAGCGGGCCGCGATACGGCACGCGGCCCTCGATGCCTTCGGGCACCAGCTTGTCGGCGTCGGCTTCGTCCTGGAAGTAGCGGTCCTTGGAGCCGAGCTGCATCGCGCCGATCGAGCCCATGCCGCGGTAGCTCTTGTACGAGCGGCCCTGGAACAGTTCCACCTCGCCCGGCGATTCCTCGGTGCCAGCGAACATCGAGCCGAGCATCACGCTGGACGCACCGGCGGCCAGCGCCTTGGGGATGTCGCCGGAATAGCGGATGCCGCCGTCGGCGATCAGCGGGATCTCGTCCTTCAGCGCGGTGGCGACCAGGTCGATCGCGGTGATCTGCGGCACGCCGACGCCGGCCACCACGCGGGTGGTGCAAATCGAGCCGGGGCCAACGCCCACCTTGACCGCGTCCACGCCCACGTCGAGCAGCGCGCGCGCCGCTTCGCCGGTGACGATGTTGCCGGCGATCACCTGCACCTGCGGGTAGTGCTTCTTGACCCAGCCGGCGCGTTCGATCACGCCCTGCGAATGGCCGTGCGCGGTGTCCACCACCAGCACGTCGACGCCGGCGTCGACCAGCGCGGCCACGCGCTGCTCGGTGTCGCCGCCCACACCGACCGCGGCGCCGACCAGCAGCGCCTCGTGGCTGTCCTTGGCGGCATACGGGTTGTCGCGCGCCTTCTGGATGTCCTTCACGGTGATCAGCCCGCGCAGCTGGAAGTCGTCGTTGACCACCAGCACCTTCTCGATGCGGTGCCGGTGCAGCAGCTGCAGCACCTCGTCCTGGCTGGCGCCTTCCTTTACCGTGACTAGCTTGTCCTGGCGGGTCATGATGTTGCGCACCGGATCCTCGGGCTTGCGCTCGAAACGCATGTCGCGGCTGGTGACGATGCCGACCAGCTTGCTGCCCTCGACCACCGGCACGCCGGAGATGTTGTGCGCGTGGGTCAGCCGCAGCACCTCGCGGATCGAAGTGTCCGGGCCCACCGTGATCGGGCTGCGGATCACGCCGGCCTCGAACTTCTTCACCAGGCGCACTTCCGCGGCCTGCTGCTCGGCGGTCATGTTCTTGTGGATGATGCCGATGCCGCCGTTCTGCGCCATGGTGATGGCGAGCCGCGCTTCGGTGACCGTATCCATCGCGGCGGACACGATCGGGATGTTCAGGCGCAGGTTGCGGGTGAAGCGGGTGGAGGTATCGACGTCGCGGGGAAGCACGACGGAATGGCCCGGAACGAGGTAGACGTCGTCGTAGGTCAGGGCCTCGGCGAGGATGCGCATGCGAAAAGTCCCGCTGCAAAGAGGAGATTATACGCGCCCCTCCGGCATGCTCGCCAGACGTGCGGCTGAATGCGGTGGCAACCGATGGTCAGTTCAGGCGACCCTGCGCGGCGCCGTGCGAGCCTCGGCGGCCTCCAGCGTGTTCTCCATCAACGTGGCCACCGTCATCGGGCCGACGCCGCCGGGCACCGGGGTGATCCAGCTGGCGCGTTCGGCGGCCGGCGCGAATTCCACGTCGCCGACCAGGCGACCGTCGTCGAGCCGGTTGATGCCCACGTCGATCACCACGGCGCCGGGCTTGATCCACTCGCCCTTCACCAGCCCGGCCTTGCCTACGGCGACGATCACGATATCGGCCTGGCGCACGAAGGTTTCCAGGTCGCGGGTGAAGCGGTGGCAACTGGTGGTGGTGCAGCCGGCGATCATCAGCTCCAGCACCAGCGGGCGGCCCACGTGGTTGGACACGCCGACCACCACCGCATGCTGTCCGCGCACCGGGCGGTCGGTGTGCCCGAGCAGGGTCATCACGCCCTTCGGCGTGCACGGGCGCAGGCCGAAACGGCGCAAGGCCAGCCGGCCCACGTTGATCGCCTGGAAGCCGTCGACGTCCTTGGCGGGGTCGATCCGGTCGACCAGCGCATCCTCGTCGATGTGTTCCGGCAGCGGCGACTGCACCAGGATGCCGTGCACCTCCGGGTCGGCGTTGAGCCGATCGATCAGGGCAAACAATTCGCTCTGGCTGGTTGTCGACGGCAGGTCGTAATCGAACGAGCGGAAGCCGACCTGGTGGCAGGCCTTGCGCTTGTTGCGCACGTAGACCGACGACGCCGCGTCGCTGCCCACCAGCACCACCGCCAGTCCCGGCACGGGCAGGCCCTGCTCAACGCGTCGGGCCACGCGCAGGCCAATGCGCTCGAGCAGTTCCTGTGCGATGCGTTTGCCGTCGAGGATGCGTGCGCTCATGTCGTTGCCTGCGTGTAAAGTTCGCCATTATCCGGGCTTGGCCCGAAGCGCACAAACGGCATGCATGAACACCGACGGCACCTTGCCCGCCACGTTGGAACTGACCGATGGCCGATTGCACCTGCGCCCCTGGAAGGAGCACGACACGAGCGCCCTCGTCGAGGCTGCACGCGAGTCGGTGGCGACGGTCGGCCGCTGGCTGCCCTGGTGCCATGCGGACTACGGCGCGGATGACGCCGCTGCGTGGATAGCGCACTGCCGGGTCGGCTGGCACTCCGGCGAGATCCAGGCGTTCGCGATGTTCGAGGCGAACTCCGGCCGGTTGCTGGGCGGCATCGGCCTCAACCAGCACAATCCGCTTCACCGCAGCGCCAATCTCGGCTACTGGGTGCGCCAGTCGCGCCAGGGAAAGGGACTGGCGGCGGCCGCCGCGGCCCTGGTGGCGCGGTTCGGTTTCGAACAACTGGGGCTGGTGCGGATCGAGATCGTCACGCTGCCCGACAACCGCGCCAGCCAGCACACCGCCGAAAGGGTCGGCGCGCGGTTCGAGGCGCTGGCGCGGCAACGGTTGTGGATGGGCGGACAGGCTCGGGACGCGCGCGTCTACGGCTTGATCCCGACGGACCTGGGCTAGCCTGCCACGCTGCAGAGCCGGGCGACCTCCGCGTAGCCGCCGAATACCGCACCCGCGCCGCAACCCGGGCAATCCGGATCGCGCGGCAGGCGGGTTTCGCGAAAGTGCATGCCGAGCGCATCGAAGCCCAGCAGGCGGCCGACCAGCGGCTCGCCCAGGCCGAGGATCAACTTCAGCGCCTCGGTGGCCTGCAGCAGCCCCACGATGCCGGGCAGCACGCCGAGCACGCCGGCCTCGCTGCAATTCGGCGCATCGGCGGCGGCAGGCGGTTCGGGGAACAGGCAGCGATAGCACGGCGAGTCGGCGCGGCGCGGATCGAACACGCTGAGCTGGCCGCTGAAGCGTTCCACCGCGCCGTAGACCATCGGCAGCTTCAGGCGCTGCGAGGCGGCAGCCAGCAGGTAGCGCGCGGGAAAATTGTCGGCGCCGTCGATCAGCAGGTCGTGGCCGGCCAGCAACCGTTCCACGTTGTCCGCCTGCAGGCGCTCATTGCGCACCTCGACGCGGATGCGCGGGTTGAGCGCCTGCAGCGCGATCCGCGCCGACTCGGTCTTGGCCATGCCGACGCGGGCATCGGCGTGGATCACCTGGCGATGCAGGTTGGAACGCTCGACCCTGTCGTCGTCGATCAGGGTGAGCTGGCCGACCCCGGCGGCGGCCAAGTACAACGCGGCCGGCGCGCCGAGGCCGCCCGCGCCGAGCAGGACGACTTTCGCGGCGGCCAGGCGCGCCTGCCCTGCCTCGCCCACCTGCGGCAGGCGCAGTTGCCGGGCGTAGCGCTCGGCGGCATCCGCATCGAGCGTGCCGGCGGAAACCGGCAGGCCTTCGGCCTTCCAGCGCTCGAAACCACCGGCCACCGAGCTGACGTCGCGATAGCCGAGGCGCTGCAGGGCTTCGGCCGCCAGCAGCGAGCGCTGGCCACTGCCGCACAGGAGCAGCAACGGACGGTCGCGGCTCGCCTCCACTTGTTCGATGCGCAGTTCGAGGAAACCGCGCGACAGGCCCAGCGCATCGGCCGGCATGCCGGCGGCGCGTTCGGCGTCCTCGCGTACGTCGATCAGCAGGCCGCCCTGCGCCTGGCGGGCCAGCGCCTGGGCCGGCGCGATCTCGGCGATGCGCCCGCGCAACGCGCCCAGCCAGGTTTCGCGGTTCAGTGATTCGCTCATCGCACCAGTTTACCCGCCGGCTTGCGGTACGGCGCGCGGCTCAGCGCGTGCGCTTGATCAGCTCGCTGAGCCGGCGCCGCGCCTTGTGCTGCTGTTCTTTGGTCAGCACTTTCTTGCGCCCGGCATACGGGTTCTCTCCCTCGCGGAACACGATGCGGACCGGCGTGCCTTCCAGCTTGTAGCGCTTGCGGAAGAAGTTTTCCAGGTAGCGCTGGTAGGCCGGCGCGATGTGCTTGGTGCGGGTGCCATGGATCACGATGGTCGGCGGATTGGTGCCGCCCGGATGGGCGAAGCGCAGCTTCGGCGAGTGGCCGTTCACCAGCGGCGGCTGGTAGCTCTCATAGGCCTTTTCCAGCGTCTTGGTGAGATCGGAAGACACCAGCACCTTGGTCGCCGACGCGTGCGCGCGCACCACCGCGCGCATCAGCTCGCGCAGGCCCGAGCCGTGCAGCGCGGAAATCTGCACCTGCTTGGCCCAGTCGACGAACACCAGCCGGCGATCCAGCGCGCGGCGGCACTCGTCGCGCTGGTACGAATCCATGTCGTCCCATTTGTTGATCGCGATGACCAGCGCCCTACCCTCGTCCATCGCGTAGCCGATCAGGGTGAGATCCTGGTCGGCGAGGTTCTCGCGGGCGTCGATCATCACCACCACGACCTGGGCGGCGGCGATCGACTGCAGCGTCTTGATGACGCTGAACTTCTCCACCGCCTCCTCGACCCGCGACTTGCGCCGGATGCCGGCGGTGTCGATCAGGGTATAGCGCTTGCCGTCGCGCTCCAGCGGCACCCGGATCGGGTCGCGCGTGGTGCCGGCCACGTCGGAAACGATCAGCCGCTCCTCGCCCAGCAGGCGGTTGATCAGGGTCGACTTGCCGGCGTTCGGGCGGCCGACGATGGCGACGCGGATGCTGCCGTCCTCGCCCTCTTCGGCTGCCGCACCTTCCTCATCGGCCGGCAGCAGCGGCAGCACGACGTGGATCAGCTCGTCGGTGCCGCGGTTGTGCGCCGCCGACAGCGGCAGGGTGTTGCCGATGCCGAATGCGGAGAATTCGGCCATCACGACCTGCACGTCGAGGCCGTCGGTCTTGTTGACCACCGCCACGATCGGCTTGCCGCTGCGGCGCAGCTCGCCGAGGATCACGTAGTCCTGCGGCAGCAGGCCATCGCGGGCGTCGACCACGAACACCAGCACGTTCGCTTCCTCGATCGCCAGCCGCACCTGTTTCGCGGTCAGCACGTCCATGGCGTCTTCGGCGCCGGACAGGCCGCCGGTGTCGACCACCACGAACGGCCGCCCGCCGGTGCGGCATACGCCGTAGTGGCGATCGCGGGTCACGCCCGGCATGTCGGCCACCAGGGCGTCACGGCTGCGCGTCAGCACATTGAAAAGGGTCGATTTACCGACGTTCGGACGACCGACCAGTGCAACGACAGGCAGCATGACGTGGACTACGTTAAGGCAAAATCAGGGCGAGGACAGACGGTAGGCGCCGATGCGGCCCTCGACGTCCTCGACATAGACGACATCGCCCACCACCAGCGGCTGGGCGCGGATCGCCTTCTTCGACAGTCGCTCGCGCGCGGCCAGCGCGCCGTCGCCGGTCTGCAACCAGTGCACGTAGCCTTCCATGTCGCCGACCACGACATAGTTGCCCTGCACGGCCGGGCCGGTGACCCAGCGATGCTTCAGCGCGTCGTTCTTCCAGAGATCGGAACCGCCGCTCTTGTCGAACGCCCACAGCACCGACTCGTCGTTGGCGCCGAACACGGCATTCCCGCTGACCGCGAGCGAACCGAAGCTGGAGAACGGGTGCGACCACAGCGGGCGGCCGCTGGGGCCGTCCACCGCCATCAGGTTGCCGTGGTAGGCGGCGCCGTAGAGCGTGCTGCCATCCAGCAGGATCGCGCCGTCGGCGTCGCTGAGGCGGTCGATCTCGGTGCGGCCTTCGCCGCTGGCAAGCCTCTGTTCCCACAGCTTGGTGCCGTTGTCCTGGCGCAGCGCGATCAGCTTGCCGTCGTCGCTGCCGAAGAACAGTACGCCGTTGGCGGCTCGCAGCGCGCCATTGCCGCGCAGGCTGAGCAGCGGCACGGTGCCCTGGTCGTACACCCAGCGACGCTCGCCGCTGGCGGCATCCAGTGCGTAGACGCGGCCGTCGCTGGTGCGCACCACCACGAGATTGTCCACGATCACCGGCGACGCCAGCACCTCGGAATTCACCTCGGCTTCCCAGCGCGGGCTGCCGTCCTTCGCATTGATGCCGTAGACGTGGCCGTCCAGCGTGCCGACGGCGAGCAGGTCGCCGTTGACCGCGGGACCGCCGGCGTACATCGCGTCCTTGCGCTTCTTGTCGCCCCAGCCGAACCAGCCATGGGTGCTCGAACTCTTCGACCACAGGGTCTTGCCGCTGCTGGCGTCGAACGCCGCCAGCTTGCCGTCCGTGCTGTCGGCGTAGAGCACGCCATCCACCACGGTCGGACGCAGGCGCGCGCCGCTGGTGCCGGCGCCATGGCCGACGCTGTTGCGCCACAGGCGGGTGACCTGCACGGTAGGCTTGAAATCCTTCGCCAACGGGGTCGGCGGCTGGACGTTTTCCTTCTTGAACGAATGACACCCGGCAAGGCTTACCAACGAGGCCAGCGTGATCAGCAAAAATCGTTTCATGCGCCCTGCTTCCCGTCCACGGCCAAATCATCGAGTTTCATCTGCAAGGCGCCGCGTTGCGGCGCTTCCTCGCCCAACACCGACAAGGCTGCCTGATAGGCCTTGCGCGCTTCGTCGGAGCGTCCAAGCTTGACCAGCACATCACCGCGGAGTTCCTGCACCAGGCCCTGATAGCTGCCGGCCGGGATGCGGTCGAGCGTGGCCAGCGCCTGCTTCCCGTTGTCGCGCGCCAGCTCCACCTGGGCGATGCGCAGCAGCGTCAGCGATTTCAGTTCCGGAGCCGCGGCGTGGCTCTCGGCCCACTCCAGCGACACCTCGGCCTTGTCGAGCTGACCGGCCTGCACCTGCTGCCTGGCGCGATCGCTGACGGCAAATACGGCAAACGGCGACTTGGCGTAATCCTTCATCAGCCGGTCGGTCAGCTGCGCGGCGGTGTCCGGCTTGCCGGAGGCGAACGCAATCTGCGCCTGCTGATAGAGCTGAGCGGCCTCGCCCTCCTGCCGTGCCTGGTGGTTGCGCCACTGCTGCCAACCGAAGATGCCGACCAGGCCGATTGCGATGCCCACGACGATCGACATGCCATTTTCGCGCAGCCACTTCTGAACCAGTTCGCTCTGTTCGTACTTGTCGTATTCTTCAAATGCCATGCGATCACCATTCAAGAGGCCGCGCACCAGAGGACGCGTGCACGTGCCGGCGCGGTGGACAGAAAAAGGAAATGCCCGTCGTGCCCGCCCGTTGCCGGGCGAACCAAGTGGGCAAGCATAACCGAAATGGGCCGCCCGCAGCGGCCGCTGGTGGCGATCAGAGACTGGCCGCGGAGGCCTTGCCGTCCTGCATCTGCATGCGGAAACGGGCCACGTTGGCGCGCCGGAATTCGTCCAGGCCCACCGATGCACCGTCGATGCTTACTTGCGCGCCACTGGCATTGCCGATGCGCACGTCCAACGGCTGGTCGCTGCGGTAGGTCTTGCTGCTGCCGGCCGGCAGCAGCCCGTATTCCAGGCGCGAACCATCGGCCTGGACCACTTCGACCCAGCTGGCGTCGGACAGGCTCAGGCTCAGACTGTGGCTGCCGGTGCCGGCATCGACGGCCGGCGCGGACGGCGTGCTGGGCCTGGCCGACGACAGATTGGTGTTTTCCAGGCTCGGGAACGGTGCCATCGAAGCCAGCAGCGGCTGATCCTGCTCCGCTACCGGCGTCACCTTCGGCGGCGACGCCGGTAGCGGTTTGCTGGCACGATCGACGGCAGCAGCAGGCGGTGCCGGCGCATCCATCTGTGCCACCGGGGCGGCATCCAGCGGCGCAAAATGGCTGAGGTCGCGATCCAGCGTGCCGCGCACGCCCAGCCAGATCATCGGCACCACGATCACCGCCGTCAGCACGACATAGGTAGCCGCCGTGGCATAGCGATCCAGCAGGAAGCGCGAATGCGAGATGCCGCCGGTGGCCACCAGCAGCGGCTCGACCTGCTTGATGCGATCGAGTTCAACCTGGACCGACGCCTCGTCGAGGCCGAGATGCCGTGCGTACTTGCCGATGTAGCTGGCGAGGTAGATCTTCGAATCGATGCCGTCGTACTGGTCGCGCTCGAGTCGGCGCAGCACGCGGGCGGGCAGTTTCAACTGATGCGCGCAGGCCTCCAGGTCCAGGCCGCGGGCTTCACGCGCCGCATGCAGGCGGTTGCCGAAACTTACCGTGTGAGGGTTTGTCGACGACACATCCATGTTGGACAAATTGATGCCAAACAGCTCGGGCTCACTCGAACCCTGCGCGGTCGGATGGGGCTGCATGGAGGTCATTGGCTGGCGGTGGTGTTAAGGGCGTGCGCCTGTTCCGAGTCCGGGAACTGGCTGAGCAATCGCTTGCGGTAGTTGTGGGCACCATCCTTGTTGCCCAGGCTGGATTCGATGTCGTGGCCGAGCTTGAGCGACGCGGCAGTAGGCTGCTCCAGCGCGTCGAATCGCTGGATGAAGGCCCTGGCGCGAAACGCATCCCCATTCCGATAAAGCGTGTTGGCAAGCTGGAAGAGTGCCTCTGCGTTTTTCGGATTTCGCACGATGGCGTCACGAAAATTCGCTTCGGCCCCGGCGACGTCGCTCGCGCGCAGCTGGCATACGCCGGCATTGGTTAGCGCCACGTCCGGGGTCTGGTAGAAGGGATCGGCGACGGCTTTCTGGAAATAGCCGTTCGCCTCGGCGATCTTTCCGATATGGCAGAGGAACACGCCCAGATTGTTGTTCGGCGCACCCTTGGCCGGTTCCAGCGCTACCGCCTTGCGGTAATGCTGCTCGGCTTCGGGCAGGTTGTTGATGCGTTCGTACAGCACCGCGATCACGGTGTGCGCCGGCGCGTAATTGGGGTCGAACTGCAGGGCCTTGGTCAGTTTTTCCAGGGCGGTCTGCAGATCACCGGAGGCTAGGTAGCGCTGGCCCAGTTCGGTGTGGATCCTGGCGGCATCCTGCGCCTGGTCGGCCTTGCTGGCCTGCGGCATGTTCTTGCCCAGCGAGCTGCTGTCGGTGCGCGTGGTGATGCAGCCGGCCAGCAGCAGCGACAGGCAGATCAGCAATGCCCGGTCAAATCGCATGCAATGTCCCCTCGTCCTGCCGTTTGCGCAGAACGGCGCTGCGCCGGGTGCGATCCGTCACCTGCCCGGCCAACTGGCCGCAGGCCGCATCGATATCGTCGCCGCGGGTGCGCCGCAGCATGGTCAGCACGCTGGCGTTGAGCAGCTGCGTCTGGAACTCGCGGATTGTGCCCGCGTCCGAACGCTCGAAACGGGTGCCCGGGAAGGGGTTGAACGGAATCAGGTTGACCTTGCAGGTCGGCAGCTTGCGCATCAGCTTGATCAGCTGGCGGGCGTGCTCGGGCTGGTCGTTGACGCCCTTCATCAGGGTGTATTCGAAGGTGATCGAGGTGCGCGGCTTGCGCGCGATCCAGCGCTGGCAGGCGGCGAGCAGTTCGGCGATCGGGTAGCGCTTGTTGAGCGGCACCAGCTCGGTGCGCAGCTCGTCGTTGGCCGCGTGCAGCGACACCGCCAGCGACACGTCGATGGCATCGGACAGTTCGTCGATCAACGGCACCATACCGGCGGTGGACAACGTGACTCGCTTCGATGCCAGCCCGAAACCGAGGTCGTCGCGCATCAGCTTCATCGCCCGCACCACGTTCTCGAAATTGGCCAGCGGCTCGCCCATGCCCATCATCACCACGTTGGTGATGCGGCGGTTCTGGTGGGTGACATTGCCCAGGTACTTCGCCGCCACCCACACCTGGCCGATGATCTCGGCGGTGGACAGGTTGCGGTTGAAGCCCTGTGCGCCGGTCGAGCAGAACTGGCAATTCAGCGCGCAGCCGATCTGCGAGGAGACGCACAAGGTGCCGCGGGTCGGCTCGGGGATGTACACGGTCTCGACCGCGTTGCCCTTGTCCATGCCAAGCAGCCACTTGTGCGTGCCGTCGGTGGCAGCCTTGTCCAGCAGGGTGTTCGGCGCGCCGATGTAGCACGCCTCGGTGAGCTTGGCGCGCAACGCCTTGCCCACGTCGGTCATGTTTTCGAAGCGGTCTTCCAGATCATGGTAGATCCACTTCATCACCTGCTCGGCGCGATACGGCTTCTCGCCGAGCTGCGCAAAGAAATCACGCAGGCCCTGGCGATCGAAATCGAGCAGGTTGACCTTGGCGGTCTTCGGGTCGGATGGAGTGGCGACTACCTGATTCATGTTTTTGAAGAGTGCGGCCACGGATGGCCGCTCATTTGACCTTCGCGTTCAAGGATGAACGCACAAATTAACGCGACAACACGTCCGTCGCGGCGAAGAAATAAGCAATCTCCACCTTGGCGGTTTCGACCGCATCGGAGCCGTGCACGGCATTCGCGTCGATGGAGTCGGCGAAGTCGGCGCGAATCGTGCCCGGTGCGGCTTCCTTCGGGTTGGTGGCACCCATCAGGTCGCGGTGGGCCAGCACGGCGTTCTCGCCTTCCAGCACCTGAATCATCACCGGACCGGAGATCATGAACTCGACCAGCGCCTTGAAGAACGGCCGTTCGCGATGCACGGCATAGAAGCCCTCGGCTTCCTTCCGCGACAGTTGCTTCATCCGGCCGGCGACGATCTTGAGACCGGCCTTTTCGAAACGAGCGTAGATTTCGCCGATGACGTTCTTGGCAACGGCATCGGGCTTGATGATGGAAAGGGTGCGCTCCAGCGCCATGCGGGTCTGCTCCGGGAAAACGGATGAATGGAAGTGGGGTCGTCGCCGGCCCCCGGCCGGCGGGAATTCAGTCAAATCCGACAGAGATTGCGGATTTAACTCACGAAAGTTTGACAGATTCTAACTCATACGCAAGTCGCCGGGAATTTGCAACAAACGACCGTTTGACGACCGCGGAACTGTCCGCGTATGCTCAAACGATCGTTTGAACCGGCCCGTGGCCGATGGATGGTTTCCCCGTGAACAGCTCCGGCTCGACCAAGGAACGGATACTCGGCGCCGCCGAACTCCTGTTCGCCCAGCGCGGCTTCGACGGTGCCTCGCTGCGCCAGCTCACCGCCGCAGCCGGGGTGAACCTGGCAGCGGTCAACTACCACTTCGGCTCCAAGGAAAAGCTGGTCGAGGAGGTGTTCCGCCGCCGCCTGGACGCGCTGAACGAGAGCCGGCTGGTTGCCCTGGCCAAGGTCGCCGGCGCCCCGGACACCACGCTCGAGGACGTGCTGGAAGCCTACATCCGCCCGGCCCTCGAACTGTCCCATGACAACAGCGGCGCGCTGTTCATGCGCGTGCTGGCGCGCGCGTTCGCCGAGCACGACGACAGCCTGCGCCAGTTCCTGTCCACCAACTACGGCCACGTGATGCGCCAGTTCACCGCCGAATTCGCCCGCCTGCTGCCGCAGCTGAGCAAACCGGAGCTGTACTGGCGCATCGACCTCGTCACCGGCGCGCTGACCCACGCGATGTCCGGCTTCGGCATGATCCAGCGCAAGGGCGACGTCAGCGAGCACGCGCATCGCGAGCAGACCGTCCAGCACCTGGTTCGCTTTGCCGTCGCCGGACTCAGCCACCCCTGACCTCATCACCTGATCCAACCTGCTTGCACCATCGGAGAAGCCAATGACCGCTGCATCCTCACCTACATCAGCGCTGCGCATCCGCAAGGCCGCCGTGCTGGGCGCCGGTGTCATGGGCGCGCAGATCGCCGCGCACCTGACCAACGCCGGCGTCGAGACCGTGCTGTTCGACCTGCCCGCCAAGGACGGTCCGAAGAGCGGCATCGCGCTGAAGGCCATCGCCAACCTGGCCAAGCTGTCGCCGGCGCCGCTGGCCGACAAGAACCTCGCTGCCGCGATCATCCCGGCCAACTATGACGAGGACATGGCACACCTCAAGGACGTCGACCTGGTGATCGAGGCGATCGCCGAGCGGATGGACTGGAAGCTGGACCTGTACCGGAAGATCGCCCCGCACCTGTCGAGGACCGCGATCATCGCCTCCAATACCTCGGGCCTGTCGATCAACACCCTGGCCGAGGCGCTGCCGGAGGAAATGCGCCACCGCTTCTCCGGCGTGCACTTCTTCAACCCGCCGCGCTACATGCACCTGGTCGAGCTGATCCCGACCCGGCTCACCGACAGGAACGTGCTGGACGGCCTTGAAGCCTTCCTCGTCACCACCGTCGGCAAGGGCGTGGTGATCGCCAAGGACACCCCGAACTTCATCGGCAACCGCATCGGCGTGTTCTCGATGCTGGCCACCATGCACCACACCGAGCAGTTCAAGCTCGGCTTCGACACCGTCGACGCGCTGACCGGCCCGGCCGTGGGCCGCCCCAAGAGCGCCACCTACCGCACCGCCGACGTGGTGGGCCTGGACACCATGGCCCATGTCATCAAGACCATGGCCGACACGCTGGCCGACGATCCGTGGCACGCCTACTTCAAGGCGCCGGCGTGGCTGAGCGGCCTGATCGAGAAGGGCGCGCTGGGCCAGAAGAACGGCGCAGGCTTCTACCGGAAGGCCGGCAAGGACATCGTGGTGCTCGACGTGGCCAAGCAGGATTATCGTCCGAGCGAGCAGAAGGCTTCCGACGAAGTCGCCGCCATCCTCGCCATCAAGGATCCGGCTGAAAAGTTCGCCAAGCTGCGCGCGTCCAGCGACCCGCAGGCGCAGTTCCTGTGGGCCACCTTCCGCGACCTGTTCCATTACACCGCCTACCATCTGGCCGACATCGCCGACACCGCGCGCGACGTGGACTTCGCCATCCGCTGGGGCTACGGCTGGAAGCTTGGGCCCTTCGAGACCTGGCAGGCCGCCGGCTGGCAGCAGGTGGCCGGCTGGATCGCCGAGGACATCGCAGCCGGCAAGGCGATGAGCAAGGCACCCTTGCCCGCCTGGGTCACCGACGGCCGCAACGGCGTGCACGGCAAGGCCGGTTCTTGGTCGGCCAGCGCCAAGGCCGACAAGCCGCGCTCGCAGCACCCCGTGTACAAGCGCCAGCTGTTCCCCGATCCGATCCTGGGCGAGAAGTTCGACCAGGGCAATACCGTGTGGGAGAACGACGGCGTGCGCCTGTGGACGCTGGGCGACGACGGTATCGGCATCCTCTCGTTCAAGACCAAGATGCACACCGTCAACGACCACGTGCTCGGCGGCATCCAGCACGCCATCGGCATCGCCGAGGAAAAACTCAAGGCGGTGGTGATCTGGCAGACCAGCGAGCCGTTCTCCGCCGGCGCCGACCTCAAGGGCGCGCTGGGCCTGCTGAAAGAAAGCAAGTTCGGCGACTTCGAGAAGATGGTCGCCAACTTCCAGCGCACCAGCATGCGCATCAAGCATTCGCTGGTGCCGGTGGTGGCTGCCGTGCGCGGCCTGGCGCTGGGCGGCGGCTGCGAATTCCAGATGCATTCGGCGCGCACCGTGGCGGCGCTGGAAAGCTACATCGGCCTGGTCGAGGCCGGCGTGGGCCTGCTGCCGGCCGGTGGCGGCCTGCATGAACTGGCCGTGCGCGCCGCCAAGGCGAACCCGGCCGACCCGTTCGAGGAACTGAAGAAGGTGTTCGAGACCGTGGCGATGGCCAAGGTCTCACCCAGCGCGATCGAGGCGAAGAACATGGGGCTGCTGCGCGACAGCGACGTGGTGGTGTTCAACGCCTACGAACTGCTCTACGTGGCCAAGCAGGTGGCCAACGCGCTGGCCGAGAGCGGCTACCGCCCGCCGCTGCCCGCCCGCGCGATCCCGGTCGCCGGCGACGTGGGCACCGCCACCTTCCGCGCCTCGCTGGCCAACCTGCAGGCCGGCTACTTTGCCTCCGAGCATGACGTGGAGATCGCCAAGCGCATCGCCGACACCCTGTGTGGCGGCGTGATCGAACGCGGCTCGACGGTGGACGAGGAATGGCTGCTTGCGCTCGAGCGCAAGCACTTCGTGGAACTGGCGAAGACCGAGAAGACCCAGGCCCGCATCGCCCACACCATGACCACCGGCAAACCGCTCAGGAACTGAGCGCGCCCTGCTCCCTCCCCTTCAAGGGAAGGGCTGGGGTGGGGATGGTTGTCCCCGCAAGCCACGACAAAACTTCGCCCGAATCCGCGCCACGCGCGAGGGCAACGGAGAACGAAATGACCAAGCAAGTGCAAGACGCCTACATCGTCGCCGCCACCCGCACCCCGGTCGGCAAGGCGCCGCGCGGCGTGTTCCGCAACACCCGCCCGGACGACATGCTCGCCCACGTGATCCGCGCCGTGATGGCGCAGGCGCCCGGCATCGACCCACACCAGATCGGCGACGCCATCATCGGCTGCGCCATGCCCGAGGCCGAGCAGGGCATGAACGTGGCGCGCATCGGCGTACTGCTGGCCGGCCTGCCCGATACCGTGCCCGGCGTCACCATCAACCGCTTCTGCTCGTCGGGCCTGCAATCGGTGGCGATGGCGGCCGACCGCATCCGCCTCGGCGAGGACGACCTGATGCTCGCCGGCGGTACCGAGAGCATGAGCATGGTGCCGATGATGGGCCACAAGGTGGCGATGAACCCGGGCATCTTCGACAACGAGCACATCGGCATCGCCTACGGCATGGGCATCACCGCCGAGAACGTGGCCAAGCAGTGGAAAGTCAGCCGCGAGCAGCAGGACGCGTTCTCGGTGGAAAGCCACCGCCGCGCGCTCGCCGCCCAGGCCGCCGGCGAGTTCAAGGACGAGATCACCCCGTACCAGCTCGCCGACCACTATCCCGATCTCGCCACCCGCGGCATCGTCACCGACAGCCGCCTGATCGAGAACGACGAAGGCCCGCGCGCCGGCACCACCGCCGACGTGCTGGCCAAGCTCAAGACCGTGTTCCGCAACGGCCAGTTCGGCGGCACCGTCACCGCCGGCAATTCCAGCCAGATGTCCGACGGCGCCGGCGCCGTGCTGCTGGCCAGCGAAAAGGCGATCAAGCAGTACAACTTGCAGCCGCTGGCCCGCTTCGTCGGCTTCTCCGTCGCCGGCGTGCGCCCGGAGATCATGGGCATCGGCCCCAAGGAAGCGATCCCGAAGGCGCTCAGGCAGACCGGCATCAGCCAGGATCAGCTCGACTGGATCGAACTCAATGAAGCCTTCGCCGCCCAGGCTCTTGCCGTCATCGGTGATCTCAAGCTCGACCCGGCCAAGGTCAATCCGCTCGGTGGCGCCATCGCGTTGGGCCACCCGCTCGGCGCCACCGGCGCGGTTCGCATCGCCACGCTGGTGCACGGCATGCGCCGGCGCAAGCAGAAGTACGGCATGGTGACCATGTGCATCGGCACCGGCATGGGCGCGGCGGGGATTTTCGAGGCGCTCTGAGTCCGTTCGCCGCGCCGGCATGCGCAGGCGCCGGGCGACTTCCGCTGAAACAGAAACGGCGTCGTGGCAACACGGGCGCCGTTTCCATTTGCATCGAAGCATGGATGCGCGGTCGCGGTGGCGAGGCAACCCTTGGCCAACCTGCCGATCCGATGCCCTATCGGCTCCCGCTCGCCGGCACGGTGCCCAGCCAGGCCATGGCCGCCACCACCATCGCCTCCACGCCGGTTTCCAGCGTGGGATGCAGCACGGGCAGGAAGCGCGGATTGTGGTTCGTGGGAAGTTCCTGGATCTTGCCGGCCTCCTTGGCCTTGGCATAGACCGCCGGGTCGGTGCCGCCCACGAACCAGAACACCGACGGCACGCCCCACTGCGTGCCGAACGAACCGAAGTCCTCGCTGGCCGGCGCCGGGCCGGTCTGGCGCACGCTTTCCGGCGGGAAGTGCTGGCGGAACGCCTCCACCACGTGCGCGCTGGCCGCCTGGTCGTTGGACACCAGGTCGTAGCGGTCCAGCGGCGTGATCTCCGGCGGCCGCGGCGCGCCCGAGGCCGCGGCCGCGGCGTTCACGATGCGCGTGATCGCGGCCAGCACGCGCTGGCGCACGCCTTCGTCGAAGGTGCGGACGTTGAGCTTGATGATCGCTTCGTCCGGGATCACGTTCTCCTTGGTGCCCGCCTGCTTGGTGCCCGCCTGCAGCGCACCGACGGTGACCACTGCCGACTCCGCCGCGGCGATCTCGCGCAACACGATGGTCTGCAGCCGCAGCACCACGGACGCCGCCATCACCACCGGGTCGATGCTGGCCTGCGGCATCGAGCCGTGCGCGCCCCGCCCGAACAGGCGGATCTGGAAGCTGTCTGCCGCCGAGGTGATCACGCCGGTGCGCCCGGCGACGGCACCGGCCGGGCCGAACATCACGTGCTGGCCGAGCACCACGTCCGGTTTCGGGTAGCGCTTGAGCAAGCCGTCGTCGATCATTGCCTGCGCGCCCTGGGCGGTTTCCTCACCGGGCTGGAACACCGCCAGGATCGTGCCGTGCCAGGCCTCGCGCGCCTGCGCCAACAGCGTGGCCACACCGGCCAGCCAGGTCACGTGCATGTCGTGGCCGCAGGCGTGCATCACCGGCACCGTGCGGCCCTCGGGATCGGTGGCGGTCACTTTGCTGGCATACGGCACGCCGGTGACTTCCGCGACGGGCAGCGCATCCATGTCGGCGCGCAGCATCACGACCGGCCCTTCGCCATGGCGAAGCACGCCGACCACGCCCGTCTTGCCGATGCCCGTGCTCACCTCGTAGCCCGCCCTTGCGCAGCCACTCGGCCGCCAGCCCCGCAGTGCGAACCTCCTGCATCGACAGTTCGGGATGCGCATGCACGTCGGTATACAGCCCCTCCAGCTCCGGCAGCAGCCGCCGAAGATTGGCCAGCACGGCATTGGATGGCCCCGTCGTGTTCATGGTTTCCTCGCTTTTCGCGTCGTCAGGCCCGCCGGTTCGTGAGGCAACCCACTACGGCCAGGATGCGCGGCGCAGCACAAACGCGCTGCGGGTTAAGTCCGGATGAATGCGCCAGCAGGGGGTGCCCCTGCAGCAACGATGCGGCGCTGCTGCCGCAAGCGGGCTTTGGCCTGGTTCGGCCTGAGCGGTTCTGGCCTGGTGGATGCGGGCGCACGGTTCAATGGCGGAGATGCGGCCACGCATCCGCCCGTTGCATCGGCAACCGGATGGATCAGCGATGGATCGGCTGGCGGCTCAGCCGAACGTGGCGTAGGTCGGCACGGCCGGCGCCATGAGGGCGCCTGGGCGTCGGCCGCCCACGAATGTGTGCAGGCGGCCGCCGACCATGGCGACGACCGGACGCTCCGACAGGCGCATCGTGGTGGCTGCCATCGGCGACTTGGCCAGGCCGAGCTGATGTTCGGCGCGCATCCGCGCCGATTTGGCGGCGAACCAGGCCTTGGGCCCGGCCAGCAGGACGCACGAGGCGGATTCGGCCTGCCGCGAGTTCTCGATGGTCCGGCGCAGGTGCGCCAGGTGGTACTCGTTGAAGGTTTCGGCCAACGCGGCAGACTGGAACGGCGAGGCGACGTACTCGTCCAGCAGGTTGCCCAGCACGGCGACCGCGCGCAGCGCGATACGGCGGTTCACGCGATCCATGTGCGAGTTGCCGCCCGAGACGTCCCAGATGACATCCAGGGCGCGCACCAGCATCCGGAACTCCGTCTGGTTGAGCGGGCGCCGCTCCAGCGGCGTATGGCGGCGATCGACCAGCCATGCCTGGTCGGCTGCCGGCAGCGCATGCGAGCGCTGTGCGACGCGGGCCCGCGCCTCCTTCATCGGCAGTTCGTCGGTAGCCGCTAGCCGCAGCGCGAGCGCTTCGCGGGTCAGCGGCTGGGTGCGTGCACTGCCGTCCGTGCGGTACCAGCGGCGGTATTCCAGCGTGGCCGGATGGAACATGCTGCGCGGCGGCCGCACCGTGGCGCGCGCCTCGGCGGCGTAGTCGAGCGTGGGAGCCATCGGCCGCAGGCCGGCGGCACGGGCAGCCAGCACGCGGTCCAGCAGGACTTCGGCAAGGGTCAGGTGCGGGTGGGAGAGCGCCCGGCAATCATCCCCGTCGACCGACGGAAAGTAGACGAAACGGATGCGCGCCGCCGCGTGCAGGCCGCGGCCCGTTTTCGTGCCGTGGCAGCCCTGCCCAGCCACGCGGTGGCCGATCGGCAAGGCACGGTGCGCCGTGGGCAAGTCGCCCAGCAAGGCATCAACGGTGGGAGGGAACACAGCGACAGACCGGGCCGTGGCGGCCTCTTGTACATGCGCACTTGCTGCTGTCGACACGCGGAAGCCTTCATCGCTGTGGGCGGCCATCGCGCTCGATCCTGCCAGCGCCATACTCCACCCGGGTACTGCTACGCCGCCCGGCCTGGGCGGTTACGGCGTAACTTCAGCATTAGTCATGCCATCGAACTGTGCGCAATATCCCAATTTCAAAAATCCGATTCTGCTTGGTGGCCGGCGACGCCGGGCGCTGCCTGTCACAGCGATTCCCGAAAACCCGCCCGAAGCAGGCAAAATAGGCGGTTGGCGACGCTTCGCCCCATCACGACGGAAGACCTCCTTGACCATCAAGCCCGGCCCCCTGCCCTTGCCCGACGACGCGGACGCCAACCTGCTGGAGCGCCTGCGCGCCGCGGCGACACTGCTGGAATCGGTGGCGGCCGACCGACAACTGCTGGACCGGCTCCCGGCCGAGGACCGCCAGCGGCTGCACCAGGCGGTGGCGCAGGTCTACCACCCCGACCCGGCGGTGCGCCGGATCAAGCTGAAGGCGGCCGAGAAGGCACGCCACGCCTCGAAGGTACAGGCCGAGGAAATCGTGCTGGAGCGGACCGGCATCCGCACGCTGCGCCGCAAGCCGGTGTTCACCACGCCCAACGTGTTCGCGCCGGAAGGCTTCCTGCCGCACGACGTCCCGCCCGAGGCCGATGCTGTGCAACCGCGCGAGTCGGTCGAGCCGAAGCACTGCTACGTGTGCAAGCGCAAGTACACGTCCATCCATTTCTTCTACGACCAGTTGTGCCCCGAGTGTGCCGCGTTCAACTACGCCAAGCGCGGCGAACTGGCCGACCTGCGCGGGCGCGTGGCCCTGCTCACCGGCGGCCGCGTGAAGATCGGCTACCAGGCCGGCCTGAAGCTGCTGCGCGCGGGCGCCGAGCTGATCGTCACCACGCGCTTCCCGCGCGACTCGGCGGCGCGCTACGCGGCCGAGCCGGACTTCGCCGCATGGGGCCACCGCCTGCAGGTCTACGGCCTGGACCTGCGCCACACGCCCAGCGTCGAGGCGTTCTGCCAGGAACTGGTGGCGACGCGGCCGCGGCTGGACTTCATCATCAACAACGCCTGCCAGACCGTGCGCCGGCCGCCGGATTTCTACGCGCACATGATGGAAGGCGAGACCGCCGCGCTGCACGAGCTGCCCGGGCACGTGCGCGGGCTGGTCGGCCATTACGAGGGCCTGCGCGGCGCGGAGATCCTGCCCGGCGGCACCGCGCTGGCCGGGCGCGGGCCGGAACTGGCCGGACTGACCCGCGCCGCCGAGTTGTCGCAGCTGCCGCTGCTGCCGGAGGAACTGCTGGCGCAGAGCCACCTGTTCCCCGAAGGCCGGCTGGACCAGGACCTGCAGCAGGTCGACCTGCGCCAGCGCAACTCGTGGCGGCTGCTGATGGCCGAGGTGCCGTCGGTGGAGTTGCTGGAGGTGCAGCTGGTCAACGCGATCGCGCCGTTCATCATCAACGCGCGGCTGAAGCCGCTGATGCTGCGCACGGGCGAACGCGACAAGCACATCGTCAACGTGTCGGCGATGGAGGGCCAGTTCTACCGCAGCTTCAAGACCACCCGCCACCCGCACACCAACATGGCCAAGGCCGCGCTGAACATGATGACGCGCACCGCGGCCACCGACTACCACAACGACGGCATCCACATGAACAGCGTCGACACCGGCTGGGTGACCGACGAGGACCCCGCCGAGCTGGCCGCAAAGAAGGTGCGCGAGGAACGCTTCCACCCGCCGCTGGACATCGTCGACGGTGCCGCCCGCATCGTCGACCCGATCATCCACGGCATCAACACCGGCGAGCACGTGTGGGGCCAATTCCTGAAGGATTACCGGCCCACCGACTGGTAAGCCGGCACTGGCGCCGGAACGGCGACAATCCGTTTCCTTCGCGCCCGTTTCAGGCGGCGCTGCGTAGCCTTATGTTGCACCCGGGCGCCATCCTGGCGCGATGAACATGAGGAGCATCGCCGTGATTGAACGCAGACCCTTCGACAGCCTGGGCGGAGCCGACCACGGCTGGCTCAAGGCCAAGCATCATTTCTCCTTCGCCGGCTACCACGACGCGAAGCGCATGGGCTGGGGCGCGCTGCGCGTGTGGAACGACGACACCATCGCGCCGCAGACCGGCTTCCCGCCGCATCCCCACGCGGACATGGAGATCATCACCTACGTGCGCGAAGGCGCGATCAGCCACAAGGACAGCCTGGGCAACGCGGGCCGCACCGAGGCCGGCGACGTGCAGGTGATGAGCGCGGGCAGCGGCATCACCCACGCCGAGTACAACCTGGAGAACGTGACCACGCGCATCTTCCAGATCTGGATCATCCCCGACCGGAACGGCGGGGCGCCGTCGTGGGGCGCGCGGCCGTTTCCCAAGGGGGATCGTTCGGGCCGCTTCGTGGCGCTGGCCAGCGGCTTCAAGGACGATACCGAGGCGCTGCCGCTGCGCACCGACGCGCGCGTGCTGGGCGCCACGCTCAAGGCCGGCGAAAGCACCGAGTACGCGCTGGCCCCCGGCCGTTACGCCTATCTGGTGCCGGCCACCGGCAAGGTGGAACTCAACGGCGTGAAGCTGCACGCCCGCGACGGCGCCGCGATCCGCGACGAGTCGGTGTTGAAAGTGACCGCGCTGGAAGACGCCGAACTGGTGCTGGTGGACGCGGCAGCGTGATCCGGCCGGCGGCGATCGGTCGGCCGCCGCTTCCATCGAGCCACGCCACGAGAGTTCGCCATGTCCATTCCGTCACCCTCCCCGCTCGGCCCGCTGCAGGACGATCCTGCCTCGGGCCTCTCCTTCCGCCTGCGCGAACCGCGGCCGGCCGCCCCGAAGGCGTTGTTGCTGCTGTTGCACGGGGTCGGCGGCAACGAGGGCAACCTCGCCCCGCTGGCCGACGCGGCCGATCCCGATATGCTGGTGGTGCTGCCCCGCGGCCCGCTGGCTTTCGCGCCGGGACAGTACGGCTGGTTCCGCGTGGCGTTCACCGCCGACGGCCCCAGCATCGATGCCGCCGAAGCGGAGCAGAGCCGGCTCGCGCTGATCCGCCTGATCGGGCAACTGCAGGCAGCCTGGCGCATCGAACCGCGCCATACGGTGATCGCCGGATTCAGCCAGGGCGGCATCCTCAGCGCCAGCGTGGGGCTGACCGCACCGCACAGCGTGGCCGGGTTCGCCGTGCTGTCCGGCCGCATCCTGCCCGAGCTGGAACCGCAGCTGGCCGACCGGACGCAACTGGCCGGCCTGCGCGCCTTCATCGCCCATGGCGCCCACGACAGCAAGCTGCCGGTGAGCTGGGCACAGCGCGCCGATCAATGGCTGGATGCGCTGCAGGTGCCGCACGAGACCCGGATCTACCCGATCGACCACGGCCTGAGCGCCGAGATGCAGGCCGACTTCCTCGCCTGGCTGAAGGCCGGCGACAGCTGAGCCGATACGCTTGATTTCGCGCGTGTCGCCGCTAGTGTTGACGGCATCGACACGCCGCCGCGGAGCACGCCCATGCCCACCATGCAAGCCGTCGAGATCGTCCGGCCGGGCGGCCCGCGGGTGTTGCGGCTGACCGAACGGCCGATCCCGCAGCCGGGCCCGGGCGAGGTGCTGATCAAGGTAGCCGCGGCCGGGGTCAACCGGCCGGACGTATTCCAGCGCCAGGGCAACTACGCGCCACCGCCGGGCGCCTCCGACCTGCCCGGGCTGGAGGTGGCCGGCATCCTGGTGGAAGGCGACTTCACCGGCGGCAACCCGTTCGGCTTCGAGCCGGGCGATGCGGTGTGCGCCCTGCTCGCCGGCGGCGGCTATGCCGAATACGCGGTGGCGCCGCTGCCGCAGTGCCTGCCGGTGCCGGCGGGATTCTCGATGGTCGAGGCGGCGGCACTCCCGGAGAACCATTTCACTGTATGGAACAACGTGTTCGAGCGCGGCCAGCTTGGCCGCGGCGAAGGCGGCGCCTGGGAAACCTTGCTGGTACAGGGCGGTTCCAGCGGCATCGGGGTCACCGCGATCCAGCTCGCCCACGCGTTCGGCCATCGCGTGTTCGCCACCGCCGGCAATGCGGAGAAATGCGCCGCGTGTGAGCGGCTGGGCGCAGAGCGCGCGATCGACTACCACAGAGAGGATTTCGTCGCCGTGGTGAAACAGGCGACGGGGGGCCGCGGTGTGGACGTGATCCTGGACATGGTCGCAGGCGACTACATCCCGCGCGAGATCGAAGCGCTGGCCGAAGGCGGCCGGCTGGTCTTCATCGCCACGCTGGGCGGCAGCAAGGCGGCCATCGACGCCGGCACGATCATGCGTCGCCGGCTCACCCTCACCGGTTCCACCTTGCGTGCGCGCGACGTGGCGTTCAAGGGGGCGCTGGCCCGCCAGCTGCATGAAAAGGTCTGGCCACTGCTCGAAGCAGGCACGGTGCGGCCGGTGATCCATCAGGTCTTTCCCGCGGCCGAAGCGGCCCGGGCGCACGCGCTGATGGAGGGCAGTGCGCATATCGGCAAGCTCGTGCTGGCGTGGTGAGCCGGCTCGAATTCGACCGCAAGACCCGGGGTGTGGCGGGGCCGACCGATCCGTAGATTGGCTGCACGAGATAATCTTCGGGAAGGAACAGTCATGAAAACCTCCGACAAACAGACCGTGCTTGCTGCCACCACCGTTACCGACCCGCGCTGGGCCGCGGTGCAGGCGCGCGACACGCGTGCTGACGGCAGCTTCTTCTATTCGGTGAAAACCACCGGCGTGTACTGCCGCCCATCCTGCGTGGCGCGCCCGGCCCGGCCCGAGAACGTGGCGTTCCACGCCACCGCCGCCGAGGCGGAACGCGCCGGCTTTCGCCCGTGCAAGCGCTGCAAGCCTGACCAGCCGTCGCTGGCGGAGCAGCATGCGGCGCTGGTCACCACCGCCTGCCGCGCGATCGCGCAGGCCGAGACGACGCCCACGCTGGAGCAGCTGGCACGACCGACTGGGCTCAGCCCGTTCCACTTCCACCGCGTGTTCAAGGCCGTCACCGGCGTGACCCCGAAGCAGTACGCCACGGCGCATCGCAGCCGTCGCGTGCGCAACGAGCTGGAGCGCGGCGCTTCGGTGACCGCAGCGATCTTCGACGCTGGCTACAACGCCAGCAGCCGCTTCTACGAAACCGCCAACCAGGTGCTGGGCATGACGCCCTCCAGCTATCGCGCCGGCGGCGCCGACAGCGAGATCCGCTTCGCCATCGGCGAATGCTCGCTGGGCGCGATTCTGGTCGCGCAGAGCGAACGCGGCGTGTGCGCGATCCTGCTCGGCGACGACCCGGATGCGCTGGCTCGCGAGCTGCAGGATCGCTTCCCGAAGGCCAGGCTGATCGGTGGCGACCGCGACTACGAGCAGTTGGTGGCGCAGGTGGTAGGTTTCGTCGAGGCTCCCGCAATCGGCCTGGACCTGCCGCTGGACGTGCGCGGCACCGCCTTCCAGCAGCGCGTGTGGCAGGCGCTGCGCGAGATTCCGGCCGGCAGCACCGCCAGCTACAGCGAGATCGCGCGGCGCATCGGCTCGCCCACGGCGACGCGGGCGGTGGCGCAGGCTTGTGCCAGCAACCTGCTGGCGGTGGCGATCCCTTGTCACCGCGTGGTGCGCAACGACGGCGATTTGTCCGGCTACCGCTGGGGCGTGCAGCGCAAGCGCGCGCTGCTGGACCGCGAGGCGCAAGCATGAATGCGCAGCTGCGCCCTGCCCCCGAAGCCGATGCACGGCTGCCGGTGTACGACTGGGCCGGCATCGCCGATGAACTCGACGCACACGGTTGCGCGGTGCTGGAGGCCCTGCTGTCGCCGCAGGAGTGCGCGGCGCTGGCCGCCATGTACGCCGACGACAAGGGCTTCCGCAGCCGCGTGGTGATGAGCCGCCACGGCTTCGGCCGCGGCGAATACCGCTATTTCAGCTATCCGCTGCCGGAGCTGGTGGCCGTGCTGCGCAGTGCGGTCTACCCGCGGCTGGCGCCCGTCGCCAACCGCTGGAACGCGTCGATGGGGCTGCCCGCGCGCTACCCCGCCACCCACGCCGAATTCATCGACCGCTGTCACGCCGCCAGCCAGCGGCGCCCCACCCCGTTGCTGCTGCAGTACGGCGCAGGCGACTACAACTGCCTGCACCAGGACCTGTACGGCGAGCACGTGTTTCCGTTGCAGCTGGCGATCCTGCTGTCCGAGCCGGGACGCGATTTCGGCGGCGGCGAATTCGTGCTGACCGAGCAGCGCCCGCGCATGCAGTCGCGCGCCGAAGTGGTGCCGCTGCACCAGGGCGACGCAGCGGTGTTCGCGGTGCACCAGCGGCCGGTGCAGGGCGCGCGCGGCAGCTACCGAGTGGCCATGCGCCACGGCGTCAGCCGCGTGCGCAGTGGCCATCGCCACACGCTTGGCATCATCTTCCACGACGCCACATGATCACCACCGACCTGTTCGCTGCCGCTCCTGTCCGCCGGGATGAACCCCTGGGCGAGGGCGCGATGGTGCTGCGCGGGTTTGCGCTGGCGGATGAGGCGGCGTTGCTGCAGGCGCTCGACGCGATCGTGGCGCAGGCGCCGTTCCGCCACCTGGCCACGCCCGGCGGTTTCCGCATGTCGGTGGCGATGACCAATGCGGGATCGCTGGGCTGGGTCAGCGACCGCCGCGGTTACCGCTACGACCCGATCGATCCGGACAGCGGCAGACCATGGCCACCGATGCCACGGGTATTCCTGCACCTGGCGGCTACTGCCGCGGCGCACGCCGGTTTCACCGGCTTCGTGCCGGATGCCTGCCTGGTCAACCGCTACGAAGCGGGCACGCGGCTGAGCCTGCACCAGGATCGCGACGAGCGTGACCTGGGCCAGCCGATCGTGTCGGTCTCGCTGGGCATTCCGGCGGTGTTCCTGTTTGGCGGCTTGCAGCGTTCCGATCGTGCGCAACGCGTGCCGCTGGCGCATGGCGATGTGGTGGTATGGGGCGGTCCGGCGCGGCTGCGCTACCACGGCGTGCTGCCGCTGAAGCCGAATCATCACACCGCGCTGGGCGACTGTCGCATCAACCTCACCTTCCGCCGGGCCGGCTAGATGAAGCGCAGCGTCGATGCATCCACCTTCCTGGCCGCGATCGACGCCGACTGGGCGCGCCTGGTCGCGCAGGTCGGCCCCTGCGGGCACGAACCGAAACCGGCACGCGAGCCGTACGAGGCACTCGTACGCGCGGTGGCCTACCAGCAGTTGCACGTGAAGGCCGGCGACGCGATCCTGGCGCGGCTGCTGGCGCTGTACCCGCGGCAGGCGTTTCCTTCACCGGAGCAATTGCTCGATACCGCGATCGACGCGATGCGCGGATGTGGGTTTTCGGCACGCAAGACCGAGACGATCCGCGGCATCGCCACAGCCACGCTGGGTGGCGTGGTACCGGACCTGGCCACGGCCCTGACCTTGCCCGATGAGGAAATGATCGCCCGGCTCGGTGCATTGAAAGGCATCGGCCGCTGGACCGTGGAAATGTTCCTGATCTACAGCCTCGACCGGCTCGACATCCTGCCCGTGGACGACTTCGGCGTGCGCGAGGGCTACCGCTTGCTGAAGTCGCTGGAAACGGCGCCCACGCCGAAGGCGCTGGCGGCGATCGGCGTCGCCTGGAGCCCGCATCGCACCGCCGCCGCCTGGTACCTGTGGCGCGTGCCGCGGCCACCGAAGGCCGCCAGGATGAAAGGCTGACGCCCGACCAAGGTGCAAGTGCCTCGGTCGGGCCGGCTTGCTAACCTCGACGGATCAACCGATCGAGAAGCTGACCATGGCAACCCACGGCATCCACACCATCGACACCGGCTTCGTGCGGCCGCGGTTCGACGCGGCCTACCTGGTGGTCGAGAGCGGCCGCGGCGCCTTCATCGACTGCGGCACGAACTTCGCCGTACCGCGCATGCTGGCGGCACTGGACGAAGCCGGGATTTCCGCCGCCGCGGTGGACTGGCTGATCCTCACCCACGTGCACCTGGACCACGCCGGCGGTGCCGGCGAACTGATCGCGCGGTTGCCGAACGCGAAGCTGGTGGTGCATCCGCGCGGCGCGCGCCACATGATCGATCCGTCCGTGCTGTGGGCCGGCGCCAGCGCGGTGTACGGCGAGGCGGTGATGGAGCATACCTACGGCCGCTTGCGCCCGATCCCCGCCGAACGCGTCGTCGAGGCACCGGACGGGCACGCGGTGGAGCTGGCCGGCCGGCCGCTGCACTGTATCGATACGCCTGGCCACGCGAAGCACCACCTCACCGTGTACGACGAACGCGCCAACGCGTGTTTCACCGGCGACGTGTTCGGCCTGTCGTATCGCGATTTCGACACCGCGAACGGCCCGTTCATCCTGCCGACCACGTCACCGGTACAGTTCGATCCCCCGGCACTGCATGCGTCGATCGAGCGGCTGCTCGCGCTGAAACCCGCCGCGATGTACCTCACCCACTACGGCCGGGTCGAGCAGGTGGAACGGCTGGCTGCCGACCTGCACGCGCAGATCGACGCGATGGTCGTGCTGGCCCGCGCCGCCCACGGCAAGCCGGACCGGCACGTCATGCTGATGGAGTCGCTCACCGATCTCTATGCCGCGCGCGCCGAAGCCCATGGCTGGCGCCAGGGTCGCGACGCGCTGCGCCAGCTGCTGGGCATGGACATCGAGCTGAATGCGCAGGGGCTGGAGGTGTGGCTGGACCGCTGATCCATCAGGCGGGCCGCTACTGCCTCAGTTGCCGGCGTGCCGCGCGCCCTGCAGCTCCTTCGCCAGGCGTTCCTCGAAGCGCGGCTCCGCCACCGCGGCATAGGCACGACAGGCACCGGCGTCGATCAGGGCATCGGGCGCATGCTCGCGATCGCGTGCGGCAACCCTCTGCATGAAGCCGCTGGCCTCGGGATGCGGCGTGATCAGGATGTCGCAGGGCAAGCTGGCCACCATCGCGAAGGTCTGGCGGAAGCCGGCGACCCGGGCCGGCTCGTCGCGGTAACGGAAGCCGTGGCGGCCGAGCGCGGTGAGGCTGTCGACGTAGGCGAGCGTCAGGCAACGCCCTCCTTCGCAAGAGCGCCAGGTCCACGAGGTGCTGCCCGGGGTATGGCCGGGCGTGTAGTGCGCCACTACCGCGATCGGCCCCACCTGCACGGCAGCGTCGTCGGCGACCACCTCGACCGGCGTGACCGCCGGATAGCGCGGCGCCATGCCGAATTGCGGATCGTCCGGGTCGTTGCCGCCCAGGCGCAGCGCCTTCGCCCCCGCCGCGCTCGCCGCCACGGTGGCGCCGCTGTCGCGCGCCAGCCTGGCGATCGCTCCGGCATGGTCGGCATGGGCATGCGAGTTGAGAATCCACTTGATGTCGCACAGGCGAAAACCGAGCGCGCGGATGTTCGCCTCGATCTGCGCCGCCTTGCCTTCCAGCGTGCCGTCGATCAGCACGTGGCCTTGCGGCGAAGTGATCAGGATCGCGCTCAATCCCTGCGTGCCCACGTACCAGCTGTTGCCGTAGATGCGGAATGGCTGCCGCGGCCGGTTCCAGCTCGCCTCGTGCGCGTGCGCCCAACCGGCCAGCAACAGGCCGGTGCCGATCCACAGCGTGCGGACGGTCAGGTTCATGCGGGGCTCCACGGCGAGGACGAAGCCCGCATGGTGGCCGGCGAAAGCGGATCCGCGCTGGCGCGTTGCGGGCGAACCGCAGGCAACATGCGACCGGCTCAGGCCAGCCGGGTACCGTTCGGCACCGGGCGCTCGATTGCGGTGACCACCACGCCCTCGTCGGTGGGAAAGCCGGTGAGCAGGAACTGCGAGCGGAACGGGCCGATCTGCTTTTCCGGGAAATTGATCACGCCCACGATCTGCCGCCCGACGAGATCCTCCGCGCGGTACAGCGCGGCGATCTGCGCGCTGGTCTTCTTCTCGCCGTAGGGGCCGAAGTCCACCCATACCTTCCAGGCCGGCTTGCGCGCCTCGGGGAATGCCTCGACCTTCGTCACCGTGCCGGCGACGATCCATACCTTTTCGAAATCGGCCCAGCTGATCTCGGGGTGGTTCGCCTCACTCATCCTTCCAGCCTCGTCTTCAGACAATCGCGACCCTGCTGCCACCAGTACGTGGCCTGCGCGGCAAGATACCCGAAAGGCCGGTGGGTATTGTCCAGGCCGTAACCGGCAAACTGTTTCCAGCCGTCATCGCCCTGCGCGATGGCAGCGGCCAGCAGCTCGCCGGCGGCGCAGGTCGGCGCCAGGCCGTGCCCGCCGAAGGCCTGGGCCCACCACAGGCCGTTGCCGTCGCCGCCGATCTGCGGCATCTGGTGACGCGCATAGCTCATCAGCCCTGACCAGGCATGGTCGACCTGCACGCCGGCCAGCTGC
>NZ_LVJR01000111.1 GCF_001617365.1 Rhodanobacter sp. FW104-R8
CGATGCTGATCAGCGTGTCGCCGTGGCGCACCTTGTAGTGGCGGGTTTCCCTCGCCACCTTCGCCGCCGGTGCCACCGATGGCGCCGGCACCACCGGCACCACGGCACGGTGCAGGTCGTCGGCGAGGATCGGCCACGGGCCATCGACGCAGCGCGACGCGTAGGCCTTTTCCAGCAGTTTCGGCAGTTGCAGCGTGGCGCCCGCCGGCTGGCTCACCTGCGGATCCAGCCGCGGGTTGAGGTTGCGCAACGTGCGGAACCAGCCGTCGCTCATGCCGCCGGCCGACCCCAGGCACACGGTCAGTTCGGTCAGCGAAGCCGGCCGCTTCAGGGTGACTGAGCCGGGCGCCCCGTCGACCCTGGGGAAGCGCAGGTTGTAGCTGTCCGGATGCTGGAACAGCCAGGCCGCGGCCAGCACGGCCGGCACGTAGTCGCGGGTTTCCTGCGACAGCTGGTCGTAGATGCGCGGGTCGTAGAAGCTCGTCGCGGTGTTGTTGCCGACCGAGCGGCGCATGCGGCCCTCGCCGCCGTTGTAGGCGCCCAGGGCGAGCTCGAGGTTGTCGTTGAAGATCCGCAACTGCTCGTTGATGTACTCGGCATTCGCCCGCGCCGAGGCGGCCGGGTCGAAGCGCGTATCGAAGCCATTGTCGTTGCCCAGGCCGAAGCGCATGCCGGTGGCGTACATGAACTGCAACGGCCCGGCCGCGCCGGAGCGCGACACTGCGTTTACCTTGCCGCCGGATTCCTTGGCCAGAATGCCGAACAGCAGCGCCTCGGGCAGGTCCGCCTTCTCGTACTGCGGCCACATCTGGTAGCGCAGGTACTGGTAGTTGACCCAGGCGTCCATCAGCTGCGGGCGCCACTGGGTCAGCCACATCTCCAGCGCCGCCTTCACCGGTCCGTTCATCGCGATCAGCTGGGACAGCTTCTGCCCGTGCAGCAGGGTCACGCTGCGCTGCGCCTGCGGCAGGCTGCCCGGGCCGGCCTTGCCGGCGGCCAGCGCCGCCTGCGACGGCTCGACGTCGCCGCCAAGGTCCGGCGCGTCGTCGAAATCGCCGTCCTTCAGGCGCAGCAGATGGTCGAACGCCGAGAAGAACCGCTGCGGATCACAGCCGGCCGTATTGCCGCAGCGTGCCGCGGCTGCCTTCAGGCTGTCGAGCGAACGGGCCAGGGTCTGCTGCGATGCCTGCCGGTCGCCCGCGCGCGATTGCTGCAAGGCGGTCTCGTAGCCCTTGCTCGCCTGGTCGAGCTGGCCGTAGAGCGCATCGACCTGGGCCGGGTGCCTGGCGTCGCCGGTACTGGCGCAGGCGCCGAGCAGCATTCCCGCCGCGGCCAGGGACAGCATACGCATGGATCGAACCGGCAGACGCAACGACATCACGTACTTCACCCGCGGAAAACGCCCACCATAGCGGGCGCACCGCCCGGACTCAATGCGCCGCGAAAATTCCTGCGCCCTGGCTACAATCGCCCGACCCGCAACGGATGGAACACCATGACCGAGATCCTGATCGGCCGCAACGACAGCACCAGCGTCAACCTCGACCCGCATTACGGCAACCGCCACGGCATGATCGCCGGCGCCACCGGCACCGGCAAATCCGTTTCGCTGATGGTGCTGGCCGAAGGCTTCTCGCGGCTGGGCGTGCCGTGCTTCCTGGCCGACGCCAAGGGCGACCTGGCCGGCCTGTCGATGGCCGCCGACGCACCGGGCGACAAGCTCAAGGCGCGCCTGGACAAGCTCAAGCTCACCGACTGGAAGGCGCAGGCCAACCCGGTGATCTTCTGGGACATCTACGGCAAGCTCGGCCACCCGGTGCGCGCCACCGTCAGCGAGATGGGCCCCACCCTGCTCGGCCGCGTGCTGGAGTTGAACGACACCCAGGAGGGCGTGCTGGAAGTGGCGTTCAAGGCCGCCGACGACCAGGGCTGGCTGCTGCTCGACCTGGCCGACCTGCGCGCCCTGCTCGGCTACGCTGCCGACAACGCCAAGGCGCTCTCGACCCGGTACGGCCTGATCGGCACGACCAGCATCGCGGCGATCCAGCGCGCGCTGCTGAAGCTGGAAAACGACGGCGCCGACCAGTTCTTCGGCGAACCAGCGCTGGAGCTGGCCGACCTGATGCGCCAGGACATGAGCGGACGCGGCATCATCAACGTGCTGGCCGCCGACCAGCTGATCCTGAAGCCGCGGCTGTATTCCACCTTCCTGCTGTGGCTGCTGTCCGAGCTGTTCGAGCAGCTGCCCGAAGTGGGCGACCTCGACCAGCCGAAGCTGGTGTTCTTCTTCGACGAGGCGCACCTGCTGTTCGACGACGCCTCGCCGGCGCTGCAGCAGCGGGTCGAGCAGGTGGTGCGGCTGATCCGCTCCAAGGGCGTGGGCGTGTACTTCTGCTCGCAGAATCCCGACGACGTGCCGGGCGTGATCCTCGGCCAGCTCGGCAACCGCATCCAGCACGCGCTGCGCGCGTTCACCCCGCGCGACCAGAAGGCGGTCAAGGCGGCGGCGGAAACCTTCGTGGCCAACCCGAAGCTCGACGTCACCGCGGCGATCACCAGGCTGGCCGTCGGCGAGGCGCTGGCCTCCACCCTGGCCGGCGGCGGCGTGCCCACGCCGGTGGAACAGGTGCTGGTGACCGCGCCGTGCTGCCGCATCGGCGCGATCACCGACGCCGAACGCGCCACCATCCGCCAGCGCTCGCCGGTGGGCGGCAAGTACGACCATCCGGTCAATCGCGAATCGGCCGCCGAGATCCTCGCCAGGCGCGCCGACGACAAGGCGGCCGCCACCGCGGGCGATCCGCCGGTCCAACCGGGCAAGACCGGCGAAACGGGCTGGGGCGGCGCCGTGCACGACGTGCTGTTCGGTACCGCGCGTCGCCAAGGCATGGTCGAGACGATGGGCAAGCAGGTGGTGCGCACGATGGGCAGCCAGATCGGCCGGCAGATCCTGCGCGGCGTGCTGGGCGGGATCTTCGGCGGCAAGCGCTGAGGGCCCGCGCCATGTCCCGCATCGAAGTCGTCGCCGCCGACACGCCATTCGCGCAACGCCTGCAGGCCAGCTTCGGCTACCCGCTGCGCGGCGCCGGGCTGGCCACCTGCGTGGTACTGGCGCTGGTGCACTATGTCGGCCTGCTGCCTTCGTGGACCGGCGCGCTGGCCAGTGCCCTGGTATGGGCCGCAACCTGGCGCTACGCCGCCGACTGCCTGCTGCACACCGCCAACGGCTACGCCGATCCGCCGGACGTCGGCAGCGACGGCAACAGCGCCAGCGGCTGGGGGCTCACCGCGATCCACCTGCTGGTGGTCGCGCTGTGCGTGCTGGCGATCGTGTTCTTCCCGCGCGCGCTGTGGCCGGTACTGCTGGTGGCCGCCCTGGCGCTGCCGGCGATCGACATGTCGCTGGCGTTCGACGGCAACCTCGCGCTGTCGCTCAACCCGCTGAACTGGGCGCGCGTCATCGGCGGCTTCGGCGCCGCCTACCTGATCCCGGTGGCGATCAACCTGCTGCTCGGCCTGCTGATCGTGCTGGCCTCGGTCACCTCGGCACTGCTGCCGCGGCTGCTGGCCCTGCCGCTGTTCGCGTTCGCCTACACCTACCTGATCGTGCTCGCCTTCCACCTGATGGGCGCGATGATCCACCAGCGCCACGAACGCTTCGGCCTGGTTCCCGAGGCCCCGGAGCTGGCCAGGGCTTCGGGCCAGGATGCCGACAGCCGGCTGGTCGACGAGGCGCGCCAGCTCGCCGTCGACGATCCGCTGGCCGCCTTGCGGCTCCTCGCCGCCCGGCTGCGGGAACGCGACGCGCCGCTCCCGGTGCACCAGTTCTACCGCGAGCTGCTGCACCGGCAGGGCCTGCGCGACGACCTGCTGGTGCACGGCCAGATCTGGATCGCCGCACTGACCGCCCGGGGCGAATCGCGCCGTGCGCTCGGCGTGCTGCAGGAATGCTGCGGCATCGACGCCGGGTTCGTGCCGGACGACCCGCAGACCTGCGGCGGGCTGGCCGAACTGGCCGCGCGACTGGGCATGGGCCGCATCGCGATCCACCTGTGCCGCGGCTACCTCGCGCACTGGCCGCGCGACCCGCAGGCACCGCACTACGGCCTGCTGGCCGCGCGCCTGCTGGCCGACCACGCCGACCAGCGCGCCGAGGCGACGGTCCTGCTGGACCAGCTCGCCGGCGCCTGGCCCGACCACCCGCTGCGCGCCGAGATCGACGCGCAGCGGCAGCGCCTGGCCAGCCCCGCATGAGCCGCTGGCGCCCGCCCTCGGCCGGTTCCACCGCGATCATCACGCGCGAGGGCTTCGAGCGCCTCAAGGCCGAACTCGACCACCTGTGGCACGTGCTGCGCCCGGAGGTGGTGAAGGCGCTGGCCGCCGCCGCGGCCGAGGGCGACCGCTCGGAAAACGCCGAGTACACCTACCGCAAGAAGCAGCTGGGCGAGATCGACCGCCGCGCGCGCTACCTCAGCAAGCGGATCCCCGCGCTCAAGGTGGCCGAAGGCGCGCCGGGCGACCGCGGCGCGGTGTTCTTCGGCGCCTGCATCGAGCTGGAGAACGTCGCCACCGGCGAGCTCCACCGCTACCGCATCGTCGGCCCGGACGAGACCGACGCGAAACGCGGCTGGATCAGCATCGACTCGCCGCTGGCGCGGGCAGTGCTGAAGAAGCACGTGGACGACGAGTTCGCCGCCGAGCTGCCCGGCGGAACGACGGCATTCGCCGTGCTGGCGGTCGATTACGAACGGGACTGACGCGGCGCCGGAACGGGTTTCGGCGGGCAGCCCCAGCCCGGAGCCGGTTCAGACGACCGGCGGATACGCCCGCCCGGCCCGCCGCGGCTGGTAGCAGGCCGCGCTGCGATGGAAGGCCTCGCCGGCATTCCCGGGATGCCAGTCCGGGATTCCCGACAACGGCAGCGGGCGCAGTTCCTGCGGATCGTGCAGCAGCCGGCCGGCGGCGATGGCCTCGGCGCAACGGGCCGGCAAGGATTCGGCCGCATCATCGCAGCGGAACACCAGCGCCTTGGCCACTAGCAGCTTGTCCGGGCTCAACGCATGCTCCAGCAGGGCGTGGCCGAACACGGCCAGCCGGATCGAACCGTCCAGCCAGGCCTGGCGCCGGCGCCAGAACATGCCGTGCCAGTCGTGCGCGTCCCACAGCGCCAGCAGCGCGGGATCGCGCACGGCGACGATCACGCCGGCCTCGTCGAAGTGGGTCATCGCGTACTGCGCGCGCGAGCGCAGCTTCGGCCCCATGCGGGCCACCTCGGCCATCTGGCGTGCGTTGAGCGCACGCTTGATCGCCGGATGGCGCAGCCACACCAAGGCATTCAGCAGGTCGTGCCAGTTGCCTTCGCGGGTGGCGATCCCGCCACGCTCGGCGATGCGCTGCTCGTAGTGCAGGCCGTCGGCGAGCAGCGCCGGCGTCTGCGCCACGAAGCGCTGCGCCATGCCGGCGGGGACGCGGCGGTTGAGCGCGTCGATGGACGGCCACGCCGCGCCGTCGAGCAGGTCGGCGTATTCGCGCCACGCCGACAGCGGCATCCGCCCGAACACCGCCGGATCGACCGTGCCGCGGGCCGGCGCCACGAAGCGCGCCCTGTTCATGCGCTCATCCAAGAGCGCGGCAGCCCGCTGATTGCCATGACGTTCATTCCGCGCTTCGCATCAACGCCAGAAGCGGCCATCGCTGGCCGCCCTTTCAAATGATCTTGAGCGCGGGATGCGCGAGGCGAGCGTGCAGGTCATGCTCGCTGGCGCCCTCGACCACCACATCGACGAACTGGCCGGGCTTCAGCGACTGGCCGTCGGCGACCAGCACCGTGCCGTCGATCTCCGGCGCGTCGGCGGCCGAGCGCGCCACCGCGCCGGCGGCATTCGTCTCGTCCACCAGCACCCGGATCGTGCGGCCGATCTTGCGCTGCAGCTTCGCGGCGGAGATCTCCGCCTGCACCGCCATGAACTGCTCGAGGCGATCCTCCTTCAGCTCCTCGGAGACCGCGCCGGGCAGCTCGTTCGCCTTCGCGCCGTCCACCGGCGAATAGGCGAACGCGCCGACGCGGTCGAGTTCGGCCTCGCGCAGGAAGTCGAGCAACTCCTCGAACTCGGCCTCGGTCTCGCCGGGGAAGCCCACGATGAAGGTGCTGCGGATGGTGAGATCGGGCACCTGGGCGCGCCAGTTGCGGATGCGCTCCAGCGTCTTGTCGATGTTGCCCGGCCGCTTCATCAGCTTCAGGATGCGCGGGCTGGCGTGCTGGAACGGGATGTCGAGGTACGGCAGGATTTTGCCTGCCGCCATCAGCGGCATCACCTCGTCCACGTGCGGGTACGGGTAGACGTAGTGCAGCCGCGTCCACGCGCCGAGTTCCGACAGGCCTTCGCACAGCTCGGTCATGCGCGTGCGGTACGCCTTGCCGCGCCACTCGCGCTCGGCGTACTTCAGGTCGACGCCGTAGGCGCTGGTGTCCTGCGAGATCACCAGCAACTCCTTGACGCCGCCCTTGACCAGCTTCTCGGCCTCGACCAGCACCTCGTCGACCGGGCGCGATACCAGGTTGCCGCGCATCGACGGGATGATGCAGAAGCTGCAGCGGTGGTTGCAGCCTTCGGAAATCTTCAGGTAGGCGTAATGCTTCGGGGTGAGCTTCACGCCCGTGTCCGGCACGATGTCGATGAACTTGTTGCGCCGGGGCGGCAGCGCCGCGTGCACCGCGCTCATCACGCTGGCGTAGTCCTGCGGGCCGCTGACCGACAGCACGTCCGGGTACGCCTCGCGGATCAGCGCCTCGCGCTTGCCCAGGCAGCCGGTGACGATCACCTTGCCGTTCTCGTGCAACGCGGTGCCGATCGAGTCCAGCGATTCCTGCACCGCGGCATCGATGAAGCCGCAGGTATTCACCACCACCGCGTCGGCGGCGTTGTAGCTGGGCACGATCTCGTAGCCCTCGACCTTGAGCTGGGTGAGGATGCGCTCGGAATCGACCAGCGCCTTGGGGCAGCCGAGGCTGACGAAGCCGATCTTGTGTGCGGTCTGGGACATGCGTGGCGCCACCGGAAACGTGCGGAACAGCCGGCAATTATACGGCAGTGCGGCCCGGCCACCGGCGCGGCTAGACTTCACGCGATCCCCTCTCCGGAGCCGCCCATGGGCCAGCACATCAACATCCCCACCAGCCGCACCCAGTGCATCGGCGGCTACCTCGCCCAGCCGCAGGGCAAGCCGAAGGGCGGCATCGTGGTGATCCAGGAGATCTTCGGCGTCACCGCGCACATCCGCCGCGTGACCGACCGCTTCGCCGAACACGGCTATGCCGCGATCGCGCCGGCGTTCTTCGACCACCTCGAGAGCGGCGTGGAGCTGGGCTACGACCAGGTCGGCGCCAACAAGGGCAAGCAGCTGGTCACGGAACTGGGGCTGGAGCGCGCCCTCGAGGACGTCGCCAGCGCCGCCGAGTCGATCGCGTCGGCCGGCAGGATCGGCACCGTCGGCTACTGCTGGGGCGGCACCGTGGCCCTGCTTTCCGCACTGCGCCTCGGGCTGCCCTCGGTGAGCTACTACGGCGCGCGCAACCTGCCGTTCCTGCACGAGACGCCGCAGGCGCCGGTGATGTTCCACTTCGGCGAGAAAGACCTCAGCATTCCGCCGGAAACGGTGGCGAAGCATCGCGAGGCGCTGCCGCAGATGGAAGTCTTCACCTACCCAGCCGACCACGCCTTCAACCGCGACGGCAGCGCCCCCTACCACGAGGCCAGCGCGAAGCTGGCGCTGCAGCGCACGCTGGCGTTCTTCGACCGGCACCTGGCCGGCGACGCATGAACGGGCCCGGCTTCGCCCTCGACCCGCGGCTGGCGGCGGATGCCCGCCCGGTGGCTGCGTTGCCGCTGTGCGACGTGTTGCTGATGGACGACGCGCGCTACCCGTGGCTGATCCTGGTGCCGCGCCGCGCCGGCCTGGTCGAGGTCGCCGACCTGGACGCCGGCGAGCAGGCCACGCTGTGGCAGGAAGTGAACCGCGCCAGCGCGGCGCTGCGCGCCGTGGCGCCCTGCGACAAGCTCAACCTCGGTGCGCTGGGCAACATCGTGCGCCAGCTGCACGTGCACGTGGTGGCGCGTCGCGAAGGCGACGCGGCGTGGCCCGGCCCGGTCTGGGGCAACGGCCGCGCGCAGCCGTATGCCGAAACGGCGCTGGCCGCGCGGCTGGACGCGCTGCGCCGACTCCTGGCTGGCCCGACGGGATAACGCGCCGATGGAATCGCCGACCCGGTTCGAGGCACTGGCCGAGGATGCGCTGCTGCTGCGTTTCGGCGACCGCATCGACATCGAGCTCAACGCCCGGGTGCAGGCCGCGGCCGCCCGCCTGCGCCGGTTGCCGCGGGTGGAATGCGTACCGGCCTATGCCAGCGTGCTGCTGCGCTTCGACCCGCGGGACTGGCCCGGCGACGGCGGTCCCCATCGCCAGCTGCAGGCGGCTGCCGGTGCAGCGCTGGCCGAGGCCGGCGACGCCGTCGCCGCGGCGCGTGAGCTGGTCATTCCGGTCTGCTATGGCGGCGAGTACGGGCCGGATCTCGCCGAAGTCGCCGCCTGCTGCGGGCTCGACGAGGCCGCGGTGTCCGCGCTGCACGCGGCGGCGGATTACCGCGTGGCGATGCTGGGCTTCGCGCCGGGATTCCCCTACCTGCTCGGACTCGATCCGCGCCTGGTGGTGCCGCGGCGCAGCGATCCGCGCCAGCGCGTGTCGGCCGGCAGCGTGGCGATCGGCGGCAGCCAGACCGGGATCTACCCCGAGGCGCTGCCCGGCGGCTGGCAGGTGATCGGGCGCACCCCGCTGCGCCTGTTCGACCTCGCGGCGGAAACGCCCGCACTGCTTGCCGCGGGCGATCGCGTGCGTTTCCGCGCGATCGATGCGGACGCCTTTCGCCAGCTGGCGGCCCGTCCCGGATGAGCGTCACGGTGATCAGGCCGGGCTTGCTGAGCAGCCTGCAGGATGCCGGCCGGCCGGGACATGCCGCGCTGGGCGTGGGCCGTGCCGGCGCGATGGACCTGCCGGCATGGCAGCTTGCCAACGCACTGGTCGGCAACCGCCGGGGCGAGGCCGCGCTGGAATGCACCCTGGCCGGTCCCGGCCTCCGCTTCGGGCAGGCCGCGGTGATCGCGTTGACCGGCGCGGCGATCGCCGCCCGCGTCGGCTCGCAGGCAATCCCGCCATGGACGACCTGCCTGCTGCCCGCGGGCAGCGTGCTGCAACTCGGCGGCATGAGCCGGGGCTGCCGCAGCTACCTTGCCGTGCGCGGCGGCTTCGACGTGCCGCCGCTGCTCGGCAGCCGCAGCAGCGACCTGCATGCGCGCATCGGCCGCGCGCTGCAGGCGGGCGACGTGCTACCGGTGGGCGCGGCCGCGCCGCTGCGCGCCCTGCCGGCCCGCCAGAACGTGCGCGTGCTGGGCTGGGGCCCCGATCCGCAGCCGTGGTTCGACTTCGCGCGCCGGCCGTTGGCGCTGCTGCACGGGAGCCACTGGGCAGCCCTGGACAGCGCCTCGCAGCGGCAGCTGTACGGCGGCCACTTCACCCTGAGCAAGGACAGCAACCGCACCGCCAGCCGCCTGGACGGCCATGCGCTGCATCTGGCGGAACCGCTGGAGCTGGTCTCCGAGGCGGTCTTGCCCGGCACGCTGCAGTTGCCGCCGTCGGGCCAGCCGATCGTGCTGCAGGCCGAGGCGCCGGTGACCGGCGGTTATCCGCGCATCGGCCAGCTCGCCGCGGTGGACCTGCCGCGGCTGGCGCAGCTGCGTCCCGGCGATACCGTATGCTTCCGCGAAACCGGCATGGACGAAGCACTGGCCCGGCTGGCCGCACACCGGCAACGACTGACCCGCATGCTCGACGCGATCGCACAACGACTGGAAACCGGCGCATGAACCGCATCGACCTCAACGGCGACCTCGGCGAGTCGTTCGGCGCATGGCGCATGGGCGACGACGATGCGCTGCTGCCGCTGCTCAGCTCGGCCAACATCGCCTGCGGCTTCCATGCCGGCGACCCCGGGATCATGCAGCGCACGGTGGCGCAGGCGGTGGCTCACGGCGTGGCGATCGGTGCGCACGTCTCGCTGCCCGACCTGCAGGGTTTCGGCCGGCGCGAGATCGGCGTGACGCCTGCCGAGGCGTACGCCACGACGCTCTACCAGATCGGCGCGCTGCATGCGTTCACCCGCGCCGCCGGCGCTACGCTCAGCCACGTCAAGCCGCATGGTGCGCTGTACAACATGGCCGCGCGCGATGCCCTCCTGGCCGACGCGATCGCCCGCGCGGTGCGCGACTTCGACCCGCGGCTGCGGCTGTTCGGCCTGGCCGGTTCGGCGCTGATCGAGGCGGGCCGGAAGCTCGGCCTGGCGGTGGCGGCGGAGGCCTTCGCCGACCGCCGCTATCGCGCCGACGGCTCGCTGCAGCCACGGAGCGAGGCCGGCGCGGTGATCGAGGACGTCGAACTTGCCGTGGCCCAGGCGCTCGGCATCGCCCGCGACGGCACGGCGCAGGCGGTGGACGGCCGGCCCGTTCCGCTGCGGGCCGACACGCTGTGCCTGCACGGCGACGGCCCGCACGCGGTGCAGCTGGCATGCCGCCTGCGCGAGGCGCTCGACGCCGCCGGCCTGCGCATCGCCGCGCCGGATGCAGCATGACGGGCGTGCCGCCCCACCTCGGAGGAACCGCATGAACTATTGGCCCCTGCTCGGCGTCGCGGTGATCGTCGTCGGCTTCCTGTTGCGCTTCAATCCGGTGCTGGTGGTGGTTACCGCCGCCGTGGGCAGCGGCCTGCTCGCCGGGCTGACGATCCCTGCCCTGCTGGCCCTGCTCGGCAAGAGTTTCGTTTCCAGCCGCATGCTGATGCTGTTCGTGCTGACCCTGCCGGCGATCGGCCTGCTCGAGCGCGCGGGCCTGCGCGAACACGCGCAGCGCTGGATGACCCGGCTGCATGGACTGACCCTCGCTCGGCTGCTGATCGGCTACCTGCTGCTGCGCCAGCTGCTGGCGGCGCTGGGTCTCACCGGCGTGGCCGGCGCGGCACAAACCGTGCGCCCGCTGCTGGCCCCGATGGGCGAGGCGGCAGCGGCCAAGATCCACCCCGGCCTGGACGACGCCGACCGCGACGAACTGCGCGCGGTCGCCGCGGCCACCGACAACATCGGCCGCTTCTTCGGCGAGGACGTGTTCATCGCGCTCGGCGCCGTGCTGCTGATCCAGGGCTTCTATGCCCAGCACGGCATCGAGCTGAGCCCCCTGTCGATCGCGTTGTGGGCCCTGCCCACCGCGGTCGCGGCCTTCGTCATCCAGTCCGTGCGGATATGGCTGTACCAGCGCCGGCTGCAGCGCCGCGCCGCCGGCCTGCGGGCCGAGGCGGCGGACTGAGCATGCTCCGCATCGAATACGTCTACTGGCTGATCGCCGCGTTCCTGCTCTACTGCGGCCTGCGCGACCTGCGCGAGCGGCGCGCCTGGCACGCCGCGTTCTGGCTGGTGCTCGGCGTGCTGTTCGGCGCTGGCGACTACGTGCTGGCGCAGCAGGCCGCCGGCCATGCGCTGCCTGCGCAGCTGGCGGGCATCGGCGTGATCGTGCTGGCGCTGCTGGCGCCGCGACTGCATCGGCACGCCCATGCCGAGGAAGGCAGCGCTGCGCAACGCCTGCAGTCGGCCATCCGGCTCGGCCACAAGCTGCTCGTGCCGGCCCTGCTGATACCGCTGGTGACCCTGCTGGTGGCGCTGTTCGGCGGCTACCTGGCGTTCGCCGGCCGGCACCTGTTCGCCACCGCGCAGATGACCCTGACCGGGCTGGCGCTGGCCTGCGTGATCGCGCTGTTCGCCGCCGCTCGCGTGGCACGTGCCCCGCTGTCCGCGGGCCTGGCCGAAGGCCGCCGCCTGCTCGACGCGATCGGCTGGGCGGCATTGCTGCCGCTGCTGCTGGCGGCGCTCGGCGAAGTGTTTACGCAAAGCGGCGTGGGCGCGGCGATCGCCGCGCTGGCCACCAGCTGGCTGCCCACCGGCAGCGCGCTGGCCTGCCTGGTCACCTTCGCGCTGGGCATGGTGCTGTTCACCGTCATCATGGGCAACGCGTTCGCCGCCTTCCCGGTGATGATGGCCGGCATCGGCCTGCCGCTGCTGATTCGCCAGCACGGCGCCGATCCGGCGATACTCGGCTCGATGGGCATGCTGTGCGGCTACTGCGGCACCCTGCTGACGCCGATGGCGGCCGACTACAACCTGGTGCCGGCGGCCTTGCTGGAGTTGCGCAACCCGTACGGGGTGATCCGCGCGCAGCTTTGGAGCGCGTGGTGGATCCTCGCCGCCACGTTCGTGACGATGTGGCTGCTGGCATTCCGTTGAACACGCCTTGTTGAACACGTCTTGAGGAGGCCGCCATGGGCGCAT
This sequence comes from Rhodanobacter sp. FW104-R8, assembly GCF_001617365.1. GTDB lineage: Bacteria > Pseudomonadota > Gammaproteobacteria > Xanthomonadales > Rhodanobacteraceae > Rhodanobacter. The sequence continues at coordinate 12,422 of NZ_LVJR01000111.1, forward strand.
CCCTGCCACGCATCCTGCTGACCGGCTTCGACCCGTTCGCGGGCGAAGCGGTCAATCCGTCGTGGGAGGCCGTGCGCGCGCTGCACGGCCGGCGCATCGGCGGCCATCGCGTCGTCGCATTGCAGTTGCCCACCGAGTTCGCCGCCTCGCTGCGCCTGCTCCGCAGCGCGGTACGCCAGGCGGCGCCGTCGATCCTGCTCGGCGTCGGCCAGGCCGGCGGGCGGGCGCGGCTGTCGATCGAACGGCTGGCGATCAACCTGCAGGATGCGCGCATCCCCGACAACGCCGGGGCGCAGCCGATCGACGAACCGGTGGTCGCCGATGCTCCGGCCGCCTACTTCAGCACGCTGCCGGTCAAGGCAATGCTGGCTGCGCTGCAGGCGCAGGGCGTGCCGGCGGAAATCTCGAACAGCGCCGGCACCTACGTCTGCAACCACATCGCCTACGCCATGCTGCACCTGGCATCGCGGCGGCCGGGCGCACGCGCCGGCTTCATCCACATCCCGTTCCTCCCGGCGCAGGCCGCGCGGCATCCCGGCGCGCCCAGCATGACGCAGGCCGAGGTGGTGCGCGGCCTGGAAATCGCCCTGCGCACGGCAACCGCCACCCGGCGCGACCGCAGGCTCGGCGCCGGCACCCTGGACTGAGCGGGTCCATCGCCGTCGCGACCACAAGAAAACAGGAAGCCGCGATTCGCATCGCGGCTTCCCTGGCTTCTTCCGGCGGAATATCAGTACTGGTGCTGGGGGTCGAAGCCGCCGCTGCTGGCGTCCTTGCCCTTCTGCGAATCGGGCAACGCTGCCGGCGCATGATGATCCTCGAGCGCACGCGCCTTGGTTTCCACCGGATTGATCTTGGTCAGCGTGCCGCCATCGTCGTAATACGCGGTGAAGCCATAGTCCATCTGCATGCGCGCCAGGTATTCAAGGTGCCGTTTGCGGATCTTGGAATCGTCGCTGGGCACGAGCAGCACGGTCTTCGGCAATTTGCCCTGGTCCTTCAGGTAGGCGAAATGGCTGCCGACATCGAGCGCCGAAAGCACCGCGCCATCGAGCAGGAACTGGCCATCCTTGTAGGCCTGCAGCGTGGCGTCGAACTGGCCCTTCATCGATGCCGTGCCGACCGCGTCCCGGGTACTGCCCCGGTGGCAACCTGCCAGCACGAGCAGGCTGCCCAGCATGAGGGCTGCCGTGACGCGCGTCAGCAATATGGAAAAACGGGTCATGGGAGTCTCCTGGCAATCGAACGTCTGGATCGTGGAAGTGTAGCGCGGCCATGAACGGCGATGCGGGTCGCCGCTCCGCCGTTCAGCTCGCGTACTCAGGTGCGCGGCAGGGTCACGCCCTGCTGGCCCTGGTACTTGCCGCCGCGGTCCTTGTAGCTGGTCTCGCACTCCTCGTCGGATTCGAGGAACAGCATCTGCGCCACGCCCTCGTTGGCGTAGATTTTTGCGGGCAGCGGGGTGGTGTTGGAGAACTCCAGCGTCACGTGCCCCTCCCACTCCGGCTCCAGCGGGGTCACGTTGACGATGATGCCGCAGCGCGCGTAGGTGCTCTTGCCGAGGCAGACCGTGAGCACCTTGCGCGGGATGCGGAAGTACTCGACCGTGCGCGCCAGCGCGAACGAGTTCGGCGGGATGATGCATACGTCCGCCTCGACGTCGACGAAGCTCGACGGATCGAACGCCTTCGGGTCGACGATGGTGGAATTGATGTTGGTGAAGATCTTGAACTCGCGCGCGCAGCGCACGTCGTAGCCGTAGCTGGAGGTGCCGTACGAGATCAGCTTGTTGCCGTCGCGCAGCTTGACCTGGCCCGGTTCGAACGGCTCGATCATGCCGTGGCTTTCGGCCATGCGGCGGATCCACTTGTCGGATTTGATGCTCACGCGGACTCCGGTCGGTAGCGGCAGCACCCGGTCCAGCCGGGCGCAAAGCGGCAAAAATACATGGTCCGGGCGCCGCCGCGCCAGCCACGCAGCCTCACGCCACGGGCAGCGCCTCGGCCAGCACATCCAGCGCCGCACGCAATTCCGCACGACGTTCCGCGCTGGCCAGTACCTGCGCCACCGTGCAGCCGGCGCCCGGCAGCGCCACCGGCAGGGGCTGCGCCGCCAGCAACTGGGCGGACATGGTGTACAGGATCTCGGCCAGCGCCTCCTGCGCATGGTACGAACCGCGCGCGGCCGTGTTCAGCAGCAGCACCGGCTTGCCCGGAAACTCCAGGCTGCCGACCAGCCAGTCCAGCAGGTTCTTGAACGCGCCGGGCACGCCGTGGGCGTATTCGGGGCAGGCGACCAGCAAGGCATCGGCGCGGCCGACGGCCTCGCGCAGCGACCGTACCGGCGCGGGCACGGCATCGGCTTCGTCGTCCGGATTGAACAGCGGCAAGCTACCGAGCCCGTCGTACAGCACCAGCTCCAGCGCCGGCGGCGCCAGCTGCTGCGCCGCTTCCAGCGCGACCGTGTTCGAGGACATCCGGCGCAGGCTGCCGGACAGGCACAGCACGCGCTGCGCCGGCGCCGTCATGCGGCCGGCACGCCTTGCACCACGATCTTGCCCAGCCCCAGCGACTTGTTGCGCGGCTGCCGCGACAGCCGGCCGGCCGCGTTGCGGGCGATCTCGCGATAGCGCATGGCGAGGTCGGAATCGGGCATCGCCGCCACCGTGGGGTTGCCGCCGTCGGCCTGTTCGCGGATGCGGATGTCCAGCGGCAGCGAGCCGAGATAGGCCGCGCCGTATTGCGTCGCCATGCGCTGGCCGCCGCCTTCGCCGAAGATGTTTTCCTCGTGGCCGCAGTTGGAGCAGACGTGGGTGGCCATGTTCTCCACCACGCCGAGCACCGGCACCTCGACCTTCTCGAACATCTTCAGCGCCTTGCGCGCATCCAGCAGGGCGATGTCCTGCGGCGTGGTGACGATCACCGCGCCGGCCACCGGCACCTTCTGCGACAACGTGAGCTGGATGTCGCCGGTGCCCGGCGGCAGGTCGACGATCAGATAGTCGAGCTGTTCCCAGCGCGTGTCGGTGAGCAACTGCATCATCGCCTGGGTGACCATCGGGCCGCGCCAGATCATCGGCGTGTCTTCTTCCACCAGGAAGCCGATCGACATCACCGGCATGCCGTGCGCCTGCATCGGGATGATGCTCTTGCCGTCCGGCGAGGCCGGCTTGCCGTGCACCCCGAGCATGGTCGGCTGGCTGGGCCCGTAGATGTCCGCGTCCATCACGCCGACCTTCGCACCCTCGGCCTGCAGCGCCAGCGCCAGGTTCGCCGACACCGTGGACTTGCCCACGCCGCCCTTGCCGGACGCCACCACGATGATGTTCTTCACGTTCGGCAGCGGCCCCAGCGTGCCCTGCACCTTGTGCACGTGGATGCGGCTGGTGATCGAAACCGCGGCCGAGTCGATCGCCGGATCGGCCTCCAGCGCCTGGCGCACGCGCACCGCGAGGCTGTCGATGGCGCCGGCGGCCGGATAGCCCAGTTGCAGGTCCACCGACACCTTTGCCCCGTCCACGCCGACCGCGCGCACGGCCTCGGCCAGCGGCGCGCCGGTATGGGTGTCGATGAGACCGCCAAGGATCTGGCGGACCAGGGTTTCGTTCGCCTGCGTCATGTCGGCTCGGGTGTTTGCGGGGCATCCATTATGCCAGCCCGCCGTCGCGACCCCGCTGACTTGGGTCAGCGACAGGCATGGCGCAATGCAGCTTGACGGCCTTGTGGAACCTCGCCAGTCTCGCATTCCATACGCTTTCGTACGGGAGAATCATCCATGAAGCTTGCTGTCCGCCTCACCTTCGCCGCCGGCCTGCTGCTGGCTGCCGGCACCGCGCTGGCCGCCACCGACACTCCGGCCGGCACCTGGAAGACCATCGACGACGCCACCCACCAGCCGAAGTCGATCGTCGAGATCACCGAGCACAATGGCGAGTACCAGGCGAAAATCGTGAAGCTGCTGAACCGCACGCCGGAAGACGTGGCCCGCGACGGCGAGCACCCGGTCTGCACCAAGTGCGACGGCGAGCGCAAGAACCAGCCGATCGTGGGGATGACCTTCATGTGGGGCGTCAGCAAGGACGGCGACGAATGGAGCGGCGGCAGGATCCTCGACCCGAAGAACGGCAAGGTCTACAAGGTGAGGCTCAAGCTGATGGACAGCGGCCGCAAGCTCGACGTGCACGGCTACATCGGCTTCGCCCTGCTCGGCCGCTCGCAGGTCTGGGAACGGCAGGACTGACCCACCCTCACAGCGCCTGACCGAACGCCCCGTACCGCCTGCCGGTCCGGGGCGTTTTCATGTGGAGCACGCCGCCACCCGGTGGCGGCCGACGCGACCAACGAGAAAACCGGCCATCGACTCGACACCATCGAGCTGTCGTCGAAGGCCAACAGCAACAGGCCCGCCCACGGGCGAGGCTGGCAAACGGCCATGGCATAATGCCAGTCAACAACGGAATACGCCCCATGAGTCGTCGCCTGCTCGTCACCAACGCCCTGCCCTATGCCAACGGCCCGCTGCACATGGGCCACCTGCTGGGCTACATCCAGGCCGACATCTGGGTGCGCGCGCAACGGATGAGCGGCAACAAGGTGGTCTACGTGTGCGCCGACGATGCGCACGGCACGCCGATCATGCTGGCCGCGGAGAAGGCCGGCATGACGCCCGAGGCGTTCATCGCCGGCATCCGCGAGGGCCACGAGGCGGACTTCGCCGCGTTCGGCGTGGCGTTCGACCAGTACCACACCACCCATTCGGAAGAGAACCGCGAGCTGGCGACGCTGATCTACACGCGCCTGCGCGACGGCGGCTACATCGCCAGGCGCAGCATCCAGCAGCTGTTCGATCCGGAAAAGCAGATGTTCCTGCCGGACCGCTACATCAAGGGCGTGTGCCCGAACTGCGGCACGCCGGACCAGTACGGCGACAACTGCGAGCACTGCGGCGCCACCTACGCGCCCACCGACCTGATCAACCCGTATTCGGTGATGTCCGGCGCCACCCCGGTGCTGCGCGATTCCGAGCACTACTTCTTCGAACTGGGCAAGTTCGAGGGACTGCTGCGCGACTGGTTCGCCGGCAAGCTCACCCACGGCAAGCCGGTGGCGAACGCCGGCGTGGCGGCGAAGCTGCGCGAGTGGCTGGACGGCGGCCTGAAGGACTGGGACATCTCGCGCGACGCGCCCTACTTCGGCTTCCCGATCCCCGACGCGCCGGGCAAGTTCTTCTACGTATGGCTGGACGCGCCAGTCGGCTACCTGGCCAGCTTCAAGGCACTGTGCAACCGCACCCACCTGAAGTTCGACGAGTTTCTCGCCCCCGGCAGTACGGCCGAGATGCACCACTTCATCGGCAAGGACATCATCAACTTCCACGGCCTGTTCTGGCCGGCGATGCTGCACGGCGCCGGCTTCCGCACGCCCACCGCGCTGCACGTCAACGGCTACCTCACGGTGAACGGCGCGAAGATGTCCAAGTCGCGCGGCACCTTCATCCAGGCGCGCACCTACCTGGACGCCGGCCTGCACCCGGGATTCCTGCGCTACTACTTCGCCAGCATGCTCAGCGACGCGCCGGTCGACGTGGATCTCGACCTCAAGGCGTTCGAGGAGCGCGTCAACTCGCACCTGGTCGGCAAGTGGGTGAACATCGCCAGCCGCACCGCCGGCTTCGTGCACAAGTACTTCGGCGGCCGCCTGGCGCCGCAGCTCAGCGCCGAGGAAACCAGGCTGTGGAACACCCTGCTGGAACACTACGACGGCATCGCCGCGCTCTATGACGGCGGCGACTTCGCCGAGGTCACCCGCCGCTTCGTGCTGATGGCCGACCTGGTCAACGGCCACATCGCGGCCAAGGCGCCATGGGCGATGGCCAAGGACGAAGGCCGCCGTGACGAACTGCACCAGGTGTGCTCGTTCGCGCTGACCGCGTTCCGCCTGCTGGCCGGCATGCTCAAGCCGATCCTGCCGATTACCGTAGCTGCTGCCGAACAGTTCCTGGCCGCGCCGATCGCCGACTTCGACGACGCCCGCGCCAGCCTGCGCAACCATGCCATCAACGCGTTCGACCCGCTGCTCGGCCGCATCGATCCCAAGCGCATCGAGGCCATGGTCGAAGCCTCGAAGGATTCGCTCGGCGTCCCCACCGAGGCTGCCGCGGCCTCCAGGAAGGAAAAGCCCATGAGCGACAGTGCAAAGCCTGCAGCGACGGCTCCCGGCGGCCGCAAGGAAGCCCCCCTGCAGGATTCCCCGCTCCCGACTCCCGGCTTCATCGGCATCGACGATTTCGCCCGGCTCGACCTGCGCATCGGCAAGGTCATCGCCTGCGACTTCGTGGACGGCTCGGACAAGCTGCTGCGCTTCGAACTGGACGCCGGCCCGCTGGGCACGCGGCAGATCTTCTCCGGCATCCGCGCCGCCTACGCCGAACCGGCAAGCCTGGTCGGCCGCAACGTGGTGTTCATCGCCAACCTGGCCCCGCGCAAGATGCGCTTCGGCCTGTCCGAAGGCATGATCCTCTCCGCCGGCGACGGCGGCAGCGACCTGTTCCTGCTCGACGCCGACCAGGGCGCCAGGCCGGGCGCCAACGTGCGCTGAGCTGGGAAGCCGGGATTCGGGATTGGGGATTAGTGAAAAGCTGCCAGCCTGCCGCACACTGCTCTTTCCGAATCCCGAATCCCGAATCCCCATGAACGACCTCGCCGACCGCATCGACGCCCTGCTGCCACAGACGCAGTGCGAGCAGTGCGGCTATCGCGGCTGCCGGCCGTATGCGGAGGCGATCGCGCGCGGCGAGGCGGAAATCAACCAGTGCCCGCCCGGCGGTACGACCGGCATCGCGAAGCTCGCGGCTCTGCTGGATCGGCCGGTGCTGCCGCTGAATCCTGCCAACGGCGTGGAAAAGCCGCGCATGCTGGCACGCATCGTCGAGGCCGACTGCATCGGCTGCACCAAGTGCATCCAGGCCTGCCCGGTCGACGCCATCGTGGGCGCCTCGAAACTGATGCATACCGTGCTCGCCGACGACTGCACCGGCTGCGAGCTGTGCGTGCCGGCCTGTCCGGTCGACTGCATCGTGCTGGAACCGATGCCGCCCGCGCAGATCGACGCCGCACATGCCGATGCGGCGCGCGCCCATTTCCAGCGCCGCGAGGCGCGCCTGCAACGCCAGCGCGCCGAGCGTGAGGCCGAGCTGGCTGCACGCAAGGCCGCGGTGGATACCGCGGCCGGCCCGGTCAATCCAGTGCTGGCCGCGCTGGCCCGCGCCAAGGCGAAACAGCAGGAGCCGAAACCGTGAAGCGCACCGAGGTGGTGGAACTGTTCTCGCGCCTGCGCGAACTCGACACGCACCCCACCACCGAACTCGTCTATGGCACGGCGTTCGAACTGCTGGTCGCCGTGGTGCTGTCGGCGCAGGCCACCGACGTGGGCGTGAACAAGGCCACGAAGAAGCTCTATCCGGTGGCGAACACGCCGCAGGCGATCCTCGACCTCGGCGAGGACGGCCTGAAGCCCTACATCAGCACGATCGGGCTGTTCAACGCGAAGGCGAAGAACGTGATCGCACTGTGCCGGCTGCTGCTCGAACGGCACGGCGGCGAGGTGCCGCGCACGCGCGAAGCGCTGGAGGCGCTCCCCGGCGTGGGCCGCAAGACCGCCAACGTCGTTTTGAATACGGCTTTCAATGAACCGACCATCGCGGTGGACACGCACATCTTCCGCGTCGCCAACCGCACCGGGCTGGCCCCGGGCAAGGACGTGCGCGCGGTCGAGGACAAGCTGGAGAAAGTGGTGCCGGCCGAGTTCAAGCAGGACGCCCACCACTGGCTGATCCTGCACGGCCGCTACGTGTGCAAGGCGCGCAAGCCGGACTGCCCGCACTGCGTGATCCGCGACCTGTGCCGCTACAAGCACAAGACGGTCGATTAGGAAACGGGGGATGGAAGAACCTGGTTCTTGCTCTTGGCTTCGTAGGGCGGACACTGTCCGCCGGCTTTTTGACGGGCAAGAGCGGCGGACAGTGTCCGCCCTACGAAACTGCGCTCCTACACGCGTTGCAACCCGGGGTATCAGGCCAGCAATTGCGCTCGCTCCAGCGCCGCGATGTGGCGCTCCAGCCGCGGCCCCAGGTAGCAGTGCGAGCCGCACGGCAGCAAGCCCACCTTGCCGAACTCGCGCAGGTACCACGCCGGCGCGCGCGCCACGAAACCGTGGTGGTCGCCGGCCACGTCGTCGCGGCTGGTGAAAACCTCCAGGAATGCCACCCCTTCGAGCATCTCGCCGATGCCCTGCAGGCCGGCGCGGATCTCGGCCGGCTTCAGGTAATGCAGCACGTCGGTGCACACGATCAGGTCGAAGCGGCTGTCGAAGCGCAGTTGCTCCAGCTGGCCGAAACGGGCCAGGCCGATCTGGCGGCTGCGCCCGTAGCGCGCCACCACGTACTCGCTGGCGTCCAGCCCGCGATACGCGATGCCCGGCCGCAGCGCGCGCAGCGGCGCGCGCCAGGTCGCCTCGCCGCAACCCACGTCGAGCACGTTGCGCACCGGCCGCCCCAGGTAGTACTCGGCCTGCGCCACCACCATCGCCACCTTGCGCCTCAGCTCCGCCGGCGAGCCGACCGCATGCCGCGGGTCGCGGTACCACTTGTCGAAATAGTCGCGATCGTAGGTCTTCGGCATCGGCCCGCTCCGGCAAAGGCGGCATGGTAACCGGCCGCAGGCCTGGCGGCGCACCATCCTCCGGGCCGCCCGCAAGTTATCGCGGATCGCCCGATGCCTTCGTGCCGATGCATGAATCCCGGCCCAACGCACCTGCGAAAAACTTGCCCGCCGTCATCGGATGCCGCCCGCGTGCGTTGACACTGTGGCATCGCCGTTGCCCATCCCTGCCGTGCATTGCCTGGAATGTTCCGCATGCAGCCAACGCCACTGCTCCATCGTCCGCCGGCGACCCCGCCTTCACCACGTTCACGCGTGCCGCGGCTTGTGCTGTACGCGCTGATCTCCCTTGCCATGTCGGCGTGCGGTGCGCAGGCCCGGCCCGACCGCGGCGCCGATGCAACCGCGCCGCTCGCGGCGCCCGGCAACCTTCACGGCCAGCCGCTGCACCGTGACGATACCGCCTGGCTGCAACGGATCGGCTTCGGCATCGACTCGGCACAGGCGGCCAGCTACCGCGAACTCGGCCGCGCCCGTTACCTCGACCGGCAGCTCGCCGCCGGCGGGTCCGATACGCTGCCCGCGCCCGTCGCGGGCCTGATCGGCAGCTACGAGGCCATCAACACGCCGGCCGCACAACTGGTGGCGCAACTGCGCGACGAGCAGCAACGCATCCGGGACATGCCTGACGGCGACGACAAGATCGCGGCGAAGAAGGCCCTGCAGCAACACGGCCAGAACCTGGCGCTGCAGGCGCAGCAGGCCGAGTTGCTGCGCGCCGTCTACGGCAGCGACCAGCTCAAGGAACAGCTGGTGTGGTTCTGGCTCAACCATTTCAGCGTGTACGCGGCGAAGGGGCGGGTACGCTGGGTCGTCGCCGACTACGCCGGGAAAACCATCCGCCCGCACGCGCTGGGCAAGTTCAGGGACCTGCTGCTGGCCACGCTGGAAAGCCCGGCCATGCTCGAGTACCTGGACAACGCGCAGAACGCCAGGGGCAAGGTCAACGAGAACTACGCGCGCGAGCTGATGGAACTGCACGCGCTGGGCGTCGGTTCGGGCTACACCCAGCAGGACGTGCAGCAACTGGCGCTGATCCTGACCGGGTCGGGGCTGGCCCCGCTGGAGGACCGACCGCGCCGCTTCAATCCGCGCATGCAGGCGCTGGTCGTGCGCCGTGGCCTGTTCGAGTTCAACCCGGCACGCCACGATTTCAGCGACAAGGTGTTCCTCGGCCAGCGCATCAGGGGCAGCGGCTTCCACGAAGTGGAGCAGGCGGTGGACCTGATCGCGCGCCAGCCGGCCTGCGCGCAATTCATCTCGCGCCAGCTCGCCGGATATTTCGTCGCCGACGATCCGCCGCCGTCGCTGGTGGCGAAGATGGCCGCCACCTTCCAGCGCAGCGGCGGCGACATCGCCGCCGTGATGCGCACCATGCTGACCTCGGCGGAGTTCGACGGGAGCGGCGGGAAGTTCAAGGATCCGACCCGGTTCGTGGTGTCGGCCATGCGGCTGGCCTACGACGGCCGGCCGATCGCCAACGCGCGGCCGCTGGTCAACTGGCTCAGCCAGATGGGCGAGCCGCCGTTCGGCCGCCCCACGCCGGACGGCTGGCCGCTGGATTCCGCCGGCTGGAGCAGTTCCGGCCAGATGGCCAAACGCTTCGAAATCGCCCGCGCGATCGGCACCGGCAACAACCAGCTGTTCCGGCCGGAAGGCAGCCCCAGGGTCAACGCCGGCTTCCCGATGCTGACCACCCGGCTCTACTACGAAGCGATCGAGCCCGGCCTCTCCGCCGGCACCCGCGCGGCGCTGGGCAAGGCGACCTCGCAGCAGGAGTGGAACACCTACCTGTTGTCGTCGCCGGACTTCAATTACCGCTGACCCGCACATGCCGTCCAGCAGCCCACCCTGCAACCCGCCGAGGCATCCCATGAACCGCCGTGAATTCCTGTTCGCCGCCGCCAGCGCTGCCGCCGCCGTCCCGGCGCTGTCGTTTTCCGGCAGGTTGTTCGCCGCGCCGGCCGGTTCGCCGCGCTTCCTGCTGGTGTTCCTGCGCGGCGGCTACGACTGCAACAACCTGCTGGTGCCGTACGGCACCGATTTCTACTACGAATCGCGCCCGACCCTGGCGATCGCCAGGCCCGATGCCGGCAACCCGGACAGCGCGATCGCACTGGACGCGGACTGGGGCCTCAACCCGGTCCTGCGCGACTCGATCTACCCGCTGTGGCAGCGCAAACAAATCGCGTTCGTGCCGTTCGCCGGCACCGACGACCTTTCGCGCAGCCATTTCGAGACCCAGGACAACATCGAATCCGGCGAACCGGTCGCACGGCGCAGCGATTTCCGCAGCGGCTTCCTCGCGCGCCTGTCCGGCACGCTGCCGCGCGTCCCGGCCATCGCGTTCACGGATGCGCTGCCGCTGAGCTTCCAGGGCCACGCGGACATCCCCAACATCTCGCTCCGCGGCGTGGCCAGGCCGGTGTTCGACGCCGGGCAATCGTCGATCCTCGCCGGCATGTACAAGCACACCCCGCTCGCCGCCGCCGCTGCCGACGGGCTGGAGCTGCATCAGCAGGTATCGAAGGATCTGCAGGAAGAAATGACGAAGGCGAACCGCGGTGCCGCCAACGCGAAGAACTTCGCCGCCGAAACCCGGCGCATCGCCACGCTGATGCGCGACCAGTACCGGCTGGGCTTCGTCGACGTCGGCGGCTGGGATACCCATGTCAACCAGGGCAGCGTCAGCGGCGGCCTGGCCAACAACCTGCAGAACCTCGGTGCAGGCCTGGCCGCCTACGCCGACGCCCTCGGCGACGAATGGGACGACACCGTGGTGGTCGTGGTCTCCGAATTCGGCCGCACTTTCCGCGAGAACGGCGACAAGGGCACCGACCACGGCCACGGCACCGTGCACTGGGTGCTCGGCGGCAAGGTCAACGGCGGCCGCATCGCCGGCAGGCAGGTCGCGGTCGCGCGGCAAAGCCTGCTGCAGGATCGCGACTACCCCGTGCTCAACAACTACCGCGACGTGTTCGGTGGCGTGTTCAAGCGCCTCTGGGGCCTGTCGGACAGCCAGTTGCAGACGGTGTTCCCGCAGGCCCGGCCGCGCGACCTGCAACTGATCTGAGCCACCGCGCGGTCAACTCGCCGCGCGCGGCACCAGCATGTGCTTGGCGATATGTCCGTGCAGCCGGCCCAGGCCACGCGCCAGGTGCAGGGTGGCGAACAGCAGCACGATGCCGATCACGCACATCGCGATCGCGTCGCCCCAGCCCGGCACGTGCGGGCCGAAGCCCCAGTCCACGGTGACCTGGTGCGGCCAGGACAGCCAGCCGTCGCGGAACAGCATCGCCAGCGGCGCGCCGATGAAGGCCACCGACACGCTGAGCAGGGTCACGGCCAGCGTGAAGTACACGATGCCCAGCGGCAGCATCAGCCACAGGTAGCAAAGGGTGGTCCAGGTATGCACGTCGGTGAACATGCTGCCGATGCGCTGCATCAGGCCCATGCCCGCGGTCGGGTACACCGGCCGGCGCGGCATGCGCATGCCCAGCATCGCTTCCACGATGCGCCCTTCCACCAGCGACAGCACGCGCACGCTGCCGAAGAACAGCACGATGAACGGCAGGCCGATGATCAGCACCGACAACCCCGCCGACAGCGACAACCCGGTCACCGCCCAGGTGAAGTAGAAGATGCCGGTGGCCAGCGACAGCAGCATGTAGAACAGCGCGCCGTAGGTGCGCGGGTCGGCGGCGACGCCGAAGAAGCGCCCGGCCAGCGAGCGCCGCTTCGGCGGCGGCGGCGGGCGCAGCGCGCGCTGGATCCTGATCTCCTGGTCGCGGTAGATCTCGGCCACCTCGTCCGGCGCGCCGTAGCTGCCGACGACGTGTTCCAGCATCGCCGCTTCGCTGCGGCCCGGCTGCTCGGCCAGCTCGGCGCGCAGGTGTTCCTCGGCGTCATACAGCGCGTCCTGGATCAGCGCCGGGTCGGCACCGCGCAGCGCGGCACGCAGTTGTTCAAGGTATTCGGCGATCGTGCGTGGCGCGTTCATTACACCCCTCCTTGCAAGACGTTATCGACGGAATCGCGGGTGGCGTTCCACGCGGCGACCCATTCGCGCAATACCTCGCGCCCCGGTTTGGTGATGCGGTAGTAGCGGCGCGGCGGCCCGCTGACGGAGGGCTCGACCTCGCTGGCGAGCAGGCCGGCCGCCTCCAGGTTGCGCAGTACCGGATACAGCGCGCTCTGCTTGCCGGCCAGCACGCCCTCACCCACCTCTTCCAGCCGCTTGGCGATCTGGTAGCCGTACATCGGCTGGCGCGACTGCCCCAGCACCGCCAGCAGCACCAGCGACACGGTGCCGCTGGAAAGCTCCTTCTGGAACTTCTTCAACTGGCTGGCGCTGTCGTCCACTTCACTCACCCGTACTGCCGCATGACGTTGAGTGAACCATAGTGCTAACTTGACACTAGCACATGGGCCTGAAGTCATGCCTCCAGCCAACCGGCCGTGGCACTCTGCTAAGTTGCAGCCCTTGTCCATTCGTTGTCCGGGGGAATGCCATGCTTCGCCGCCATCTCATCGCCGCACTCGCGCTGACCAGCAGCCTGCTGGCGCTGCCTGCCCTCGCCGCCGAGCAGGACAAGCCCACGCCGACCGCGAAGGAAATCCTCGCCAAGTCGACGCCGGCCGAGTGGCGCACGCCGGACCCGCAGAACTTGTTGTTCATGCAGCTGCCGACCGGACGCGTAGTGATCGAGCTGGCGCCGGATTTCACCCCGCTGCACGCGGCGAACATCCGCACCCTGGTGCGCGGGCATTATTTCGACGGGCTGGCGATCATCCGCGTGCAGGACAACTTCGTCACGCAGTGGGGCGACCCGAACGACGACGACAACGGCGACAAGGGCAAGCTCCGTCCGCTGGGCAAGGCCAGCAAGACGCTGCCGCCGGAATTCACCCGCGCGATCGACCCAAAGCTGCCGTGGACGGCGCTGCCGGATGGCGACGTGTACGCGCCCGAGGTGGGCTTCAGCGAAGGCTTCCCGGTGGCGCGCGACCCAGCCAGCGGACAGGAATGGTTGGCGCATTGCTACGGCATGGTCGGCGTGGCGCGCGACGTGGCCCCGGAAACCGGCAGCGGCAGCTCGCTGTATGCGGTGATCGGCCAGGCACCGCGCCGGCTGGATCGCAACCTCGCCGTCGCGGGACGCGTGCTGGAAGGCATGCCGTTGCTGTCCGGCCTGCCGCGCGGCCCCGAGCCAATGGGCTTCTACGCGAAGCCGCAGCAACGCGTCGCCATCGAATCGGTGCGGCTGGCCGCCGACATCCCGGCCAAGGATCGCCCGACGATCGAGGTGCTGCGCACCGACAGTGCCAGCTTCGCCGCCCTGATCGAGGCGAAACGCAACAGCCGCAACGCGTTCTATGCCCGGCCGGCCGGCAAGGTCGACCTGTGCAGCATCGAGGTGCCGGTACGCGAGGCGAAACCGGCGCATTGATGCCACCACGCCGCCGCAAACATTTTGTTCACCCGCGTCGGTTACCTTGCATCTCCAGCCGAGCGCGGAAACCACTGCATGCCACTGAACGACACCCTGACCTTCCTGCGCGCCTGGCTGCGCGACCCACGCGGCATCGGCGCGGTAACGCCGTCCGGCGCCGCGCTGGCGCGGCTGATGACCAGCCGGGTGGGCGCGCTGGATGGCCCGGTGATCGAACTGGGGCCAGGCACCGGCGCGCTGACCCGCGCCTTGCTGGCACGCGGCGTGCCGCTGCACCGGCTGGCCCTGGTCGAGGCCGACCCGCGCCTCGCCGATGCGCTGGGCCGGCGCTATCCGGAGGCGACCATCCTGCGCATGGACGCGGCCCGGCTCGGCGATACCGCACCGCTGTTCGGCGACGAGCGCGCCTGCGCCGTGGTCAGCGGCCTGCCGCTGCTGTCGATGCCGCCGGCCCAGGTCGCCGCGATCGTGCACGGCGTGTTCGAGCGCCAGCTGCGCAGCGGCGGCATGTTCTACCAGTTCACCTACGGCCCGCGCTGTCCGCTGCCGCCGGCCCTGCTGGCACGGCTGAACCTGCAGGCCCACCGGGTCGGCAGCGCGCTGCTCAACCTGCCGCCCGCGGTGGTGTACTGCATCAGCCGGCAGGCGGAGAGCCGGGTCGCTGCCTGATCCGCCGACGCTCGCGGCAGGACTCCGAACGAGGTTCGCCGGTCGACCGCGCGTGAACGGGGTCTGAAAGCCGCCGGCCATCACGACATAACCTTTGCATCCCTGCGGCTATCACTGGGTGCAACGCCTCGACGCGTCCGGATGACGCGCGGGCCAACCGCCGCAGGAGTGACGGATGCAACGCAGCCGGAACGTACTCAGCTGGAAGGTACTCCGTTGGATCGCGGGCACGCTGCTGGCGCTGTTCGCGGTGCTGCTGATCGCGGTCGCCACGTTCGACTGGAACCGCATGAAGCCGTTCATCGGCGACAAGGTCAGCCAGGCGATCGGGCGGCCGTTCGCGATCAACGGCGCGCTGACCGTGGATTGGCAACGCGACCGCTACGGCAGCTGGCCCGGCTCGTGGCTGCCGTGGCCCGAATTTACCGCGCGCGACATCAGCATCGCCAACCCGGGCTGGGCCGCGCGGCCGCAGTTCGCCCACCTCGACGCGCTGCGCTTCCGGCTGTCGCTGCCGGCGCTGCTGGCGCACCGCATCGACGTGCCCACGCTGCAGCTGGTGCGCCCCACGGCCGACCTGGAGCGCGACAAGTCGGGGCGCGCCAGCTGGGATTTCGCGCTGCCGGAAAACACCGAGCCCTCCGCCTGGAAGCTGCAGCTGGGCACGATCGGCTTCGACCAGGGCTTGATCACGCTCGACGACGCCGCCAACCGGGTGAAGCTGAAGCTGGTGGTGGAGCCGCTGCAGGAGGCCATCCCCTACGAGCAGATCGTGGTGCAGCAATCCAGCGAGGCGCGCGAGCAGGCCGGCAAGACGGTCGGTGCCGCGGCGAAGAAGGCCTTGGCCGGAAACAATGCCACGCCGGAACGGGTCGGCCAGGCGACGGCATCGACGGCCTACCAGTTCGGCTGGACCGTCGAGGGCAGCTACCAGGGTAGCCCGCTCACCGGCAAGGGCCGAACCGGCGCCGTGCTGGCGCTGCAGGACACCACCCTGCCGTTTCCGCTGCAGGCCGACCTGCGCATCGGCGACAGCCGCATCGCGCTGGTCGGCACGCTGACCGATCCGCTGCACCTGGGCGCGCTCGACGTGCGCCTGTGGTTCTCCGGCTCCAGCATGGCCAGGCTCTACCCGATCACCGGCCTCACCCTGCCCGACACGCCGCCCTACGCCACCGAGGGCCGCCTCAAGGCCGAACTGCACCGCCACGGCAGCCGCTACAGCTACCAGGGCTTCCGCGGCCGCGTCGGCGGCAGCGACTTGGCCGGCAACCTGCTGTTCGTCACCGGCGGTGCGCGACCGAAACTGAGCGGCGACCTGCACTCGAAGCTGCTGCAGTTCGCCGACCTGGCCCCGCTGATCGGCGCCGATTCCCGCGCCGGCAAGGAACAACGCGGCGACGCCACGCCGCAGCCGGCCGACAAGCTGCTGCCGGTGGAACCGTTCCGCACCGACCGCTGGCAGGCGATGGACGCGGACGTGACCTTCACCGGCGCACGCATCGTGCGCGGCGAAGCGCTGCCGATCGATTCGCTCAGCACCCATCTGGTCTTGAACAACGGCGCCCTGTACCTCGACCCGCTGAGCTTCGGCGTTGCCGGCGGCACCGTGCGCAGCAACATCAGCCTCGACGGCAGCCGCACGCCGATGCGTGGCCTGCTGAAACTCGATGCACGCCATCTCAAGCTCAAGCAGCTGTTCCCGACCTTCGAACCGATGCGCACCAGTTTCGGCGAGATCAACGGCGACGCCGCGCTCGATGCGCAGGGCAACTCGGTCGCCGCCCTGCTCGGCAGCGCGAACGGCGAGCTGAAGCTGCTGATGAACGACGGCGCGATCAGCAAGACCCTCTTGGAAACCGCCGGCCTCAACGTGGCCAACATCGTCATCGGCAAGCTGTTCG
The DNA here is from genome assembly GCF_001617365.1 of Rhodanobacter sp. FW104-R8. Lineage (GTDB taxonomy): Bacteria > Pseudomonadota > Gammaproteobacteria > Xanthomonadales > Rhodanobacteraceae > Rhodanobacter. Next base: position 29,164 of record NZ_LVJR01000111.1, read on the forward strand.
GCGACAAGACGGTGAAGATCAATTGCGCGGCTGCCGACCTGGATGCCGGCAGCGGTCTGTTCGACACGCGTCTGTTCGTGTTCGACACCGACGACGCGGTGGTCAACGTCACCGGCACGGTGAACTTCGCCAGCGAGAAACTCGACCTGGACGTGAAGCCGCACACCAAGGGTTTCCGCGTGTTCTCACTGCGCTCGCCGCTGTACGTCCGCGGCACGCTGAAGAACCCGAACGTCGGCGTGCAGGCCGGCCCGCTGCTGGCGCGCGGTGCCGGCGCCATCGCACTGGGCGCAATCGCCGCCCCGGCCGCCCTGCTCGCCCTGGTCGCGCCCAGCCATGGCGACAACGGCGACAACACCTGCCGCACCGTGCTGCAGCAGCTGCGCAGCTCCGGCACCATGATGCGGGCCGGCAAAGGAAAGCCATGACGCCGCCGTAGGAGCGCACCCTGTGCGCGATGGCTCTTCGTCACGTGACGGAAAGCATCGCGCACAGGGTGCGCTCCTACATGTAAAGTGCTGGCGCCGGGGGCGCTAGAATATTGCGCCACCGCTCCCTGCGAATTCCCCATGCAACCCGTCAACCAGGCCCGCCTGCAGATCCATTTCTGCGTCTTGCTGTGGGGCTTCACCGCGATTCTCGGCAAGCTGATCACGCTGCCCGCGTTGCCGCTGGTGTGGTGGCGCATGCTGCTGGTGGTGGCGGCGCTGCTGCTGATGCCGCGGGTCTGGCGCGGCTTGCGCGCGATGCCGGCGCGGCTGATCTGGGCGTATGCCGGCATCGGCGTGCTGGTATCGCTGCACTGGCTGAGCTTCTACGCCGCGATCAAGCTGTCGAACGCCTCGGTCGGCGCCACCTGCATCGCGCTGGGGCCGGTGTTCCTGGCTTTCATCGAACCGTGGATCGCCAAGCGCAAGTTCGACCCGCGCGAGCTGCTGATCGGCGTGGCGGTGGTGCCGGGTGTGCTGATGGTGGTGGGCGGCGTGCCGCACGACATGCGTCTGGGCATCGCGGTGGGTGTGCTGTCGGCGCTGTTCGTGGCGTTCTTCGGCTCGCTCAACAAGCGTCTGGTCGAGCACGGCGACCCGCTCACGGTCACCTTCATCGAGCTGGGTACCGGCACCGTCTTCCTCACCCTGCTCGCGCCGTTCATTCCGCATGCCGGCCCGGCGTTCATGCTGCCCGGTGTGCACGATGCGCTGTTGCTGCTGGCGCTGTCGTTCGGCTGCACCCTGCTGCCGTTCACGCTGGCGCTGGTGGCGCTGCGCCACATGAGCGCGTTCGGCACGCAGATGGCCACCAACCTGGAGCCGGTCTACGCGATCGTGCTGGCGATCGTGCTGCTGGGCGAGCAGCATGAGCTGGACGGCTGGTTCTACGCCGGCGTGGCGGTGATCCTCGCCGCGGTGTTCATGCACCCGCTGCTGAACCGGCGGGCGCGCGGCACCACGCAACCCGAGCTGCTCGGCACCGCCGAAAGCCACGGCATGGTCGACTGATCCGGCGCCACCGGCATTTCCGGAGGAACATCGCATGACTGAGCGGCAACAGCACTGGGAAACGGTCTACCGGACCAAGGCGCCGGATGCGGTCAGCTGGTACCGCCCGCATCTGGATACCTCGCTGGCGCTGATCGAGCGCGCCGCACCCGATCGCGGCGCCGCCGTGCTCGACGTGGGCGGCGGCGCGTCGACCCTGGTCGACGACCTGCTCGCGCGCGGCTACCGCGACCTCGGCGTGCTCGACATTTCCGCCGAAGCCCTGAATGTCGCCCGCGAACGCCTGGGCAAGGCGGCGGACGCGGTGACCTGGCTGGCGGCGGACCTGCTCGACGCGCCGCTACAGGAAGCCCGCTACGACCTGTGGCACGACCGCGCCGTGTTCCACTTCCTCGCCCTAGAAGAGCAGCGCGCGCGCTACCTGAAGCAGCTGACCCGTGCCCTGAAGCCGGGCGGCCACGCGGTGCTGGCCACGTTCGGCCCGCAGGGCCCGCTGAAATGCAGCGGGCTGGATACGGTTCGCTACGACGCCGATGAACTTGCCCGCGTACTCGGCGACGGCTTCACGCTGCTCGACAGCACGCTGGAGTTCCACGCCACCCCGTTCGGCACCACCCAGCAGTTCCTTTACGCCCTGTTCCAGCGGGGATCAGCCAGCATCAGCGGAGCGATGCGCTGACGGCGAACGGCAACGCAGGATGCGGAGTCCGGCCACGCAACCCGCTCCCGGGGTGAAGCACATTGAATACCGTGCTTGTCACCAAAGCCTCGCATCTGCCACCACCGGATCGCCAGCCGCAGCAGGACTTCTGCAGCTGGACCGGCGGGCACGGCACGCTGCCCCAGGAACAGAACACGCAACAGTCGCCGGGCTTGGGCCGCAGCAGTTCGCCGCAGCCGGGACAGTCGTAGAAGAACTGGCAGGCGTCGGTCGGCATGGTCTCGGTGGCCTGATGACCGCAATGCGGACAGGTCAGCGTGCTGCGCAGGATGAGTTCGCTCGTCATGGGCCTTCACCTTACTCCGGCTGCACCAACTCGATCGACATCACCGTGCTGGCCATGCCGTCAGGCCGCAGGGTGAACCGTACCTTGTCGCCGACCTTCACGTGCTTCAGTAAATCAGGCGAAGCCAGTTTGAACGGCATCGTCATCGCCGGCCAGCCGATCGCGGCGATGGCTTGATGCTGCAGCGTAATGGTGCCCTTGACGGCATCGATCGCCTTGACTACACCGACGCCCTGCACACCGGCGGGCGTGGCTTCGTGCATCCCAGCCATGCCCGGCATGTTGGGATCCATCTGCTGAGGGTTGGCAAATACCGGAGCAGCGATCAGCGCAGCGGTGATCGCGAGGGCGATGGATTGCTTTTTCATGGGTCAGTTTCCCTGCGGGTTGGGCTGAAGTGCGGGGCTCGTCTTGCTGACTTTACGCAGCCGATAACGAACCAGCAGGCGATACGCCGCAGGTATAACGAGCATGGACAGCAAGGGTGCAGTGACCATGCCGCCGATCATCGGGGCGGTTATGCGTTGCATCACTTCCGAACCGGCGCCGTGACCGAGCAGGATCGGAAACAGACCGGCGAGAATGACCGCGACGGTCATCGCCTTCGGGCGCACGCGCTGTACGGCACCTTCGCGGATCGCTTCGTCCAACGCTTCTGGGCCGGCGTGTGGATCGAGCGCAAGTTGGTGCTCCCAGGCATGGTGCAGGTAAAGCAGCATCACCACGCCGAATTCGGCAGCGACGCCCGCCAACGCAATGAAGCCGATGATCGTGGCCACCGACACCGCATGACCAAGCAACCAGATCAACCACAGGCCGCCGACCAGTGCCAGCGGCACGCTGGCCATGATCAGCGCCGCTTCGCTCGCGCGTCGGAAAACGGCATAGATCAACAGAAAAATGATCACCAGCGCAATCGGCACCACCACCTTGAGCCTTTCCATGGCACTGGCCAGGTATTCGAACTGACCGGACCACGCCACGGTCGTACCAGGTGGTAATTTGACTTGCTGCGCCACCGCGCGTTGCAGGTTGGCCACCACCGTGCCCAAATCCCTGCCGGCCGTATCGACGTAGACATAAGTGACCAACTGGCCGTCCTCGCTTTTCAGCATGGACGGTCCTGCCTCAACGGCAATGCCGGCGACCTGGCCAAGCGTGATCTGCCCGCCGCTGGCGGCGACGATCGGCAACTGCCGCAGCGCTCCGATGGAATCGCGCTCGGCACGCGGGTAGCGCACCACGATGGGATAACGTTCGCGCCCTTCGACGGTCTGACCGATCGGATCGCCGCCGACCACGGTCGCGATCAGTTGCTGCACGCGCTCCTGGGTCAAGCCGTAGCGCGCGGCGGCGTCGCGGCGGATGGCCACATCGGCGTAGCGGCCACTGGCCGGGCGCTCGGCGATCGCCGAACTGACACCGGGTACGGTCTTCGCCACCGTTTCGATCCGATCGGCCACGGTCTGCAGCGTGGCCAGGTCGGTACCCAGCACCTTGATGCCGATCGGGCTCTTGATGCCGGTGGAAAGCATGTCGATGCGATTGCGGATCGGCGGCACGAACAAGTTCGTCAGCCCCGGCACGTGTACCGCCTTGTCCAGTTCCGCCTTGATCTTGTCCATCGTCATGCCGGGCCGCCACTGGTCCTTCGGCTTGAAGGTGATCGCGGTTTCGAACATTTCCAGCGGCGCCGGATCAGTGGCCGTTTCGGCGCGCCCCGCCTTGCCAAACACATGATCAACCTCGGGCACGGTCTTGATCATGCGATCGGTCAACTGCAGCAACTGCGAGGCC
>NZ_LVJR01000112.1 GCF_001617365.1 Rhodanobacter sp. FW104-R8
ATCTAAAATATCTTGCATTTAGTTGTGAGACACCACACTAGGGAGGGTTCGTGGTGCTTGGGTTCGAGTGAGCCTGCTCGCTTTTTCCCGAGCGGGGAAGGCCTGCAGCCAACACCGCGTCGTTCGCACAGGCTTACGTCGGGGTTTCGTTGGTCAATGCGAATGCGCTGGCGCGCGTCGGGTCGAGCGGCCGCACCTCGCAGGCCAGGCCATGGGCCAGGCATGGGTTTTCCGCCGCGATGCGCGCCGCTTCCTCCAGGCTGCTCGCGCGGATGAACCAGTAACCGCCGACCGCTTCCTTGGCTTCCGCAAACGGGCCGTCCGTGGTCGCCTGCCGCGACACCAGCTTGCCTTCGCGCGCCAGCCGATGCCCGGGCCCGATCCTGCCCTCGCTCACCAGCCGGTCGTACCACGCGTAGAACCGGTCGATCGCGCCCTGGATATCTTCGCGCGAGGCGTCCTTGTCCCATTGGCCGCGGGAGAGGATGAGGTAATCGGAGAGTGGGTCTTCTTCCTGGTTCATGGTGCGCTTCCGGGGGATTTGCATTGTGCTGGTGGATGCGACGCCGCAAAAAAGCGGGCTCCAGCGAGCAGCGACTTCAGCGCGGCACGCGGTAGCCGCCGGGCACGCCGCGCGGGCTGAGGGTGAGCTGCCACAGCTGGTCGCGGCGGCTGCGGAACACCGCGGCGGAGACGGCGAGGTAGTAGCGCCACATGCGGCGGAAGCGTTCGTCGTAGCTGGCCGGCAGGCTGGGCCAGGCGGCTTCGACGTTGGCGCGCCAGGCGGTGAGGGTGCGGTCGTAGTCGACGCCGAAGTTGTGCCAGTCCTCCACCACGAACAGATCCTCCAGCGCGGTGGCGATTTGGCCGGCAGTGGGGATCATCGAGTTCGGGAAGATGTACTTCTCGATCCACGGATCGGGCTGCGCCGGCGCGCCGTTGCTGCCGATGCAGTGCAGCAGCGACAGGCCGCCGTCCTTCAGGCAGCGGCGCACGGTTTCGAAGTAGGTGCGGTAGTTCTTGCCGCCGACGTGTTCGAACATGCCGATCGAATATACCGCGTCGAATTGTTCGTCGACCTCGCGGTAGTCCTGCAGGCGGATCTCGATCGGCAGGCCGGCGCACAGCTCGCGCGCGTAGTCGGCCTGCTGCTGCGATACGGTGATGCCGACTCCCTCGACGCCGTAGCGTTCGGCCGCGTACTTCAGCGCCTCGCCCCAGCCGCAGCCGATGTCGAGCACGCGCTGGCCGGTCTTCAGCTGCAGCTTGCGGCAGACCAGGTCGAGCTTGGCCGCTTGCGCGTCGTCGAGGTTGTCGGCCTTGGCCCAGTAGCCGCAGGAATACACCAGGCGTTTGCCCAGCATGGCGTGGAACAGGTCGTTGCCGAGGTCGTAGTGGGCCTTGCCGATCTCGAACGCGCGCTCGCCGCGCTGCAGGTTGATGAAGCGCGCCTTGAGGTGGGCGAGCAGGGTGTCGAGCGTCTTCAGTTCCTGGTCCAGCCCGACCGTGAGCAGGCGGGTGCACATCGCGGGCAGGTCGTCGGCGTCCCACCAGCCGTCCATGTAGGCTTCGCCCAAGCCCAGCGAACCGTGCGCGAACACGCGCGCATACAGGCGCTCGTCATGCACGCGCAGGTCGGTCGGAGCATCGCCGTTGATGCGGATGCCGGCTTGTTCGAGCAGTTCACTGGCGCGATTTTTCAGGTCGTCCTGGCTCATGCGTCGTTCTCGCGGTGGGTGGAATCGCGGCGGTCAGTGGTGGCCGAGCACGGCAAAGCTTGCTGGCGAACGTGCATACGTCGCGTCGACGTTGGCGCCGCGCACCAGTTGCAGCAGCAGCTCGGCCTGCTCTTCGCGCAGCAGGAACTCGACCTTCACCGGCAGGTCGTCGGCCAGCTCGAAGAACTGCTCCTCGTGCAGCACGCCATGCCGGCCGAAGCCGGCGATCGCGCGGAACACCGAGCCGCCGCCAAGGCCGTGCGCCCTGGCCTGTTCCAGCAGCCACTCGGACAGCAGCATGCCGTCGTGCTTCGCGCGCGAGTGGCAGTAGAAGTACAGGTGCACGCCGTGCTGCAGGGTTTCCTGGTTCATGCGGTGCTCCCGGCTCAGTGGCGCAACAGGCTGCGGGTGAGGGCGATGCCGAGCACGGTCATCGCCAGCGAGCCGGCCACGTGCACGGCCACGTGGCCGCTGAACCACAGGTATTGCTGGCGCAGCAGCAAGGTGGCCGACTCGGCCGAGAAGGTGGAGAACGTGGTCAGCCCGCCGAGGAAGCCGGTGAGCACGAACAGCCGCAGCGCCGGTGACAGCGCCTGGAAGTGGTCGAACAGGCCCATCACGCAGCCCATCAGCAGGCCGCCGGCGAGGTTCGCCGCCAGCGTGCCCAGCGGCAGGGTGGGGAAGACGGGATTGAGCAGCACGCCCAGCCCCCAGCGCAGCCAGCAGCCCAGGGCGCCGCCGATGCCGATTGCCACAAATCCGTTCAAGCCCACGTGCGTGCCTCCCGACAGTGAAAGTGTCCGGCTGCCGCGGCGGCAGGCATGCCTGCGCCGCCGGGAACCGGAGGTGCAGGCATCATCAGCTTCAACGCGGGATCACGAGTAGCGGTTTGTCCCGGCGCATCCGAAGGTGCCGGAACGGGAGGCATGCCATCTCCGAGCGGCCATCCTAATGGATCGGGCCGGTCGATCGTCAAGCGTGGCCGTGCGTGGCGGCCCTATACTGCGCGGCCCCTCGCAGCAACCGTGCCGCCATGAGCCCAGCCCATCGTCCCGTGCGCCGCAGCCTGCCCTGGTTGCTGGCCGCGCTGTCGATGATCGGGCCGTTCTCGATCGATGCGGCAAAGCGCGAAGTTCACGGTGAGCCTGGGCTACGCGGTGATGCTGCTGGCGTGCGCGGCGCACCTGCTGCTCGCGCTGCTGCTCCCCGTGCCGCGGCTGCCGTGGTCGATGCTGCCGCTGATCCTGCACGGCATCGGCGTGCAGCTGGCGTTCCCAACCCTCACGCTGCTGCTGCTGGATCGCTTCCCGCACCATCGCGGCGGGATTTCCTCGGTACAGGCGTTCGCCAGCCTGATGCTGTGCAGTTTCGTGGCCGGGGTGATGTCGCCGCTGCTGTCGGCGAGCATGCTGCACCTGGCGCTGGGCGCGTCGGCGTTGACCCTGGCCGGCGTGCTGGCGTGGTGGTGGTATCACTGCGTCACGCGCCGGCCGCTGGAGCGGCCGCTGGCCGACACCGGGACGGCGGCGATGCAGGCGGAGATCGCCGAACCGCGCTGACAAAGGGGCCGGGTCAGGCCGGCGCGGGCGGCGCGACGGGCAGCACCGAATCCGCCGGTATCAGCACCGAGGCATCGGCCAGCGCCCGGACCAGCGGCGGCGAACGGTAGCTGCCGTCGGCGAGCCAGCGCTGCCACACCGAGGCGTCGATCTTCTCGTTGACGCCAGTGCCCAGCAGGCGGTCGAACGGCGGCTTGAACTCCTTGTAGATGCCGTCCATGAACTCCCTGTACGAGTTGCGCGGCACGCCGCTGTCGGCGTCGGCCGTGGGCAGCAGCAGTTCGCTGCAGCCTAGGCCGGCGTCGATCGCCTTGCGCTGCAGCCACGCCAGCGGCAGGTCGGGCAGCGGGTCGGGCCGGCGGCCGGCGCCGTCGCGCGCGTTGCCGCCGCCGACGTCGGCGTGCGAGCCGATGAACCAGCGCTGTTCGATCTCGATCTGCTCGAGCTTCTTCGAGGTCAGCGTCTCGCCGGGCTTCACCGTGTACGGGTTGCGCGTCCACACCGTGGGCGCGAAGTCGGCGCGGTGCTCGTCCAGCGCCAGCGCCTGGTAGGCGTATTTCACGATCTTGCTGAGTTCGGTGTCGTGGAACTGGTAGCGCTTGCGCGCATAGGGAAACCACGAGGCGGTGCCGGGGATGCCGAGCGAGCCGACGGTATCCCACACGCCGATGAAGTGGATGTCGATCACGACCGAATGGCTGGCGCGGAATGCCACCGCGGCCGGATCATCGGGCTTGCTGCCGGTGTCGCGGTAGAACGCGTAGGCGGCGGCGACGTCGGCCCTGGCCACGCTGCCGCGGGCGTTGCCGCGGAGCAGGCCGCACTTGCGGATCAGCCCGCCCAGGCTGCGCGCGGTGTAGGCGCCGCGGCTGAAGCCGAACAGGTAGAGCAGGTCGCCGGGCTGCCAGGTCTCGCACAGCCAGCGGTAGCCATCGAGCACGTTGCCGGACAGGCCGTAGCCGAACGCGCCGCCGAGCAGGTGGGCCACGCCGGGCTTCACGCCCACGCCGGGGATGTAGTTGACCAGCTGCGCGTTGCCGTCGTCGTCGCGCGGCGCCACCAGCCGGCGCAGGCGTTCCACGTTGGTGTTCGATTCGGGCTTGTTCCAGGTGCCGTCGAACAGCAGCACGAGCCTGCGCGTGGCCATGGCGCCCTCCGTCGTCTGGTTCGTCTACACCGACTCTAGGCCGTGCTGCCGCGCACGGCCAGTGCCGCGAACGGCATCGGCGGCAACCGTGACCGGGGCGGCGGTATCCCTACAGGGTGGGCGAGTCGTCGTGCAGCATCGCCCGGCGCACGATGCCGATCGGCGCGAAACCCTGCTGCATGAAGCCGTCGTGGAACGCCGTCAGGTTGAAGTCCTTGCCCTGCCGCGCCTCGAGGTCGGCGCGCAGCTTCAGGATCTGCAGCTTGCCCAGCGTGTAGTACAGGTAGGTGGGGTCGGCCGTGCCGCGCTTGGTCTCGACCTCGCCGACCGCGCGCGACTGGTAACCCTCGTTGACGAAGAAGTCGATCGCCTGGTCCATCGTCATCTGGCCGGTGTGCAGCTTGATGCCGACCACGAAGCGCGCGTTGCGCAGCAGGGCATCCTGCAGCTGGCCGAGCCGCAGCAGCAGCTGCTGGCGGCGGTCGTGCGGGAACTCGAACTGCGCCAGTCCCTCGTCCAGCATCATCTGCTCGCAGTAGTGCGCCCAGCCCTCGACGTTGGTGTTGGCGCCGAGCAGCTTGCGCACGCGGTCATCGAGGCGCTGCATCCACAGGAACTGGATGTAGTGGCCTGGATAGGCCTCGTGGGTGGCGACGGAGCTGATCACCGGGTAGTTGAACTGCGCCATGAACTCCTGCGTGCGCTGGCTGCTCCAGCCGGGCTCGGGCAGGGTGACGTTGAAGTAGGCCTCCTTGGCGACGGTCTCGTACGGCCCGGGCGTGTCCATCGAGGCGAACGTGGTGGCACGCATGAACGGCGGGGTTTCCTCCACGATCGGCCGCACGTCCGAGGGAATCGTGATGATCCGCTTCTGCCGGATGAAGGCGGTCAGGTGGTCGAAGGTGGCGCGGAAGCTGTCGAGGAGCTTGTCCGGGGGCGGGTAGTCGGAGCCGAGTTCGGCGAGCACCTGGCGCGGAGTCTTGGCCGGGTCGAGCTGGTGGGCCACCTCGGCGAAGCGGCGCTGGTTCCGGCGCAGGTCGGCCATGTCGATGGCGAGCAGCCGGTCCAGCGGCAGGGTGACCATCTCGTCGTACTTCAGCTTGTCGCGGAACGCGGCGGCGCCGATGCGGAAATCGCCGTGCGCGCCCGGCAGCACGTCGCTCTTCAGCCATGCCTGGTAATCCTCGAGCGCCTTGATCACGGCGGCGTTGCTGGCGGCGAACTGCCGCTTCAGCTCGGCGTCGGTGACCGTGGCGAAGGCCGCCGGCACGTCGCTCCGGAAGAACTGCTCCAGTCCGGGCAGTTGCTCCAGCGCGATCTGCACGTAGACCTTCGGCGGGTTGTCGAGATTCCGGCGCGCCGCGTCGAGCACCGCCGGCATCAGCCGCTCGCGCGCGATCAGTGCGCGCAGGCGGGTTTCCGGCGGGGCGAACTTGCGCTCCATCAGGGTGAACGCGCTGCTGGTGATGCCGCTGGAATAGATGTCCGGGTTCTTCTGCCACGGACGGATCGTCTCCAGCGTCAGCAGGGTGCTGCGGATGTTGTTCAGCACCAGCTCGCGGTCCCCGCGTGTGCGTTCGCCCAGCGGCGCGGGATCGACTGCCGCCACGCGCCGCTCCCATTGCCTGAGCGCCTTGACGTTGGCCTCGATGTCAGCGCGCGAGTAGCCCTCGAGCTTGTCGTCGTAGGCGTGGATGCCGTCGATGGTGGCAGTGGAGGGGTTGGCCGGGAAGTAGTAGCTGTCGAAGTAGCCGTCGGCCAGGTGCATGAAGGCCTGGTCCGCGGCGGCGCTGTCGGCGGCGGCCGCAGTGGCACTGCCCAGCGTAAGCGCGGCGACGAGGCCGATCAGGATGCGCGCGGTTCTGGCCATGATTGTTCTCTGTCGGGGATGTGTCGCGGGCCCGGCGGCGCCGGCGTTGGAGGCGGTCATTCTTCTGTGGTTTTCACATGGAGCGCAAGCGGCGTACGCTTCGTGTTTCGCCGCCGTCGGCGGGCCAGGGCCGGAAGGATGGACAAGCAGGTGCAGGTCGACCGGGCGCAGGCGCTGCGCAGGATGCACGATCGCTCGACGATCCTGCTGTTGCCGAACGCCTGGGATGCAGGCAGTGCGCGGCTGTTCGCGCGCCGCGGGTTTGCCGCGATCGCCACCACCAGCGCCGGCATGGCCTGGTCGCTCGGTTATGCCGATGGCGAACGGGCGCCGCTGGCCGAGGTGCTGGCGGCGATCGCGCGGATGACGCGGGTGGTCGACCTGCCGGTGACGGCGGACATCGAGACCGGCTATGGCGAGACGCCGGCGCAGGTGGCCGCCACCGTGCGTGCGGTGATCGCGGCCGGCGCCGTCGGCGTCAATATCGAGGACGGCGCGCCGGGCCACGGCGCGTTGCGGCCCCCGGCCGTCGCTGCCGCGCGGGTGCGGGCGGCACGCGAGGCGGCGGATGCCGCCGGCGTGCCGATCGTGATCAACGCGCGGGTGGACAACTGGATGCAGCACGAGGAAGGCGCCGCCGCGCCGCGCCTGGCCGACGCGGTGCAGCGCGCAAAGGCGTACCTGGCCGCGGGCGCGGATTGCATCTACCCGATCGGACTTGCCGATGGTGCCACGCTGGCGGCGCTGGTGCAGGCGATCGATGCGCCGGTCAACGTGGCCGCCGGCCCCGGCGTGCCGGGCCTGGCCGAGCTTACGCGGCTCGGCGTCGCCCGCGTCAGCACGGCCACGCGTTTCGCCACGCTGGCGCTGGCGGCGGTCGACCGGGCGGCGGTCGCCATGCAGGAAAGCGGCCGCTTCGACGGCCTGGCAGCGGGTTTCACCTACGCGGACGCGCAGCGGCTGTTCGAGTCGGCCTGAGCGACGCATGCAGTTTGTCACCGAGGAGTCTGCAATGAGCAAGCGTATCGATTATCGCAAGGCGGCACCCAATGGCCTGAAGGCCATGCTGGGCCTGGAAACGTATGTGCACGGCTCGGGCCTGGAGCATTCGCTGATCGAGCTGGTGAAGATGCGCGTGTCGCAGATCAACGGTTGCGCGTACTGCCTGGACATGCACAGCAAGGACGCGCGCGCCGCCGGCGAGACCGAGCAGCGCCTGCACGTATTGGCGGCGTGGCGCGAGGCGCCGTTCTACTCGGCGCGCGAGCGTGCCGCGCTGGCCTGGGCCGAGGCGGTCACCCTGGTGTCCGCGAACGAGTTGCCCGATGCGCTGTACGACGAGGTGCGCGCGCATTTCGACGACAAGGCGATGGTCGACCTCACCCTGGCCATCATCACGATCAACGGCTGGAATCGCCTGGCGATCGGTTTTCGCGCGGACGTGGGCAGCTATCGGCCGAAATCCGCGGGCTGAGCGCCGGCGCGGGACTTCGCGCCGCTGGAGCTGAATGCCGGCGGCGCGTTCACGCGGCGGCGATGCGGCCTTGGCGATGGCTGGACCACGTGGTTGCCAAGGTGGGGCCTCGTTTCCGCCGGAGAGTCGCCATGCCATACCGCACCATCAGCGAACTGCCCGACAGCGTCTGCGGCCACCTGCCGCAGCATGCGCAGGAGATCTACAAGGAAGCGTTCAACAACGCCTGGAAGGAGTACGCCGACCGCCACCAGCGCCGCGGCGAGGAGTCGCACGAGGAGGTTGCGCATAAGGTGGCCTGGGCGGCGGTGAGGAAGAAGTACAGCAAGGGCGGAGACGGCGACTGGCACGCGAAGCAGCCGGAATCGGGAGCCGTCAGGACGCAGCGTGAGGTAGGCCGCGCGCCTTGAGGAAAGCCCGGGCGTTCTCCGCGTCCTGCTCGAACCACGCGCGGGCCGAGCCGAGCCGGAACGTGTAGCCCCAGGCATCCATGTCGGCCATCAGCCGTGCGCTGCCGACACCGGGCAGTTCGTCGGCCAGCACGATCTGCAGGCAGCAGGTGGCGTCCTCTTCCTCGATCGAGTCGGTGGCATCGGTATGGACGTCTGGACGTCTTTCCGGCGGCAGCACGATCAGGTGGCCGGCCTCGTGCAGCAGCGAGTGCACCGGGGTGTCGTCGCGGGCGTAGACGGTGGTGCCGATGATGCCGGCCTCCTGGTCGCCCCAGAAGCTGCCGGGAATCGGCTCGCCGGCGGGCACGCGCCGGAGCTGCAGGCCGAAGCGGACGAGCAGGGCGGCGGGCGCCTCGAAGCCGATCTGGCCCACGCGCAGCACGGTGCTGGCCGGGTCGCCGGAGGCAGGAGGGGTGTCGGAGTGCATGGGCGAGCGCGGCGGGCGCAGGTGGTTTCGGTGGGAAAGGAGGCCGGGCGACGCCGGGCCGCCAGGCCGAAAACGACCGGAAGCGCGGGGCTCAGCCGGTCTTGGCTTCGCCCTTGGTTTCGCTCTTGGCGGACTGCTTGCCTTCCGGCAGGGTGACCGAAAGCTCGAGGATTTCGTGGCCGCTGTCGCGCTCGAAGTTGATGCTGATCGCGTCGAGGTCGACGTGAACGTATTTCTTGATCACTTCGAGCAGTTCGTTGCGCATCATCGGCAGGTAGTCCGGCGCGCCGCGGGTGGAGCGCTCCTGGGCCACGATGATGCGCAGGCGTTCCCGTGCCACCGTGGCGGTGGCCTCGGGCTTGCGCTTCAGGAAATCAAGGATACCCATCGCGATCAACCTCCGAACACGCGCTGCAGGAAGCCCTTCTTGGGCACGTCGATGAAGCGCAGGGGGCGCTCTTCGCCGAGGATGCGGGCCACGGTGTCGCTGTAGGCCTGGCCGGCCTGTGACGTGGCATCGACGATCACCGGGATGCCGTTGTTGGAAGCGGTCAGCACGTTCTCCGACTCGGGGATCACGCCGACCACCTCGATGCCGAGGATCTCCTCGACGTCCTTCACGCTGAGCATCTCGCCGATCGCCACGCGTGCCGGGTTGTAGCGGGTCAGCAGCAGGTGCTGGGTGACCGGGCTCTCATCCTTCTCCGCGCGCCGGGTCTTGCTGGCGAGCAGGCCGAGGATGCGGTCGGAGTCGCGCACCGAGGAAACCTCGGGATTGACCACCACCACCGCGTGGTCGGCGAAGTACATCGCCAGGTGGGCGCCCTTCTCGATGCCGGCCGGGGAGTCGCAGACGACGTAGTCGAAGCCGTCCTCGGACAGGCCGTCGAGCACCTTCTCGACGCCTTCCTGGGTCAGCGCGTCCTTGTCGCGGGTCTGGCTGGCGGCCAGCACGAACAGGTTGTCGTGGCGCTTGTCCTTGATCAGCGCCTGCTTCAGCGTGGCTTCGCCGTGGACGACGTTGACGAAGTCGTACACCACGCGCCGCTCGCAGCCCATGATCAGGTCGAGGTTGCGCAGGCCGACGTCGAAGTCGATCACGGCGACCTTCTTGCCGGCCATGGCCAGACCGGTGGCGAGGGAGGCGCTGGTCGTCGTCTTGCCGACGCCGCCTTTGCCGGAGGTGACAACGATAATCTCAGCAGTCAAGGGCCCATCTCCGCATGATTGTTCTTGTTGTAGGTGGTTACAGCCTGGCGATCAACAGCTTGTCGCCTTCGAGCCAGCATTGCACGGACCGGCCCTCGAGGTCGCGGGGGATCTGTTCGAATACCCGGTATTGCCCGGCGATCGCCACCAGTTCGGCACGGAAGTCGGAGACGAAGATGCGCGCCTTGCCGTCGCCCTGCGCGCCGGCCATGGCGCGGCCGCGCAGGCCGCCGTAGATGTGGATGTTGCCGTCGGCGATCACCTCGGCGCCGTTGGCGACGGCGCCGGTGACGATCAGGTCGCGGTCGCGCGCATAGACCTGCTGGCCCGAGCGCACCGAACCGGCATGGTGCAGGGCGCCCTGCATGCTGCCGGGCGGCGGCGCGGACAGGATCGGCTCGCGCTGCACCGCCGGGGCGGGCTCGGCGCGCGGGGCGGGTTCGGCGGCGAGCGGGCCGCTCTGGGCCGGCTCATAGGCGGCACGGAACTTGGCGATCAGCGGCAGGCCCATGCGCCTGGCCAGCGCCTCGGTCTCGCTGGTGCCGTAGGCCAGGCCCACCGGCAGCATGCCGGCGCTGCGCACCGCCTCAAGCAGCGCGTCGACGGCGCCGTCGTCGGGCAGGTTGAGCAGATGGCTCAGGTCCAGCACCACCGCGGCGCGGGCGAACATCTGCGGGGCGGCGCGCACACGGCGCTCGAGTTCGTCGCACAACGCGGCGGCGTCGACCCGGCGCACGCGCACGCAGGCAATGCCGACCTGGCCGAAGCGCAGGTCGCAGGCGTCGGCGACATCTGTTGCAGAGCCTGCTTTCATATTCCAAGTGCCTCGCGCCGGGAGCTGTTTGCCCGCAGGGCAAGAAAGAGCGAAGGAGTGTATGCCGATACACGACTGAGTGATGACGCGGCCATGCGGGCAAACAGACCCTGCCCTTCGGGTTGCGCCTGAGCGGCCGCCATGCGGCAGCGCGCGGCTTGACCTGACGGCCAGTCAGGCGCTGCGCCGCGCACTACCACCTGGCGGCCGCGCAGACGCAACGCGAGGTACTTGGAATATGAAAGCAGGCTCTCATTCATGGGCGCCGCTCTCCGGCGAGGCGGCGCGGGGTGGAGTCATGCAGGAAAGGGCGTTCGCGCTCGGCCAGCCAGGGCACGTCGGGCAGGCCGCCGTGCTCGAGCCAGGTATCGCGCACGTAGGCGTAGCTGGGCAGGTCGCGGGCCAGCAGGCTGACCTGCGGGCCGGCTTCGCCCATCCGCTGCTGGCCGACTTCCTGGAAGCCATAGGTGCCGTGGAACAGCACCACCACGTCGTCGCGCGGCTCCAGGAACACCTCGCAGGTCAGCAGCGGCACGCGCACCTCGGCGTAGCTGTGCACGTCGCAGTAGAAGATGCGGCCCAGGCCGTGGCGGCGGTAGGCGTTCGCGATCGCGATGCGGTCGATGTAGACGAATTGCGGGTAGTGTTCGGCGAACCAGCGGTAGTTCGGGCTGTCGTAATCGCCGCCCTCGCGCAGCGCGATCAGGAACCCGGCCAGGTGGCCGTCGATCTCGGCCACGCGGAAATACTCGGCGTGCTCGTAGAAGTAGCGCAACTGGGCGGTATCGAGGGCGAGGATGGAGCGACCGGCGGCGTTGTTGAGCGCCAGTACGGCATCCAGGTCGTGCTCGCGCACGTCGCGGATGGCAAGGGCCATTCGTTGCTCCGCAATGGTGGAATCGGGACAAGGTCGACCGGCGGCCTCGCGCAATGGCCCATTATGACATGCGGCCGGGGGTCCTTACATCTCGCAAGGGCACATGTAAAAGCTTCGTAAAGCCGCGGGCGGCTCCGCGGCCATGACTTCCCGCGCATTGCGCGGAATGTGCGTTAAGCCAATGATGCCGCCATGCGCTGGCCTTTCTTCAACCACATCCGCCTGCTCCGCTACGCGGGCTTCTTCACCTACCTGTCGGTGGGCACGCCGCTGATCACCAACTGGGCCACCGAACGGCTGAACCAGCTGCAGCGGCCGAACTTCTCGCTGCTGCTGTGGACGCTGTGCTACCTGATCTTCGGCCTGATGTACTGGCTGCTGACCAGCAACCTCGGCTCGCGCCGCTACCCGGTGCTGAAGCTGCTGGGGCTGGCCCTGATGACCGCGGCGGCGGTGGCGGTGGGCTGGTACAGCCACAGCGGCCTGTCGGCGATGCTAATGGTGGTCGCCTCGCTGGTGCTGCCGTGGCTGCTGCCGTTCTGGCTGGCGGTGTCCTGGCTGGTGCTGCAGCACCTGAGCCTGGTGGCGGTCTTCGCCACGTTCCCCGAGTACGACCACAGCGTCGCGCTGGGTTTCCTGCAGGCCAGCATCTACCTGGGCATCTCGGTGCTGGTGTTCATCACCTCGACCGTGGCCAGCCAGCAGGCCGAGCAGCGCGAGGTGCAGCGCCGGCTCAATGCCGAGTTGCGGGCCACCCGCGCGCTGCTGGCCGAATCCAGCCGGATCGCCGAGCGCATGCGCATCGCGCGCGACCTGCACGACCTGATCGGCCATCACCTGACCGCGTTGAGCCTGAACCTGGAAGTGGCCAGCCACCTCACCAACGAGGCGGCCGATGCGCATGTGCGCAAGGCGCAGAGCACGGCCAAGCTGCTGCTGGCCGACGTGCGCGAGGTGGTCAGCGAGTTGCGCCAGGACGACGCGATCGACCTGACCCAGGCACTGCGCAGCCTCGCCGAAGGCGTGCCCGGCCTGAGCGTGCACGTGGTGATGCCGCCGCGTTTCAGCGT
This sequence comes from Rhodanobacter sp. FW104-R8, assembly GCF_001617365.1. Lineage (GTDB taxonomy): Bacteria > Pseudomonadota > Gammaproteobacteria > Xanthomonadales > Rhodanobacteraceae > Rhodanobacter. The sequence goes on from NZ_LVJR01000112.1 coordinate 12,618, forward strand.
GGAGGACCCGCGCCGCGCGCAGGTGCTGCTGCGCTGCGCGCAGGAGATCATCACCAATACCGCCCGGCACGCCGGCGCGCGCAACCTGTGGCTCAATTTCGCCTACGCCGGGGACGACCTGATCGGCCTGCACGCGCGCGACGACGGCCGCGGCGCCGAGCAGGTCGAGCCGGGCAACGGGCTGGCCGGCATGCGCGAGCGGCTGGCCGAATTCGGCGGCAGCGTGACGCTGGACACCGGCCTGAGCCGGGGTTTCGCGCTGACCGTGCGGCTGCCGCTGGGCGAGCACGCCGCGCTGGCGCACGCGCCGACCCGGTTTGAGCCGCCGGCGCTGAATGTGTCGTAGTCTTGGCGGCCGCGCGGCGTGCGAAAATGCGCCGGTGTCGGCAGCGGCCCGGCCCGCCGGCTGTCAGCATCACTTCCTTAAGTCATGTTTGCCCGAGGATCCGCGATGATTTCCGTTTGTCTCGTCGACGACCAGAATCTGGTGCGCCAGGGCGTCCGCTCGCTGCTGGACCTGGCCGAGGACATCCGCGTGGTGGCCGAGTGCGCCGACGGCACCCAGGCGGTGGCCGACATCCCGCGGATCAAGCCCGATGTGGTGCTGCTGGATCTGCGCATGCCGAACATGAGCGGGCTGGAAGTGCTGCAGGCGCTGTCCGCCCGCAACGAGCTGCCGCCGACGATCATCCTGACCACCTTCGACGACGACCAGCTGGTGCTGCAGGGCCTCAAGGCCGGGGCGCGCGGCTACCTGCTGAAGGATGTCTCGCTGGAGCAGCTGGTCGAGGCCGTGCGCACGGTGGCCGGCGGCGGCTCGCTGGTGGCGCCGATGGTCACCCAGCGCCTGATGGCCGGGGTGGCGCGGATGCAGAACCAGTTCACCAGCCTGGAGCAGCCCGACCCGCTGACCGAGCGCGAGACCGAAATCCTGCGCCTGCTGTCCGGCGGCTACAGCAACAAGGAAATCGCCAACTCGCTGAAAGTCGCCGAGGGTACGGTGAAGAACCACGTCTCCAACATCCTCTCCAAGCTGGGCGTGCGCGACCGCACGCGCGCCGTGCTGAAGGCGCTGGAGATGGGCATCGTCTGAGCCGGCCGGGGGCCGCGTTCCGGCCATCCGCGGGCTTGCCGCGGCCCGTTTCGGGCCCTGCGAAGCCGTCGACGCGGGCCGATGGCGTTCCAGCCCGCGAGCAAGTAACATCCGTTGCTTCGGCGTTTGCCGACCCCCCGCCACGACCCCCGGACATTTCCCCCCGGCAGGTCTGTGTGGCGGCCGGGGCGACACTTCAGGTATGGCGTAAAGACGCTTCGGAGAACTCTGGAATGATGCGTGTCTTTGAATTTCTTGTTGCCCTGGTCATCGTTGCGTTGATCGGTGTCCTGGCAGCTGTGGTCATGCCCGGCAGCGGTCATGTGGAGCGCCAGCTGGTCATCGGCAAGGACATGCGCCAGGTCTATGACGTGCTCGACAACTACCGCCGGCTGCCGGATTACGCGGTGCTGCGCTCGCTCGACCCGAACGTCCAGTTCAGCTTCTCCGGCAAGTCCTACGGCCCCGGCGCCGAGGTCAGCTGGACCAGCTCCGACGCCAAGCTCGGCAACGGCGGCCTGACCATCGCCAGCGCCACGCCGGAGTTCGACAAGATCGACGGCAACACCAAGAGCGCCAGCATCGTCTGGAACCTGGACAACAACTGGCGCGGCCTGGACAAGCATTTCACGCTGGACCTGGAGCGCCAGGGCAGCCGTGGACAGCTGACCCAGGTGACCTGGTCGTATGACGTCTCGTACGGCTGGAACCTGATCAACCGCTTCGCCAACCTGTACATCCACGGCGATCCCGACGCGTTCATCCAGTTCAGCCTGAACAACCTGCAGAACGTGCTGGCCGGCGTGCCGAACATCGACTACAGCCAGCTGATCCCGTACATCGAGCAGACCCAGCCGACGCCGGTGCTGATGGTGTCCACCTCGATCGAGCGCAAGAACGGCATCGAGGCGGTCGACGACGCCGTCGCCAAGGCGAACACCGAGGTTCAGGCCGCCGCCAAGAAGCTGGGCGTGCACGTCACCGGCTCGCGGATCCTGATCACCACCAACTACGGCGACCAGACCTTCAGCTTCGACGTGGCGTATCCGATCGACTCCAGCACGCTGACTGTCAACGGCCAGGCTGTGCAGCTGACCGCGGCCGCTCCGCCGTCGCTCGACGCCGCCGCACCGGCCACCGCAGGCAGCACGGCTGCCGTGGACAGCAACGTCGCCGTCGGCAGCCGTGACCGCTATGGTCGCCTGGTGGTGGACGGCAACGTGCGCGCCACGCTGGCCTTCGGCGGCGCTGCGCTGAAGGGCATCTGGAACGGCACCTTCGCCGGCGTGCCGCAGACCCGCGACATGCTCAAGGCCTATGCACAGACCCATGGCTACAAGTTCGACGACGTGGTCAACCGCCCGTACGACGTCGTCCTGACGCCGGAAGTGAAGGACGCCGGCGGCAACATCACCACCTATGCGAAGTACGCGGTGTACCTGCCGATCAGCAATGCGCCGGAAAAGACCCCCGAGCAGGAAGCCGGCCTGCAGCCGCCGAGCCTCGAGGGTGCGCCGGCAGCTGCGGCACCGGCGCCGGCCGGCAGCGCCGCGGCGCCGGCCAAGGCGGCCAGCGCCGGCAAGTAAGCCGGGCGCGGTGGTCGCACGACGAAAGGCCCTTCCGTCCAGGAGGGGCCTTTCCTTTTCGGGCGATGCGCCCGGCACCGAACTTTGCCGGTGTCTTGCGGTACATTGCAGGGCGATCCGCGCCGCCACCCACCGGACCCGTGCGTTCGACGCGACGCCCCGTCACAGCCCACCAGCGGACATGATCGAAACCGACCAGCTCACCCGACGCTATGGCAACCTGACCGCGGTGGACGCGCTGAGCATTCGCGTCGAGCCGGGCCAGGTGCTGGGCCTGCTCGGTCCCAACGGCGCCGGCAAGTCCACCGCGATGCGCATGATCGCCGGGTTCCTGGTGCCCACCTCGGGCGCCGCGCGGGTGTGCGGGCACGATGTCAGCCGCGAGCCGCTGCAGGCGAAGCGTGCGCTGGGCTACCTGCCCGAAGGCGCCCCCAGCTACGGCGAGATGACGGTGCGCGAGTTCCTGCAGTTCATCGTGCGCATGCGCGGGCTCAAGGCCGAGGCCGGTTACCGGCGCTACGACGCGGTGGTGCAGCAGCTGCAGCTGGAGGAAGTGCTGGGGCTGTGCATCGACACGCTGTCGAAGGGCCTGCGCCGGCGGGTCGGGCTGGCCCAGGCGATCCTGCACGATCCGCCGGTGCTGATGCTGGACGAGCCCACCGACGGCCTCGACCCGAACCAGAAGCACGCGGTGCGCCAGCTGATCGACGTGATGGCGCGCGACCGCACCATCCTGATCTCCACGCACCTGCTGGAGGAAGTGCACGCGCTGTGCAACCGGGTGGTGATCATCGCCCGCGGCAAGCTGCTGGCGGATGCCACCCCGGCCGAGCTGGAGGCGCGCTCGCGCTATCACGGCGCGGTGTCGTTCAGCGCGCCGGGCAGCGGCATGTCGCAGGAGATGCTGGGCCGCCTGGCGCAGGTGGCGGCGATCGAGGTCGACCCGCTGGACGGCCGCATCACGGTGTTTCCGAAACCGGGCGCGCGGATCCTGGAGCCGGTCGAGAAGCTGCTGCGCGAGCAGGGCCTGGAGGTGTCGGAGATCCAGCTCGAGCGCGGCCGGCTCGACGAGGTGTTCCGCCAGATCACCACCGGCGGCGATGTCGCGGGAGGGCACGCATGAGCCCGCTCAACGCGGTGTTGCGGCGCGAGCTGCGCAGCTATTTCGTGACGCCGGTGGCGTACGTGTTCCTGGTGATCTTCCTGGTGCTGGCCGGCATCCTCACGTTCTACGCGGGCGACTTCTACGAGCGCGGCCAGGCCGACCTGCAGCCGTTCTTCACGATGCATCCATGGCTGTACCTGATCCTGGTGCCGGCGATCACCATGCGCATGTGGGCGGAGGAGGCCAAGGGCGGCACGCTGGAGCTGCTGCTGACCCTGCCGCTGGCGCTGTGGCAGGCGATGCTCGGCAAGTTCCTCGCCGCGTGGCTGTTCATCGGACTGGCGCTGGTGCTGACGTTCCCGATCTGGATCACGGTCAATTACCTGGGTTCGCCGGACAACGGCGTGATCCTGGCCGGCTACCTCGGCAGCTGGCTGATGGCCGGCAGCTTCATCGCGATCGGCGCCTGCCTGTCCGCGCTGACCCGCAGCCAGGTGGTGGCGTTCATCCTTACCGCGCTGGTGTGCGTGCTGCTGATCCTGGTCGGCCAGCCGCAGGTGCAGGATTTCTTCTCGGGCACCTTGCCGCGCAAGCTGATCAACGCGGTGGCGCATCTGTCCATGCTGCGGCACTTCGAGGCGATCGCGCGCGGCGTGCTGGACATCCGCGACCTGCTGTACTTCCTGCTCAGCACGCTCGGCTGGCTGGCTGCCGGCGTGCTGCTGCTCGACCTGAAACGGGCGCGCTGACCCGATGCCCCGTTCGCGCATGCGCCAGCTGTTCGCCACCCCGCTGCACCTGACCCGGCGCGGCCGGCTGTACGTCGCGCTGGCGCTGCTGGTGCTGGTGTTCGTGCCGCTGGTCCTGGCCAGCAGCCGCTGGCTGCACGGGTCGCGGATCGACCTCACCACCGACAAGCTGTACACGCTGACGCCGGGCACGCTGCACATCGTCGACACGCTGCAGCGGCCGCTGCGGTTGACCCTGTACTTTTCCGAGCACGCCACCCGCGACCTGCCGCAACTGCGCAGCTACGAGCAGCGCGTGCGCGAGATGCTGCAGGAGATGGTGGCGCGCTCGCACGGCCGCATCCGCCTGCAGATCATCGACCCGGTGCCGTATTCCGACGACGAGGCCAGCGCCGAAGGCAGCGGCCTGACCGCGGCCAATGGCGGCAGCAACGGCGAGCGGGTGTTCTTCGGGCTGGCCGGCAGCGCGATGTCGGGCAGCGCCGACAGCAGCGAAGGCGGCGACGAGCGCGTGTCGGACAAGACGCTGGCGATCGCGTTCTTCGACCCGGCGCGCGAGGCCTTCCTCGAATACGACATCGCCCGGCTGCTGTACGAGCTGAACCAGGCCAGCAAGCCGGTGGTCGGCGTGATCAGCTCGCTGCCGGTCGACGGCAACCCGGTGCTCGGCGAGCAGCCGTGGGCGGTGCTGCAGCAACTGGGCCAGCTGTTCGACGTGAAGATGCTGGACCCGGCGAAACTGCGCACCGTCGACGACAATGTCGGGGTACTGCTGCTGATCCACCCCAAGCGGCTGCCGCCCGATGCGCAGTACGCGATCGACCAGTACGTGCTGCGTGGCGGCCACCTGGCGGTGTTCGTCGATCCCGACGCGGAACTCGACGCCTCGCCCTACGCGCCCGACAGCATCACGTTCCCGGACCACGCCTCCGACCTGCCGCGGCTGTTCAAGGCATGGGGCGTGGCATACGACCCGCACAAGATCGTGCTGGACCGAGCCCGCGCGCTGCAGATCGAACTGGCCGGCAACAGCCTCAACCACCCGGCCATGCTCGACCTCGGTACGCAGGAGCTCAATCGCAACGACGCGGTCACCGCCAGCCTGCAGCGGATCAACGTGTCCACCGCGGGCTACTTCGACCTGGTTGCGGATGCGCACGCGCGGCTGATCCCGCTGCTGCAGAGCAGCGCCGAGGCCGAGGTGGTGCCGACCCAGCGGGTGCTGGACGCGAGCAGCGATCCCAGCTCGCTGCTGCAGGGCTACAAGCCGGACAACGCCCACTACGTGCTGGCGGCGCGCCTGCGCGGCACGTTCGAGAGCGCGTTCCCCGAGCGCGCCGCCACGCCCGGCCATCGGGCCAGGTCGGCGCCGGACGCCGAGGTGATCCTGGTCGCCGACACCGACCTGCTCAGCGACCGGCTGTGGGTGGAGCCGCAGACCATCCTCGGCCAGACGATGATGCGGATCTTCGCCAACAACGGGGATTTCGCCACCAACCTGGTGGACAACCTCAGCGGCTCCTCGGCGCTGCTGTCGATCCGCGGCCGTTCCACCTCGCAGCGGCCGTTCACCCGGGTGCAGGCGCTGCGCAACGTGGCCGACCAGAAATTCCTGCAGAAGGAACATGAGCTGGAGCAGGAGCTGGCCGACACCCGGCGCCGGCTGGACGAACTGCAGCCGGCCAAGGGCAGCCACGGCAGCGCCGCCACCGCCGAGCAACGGCGCGAGATCGAGCAGTTCCGCCAGCGCCAGCTGGCGATCAACAAGGAATTGCGCGACGTGCAGCACCAGCTCAACGCCGAGATCGACGCGCTGGGCCTGCGCGTCAAGTTCATCAACATCGTGCTGGTGCCGGCGCTGGTGGTGCTGGTCGGCCTGCTGTACGGCTGGCGGCGCACCCGCTACAGCCGCCGGCGCCGGTGAAGGCGGCAATCTGTCACAAGCCGGTGGCGCCGCTGCGGCTGACTCTGCCGGCGCGCGGCATTATGCTGGGCGGTCGCCGGCCGTCGCCGGCGCGGACTGAAGTGCCGCTGCAGTGACCGCTAGCTTGCTGAAATGGATCGTGCCGTGGGAGTTCTCGTGGGTCCTGCTCGCGTGCTTCGTGACGACCTGCGTGCTGTACCTGCGCGGCAGCCGCCGGTTGCCGGTCGCCTTTGGCCGCAAGCTGGCGTTCTGGGCCGGCATGGCGATCATCTACCTGTCGCTGCACACCTACCTGGACTACTACGCCGAGCATGAGTTCTTCATGCACCGCATCCAGCAGCTGCTGCTGCACCACATCGCGCCGCTGCTGATCGTCACCGCGTATCCGGCCACGGTGCTGCGTGCCGGCCTGCCGCTGGCGTGGCGGGTGCGGCTGTTGCTGCCGCTGCAGCGTTCGTGGCCGTGGCGGGCGGTCGGCGGCGTGCTGCTCAACCCCACGGTGGCGACGCTGCTGTTCGTCGCCTTCATCCTGGTCTGGCTGATTCCGTCCATGCAGACGCTGGCGATGCTGGACTGGCGCATCTACCGTTTCATGAACTGGAGCATGCTGGTCAGCGGCTTCGCCTACTGGTCGCTGGTGCTCGATCACCGGCCGCACCCGCCGGGGCGGATGACCGCGGGGCTGCGCGTGCTGTCGCCGGCGGTCACCATGACGCCGCAGATCATCGCCGGGGCGATCGTCACGTTCTCCAAGTCCGACCTGTATCCGATCTTCGAGATCTGCGGCCGCGCGTTCACCTTCAACGTGCTGACCGGCCAGCTGATCGGCGGCGTGATCATCTGGGTGCCGTCGGCGCTGGTGGAGTCGATCGGCGGCCTGATGGCGCTGCGCCTGTGGCTGCGGCTGTCGCGCAACGGCCGGCTGCCGCGCAAGCCGCCGCGCCGGCCTTCGCCGCGGCGTGCGGCGGCGATCGACGCGACCGTGCCGGACTGAACTTCGCCGCGGCTCAGTGGCCGGCGGCGTGCGGCATGGCGCCGTGATCCATCGCCGGCATCGCGTGCCCGTCGCCCGCGTCCATCGCATTCGCCGGCCGCGCGACGAAATCGGTGGCCAGCGTGCTGCCGTCGGTGAACTTCAGCGTCAGCCTGACCGTGTCGCCGGCCTTCACCGGCGCCTTCGGCTGCATCAGCATCAGGTGGTAGCCGGCCGGCGCCAGCACCGCCTTGCCGTGTGCCGGCACGTCCAGCGAGTCGACCATGCTCATGCGGCTCATGCCGCCCGCGGTCGAACTCCGGTGCAGCATCACGTCGGCGTACACGGTGCTGTCGGCGCCGTTGAGCGCGACCGGCTGGTCGCCGTCGTTCTCCAGCGTGACATAGGCGCCGGCGGGCAGGGCGCCGGGCAGCACGCGGATCCAGGCATGGCTGGCGCGGACGTGGTCGGCGGCTGCGGCATGCGCGCCGCCGGCGAGCAGCAGGCCGGCGAGCAGCAGCGAAAGACGGGGTGGCTTCATGGGTTGATTCCGGGGTCGAGCAGCAGGTGCAGGTCGTGCACGAGATCGTCCTGCGAGGCGGAGGGGGTGGCCAGCACGCGGGCGCGGCCACGCTTGTCGAAGACGTAGATCGCCGAGCTGTGGCTGACTTCGTAGGCGCCGTCGGCCGAACTGGGCTCGCGGGTGAAGGCGGAGCGATAGCGCTTGCTCAGCGCCTCGACGCTGCGCGCATCGCCGACCAGGCCCACGGCCCGCTTGTCGAACGCGTTGACGTAGGCATGCATGATCGCCGGCGTGTCGCGCGCCGGGTCGACGCTGACGAACAGGATCCGCGCACCGTCGGCCAGCGGCCCCAACCGCTGCATCACCACGTGCAGCTGCGCCAGGGTCAGCGGGCAGACGTCGGGGCAGTGGGTGTAGCCGAAGTACAGCAGCACCACCTTGCCGCGGTAGTCGGCGCCGGTCACCGGCTTGCCGTTGTCGTCGGTGAGCTTGAAGTCGAGGTCGGGCATGTGCCCGCTGATGTTGGTCAGCCGGAACGGCAGCGGCGCACCGCCGCAACCGCCGAGCAGCAGGCCGGCGGCGAGCAGCAGCAACAGGGGGAGGTACCGCGCGCGGCGGTGCTTCATGCGAGAATCCGGGGTCTTCATTCGTTCAAGCATACGACACCGGCCGCCTGGCCGGGTTCGCCAGCCGGGAATTCGGTCACCATGCGGCCATCCGTCAGCCCACGTATCGGCCTGCTCATCGGCATCGCCGGCGCCAGCGCGGTGCTGCTGGGCGCGTTCGGTGCGCACGCGCTGCGCGGCGTGCTCGACGCTCGTGGCATCGAGCTGTGGCACACGGCGGTGAACTACCAGGTGTGGCATGCGCTGGCGCTGGCCGTGGCGGCCGGGCTCGGGCGTGGCCGCAGCGGGCGGGTGGCGGTGGCGGCGCTCGTCATGGGCATCTTGCTGTTCAGCGGCAGCCTGTACGCGCTGGCGCTGGGGGCTCCGCGCTGGGTCGGGATCGTCACGCCGTTCGGCGGCCTGGCCTTCGTCGCCGGCTGGCTGGCGCTCGGCTGGACGCTGTGCACGCGCCGGGGATGATTTTCCCAGTGTCATCTTGTGGTCATGCCCGCTGGCGATCCTGCCGGCATGAACGCGCAGATCACCCACCGTGAGCGGCCCCATGCAACGGGACTGTCCGGTCGTGGCCTGCGTCTTTTCGGCATCGCGCTGCTCGCGGTGTCGGTATCGTGCCTGCTGTGGTCGTGGCGGCCAGTCGCCCGGAGCGAGGCGGGCAGGGCATCAGCCAACCAGTTGGTGCACTGGCAGGATGCCGGGCACGACTGGCTGCTGGTGGTCGATTCGGCGACCCGCGAGCTGGTCGTCTACGATGCCGCCGACGGTCGTCCGCTGGACCGGCTCGGTGCGGACGACGGCCTGCCGGACGTGCAGTCGATCGCGCAGCAAGGACACTGGCTGCTCGTGACGGGCGAGCAGCCCCGGGCGGTGCGTCGGCTCGAGTTGCCGGAATTGCGGGCGGTCGCCGTCGACGGCCGCTGAGCGGGTCAGTGGCCGCCGGCCAGCGGCAGCGCCACGTGCAGCACCGGATCGGCGCCGAAGTGCGCCAGCATCGCGTGCTCCAGACCGTACTTCCTCGTGGGCGGTTCAATCCGCGTTGTCGTCGCCGGCTGCTGGCGTGGCCGGGCCGGCCTTCAGGCGGCCGGCCTTGCGCAGCGCCTCGCGCAGCACGTACTCGATCTGCGCGTTGAGACTGCGCAGCTCGTCGTCCGACCAGCGCTGCATCGCCTCCAGCACGACGGCGCTGATGCGCAGCGGATAGGCTTTCTTCTCGACCGCCATGACCAGGCTCTCAGCGTCAGTTGTACAGCGTGCCGGTGTTCAGCACCGGCTGGCTGCCGCGCTCGCCGCACAGCACCACCAGCAGGTTGCTGACCATTGCCGCCTTGCGCTCCTCGTCCAGGTTCACCACGCCGCGCTGGCTGAGCTGGTCCAGCGCCATCTCGACCATGCTCACCGCGCCCTCGACGATTTTCGTGCGGGCGGCGATGATCGCGCCGGCCTGCTGCCGCTGCAGCATCGCCTGGGCGATCTCCTGGGCGTAGGCGAGGTGGCTGATGCGCGCCTCGACCACCTGCACGCCGGCCTTGCCGAGGCGGGTCTGGATCTCGTCGCGCAGGTGCGAGTTGATCACGTCGCCGTGGCTGCGCAGCGACGGCTTGCCGTCGTCGTGGGCGTCGTACGGATAGCTTTGCGCCATCTGCCGCAGCGCCGATTCGCTCTGGATGTGCACGAAGTTCTCGTAGTCGTCGACGCAGAACACCGCCTCGGCGGTGTCCAGCACCTGCCACACCACCACCGCGCCGATCTCGATCGGGTTGCCGTCATTGTCGTTGACCTTCAGCTTGCCGCTCTCGAAGTTGCGCACGCGCAGCGAGATGCGCCGGCGGCTGCAGAACGGGTTGGTCCAGCGCAGGCCCTCGTGGCGCACCGTGCCGGCGTACTTGCCGAACAGCTGCAGCACCTGGCCTTCGTTCGGCGCGACCTGGAAAAAGCCCTTCAGCATGAAGCCGTCGATGGCCAGCAGGATCACGCCGGCGATCGCCGAGGCCGCCGGCTGCCCCTGCGCGGCGGGCAGGACCAGTGCGATGCCGATCGCGGCCAGCACGATGCACAGCCCGACGAAAGGAATGCCGGCGACGGAAAAGCCATTGCGTTCGTTCATGTGTCATCTCCCTGAGGTGAGGTAATTAGATATCAAAATGATATCTAACGCAAGCCGGTGGCGACGACTTCTGCGGGGCCGGCGGATGGCGCTGCGCCCGGCCGCATACAATGCCGTCTCGAGTCCACCGGAGAACCCGATGAAGCCGTTCGGCACCCCCCATTCCGACCGCGCCATGCGCGTCCTGCTGCTCGGCGCCGGCGAACTGGGCAAGGAGGTGGCGCTCGAGCTGCAGCGCTACGCGGTGGAGGTGATCGCGGTGGATCGCTACGCGAACGCGCCGGCCATGCAGGTCGCCCACCGCAGCCACGTGGTCGACATGCTGGACGGCAAGGCGCTGCGCGCGGTGATCGAGCAGGAAAAGCCCGACCTGGTGGTGCCGGAGATCGAGGCGATCCACACGCCGACCCTGGTCGAACTGGAGAAGGAAGGCCAGCGGGTGATTCCCACTGCGCGCGCGGCGTGGCTGACCATGGACCGCGAGGGCATCCGCCGGCTGGCCGCCGAGGAACTGCGGCTGCCGACCTCGCCCTACCGTTTCTGCGACGACGAGGCGCAGTACCGCGAAGCGGTGGCCGCGATCGGCTATCCGTTCGTGATCAAGCCGGTGATGAGTTCGTCCGGCAAGGGCCAGAGCGTGGTGCGCGGCGCCGACGCGCTGCAGCGCGCGTGGGATTACGCGCAGTCCGGCGGGCGCGCGGGCAGGGGCCGGGTGATCGTGGAAGGCTTCGTCGACTTCGACTACGAGATCACCATGCTCACCGTGCGGCACGTCGACGGCGTGAGCTTCTGCGCGCCGATCGGCCACCGCCAGGAAGAGGGCGACTATCGCGAATCGTGGCAGCCGCAGCCGATGAGCGATGCCGCGCTGGCCGAGGCGCAGCGGCAGGCCGCCGCGGTCACCGGGGCGCTGGGCGGCTGGGGCGTGTTCGGCGTGGAGTTTTTCGTCAAGGGCGACCGGGTGATCTTCTCCGAGGTCAGCCCGCGGCCGCACGATACCGGCCTGGTCACCCTGATCTCGCAGGAATTCTCCGAGTTCGCGCTGCACGCGCGGGCGATCCTCGGCCTGCCGATCCCGGTGATCCACCAGTACGGGCCGTCGGCCTCGTGCGCGGTGCTGGTCGAGGGCGAAGGCACGGGGCCGCGTTACCACGGCGTGGCCGCGGCGCTGGCCGAGCCGGATACGCAGCTGCGCATCTTCGGCAAGCCCGAGGTGAAGGGGCGCCGGCGCATGGCGGTGACGCTGGCGCGCGCCGGCACGCTGGAGGCGGCGGTGGGCAAGGCGGTGCGCGCGGCGGGGCACCTGCGCATCGAATTGTGAGTCCGGCACCGGCGCAAACCTGATGCGCTAGGCTTGGCGGAGATGGCCGTTGCCGCCTGCACGGATCAGCCGTCGGCAACGGCAACCGAGCGACAGAGGAGAGGCTGGATGGAGTCAACCGGGTTTGCGCACTGGCTGGTCGTGCTGGTCGAACTGGTCACGGCCTTCGCCCTGCTGCTGCTGGCACTGGTGATCGTGGTGCTGATGGTGACCTGGGTGGTCGACCGCAACCAGACCGGCAACGCGGTGCTGCGCAACTTCCCGGTGGTCGGCCACTTCCGCTACTGGTTCCTGCACCTGGGCGAATTCTTCCGCCAGTACCTGTATTCCAGCGACCGCGAGGAGATGCCGTTCAATCGCGCGCAACGCACCTGGGTGTACCGTGCAGCGAAGAACGTCGACAACACCAACGCGTTCGGTTCCAGCCGCGACCTGCGCGCCGAGGGCGTGCCGTTCTTCGTCAACGCGCCGTTCCCCGACCTGGGCATGGACCACGTCGAGCCGGTGCCGGTGACGATCGGCCCGTACGCGCGCGAGCCGTACAGCCATGCGGCGTTCTTCAACATCTCGGCAATGAGCTTCGGCGCGCTGTCGGCGCCGGCGGTGCGCGCGCTGTCGCGCGGCGCGGCCAAGGCCGGCATCTGGATGGACACCGGCGAGGGCGGCCTGGCGCCGTACCACCTCGAAGGCGGCTGCGACATCATCTTCGAGATCGGCACCGCCAAGTACGGCGTGCGCACGCCCGACGGCAGGCTGGACGACGGCAGGCTGCTGGCGGTCTGCGCGCACCCGCAGGTGAAGATGGTCAGCATCAAGCTCGGGCAGGGCGCCAAGCCCGGCATGGGCGGCCTGCTGCCCGGCGCCAAGGTCACCGCCGAGATCGCGGCGATCCGCGGTATCCCGGTCGGCGAGGATTCGCAGAGCCCGAACCGCCACCTGGACATCGGCAACGTTTCGCAGCTGATGGACAGCATCGCGCACATCCGCGAACTGACCGGCAAGCCGGTCGGTTTCAAGGCGGTGCTGGGCGGCGTGGAATGGATCGGCGAGCTGTGCGAGGAGGTGTGGAAGCGCGGCATCGAGAGCGCGCCGGACTTCATCATCGTCGACGGCTCCGAGGGCGGCACCGGCGCGGCGCCGCAGACCCTGATGGAGGGCGTCGGCCTGCCGCTGCACGAGGCCTTGCCGGCGCTGCTCGACATGCTGATCGTCAAGGGCCTGCGCCAGCGCATCAAGGTGGTCTGCTCGGGCAAGTGCATCACCGCCTACGACGTGGCATGGGCGCTGTCGCTGGGGGCGGATTTCGTCAACTCCGCGCGCGGCTTCATGCTGGCGCTGGGCTGCATCCAGTCGCTGCAGTGCAACCGCAACACCTGTCCCACCGGCATCACCACGCAGGACCCGAAGCTGCAGCGCGGCCTGGTGGTCAGCGACAAGAGCGAGCGGGTATTCCACTACGCGAAGAACCTGATGCACGAGGTCGGCATCATCGCGCACAGCTGCGGCGTCAGCGAGCCGCGCCAGCTCAACCGCAGCCACTGCCGCGTGGTCGGCGACGACGGGTTGTCGATCCCGCTGGAGAAGCTGTTTCCGTATCCGCAGGCAGGCGCCCGGCCCCTGGTCGGATAACCGTAGGAGCCCGCTAGCTAGCGGGCTCCTACGGCATGGTCTGCCAGCCATCGCCCGTGCGTATCTGCAGCGGCCTGAAGCGGCGCTTGTAGTCCATCTTCGGGTGGCCGTCGATCCAGAAGCCCAGGTACAGCCACGGCAGGCCGCGGCGGCGGGCCAGTTCCACCTGCTGCAGGATCGCGCAGGTGCCGAGCCCGCGTGCGGTTTCGTCGGGGTCGTAGAACGTGTAGACGGCCGAGACGCCGTTGAGGCAGACGTCGGTGACCGCCACCGCGAGCAGGCGTTCGTCCCGGCGCAGTTCCAGGAACAGGGTGGGGCTCCACGGCGCGGTGAGGAAGCGGCGGAAGTCGCTAGCCTCGGCGTCGTCCATGCCGCCGCCGGCGTGGCGGCTCTGCAGGTAGCGCTCGTACAGCGCGTGGCGTTCGCGGTTGTAGCCGGGAATCGATTCGCTAAGGACGAGATCGGCGTTGCGTTTCAGGCAGCGCCGCTGCGCGCGGTCCGGCTGGAAGTTCGCCACGTCGATGCGGCACGGCGTGCAGGCATGGCACTGCGGGCAGTTCGGAAAATACAGGTGGCCGCCGGCACGGCGGAAACCGCGTTCCAGCGCCGGGCCGTACAGCTTGTCGAGGTTCGGCGCGGCCGGGTCCAGCACCAGGTTCTGCGCCGTGCGGTCGGCGTAGTAGCCGCACGCATGGGGCAGGGTCTGGAACAGGCGGACTTGGTCGGAGCGGCGCATTCCCCGATTCTATGCCGCCCATGGCGGCACCGCATCCCGGTTCAGATCACCCGCAGGAAGCGCAGCATCAGCATGGCGAACGTGGCCAGCACCGCCAGCAGCACGATCCGGCGCACGCGCGCCACCGTGCCGGCGCGCCGGTCGGCCGGGGTGGGATCGCGCTCGGCGGCCAGTTCCTCGCCGTAGCGGATCGTCGGCTCGATGCCGATCTCGCGCAGCAGCGCGCGGGCCCGGGCGTAGTCGTCGGCACGGGTGATCCACACCTGCGCCCAGCGGCTGCGGTCGTCCTGCCGCTGCGCATAGCTGAAGCGCTGGTAGCTTGGCCGGTTGTAGTTGGAGCGGTTTTCCACGGTGGCCGCGATGCCGTGCTCGGCCATCAGGGCGACCACGGTGTCGATGTTTTCCGGCCGGGGCGAGGTATAGATCTGGCGCATGGTGGACAGTCTACTCAGTCGCCGCGCACACGGATCAGCCCTTCTTGCGCGGTGGAGGCCACCAGCCGGCCGTCGCGGCTGAAGATCTGCCCGCGCGCCAGCCCGCGGCCGCCCTGCGCCGTGGGGCTGTCGAACGAGTACAGCAGCCATTCGTCGACCCGGAACGGGCGGTGGAACCACAACGCGTGGTCGAGGCTGGCCATCTGCACGTTGTGGGTCATGTAGGAGATGCCGTGGGGCAGGGTGGCGGTGCCGATCAGGTGGAAATCCGAGGCGTAGGCCAGCAGCGCGCGGTGCAGGATCGCCGAATCGTCGATCGGCGAGGTCAGCTTGAACCAGATGTGCTGGATCGGCGGCCGCTTGACCGGGTGCAGCTCGTCGCGCGGCCATACCTGGCGGAACTCGAACGGGCCGTCGATGCCGAGCCAGCGCTGCAGCTTCACCGGCAGCCGCGCCAGTTCCCCGGCGGGCAGCGGGTGCAGCGGCTCGATGTCTTCCGGCGCAGGCACCTCGGGCATGCTGGTCTGGTGTTCCACGCCCGGCTCGGGCGCCTGGAACGAGATCGAGCCGTTCAGGATCGGCTGGCCGTGCTGGATCGCCACCACCCGGCGCGAGGAGAACGTGCCGCCGTCGCGGGTGCGTTCCACGTTGTAGACGATCGGCGCTTCGATGTCGCCGGCGCGCAGGAAGTAGGCGTGCAGCGAATGCGCCTCGCGCGACGGATCGACCGTCTTCTGCGCCGCCGCCAGCGCCTGCCCCAGCACCTGGCCGCCGAACACGAAACGGGTGCCGATGTCGCGGCTCTGGCCGCGGAACAGGTTGTCCTCCAGCCGCTCCAGTCGCAGCAGCTCGACAAGTTCGGCAACGTGGTCTTCGCTCATGGCGTGTCCTTGCAGGGGTTCGCCAGTATAGCGGCGGCCCCGTGCCCGGATATCGGCGCCCCGCCGTATGGGCGAAGCGGCCGAGCGGAGTGCCGGTCACGCTGGGCGTTCCGTCGCGGCCCACAGCCGCCGCGCTTCCTCGGCGATCACGTCGGGACGCTCCTCGGGCCAGAACAGCTTGCTGCCCGTGAGTTGGCGCACGCCCAGCGAGCGGCCGAAGGCGCGGTCGAGGAAACCGGGGTTGCCGGGGGAAAAGATCGTGTCGGCGCTGCCCCACACGATGCGCACCGGCACGCGGGATCGCGCGAGTGCGTGGCCGATGCCGGCGAGAGCGTTCCGTTCCAGCGCGATCGCGTAGGCGTGCGCAAAGCTGCGGCTGCGCCGGGATGCCAGCAGCGGCGCGAAGTAGGTTTCGATGGCCTCGTCGGTGGGATGCGCGGGGTCGGCGTAGCACATGCCGCCGATGCCTGCGGCCGAACGCGCCAGGGCATGGTCGCGGCGCCACGTGCCCAGCCATTCGTCGACGAAGCGCTCTTGCTTCGCCAGCGCGATCACCGGCAGGAGCGCCGGCGGCGGGCTGTCTGCCTCGGTGTCGCAGTTGGTCAGCAGCAGGCTGCGCACGCGCCCGGGATGGTGCGCGAGCAGTAATTGCGCCACGGCGCCGCCGCTGTCGTTGGCGACCACGTCGGCGCGCTCGACCTGCAGGGCGTCGAGCAGGGCGACGAGCATGGCGACCTGCGCGTCGGGCGCGCAGGATTGCCCGTCGGCAACCTCGGTGTAGCCCATGCCGAGGAAATCGGGCGCGATGCAGCGCCGGTACGCTGCCAGCCGGTCGAGCGCGCCGCGCCACTGGAAACCGTTGAGCGGGAAACCGTGCAGGAACAGCGCCGCCGGCCCGTTGCCACGCTCGACGTGGGCGATGCGACCGAATGCGGTACAGGTATAGCGGCGCGCGGCGTGGAAGCGTGCCGCGTCCATCGCCACGCGTCCGGCCGGCGGCGACGACGCGCAACCGGCGAGGCCGCCCGCGCCCAGGCCGGCGAGCACGCCCGCGGACAGGGCGAGGAAGCGGCGCCGGTCGATGCCCGGCGCCACCAGCCGTGCCATGGATGATGGCGAGTGGCCGCTCACGACTGCGCTTCCGCCTCGCGCAGTTTCTGCGCGCATTCCTCGCAGCAGACTTCGACGGTGCGGCCGCCGATGGTGACCTGGATGGCGTTGCCGTCGAGCGGGTAGTCGCAGGCGGCGCAGGTTTTCTCGTTCATGGTGGATCTCCGGTGGATGCCCGCGATCGGGCAGGCACAGGAGACCACCGGCGGCCATCGGCGGCTGTCAGGATCTTTAGCGATTCACGACGTCTTGGCCAGCGCGGTCTGGCGGAATGCGCTGGGCGTGCGGCCGTAGGCCTGGCGGAACGCGGCACTGAAATGGCTGTGGCTGGAGAAGCCCAGGTCCAGCGCCAGCGCGGCGACGTCCTCGCAGCCGGCGATCAGGTCCAGTGCGCGCGCCAGCCGCAGGCGCAGGTGGTAGCGGTACAGCGGCATGCCCTCGACCTGCTGGAAGGCCTGGGTGAGGTAGACCGGCGAACCGCCAACCTCCGCCGCGATCTCCGCCAGCGTCCAGCGCCGGGTGAGGTCGCCGGCCAGCCGCAGCTTCGCGCGGTCCACCAGCCGCTGCCGTGCGCGGGTCGCGCCGGGCGCGTGGGCGGTGCGCGGGCCGAGGCTGCGGCACACCAGGGTCAGCACCAGGCTCTCCGCTTCCAGCGGCTCGATGCCGCCGCTGCGCAGGCTGTGGCGCAGCAGCGCCACCAGCACCTGCGCGCGCTCGTCGATGCGCAGCGCCTGGTGGCGGAATGCGGGTTCGTCGCGCCGCTGCAGCAACGCGGCCGGCGCCAGCTCGCGCAGCAGCGCCGGCGACACCGCCAGCGACAGGCTGGCGTCGCCGCCGGCCACCGGATGGCTGACCTGGTAGCCCTCGCCGGCGTTGAAGAACAGCACGTGGTTGGCGTCGGCCACCGACTGCGTGCTGCCGACGTGGCGCAGGTACAGGCCGCGGTAGGGGAACACCAGTTGGGTGGCGGTGGCGCATTCCTCGGCGCTGCGATGGCGGCAGGCGCCGCGGCAGCCCACGTCGTGCACCGCGACGGTGGTCGATTGCAGCAGCGGCTGGACATCGAACTGCGGCATGGCGGCGGCTCGAAAGGGGCGAGGCAGTCTAGCGCAGCCGCTGCAGGCCGCAGGCCGGGACGATGGCATCCCATGGAAACCGCGGGCCGGGGTCGAGCTTGCGGCGGATCTGCAGCGCGGGGTCGTCGCTGGCCGGCATCAGCGCGGTGTCCAGGTCCTCGTGCCCGGCGATCTGCCGCAGGTGCGGGAATTCCACGCGCAACCGCGCCAGCAGGGCGCCCAGTGCGGCGATCTGGGCTTCGCCGTAAGGCTCGTCCATCTGCTGGTGATGCGAATCCCACCAGTGCGGATAGCGCCCGAGGTTGACCAGCTCGATGCCGATCGAGTTCGGGTTGTGCCCGCGCACGTGGTTCGCCACGCGGGTGCCGGGCACGTAGCGCAGCACGGTGCCGTCGCGGTCGACGTAGTAGTGGCCGCTGTTGCCGGTACCGCTGGCGTGCAACACCCTTTCGCCATATTCGCGCGCCGTCGCCAGGTCGGGCAGTTCGGTGCAGTGGATCACCACCAGCTCGACCGCCGCGGCTGGGCGCTCCGGCAGCAGGTCGACGTAGGGCAGCGGCTGGTCGCGGAGGGTCAGGGGCATCGGCCAAGTCTCGCATGCGGCAGGCGGGGGCGGAAACGCCGCCTGTTACCATGCACGCCTTGCCTCCTGCAGCTTTCATGGAGACCGCCATGCGCGGCCAGATCATTCTTTCGCACGGCTCGGATTCCGGCCCGGACGCCACCAAGGTCAGCGCGCTGGCCGCGCTGGCCGAGTCGCTGGGCTGGCACACGCAGCGGCCGGACTACCGCGCCGACGACGCGCGCGGCCACGCCGCGTCGGTGGCGCCGCGGATCGCCCGCCTGCGCGCCACCATCGAGGCGCTGGAGGCGCCGCCGCTGCTGGTCGGCTCCAGCATGGGCGCGTTCGTCTCCGGCCTGGTCTCGCTGGACGTGCCGGTGGCCGGTTTGCTGTTGCTGGCCACGCCGAGCAAGATCCCCGGCTACGCGCGCAAGTTCGACCTGCGCCCGGGTGTGCCCACGCTGCTGATCCACGGCTGGCGCGACGAGGTCTGCCCGCTGCCCGGCGTGCATGCGTTCGCCGCCCGGCGCCGGCTGCCGCTGCTGGTGCTGGACGACGACCATCGGCTGGGCGCCAGCATGGATACGATCGCCGCGCAGTTCCGGCTGCAGTTGGACTGGCTGGCGATGGCCGCATGAATCGGCTCCCATCAGGCGCGTTCTTCGCCACCTGCCCGAAGGGCATGGAATATCTGCTGCGCGACGAACTGGTCGCGCTCGGTGCCGGCGACGTGCGCGAGGCGCTGGCCGGCGCGCACTTCGCCGGCACGCTGGAAACCGCGTACAGGGCCTGCCTGTGGTCGCGCCTGGCCAGCCGCATCCTGCTGCCGCTGGCCGAGTTCGACGCGGCCGACGACGATGCGCTGTACCGCGGCGTGCAGGCGATCGACTGGAGCGAACACCTGGCCGCGCACGCCACCTTTGCCGTGGATGCGGGCACCGCGATGAGCAAGCTCACCCACAGCCAGTTCATCGGTCTGCGGGTGAAGGATGCCGTGGTCGACCAGTTCCGACAGCGCGACGGTTCGCGTCCCGGCATCGACACCGACGAGCCGGACATCCGCATCAACGTGCGCGTACGCCGCGACCGCGCCACCTTGTCGCTGGACCTGGCCGGCTCGCCGCTGCACCGGCGTGGCTGGCGCGAGGAGCAGGGCGAGGCGCCGCTGAAGGAAAACCTCGCCGCCGCGATGCTGCTGCGCGCGCGCTGGCCGGAGGTCTACGCCGCCGGTGGCGCGTTGCTCGACCCGATGTGCGGTTCCGGCACGCTGCTGATCGAGGGCGCGCTGATGGCGTCCGACGTGGCGTCCGGCCTGCGCCGCGAGTATTTCGGCTTCCTCGGCTGGCAACAACACGACATCGCGTTGTGGCGCGGTCTGCTGGACGAGGCGAAGCAGCGTGCCGAGACCGGCCTGCGTGCGCTGCGTCCGTGCTTCTTCGGCAGCGACGCCGACACGCGCATGGTGCAGACGGCCAAGCGCAATGCGCAGGAAGCCGGCGTGGCCGGCTTCTTCACCCTGGACCGGCAGGACGTGGCGCATGCCGCGCCGCCACCCGGCGTCGACTACGGCCTGGTCATCACCAATCCGCCGTACGGCGAGCGCCTGGGCGACCGGGCCGAGATGCCGAAGCTGTACCGCGTGCTGGGCGACACCTTGCGCAGCCGTTTCAGCGGCTGGCGCGCCGCGGTGCTGGCCGGCGACGTGGAACTGGGCCGCGCGATGCAACTGCACGCGGACAAGCGCTACGCGCTGTACAACGGCGCGCTGGAAACCGTGCTGCTGACGTTCGACCTGAAGCCGCGCGATGAGAAGCCGCGCGAGCCGAAGCCGCTGTCCGCCGGCGCGCAGATGCTGAAGAACCGGCTGGAAAAGAACACCAGACACTTGCGCAAGCGGCTCGCCCGCGAAGGCATCCACTGTTGGCGCGCCTACGACCAGGACCTGCCCGAGTACGCCGCGGCGATCGACGTCTATGGCGATACGAACGGCGATGATCACCTGCACATCCAGGAATACCGCGCCCCGGCCGACATTCCCGCCGACGTCGCGCGGCTGCGCCTGCGCGAGATCGCCCGCGTCGCCGGCGAGGTGCTCGGCGTGCCGCGCGAGCGCATCGCGCTGAAGACCCGCGAGCGCGGCAAGGGCGGTTCCAAGTACGGCCAGCTCGACCAGCGCGGCGAGTTCATCGAGGTGGAGGAAGGCGGCCTGAAGTTCCTGGTCAACCTCACCGACTATCTGGATACCGGCCTGTTCCTCGACCACCGGCTGGTGCGCGCCAAGCTGCGCGAGCTGGCCCGGGGGCGCTGCTTCCTCAACCTGTTCGCCTATACCGCTACCGCCAGCGCGTACGCGGCGGCCGGCGGTGCGCTGGAAACCACCAGCGTGGACCTGTCGGCGACCTATCTCGAATGGGCCTCGCGCAACCTCGCGCTGAACGGCTTCAGTGGCGCGCGCCACCGGCTGATGCAGTTCGACGCGCTGGAATTCCTGCAGCGCGACCGTGGCCACTACGGCCTGATCTTCGTCGACCCGCCCACCTTCTCCAACTCCAAGCGCGCCGAGGATTTCGACGTGCAGCGCGACCATGTGGCGCTGCTCGACGCCTGCCGCGGGCGGCTCACCCGCGACGGCGTGATCGTGTTCTCCAACAATTTCCGCCGCTTCAAGCTGGACCGCGAGGCGCTGGAACCGCACTTCGAGATCGAGGACTGGAGCGCGCCCAGCATCCCGTTCGACTTCGCCCGCCGCGCCGATATCCACGGCTGCTGGCTGCTGCGCCGACGCCAGGCTGTGACGGGGATCAACCCCTGGGATACGGCGCACATTAAAAAATGAACCCTTCAGTGCATATTAAGCGTGATCGGACGAGCATCCACCCCGTACAACCGGAGAACGATCATGACCAAGAGCATCGGTAAAGCGGGCAAGCTCGCAGCCATCGGCCTGGCAGTCGCGGCGGTAATGGCCATGCCGTTGAGCGCGTCGGCGCACGATCATGGTGATCGTGGTTGGCATGGCGGCGGGTGGCACGGCGGTTACCACGATTACGACGGCGGTTATTACCGCCACGGGGGTTACTGGAGCGGCGGC
>NZ_LVJR01000113.1 GCF_001617365.1 Rhodanobacter sp. FW104-R8
GGCTGGAGCTGGAGCTGGAGCTGGAGCTGGAGCTGGAGCTGGGGCTGGGGCTGGGGCTGGGGCTGGGGCTGCTGCAGTGATCGTTCCGGTGGTATGGGCGAACACCGGTCCACAGCAATTCAGCGGCAGCGCGTAGGCACCTGCGTTGGGGCCTGCCAAGGTGTAACCGCTATAGGAGATTCCTTTGGCCACACCCACGTCAGGTGAAGCGAAGTTTGCGCTGCTGCCGCTACCGGCGACCAACGTCACCCCTGTCGGGCCACCCGCCAACCCGGTCAGCCGGGTTGCCGTGGTTCCGTCATAGGTCTTGTCGCCACCGGTGGCGAAAACCAGCATGTATTGAGTGAGTGCCGCGCCCTCGGTGAGAGTGAACTTGGTCGAATAATCCGTGGGTGCCGTATAGGAAACCGGGTTGTAGTAGATATTGACCGGCGCTTTGGTGACAGCTGCCGGCGGAGCCAAGGGAGCGAATACGACCGTACCGCCCGGGGTACCAGGGCCGATGCCGTTGGTATCGGCGCTCAGGGTCATGCCTAGCGGCAGGCCAAGGCTCCGGGTCGGGTCAGCGGTGCCTCGGGTCAGCGTGAGCGCAGCAAAAACATTGACGTTGTTGCCCGCGCACAGCAGCAGGTTGCCGTCCGTCACCGTGATCGCCGCGTCCTGATTGACATCGTGGCCCGCATTGAGCTTGACGCTGCCGTTGGTGGTGGTAATGGCTTTGCCGACGTTGATGTCACGCCCGCAGCAGACCGAAAAATTGCCATCGGTGGCAGTGACCGAAGCGTTGATGTTCACGTCGCGATTGGCATTCAGGGTCAGGGTGGTGGGCGCACCGCTGGCTGTCCAGCTCACCGCATCGTTGATGAATATATCGCCGTTGCCCGTTCCTGTATTGGAGGTAGTGTCGATGGTGATGTTGTTGGTGACCAGCGAAGCCGAGAGCGTTGCGCCTGAAATGTTGTCGGTCGGCGCGCTGCCTACCGTGAAGTCCTGTGGATCAATCCGCCACTGTCCGGTCCGTCCCAAGGGCGCGAATGTATTGACCAGCGCTCCGCCGCCGACGTTGACGTGGGCCGCCGAGGTTTCGACCACTCCCCCGGAACCGCCATTCGGCGCGCTTGCATCCAAGGTCCCGCCGACATCCACGCTGCCGCTTTGCATGTCCCCCAGAAGCATGATCGTGCCACCGTGATTCTCGATCGTCTGCGCCTGGATGATCCCGGTGTTGTTGACGACGGTGTCGAGCAGGTTGCCGGCCGCCTGCGTCGTCAGCAGCGCATGACCCCCATCAGCCAGGATCATGCCGCCGTTGCTCACCAGCGCATTGACTGCGCCTCGCGATACGGACACGTTCAACAGGCCATCACCTGCCATGTCCAAAGTGATCGCCTCCCCGCCGGCCAAGGCCACATTGCCCAGCCGGGCCGAGATGACGCCCTGGTTGCTGACCCTGCCTCCCATCATTGCCACATAGCCACCATCGGCTGCATTGATGTGACCCTGGTTGACGACCGAGCCGGCACTGGCGCCGCTGAATGCGTAGTGCCCAGCCATGAAATCTGCATCGCTGATGCCCAGGGTGGACGCCACCAGGCCGCCCACATTCACCGATGCGCCCTTGCCGAACAGGATGCCGTTCGGATTGATCAAGAAGACCTTGCCATTGGCGGTGAGGCTTCCATCGATAAGCGACGAACCACCACCCATCACGCGGTTCAATGCCACCGACGTACTGCCGGGTTGCACGAACTGCACAGTATTGCCGGCGCCAATGCTGAAACTCTGCCAATCGATGATGACGTTGGCACTGGACTGAACGATCGTCGTGGTGGTGACGTTGCCGCTGATGTTGGCGCGTCCCGCGATTACCACGCCGCCCACGGGATTGGTCGCGTGGACCATGGTGGCCAGCGCCAGCATCTGCGATCCGGCCAGCGCCCGCACGGCCAGTGACGCCAAGCCACCGCCCTTGGCGGCGCCCGACCGGGTGTTGATACGAGGTGGTGGTGTGGCGGTCGCGGAAGGCGATGCTGCGCTAGCGGCGTGTTTGTTCTGGAAAGGACGATCAATGGGTTTCATGGCGAATTCTCGAATGCTTTGAGGGACGTGCGTCGCGGCCGGACGGGATCAGAAGTACTTGACCACCTGAACCCAGAAGCGCCCTGACCTGTCAGGGGCCGATAGAGCCGGACCGCTGCCAAGCTTCTGCGCGTAGTACATCCTGACCAGGAAATTGCCCGGATCCTCCCAAGTCGCACCGACGCCAACGCTGCTCAGCGTTCTGCTGTTGGGTCCGGGATACCAGGGATGTTCGTTGATCACGACGTGCCCGTTATCCACAAAACCAAGCAGATGCACCTGACCTGGCACATGGCCGGAAAGGCCGGCGAGCAGCAGGCGCGCTTCCAGGCTGGCCAGGTAGCCATGGTCGCCATAGCCTTCCCCTTGCGGATAGGCGCGGATACCACCCATGCCACCAAGAACCATCTGTTCCGAGGGATCCAGATTCTTCGACGCGAGCTGCCCGGTGAAGCTGCCGTACAGCGACACCAGGTCGGTGACACGCTGCAGCCGCGTCACGTCGAACCACAACTTGCCATACCGACCGTTGGACTGCGCACCGATGGCATCCGCAGCTCGTGCCGCAGGCGTGCGGATGTCGACCGAGCCGCCCGAGATGCTTACAAAGAAACTGGTCAAGCCACCGCCCGCGAAGTTGTCCTGATGGTTGCCGTACAGCTGTGCGGCCGCCACGTGCAACTTTCGCTCATTGACGGAATGAAACAGATCGATGTCGTCCCGAAGAGTTCTGTCCTCGTAGACGAATCCGGCGGTGAGGTTGGTAGCCCGCGATCGCAGCAGCGGATAGAAACCATAGACGCTGGCCACCTCCGCCGAACCGTGCGCGTCGAGCGCTCTGAAGTGCCCGCCCAGTTTGTAGGCAAGCTTGCTGTAGGACACCCCCACCGTGGCCAGACCGATCTGCGTCTGGTAGGACGCGAGTCCGTAGCGAAGCCCCCTGCCCGACGTCAGCGCACTCACGCTGGCGACGTCGCCACGCCCGAAGGGATCATTGACGTTGACTGTCGCTCCAATGCGGTACTGGCCGGTATAGGGGTTGCCTGCATTGTCCGCAAACACGCTCCCCGTAACCCGCCGCCCGGGCGTGATATCGACCATCAGATCCGAACTACCCGGATCGGTCCCTGGTGCCAGCGTCGAGGAGACCTTCACACCAGGCACATCCGAGAGCAGCAGCAGACGGCTTTCCAATGGCTTGATCGTAATCGGATCGCCACGGTTCAACCCATCCAGCTTGCTCTGGGCAAGCGTATCGGACAGATTCGTGCTGTTGTGCACGGTCACCTTGCCATATCTGCCTTCGCTGACAGCGATGGTCACCGCATTGTCGGAAACCTTCTGTGCCGGCAGATACGCCCGCGCCACAAAGTAGCCTTGACGGTGGTAGAAATCGGTGATGCGAGCAGCCATCTCCTGCATATCCGCCAGAGACAACTGTGCCCCAGGCCTGAAGCCGGCGGCAGCCACCAGCTTCGCTTCTGAAAAAACGCGCGCGCCGGTGACGTGCAAGACCATGACCCGCACCCTGACCGAGCCCGAATCAGGCGTGGGCTGTGCAGGCGCCTCTTCGATACGGATATCGGGTGCGGTCGGCTGCGATGCCGGGATATGCGGCAGTTGCTGCAGCTGGCTGCCGGCACCGGGAAGTGCCTGGGCCAGCACACCTTGATTGATTGCCAGCAGTATCAGCGGAAATAGTGCGGCTCTTTTCATGACAGACATCCTGGCGAGGGCTTCGCTTACCTATATGCGTGGCCCTGCGGCAAAGACGCTGATAGGTTCTGCGGCGGCAAATTTCGGGGCGACGGACGCAGTTCTGGGTTCCGCGACATGAAATCAGGTCACGAACAGCCCGTGCGCCATCACCATGTAGTGAGGCCACTTCAAATTGACGATAGAGAGTGCGAGGAAACGCTGGCGATGCCGGACCTCCGCCATCGAAAACGCAGCCGTCAATCAAGCCTTTGAGCTCTTACCGAAGCGATCTGCTTCATGAATTCGCCGGTGCCCCCTTGCGCCAGCCACACGAAACATCTGCGTCGTTTGCGCCCTTCCCTAGAATCTGGAGCGACAGAGTTCTATTGAGGCCGAACACATGCGTGTCACGATAGGACGTCCTTTGTGCAGCCGACGTGAGTCCATTCGCCATGGCACCATCGAAAGTGAGATGGCCGTTTCACATGTGTCTTGCGCACAACCGGCAAGCGGACAAAGTTCGTCCGTTACCCGTGACATCCCCCATCCGAGCAGCGCGACGCTTCGAACCTCGGGTACCGCGATCTTTTTTATCCATCGATCAGTAGTCGCGCACGTCCAGCAGCAGGAAGCAGCGTGCGCTGTAGTCGCCGCCGTGCGGCCACGGAACGGCGGTCAATGCCAGCGTTCCCGCCGTCCATGGTTCGTTGTCGAGCAGCGCCTCGCAGCACGAATCGCCCTCGGCGCCATGGCTGTGCACCAGCCGCAGCCAGTGCAGTTCGGGGGTCAACGCCTCGTGTTTCAGTGCCGCCTCGATCGACAGCAGCGCTTCGGCCGGCATGCTCGCGGCGTCCGCGCCGCGCACGCTGAACGGGCCGATGAACACGTCCCACGTGCGCACGCCGATATCCCACGCGGCGATTCGCATCTTGCGGTCGTCGGTGACGTACCAGCAGGCGGCCAGCAGTGGGTGGAACACATTCTGCTCCAAGGTGCGCAGCGCGTCGCGGCAACCGGCTTCGCCGTCGCCGATGCCGGCGAAGCTCTCCTCGATGCGGCGCTCCTCGTCCAGCACCACGTCGACATCCAGGCGCCCCGGCTCGCCCGCCTCGCCCTCGTGCCACTGGGCGCGGATTGCCGGGAAATCACCGTCGGTGACCAGCCAGCCGTCCTCGCCCGCATCGAGTTCCACGTCGTGGCGTTCGAACAACCGCAACAAGTATTTCTGCAACGCTGCGCTGTCCATCGTCACTCCCGGTTGCCCGCGGCGTTCGTCGAAGGCAGTTCGCGCCAGGTCAGGTAGACACGCAGGTCGAACTCCCACTGGTGGTAGTCCGGCAGCATGTACGTGCACACCTGGTAGAACGCCTTGTTGTGATCGAGCTCCTTCAGGTGCGCCAGTTCGTGCACCACGATCATCTGCAGGAACTCCGGCGCGGCGGCCTTGAACAGGCTGGCCACGCGGATCTCCTTCTTCGCCTTGAGCTTGCCGCCCTGCACGCGCGAGATCGCGGTGTGCAGGCCCAGCGCGTTGCGCAGCACGTCGAGCTTGCTGTCGTACAGCACCTTGTCGATGCCCGGCGCGTTCTTCAGGTGCTGCTGCTTCAACACCGCCACGTAGGCGTACAGCGCCTTGTCGCTCTGCACCTCATGGCGGTCCGGATAACGCTTCGCCAGGTGCTCGCCCAGGCGCTCCTGCGCGATCAGGTCGCGCACCTTGTCCTGCAAGGTGGCGGGGTAGGCCTGGAGATATTTGAGCGGGATCATGCGGCGTATTCTCGTACTGCATCGCTGCGCACGTATCGACCACCCGACGGAGGCATCCCATGCACCACAGCCGACTCTGCACCATCGTCATCGACTGCCAGGTCGACGAGCTCGCGCCGGTCACCGATTTCTGGAGCCGGGCGCTGGGCAAGCCGATCGCCAGCGTCGATCAGGACGGCGACGGCAAGTACGCGGAGCTGCAGACCGCCCCCGACGAACCGATCATCCTGCTGCAGAAGGTGGATCATGCCAGCCGCGTGCACCTGGACATCGAGACCGACGACCTCGACGCCGAGGTGGCGCGGCTGGAGCAGCTGGGCGCACGCTGCATCGCGTTCGTGCGCGGGCGCTGGTGGGTGCTGGAGGCGCCGAGCGGCCATCGCTTCTGCGTGGTGCGCCGGCAGCGCGAGGCATTCGGCCCGCACCTCAACCGCTGGGAGTGAGGCCCCGCGAAGCCGCCGGCGGTGAATGACCCGCAAAAAAACGAGGCCGCCCGAAGGCGGCCCCGTCTCCTTTCGTCTGCAAGACTCCCGTCCCGCACTGCGTGCGGGACGGAAGCTCCGACTTACTGGCAGGTCGGGAACTTGAACGACGCGATCCGCGTGCTCCAGTTGAACGCACCGGTGGTGTTCAGGTACTCGCTGGTGTACCAGAACGTGCAGTCGTCCACCGGATCGATGGTCATCGCACTGTAGTCGCCCCAGCGCGACAGGTTGCTGCCGCTCTGCGAGCCCAGGCCTTCGATGATGCTGTTCTCGGCCTGCATGGTGCTCAGCGCATCGGTCGCCAGGCGGCCGGTGTAGCGGATGGCCGGATGGATGCCGCTGCTGGAAGCGCTGTAACCCAGCGCCATGTTGCCCTGCTTGTCCATCGCCACCGAGCCCAGCCAGCGATAGGTGTTGTCGGGCGAGAAGGTGGACTGCTGGTAGACCACCGGCGTGGTGCCCGGGCTGCGGACTTCGTACCAGCGCACGCCTGTGTACGGGTTCTGCCTGGTCGTGCCGACCTTCACCGAGTGGGTGACCACCAGCGATTCGTGGTCGGTGAAGTGGCGGTAGGCCAGGCGGAACATCAGGCGGTCGGCCAGCGAGTCTAGCTTCTGCGATACGCCAGCCTGCGGCACGCAGGTGCCGCCGCCGCACGCCGTGGCGAACGATGCCACCGGGATGGCGACCGGGCCGGTCAGCGTGGTGTTGGCGGTGTTGCTCCAGTCGACGTGGAACTTCCACAGGTTGAGCTGGTTCGCGGTGAAGTTCATCAGGTAGTTCGGCGAACCCGCCGGCGGCGCGGTGGAGCCGTCCAGGTCGGCCGGCAGCACGCCACCGTAGGAGGTGGAGAGCTGGAAGCACTGCTGGGTGGCCGCGGCGCCGCTCAACATGGCATTGCGGTCGTAGGCGCACAGCTTCGCGCCGGCGAACGTGTTGCCGTTGAACATGTTGAACGTCTCGTAGTACGCATCCGGCCACACACCCATCTTCGGGTAGTCCGGGAACGTGCTGCCGTACGGGAACGCGTAGCGGTAGTAGGCACCGGTGGCGTCGCTGGTGGCGGAGACCGCCACGCACTCGAAGTAGGGCGCGGCGGTGACCGCGAACTGCGAGATCACCCAGCGACCGGCTGCCTTGTCGTAGACCACGGTGGCATCACCGTCGTTGTCCGCTTCGCAAGGACCGCCGAAGCCGGACCACAGGGTCTTGGTGAGCACCGGGCCGTAGGTCACCGACTTGGTCGCCTTGTCGAACACCGCAAAGCCGCTGTTGACGATCTGCACGTACTGGGTCGCCCCGACGGCACCGTTGGTATCGGGCGGCGCACTGTTCACGGTGAACGTGCCTTGCGGCCCGCTGAAGCCATTGCCGACGCCATCGATGCCGGAACCGAGCGTGGGCGCGGCAACGCCGGTGGTCGTGCTTTGCACGGCGCCGTCGCTCGGGGTGCCGGGGCCATCCAGCCAGGGCAGCGGGCGTGCCGGATGGTTGCGCCCGCTCTTGGAGAAATCGTCCGGCCGCGGCATGGTGCCGCGCAGCGAATGCAGCGTGTCGTGTTTCGCCGAAGTGACTTCGGGTGATCCGATGGTGTCGGCGCGGGCGGTGCCCACGGCGGCCAGGCTGACGGCTGCGCACAGCACGACGCCCACGCCTCCCAATTTGCATGGTGACATGTATTCCCCTCCAGTGAAGATGCATGGATCTGTCTAATGGATCGGATCACGCATACGGCACCCGCACGGCTGACAATCGGGCGCTACGCGCAAACCGATGACGACCAGCCGTCCCGCGACATGCTTGTCATGGCTCCCCACGGCTGGCGGCCGAGTATCCCACGGAAAATCCTGCCGGTGACCGGCAAGTGCATGATTCGCAAGATATTACGATACGCTTTGTGCGCCACTGCCGATTCCCTGCGGACAGACCCACGGCCCGGGGATGGATGCCGATGCCGCGTGGCCGGTTTGCGGTCGCGGGCGCCGTTCGAGCCGCGATGCGTCCGCTGCTGGCCGGGATATCGACCACGCCGGACGCATCGCTCGGCCCGGCTCAGCCCGCGCCGCGGCGGAAGATGACGTGGCGCACGATCATCGCCACCGCCAGCACGGCGACGCAGGCGCCATAGCCGTACAACGCCGGCAGCACCTGCTGCCAGATCGCGCCGCTGGCCGGACCGAACTCGCCGGCGACCGGCTTCCCGGCTCCCTCGAATCCCAGCACGGCGCCTTGCACCGTGGCCACCGCGGCCAGCAGCAGGGCGGTGAAATCGAAGATCCGCCGCCCCGACGTGCGCGGCAGGTTCTTCGGGTAGGCCCAGTAGGCCCAGCCGAGAATCAGCAGCCACGGGGCGAGCAGCAGGATGGCGAGAAAGCGCATGGGTTACGGACTCTGCGGAAAAGGGGACACGCCGCGCATCACTCCTGCGCGGCGAGGGCGAGCAGATCCAGCGCTTCGCGCAGACGCGCCAGCGCTTCGTCGCGTGCCTGCTCCTCGTGGTACTCCGGCGTCGTGGCGACCGGCGCGCCATCCAGCTCCAGCACCAGGGCCCGAGGCTGGACCTGCAGCACGGCGGCGGTGCCCAGCCCCTTGAGGCGTTTCTGCAGCGCACCGGCGGCCTTCGGATCGGCAAACGGCTTCGACAGCAGCAGCTCCTCGCCATCCGCGGAGAACAGGCGGAAGCGGAAACTGCCGTCGGCGTCGCGGAAGCTGGCGAAGCGCGGCATCTTGCCTGGCTTCGGCGCAGCTTTCGGCTGGCCGGCGCGTGCCGGCGCGGTGGTCATCGCGCGCAGCCCCAGCACGCCGCGCAATGCGGCCACCTTCGGCGTGGCGATTGCGCGCGCCTTCTGCGCGCCCTGCCGCAGGATCGCCTCGATCGCGGCGGGATCCGCCATCAGCGCCTCGTAGCGTTCGCGCATCGGCGCCACGTCGGCCTCGACCCGTTCGTACAACACCTGCTTCGCCTCGCCCCAGCCGATGCCCTCCAGCAGGGCCTGGCGGAACGCCGCGGTCTCGGCCTCGCTGGCGAACGCGCGGAAGATGGTGAACAGCGCGGAGCTGTCCGGATCCTTCGGCTCGCCGGGCGCCCGCGAGTCGGTGACGATGCGCATGATCGTCTCGCGCAGCTGCTTCCCGCCGCCGGCGAACAGCGGGATCGTGTTGTCGTAGCTCTTCGACATCTTGCGGCCGTCCAGGCCCGGCAGCGTGGCCACCTGCTCCTCGATCAGCGCCTCCGGCAGGACGAAGAACTCGTCGCCGTGCAGATGGTTGAAACGCTGGCCGAGGTCGCGCGCCATCTCGATGTGCTGGATCTGGTCGCGCCCCACCGGCACCTGGTTCGCGTCGAACGCCAGGATGTCGGCCGCCATCAGCACCGGGTACATGTACAGCCCGGCGGTGATGCCGGCATCGGCGTCCTCGCCCACCGCGGTGTTCTTGTCCACCGCGGCCTTGTACGCGTGCGCGCGGTTGAGCATGCCCTTCGAGGCGATGCAGGTGAGGAACCAGGTCAACTCCGGGATTTCCGGGATGTCCGACTGGCGGTAGAAGGTGACCCGCTGCGGGTCCAGGCCGGCGGCCAGCCAGGTGGCGGCGATCTCCAGCCGCGAGCGCTCGATCCGCGCGGCGTCGTCGCTCTTGATCAGCGCGTGGTAGTCGGCAAGGAAGAAGAACGCGTCCACGTCGTCGCGCCGGCTGGCCTCGACGGCCGGGCGGATCGCGCCCACGTAATTGCCCAGGTGCGGCGTGCCGGTGGTGGTGATGCCGGTGAGGACTCGGGTATTCATGCTGTGCCGCGCAGGTAAAGCGCCAGTCTACGACATCCGGCAAAACCGCTCGACCGGCCAGCCGCGGCGACTGGCGGCATCCTTCCCAAAAAAATCACGCGAACCGGTCCAGATTCTGCCGACCCGACCATGGCAAGAAGATCGAAGCTGATGAGCGGCAAATTCACGATGTTCACCGGCAAGAACGGCGAGACGTACTTCAACCTCAAGGCCGGCAACGGCGAGATCATCCTCAAGAGCGAGGGATACAAGGACAAGGCCGGCGCGCGCAACGGCATCGAGTCAGTACGCAAGAACGCGCCGGATGCGGCGCGCTACGAGAAGAAGATCTCGACCAACGGCAAGTTCCACTTCAACCTGAAAGCCGCCAATCACCAGGTCATCGGCAGCAGCGAGATGTACGAGAGCGAGCGCTCGCGCGATGCCGGCATCGCCTCGGTGGCGGCGAACGCGCCGGACGCCAGGCTCGTCGAGGAATGAGCGACCCTCCGGCACGGCCCCTCCGGTCGCGCCGGAACCTATCCGTTCCGCTTCAGCGGATCAGCGTGGACTTGCCGAACAGCGATTCGACCAGGTCCACCGCCAGCTTCGCGGTCTGGTTGCGCTTGTCGAAGGCCGGGTTCAGCTCGACGATGTCCAGCGACGCCACGCGCCCCGCATCGGCGATCATCTCCATGCACAACTGCGCCTCGCGGTAATTCGGCCCGCCGCGCACGGTGGTGCCCACGCCCGGCGCGATGCTTGGGTCGAGGAAGTCGACGTCGAAGCTCACGTGCAGGTGGGTGTGCTCGTCGAGCCCGGCCAGCGCCTCCTCCATCACGCGCTTCATGCCGATCTCGTCGATATGGCGCATGTCGTGCACCTGCATGTTCGCCTCGCGTACCAGCTGCTTCTCGCCCTCGTCGACCGAACGGATGCCGATGTAGCGGAACACGTCCGGCGTGGTCGCCGGCGTGCTGCCGCTGAGCCCGGTAAGACCTTCCGGGCCGACGCCGCACAGGCAGGCCACCGGCATGCCATGGATGTTCCCGCTGGGCGTGGCTTGCGCCGTGTTGAAATCGGTATGCGCATCCAGCCACAGCACGCGCAGCCGCTTGCCCTCGTCGTGGCAATGGCGCGCCACCGCCGAGATCGAGCCGATCGCCAAGGAGTGGTCGCCGCCGAGCATGATGGGCAGGCGCCCGGCCTGCAGCTCCTGGTGAACAGCCGCATAGACGGCCGTATTCCATGCAACCACCTCGTCCAGGTGGCGATAGCCGTGTTCGGGCGGCTGCCACGGGTTGAGCGGGCCCTGCAGGTTGCCGCGGTCGATCACCTTCAGCCCGCGACGCTCCAGTTTTTCCGCCAGCCTGGCCACGCGCAGCGCCTCCGGCCCCATCGCGGCACCGCGATGGCCGGCGCCGATGTCGGTCGGCACGCCGATCAATGAAACGGTCTGTTTGTCCATATGCCTGTGTTTACCTGATGCATGACGGCAGACGCCGACCCTGGCCAGACGAAAGCGGCCTCATGCCGCTCCGAACAACTCGTCGCCGTTCCTGCCGGGAGGGGCCTGCGCGACCGGCTCGTCGCGAATCCTTCGGAGTCTACCGGAACGACCCCGCCCCGCCGAGAGACACGCCCCGGCCCGCAGCAACCGGGCCCACGCAGGTGCGCGACCGTCACGGGGCCACGGCCGGCCCGCCCGGGCGCCGCCGGCGCATCCGCTCAATGTTTCTGCTGGCTCGCGGCGCAGTCGCCGCCACCGGTACGTTCGCCCGCATGCGTCGTGTCCATGAGCATGCCGTGGCCACCGACGCTGCTGTCCGCGGACACTGCCGCGGATGTTGCCGCCGGCGGCAGTTCGAAGCGTGCGTCACCGGCCGTCCTCGGCGGATCGCCGCCGCAGGTCGCGTGGCGGCTGACTGCATCGCCGCCTGCCGGCAGTCGCCGACGGCGCAGTCCCTCTGCCGCTGCGGCATCGCGCGCATGCCGCGATCCCCGGACATGCCTGCGAACTGGCCGGTGGTCTGCGCCGGCATGTCGCCCGCACCCGGCATCCGCATCTTCACGGTGACGTTCATCTTCATCATGTTGCCGGAATCCGACCGTGCCGACGCGGCTGCGGCCAGCGACGAACACGCGCGCAGTGCCGAAGCGGACCGGCAACGGCCGCAATGAGATGGACATGATTGCCCGTGACCGAAACCGAGACGAACCTCCACACGCGATCACGCGATCACGCCTGCCGTCGCACCGCCGATACCCGATACCGGGGCTGTTCGTCTAGGGGAGCCCGATCTGGCGACTTCGCACCAGCTCGTCTTCGCGGCGCGAACGCGCGCCCGGATGCCAGGACACCAGATCCCCGCCGTGATAGACCCCGCCGGAATTCTTGTTCCTTGCGATCTTGCCAAACAGCATCCCTGCAAACAGCGACACTCCACGCCAGAAGGCGGAATGTACAAACAACGTTTGCATACCAGTCACCCCGAGCTGCCCCTGCGCAGCCGTCGGCGCCGATCCTAGCAAGCTTTCACGCTACGTGCACACGCATTTCTCATTTTGGACGGGCACGTCCACGTCCCGGCACGGGAACGCCGCGAGCAGCCAGCACCGCCGCGCCGCGAAACCGTCCGGGGCGGCGGCGGCCGAAGGCGGCCCTCACGCCGCGGCGCGGCGGGATGCGCCCGGCCCCGCGTACTGCACCAGGGCGATGGTGAACTCCGCGCAGCTCAACTCGACGCTGACCGTGCGGCCCGAGCTGGCATGCTCATCGCGCGCCAGCCCGCGGGCCAACCGGATCGCGGGCGCGAAGCGCAACTGGTCGTACAGCAGTGCTTTTCCGCTGCAGATGCGCCACAGGCCGTGGCTGCTTTCCTTGATGGTCAAGACAACACGCATCGCCATATCCCCGGACAAGGACGTCGCCCGGAACACCCACCGTCGCCTCCCCATGGGCGGAAGATCGTGTATTCCCAGCGTCGCCCAGTCTGGCGGGAACCGCTCGACGCGTATGTCGGCGCCGACCTACGCCTGCTGTGCGCATGCGTCCCGGGACGCGGGGCACCGCTAGCTAGCCCGACCGGCCCAGGCTCTGCCGTTCCGGATGCGGCACGCGGCCGTACTTGGCCAGGATGACCGGCTCGGAATATTCGCCACGATCGACGTCGGCTGCCTGCGCGTACACCAGCACGCCATCGAAATGATCCGCCAGCATCTGGCCGCGCGTCAGCGCCAGCTGCTCGAGGCCATGCAGGATCGGCTTGTCCGCGACGACATCCCCGTCCATCTCGTGGAAACCCTGCACCACGTACAACGTGCCCATGTGACGTGCCCTCGCGCCGGTGGAATGCCTGAGGGTGGATCGACCGAAGTCGACGATGCGCGATGGTCGCGTTAAGGGCGATCGGATCCATTCAGCATCCACCCGGAACGACGAAGGCCGCCCGGGGGCGGCCTTCGAAACCTGCATTCTGGTGCCGGCAGCAGGAATCGAACCCGCGACCTACTGATTACAAATCAGTTGCTCTACCAACTGAGCTATGCCGGCGGAGGTGGCGGATTCTAGCAGGCCGCGTGGTGGCGCGCTCGGCGGCCGGCCAGCGGCTCGTCAGAAGCAGACGGTGCTGTGCGAGCCGATGCCGTTGGTGCGGACGCGGCTGCGCCAGTCGAAGTTGCCGCCGCCGGCGACCACCAGGTCGAGCCAGTATTCGGGCACGCTCTCGCTGCGCTCGCTCATGCGGGCCGGAAAGCCGGCCGCGGCGATCTCGTCGCGGCGCTTGCGCGCGTTCGCCGGATCCCGGAACAGGCCCAGCGAAATCGTGTTGGGCTGGTCGCCGGAGTTGACCACGAAGTAGTCGCTGATGTCGTGCCCGGCGAGCTGCCGGGCAGTTTCCAGCGCCTGGGCGCGGCTGCCGGCCGCCGGCAGGTAGACCCACCAGCCACTGGTCTGGCTGGTCTGCTCCTGGCGCGAGCGCATGCGCGTGGCCTGCGCAGCCAGGGCCTGCCGCGCATTGCGCAGATCCTGCGGAGTGGCGAACGGCCCCAGCGCAAGACAGCTGTAGCTCGGGTTGCGCGGCGCCGCGGCGGCAACGGCGGGCGGCGCGGCAACCGGCGGCGCGGTCTGGGCCGGCACCGGCAACTCCGACAGCAGGCGCAGTTGCGCCACGCCCGGATCGCTGGGGCTGCCGCCGCGGGCATACGGTTGCCCCAGCAGCAGCCATGCGCCTACCGCGATATTCAGCGCGATCAACAGAACGAACAGCAGACGCAGCAACATCGGATCCCCTCAAACGGCAACTGTCGTCATTCTAGAGGGCGCCGCCGGCCTCGAACGCACGGGCCCACACGGCCAGGCCGCGCAGCACGCCGTCCTGGCTGAGCCGGGCCGGCAGCGACAGCAGCGGCAACAGCTGCGCCGCATCGCCCCCACCGAGGATCAGTTCGGGCGTGGCGCCGAGCCGGGGCGCCGCGCGCAGGGCGAAGCGCTCGACCAGGGCGGCGGCGGCCTGCCAGCAACCCGAGGCCACCGCGTCGGCGGTGTTGTCGGCCAGATCCACGATCGCGCCGGGCCGTTCCGGCCGCACCTGCGCCGTGGCGTCCCGCAGCGACTGCTGCATCAGCTGCGGACCCGGCGCGATCAACCCGCCCAGGTGCTGCCCGTCGGCTGCCAGCGCATCCAGCGTGAGCGCGGTGCCGACGCCGGCCAGCACGCAGGGCGCGTGACCGCCGGCATGCGCCGCGACCATCACCAGGAAACGATCGACGCCCAGCCGCGCCGGCTCGGCGTACGCATTGCGCACTCCGCAGGCGCCGGATGGCGTGCGCAGCCATTCCGGCGCGCGGCCGAAGCAGCGTTGCGCCACAGCCGCCACCTGCGCCTCGCGCGCGGCATCGACGACCGACGCGCCGACCACCCGCAACGGTGCCGGCAGACCGGCCCAGGCGGCCTCCAGCACGCGTGCCGCGTCTTCGCGCCAGTCCACCGCGCCGCGCGCCAGCCAGCCATCCGCCTGCACCTGCAGCGCCCACTTCAGCCGGGTGTTGCCCAGGTCGAGCAGCAGCCTCATGAACGACGCACCGTGACGTCCGC
Organism: Rhodanobacter sp. FW104-R8; assembly: GCF_001617365.1. Lineage (GTDB taxonomy): Bacteria > Pseudomonadota > Gammaproteobacteria > Xanthomonadales > Rhodanobacteraceae > Rhodanobacter. The sequence goes on from NZ_LVJR01000113.1 coordinate 14,889, forward strand.
GCTGTCGATCCGCCGCACGCTGCCGTCGGCCATGCGCACCTGCAGGGCACCGCGTGTGTCCACGCCCGCGCCGACGCCGTCGAACGCACCCAGTGCGCCGCTCAGCTGCAACGACTGCCCGTGCAGCAGGTCGTATCTGGCGTAGTCCGCGCCGAACGCGGCGAAACCGTCGCGCTCGAACTGCCGCAGACCGTCGACCAGCGCCGCGATCAACGCCGCCGCCACGCGGTTGCGATCCGGCGGAATGCCGCCAGCCAGGCCAGCGAGGTCGCAGGCCGGCTGGCCGGCCTGCGCGCGCAGTGCCGGGGTCAGCCGCAGGTTGAGGCCGATGCCGATGATCGCCGCGCACGGCCCTTGGTACTCGCCGTTCAGCTCGACCAGGATGCCGCCCAGCTTGCCGCCCGCGGCGGCCAGCACGTCGTTCGGCCACTTCAGGCCGGCGCCGGCGATGCCGAGGTGCTCCAGCGCACGCAGCACGATCACCCCGACCGCCAGCGACAGCCCGCTCAGCGCGGCAAAGCCCGCATCGAAGCGCTTGAGGCAGGACATATAGAGATTGAGCCCCGGCGGCGACAGCCACTCGCGGCCACGCCGGCCGCGTCCGGCGCTCTGGGTCTCGGCCAGCACCACGCTGAAATCCCCGGCGGCGGCGCCGCGGCGCTGCAGCTCGCTGGAGGTGGAATCCAGCTCCCAGTGCACCTCCAGCGCACCCAGCGCGCGCGCCTCCGCCGCCGGCAGGGCGGCACGAATCCGCGCGGCATCGAGCATCTGCAACGGCCACGGCAGCTGGTAGCCGGCCGCGCCGCGCGCCTCGACCGGCACGCCACGGGCACGCAACGCCTCGACCTGCTTCCAGATCGCCGCACGGGTCATCCCGGCTTGCGCGGCGAGACGGGCGCCGGACAAGGGTTCGCCATCGGCCAGCAGCGCCAGCAACTGCACCGGCTGCATCAGCAGGCCCCGCGCACGAGGGCGGCGGGCCGGCGGCCGGGGAATGGAGAGGGTCGGATCGGGCTGAACATCGGCGGATTCTAGCCCGGGCGACCCGCCATGCGGCATCCGCCGGCCATGCCCGGCGCCGCGTCCGGCACAGCCGGCAGCACTGGCAGGGCGCCGGGGTTTCTGAGACGATCGAGGCCTTCGCTTGTGAGGTCAAGGAGTTTGATCGCCATGCGTGTCACCCACTGGCTTATCGGTTGCGCCTTGGGCATCGCCGGGATCGGCGGCGCCGCGGCGGCAAGCGCAGGCACCCAGGATCTGGACAATTCCCCGCACGCCGCACTCGACGGCGCCGGCACCCGCGACGGCAACGCCGGCAGCGGCGGCGATGCCGTTGGACTGGCCCGCGACTGCCCGCAGACCGACAGCCGCGACAACTCCGGCAGCGGTTCCGGCAACGGCAACGACCGCTCCGGCGGCGCCTCCTCCGCCCCGGCGTCAACCCGCCGGCCGCATCTGGGCTGGCAATCGCTGCTGCCTGGATCCATCCAGTAAGCGCTCGGCGTCATGCCGGGGTCTTGGTGGCACTCCCTGCGGGCGCATCTTGAACCTGCACCGATTGCCGATCCGCTGTGGCGACGCGCCATCGCCGGCTGCCCGCTGGCGCGCCGGCTGGATCCGGAACGGCAGTTGCAGCTGCGCCGGCTCTCCGCGCTGTTCCTCGCCCGCAAACGCTTCCACGCGCTGGCCGGCGCCGTGCTGGACGACTACTGGCGCCTGCTGATCGCCATGCAGGCCTGCCTGCCGGCGCTGCAGCAGGGCGCAGCCAGCCTGCGCGGCTGGCGCGAGGTGCTGATCTATCCGGGCGAGTTCAAGGTGCGCCGCAGCCACCACGACGACCGCACCGGCGTGGTCACCGAGGGCGACGAGGTGCGCATCGGCGAGGCGTGGGAACACGGCCCGCTGGTGCTGTCGCTGGCCGACGTGCAGCTGGACCTGGAGCAGCCATGGGACGGCTACAACGTGGTCGTGCACGAGATGGCGCACAAGCTGGACATGCTCGATGGCCCGCCCGACGGCGTGCCGCCGCTGGTGGACATCCCGCGGCGGCGCTGGATCCATCAGTTCCAGCAGGCCTACGACCGGCTGGCCGCGATGCCGGAACACGGCTACGACAGCCCGATCGACCCGTACGCCACCGAGAGCGCCGCCGAGTACTTCGCCGTGGTCAGCGAGCTGCACTACTCGCAGCCGGCACTGCTGCGCGAGGCGGAGCCCGGGGTCGCCGAATTGCTGGAAAGGTTCTACGGCCGCTCGCCGGCCGAAGGCTGCGAACCGGCCGGCTTCTGCCGCGCGCGCTGAAACAACCGGCTCAGCTCGCCGCCAGGCTCACGCAGAAGCGCGCGCCGCCGAACTCGGGCGAGCGGTCCACCACCAGCTCGCCGCGGTAGGCGTGCACGATGTCCTGCACGATCGACAGGCCGATGCCGTGGCCCTGCACCCGCTCGTCGCCGCGCACGCCGCGCTGCAGCACCTTCTCGATCTTGTCTTCGGCGATGCCGGGGCCGTCGTCTTCCACACTCAGCCACAGGCCGGGCCGCTGCCGGCCCGCCTGCGCGCGCATCTTCACCACCAGCAGCACGCGGTGACCGGCCCACTTGAACGCGTTCTCCAGCAGGTTGCCCATCAGCTCCAGCAGGTCGCCCTGCTCGCCGTAGAACACCGCGCCATCCTCGATGTCGAATTCGCACAACACGTTCTTCGCCGCGTAAACCTTCTCCAGGCCCTGCACCAGGTCCTCGGCATGGCCGGCGATCGGCACCGCGCTGGCGAACGTCTGCCGACCGGAGGTGGCCGCGCGCGACAACTGGTAGGCGACCAGCTCATTCATCCGCCGCACCTGGTCGAGCACGCTGGCGCGCCGCGCCGCCTCGTCTCCCGCCGTCGGCGATTCCAGCTGTGAGCGGATCACCGCCAGCGGCGTCTTCAGGCTGTGCGCCAGGTCGGCCAGCGTGTGCCGGTAGCGCGTGCGCTGCTCGCGTTCGTTGGTGATGAACGCGTTGATGCGCTCGGTCAGGCCGGTCAGCTCCAGCGGGTACTGGCTGTCCAGCTGCTCGCTGTCGCCGCGCTCGACCCGGCTCATGTCGCTGGCCACCTCGCGCAGCGGGGTCAGGCTCCAGCGCAGCAGCAGCAGTTGCAGCACGATCAGCATCACGCCGAGGATCGACAGCCAGATCACCAGGGTATGGCGGAAGACCGCGTTCTCGCCTTCGAGCTGGTCCTCGGTCTGCGCCACCATCATGGTGAGCCTTACGACCTTCTTGTTCGGCGCGTCGAACGCCACGCCGTAGCTGTAGTAGTACAGCCGCCCCATGCGCGTGTTGATCGGGCCGACGAACTGGCTCTGGCCCGGCTTCAGCGGTTTCAGGAAGGTGAAGTCGCGGCCGATCGCCGACGAGGACTCCCAGTGGAAGCCGTCGCCGATCGCCACGGCGTACAGGCCCGAACCCGGCCGCGAGAAGTTGGGGTCCGGCGGCGTATCCGGCGGCAGCAGCTTGCCGTACCGGTTGACGTCGGTATTGGTGATGTACGCGATCGCGAAGTTCTCGAGCCGGTCATGCAGCGTCTGCAGTGCGCGCGCCTTGTTGGTCTGCGTGAGGGTCAGCCCGACCAGGCCGAGAAACCCGGCCAGCACGAAGCTGGTGGCGATCGCCGCGCGAGCCGCCAGCGACAGCGGGCGGCTCGGCGGCTTCGTCTCACTCGTCGTCGCCGTCAGTGCGCGGTATGGCAAAGCGGTATCCGCGTCCACGTACCGTCTCGATGGGTTTGAGGGTGCCTTCCGGGTCGAGCTTGCGCCGCAGGCGGCCGATGAACACTTCCAGCACGTTGGAGTCGCGGTCGAAATCCTGCTGGTAGATGTGTTCGGTGAGGTCGGCCTTGGAAACCAGTTCGCCGGCATGCAGCATCAGGTACTCCAGCACCTTGTACTCGTAGCTGGTGAGGTCGACCAGCTTGCCTTCCACCGTCACCGTCTGCGCGGTGGTGTCCAGCTTGATCATGCCGCAGGCCAGGATCGGCTTCGACCAGCCGCTGGCGCGGCGCACCAGCGCGTTGATGCGCGCCAGCAGTTCCTCGACGTGGAACGGCTTCACCAGGTAGTCGTCGGCGCCGTGCTTCAGCCCCTCGACCTTGTCCTGCCAGCTGCCGCGCGCGGTCAGGATCAGGATCGGATAGCGCTGGCCGTGCTCGCGCAGCGCCTTGACCAGCTCCATGCCGGACATCTTGGGCAGGCCCAGGTCGATGATCGCCAGGTCGAACGGCACCTCGCGGCCGAGGTAGATGCCCTCCTCGCCATCCTGCGCCGCATCGACGGCGAAGCCGTCGCGTTTCAGGCGCGCCGCCAGCGTCTCGCGCAACGGCGCCTCGTCCTCCACCAACAGGATGCGCATTAGTGTCTCCCTCTGTTGCCTAAGTCGATGATGGCCGGACGCGGAATCGAGTCAACCGGGGCCGGATTGCCCCGGGGCGGGTCGATCGGCGCCGCCACCGGCGGACCGCCCCGGGGGACGTCGGCCGGTACGGCCACCACCCGCACGTGACCATCCGGGTCGAGTACCTTGATACGGTATTCGGTGTGACGACCGAATTTGCGCGGATCAGCCGACAGCACCTTGCCGCCGGTCTCCCGCTGCACCTTGGCCACCGCCTGCTCCAGCGTCAACGACGGCGCGGCCGGCTGGGCCGCGTGCGCGCCGCCGGCTGCGATCAGCAGCAGTGTCAGGACCAGCGGGAGGCGTTGCTTCGACATCGTTGCCTGGATTCCATGCCGGATTCGGCTCCGGTTGCCGTTCAGCCTAGGGAACCGCAGCTGAATACTGACCGGACGGGCGTGCGCTGTCACGCCGCGACCGGGCGCGGCGCCAGCGCCCGCTCGATCAGCGCCCAGCCGGCGCCCGGCAGGTGCGCACCCTCGCTGAGGATGCGGCGGAAGCCTCGCGCGCCCGGCTCGCCCTGGTACAGGCCCAGCAGGTGCCGGCTGATGTGCTTCAGCGCGGTGCCGCGCGCCAGCTCGGCCTCGACGTACGGCCGCAGGCGCTGCAGCACGCTTTCGCGGGTGGGCAGCGGCTCGCCGTGCAGCGCATGCTCGACCTGCGCCAGCAGGTACGGATCGTGGTACGCCGCGCGGCCCAGCATCACCCCGTCCAGCTGCGCCAGGTGCGCCTGCACCTGCGCCACCGTGGTGATGCCGCCGTTGATCACCACCGCCAGCCCGGGGAATTCGCGCTTGAGCCGGTACACCCGCTCGTAGTCCAGCGGCGGCACCTCGCGGTTCTCCTTCGGCGACAGGCCCTGGAGCCAGGCCTTGCGCGCGTGCACCACCAGCACCCCGACGCCGGCTTGCAGCATCAGCTCGGTGAAGTGCTGCAGGCCGGCGTAGTCGTCCTGGTCGTCCACGCCGATGCGGCACTTCACCGTCACCGGGACGGGCCGGCCGGAATCCGCGACCGCATCGCGCATCGCCTTGACGCAATCGGCCACCAGCGCCGGTTCGCGCATCAGGCAGGCACCGAAGCGGCCCGATTGCACCCGGTCCGACGGACAGCCCACGTTGAGGTTGATCTCGTCGTAGCCGGCTTCGACGCCGAAGCGCGCCGCCTGCGCCAGTTCGTGCGGCTCGCTGCCGCCCAGTTGCAGGGCCAGCGGATGCTCCTGCTGGCTGTGCTCGAGCAGGCGCAGCTGCCTGCCGCGCACCAGCGCCGCACTGGTCACCATCTCGGTATACAGCCGCGCCCGCGGCGTCAGCAGCCGATGGAAGTAGCGGCAGTGCCGATCGGTCCAGTCCATCATGGGGGCAACCGATAGCCGCCACGGCGAGGCAGGGTGCCCCACCGGCCCAGGCATTCCATCCGCGGCGGGATGATGGTTTTCGGTCATTTCAGAGCGTCTCGGGAAGACTTGCGGGGTGAATGCTACGTCACCCCGGCGTCGGCTCCCAATTTTCGCGGACTTTCCCTTGCACCGGCCTGTCCAGGCTTCACGGCATGCCGGTCGCCACCTTCGTCCGCATCTTCTTCGTCGTGGCCGGCGTCGCCACGGCGTCGGCGGCCTTTCCGGCCAACTGGCTGCGCCCGGCCTGCAACAGCTCGCACAGCGAGTCGAAGCGGCAGCAGCATTCATTGTAGCCGCCGTTGTCGCCGGTGACGCCGAGTGCCGCGTAGTGATGCAATCCACGCGGCGGCAAGGCGGCCGGCGTGGTGCCGATCATCGGCCAGTCGAGCTGGCCGTTGCCGGCCACGCGTGCGGGAATCAGCCAGTAGTCGCCGGTGGCGTATACGCCGCCCGGCGCGAACGTGACCTGGATGCCGTCCTCCAGCGCGATCGGCGCGCCCTCGGCCACGGCCAGCACGCCTTGCGCGTTCACCGCCTCGCGCTGGTCCCAGCGGCGCAGCAGCGGATGCCGGCGCGGGTCGTCGTCCAGCGGCCACGGCGTGACGTTCTTCGGCACGTTCAGGGTGACGCTGCTGTTCGGCGGGTCGACCGCGACCACCTGCAGCAGCGGATACGTGCGCTGCCCCAGCGTGTAGCCGTCGTCGACCAGCTCGACCCAGTCGTTCGCCGCCAGCCCGAGACGGGCGTCGCGGCCTAGCCGGGCCAGGGTCACCACCAGTTGCGCGCTGCCGTCGTCCGCCGTCGCGCCCAGGTTGCTGCCTTCGACCGGGAACACCACCGAGCCGTTCTCGCGCGACCACTTGAAGCTGGCGGTACCGGCCGGCCCGCCCTGGTGGACCTCGACCCGGTACAGCTGGTTCTCGCAACCGCGATAGCGCGCGTCGGCGGCGATCACGCAGGGATCGTTGTCGGACTCCTGCGGGCCCAGTTCCGCGCGCAACTGCGGCAACGCATACGCCGCGCGCGCGCCGAGCAGCTGGCGCACCAGCGCGCAGGGCGAAGTATTGCCCTGGCCGCCGCCGAGACCCTTGAGCAATTGCGCCACCTCGGCCAGCTGCTGCCCGATTGCGGTGGCGTCGGCGGAACTGCCGGCGGCCTGCTTGCGCGTATTCAGCGCGGTGGTGACATCACCGAGCCACTGCTGCGCCCGCGACTGGTCGAGCAGGCGCAATTGCCACACGACCTGCGCGCGCGAAGCGGTGTCGATGCCATCCAGCGCCGCGTCGGCGATGCCCGGCGCCTCCACCGCGCACAAGTGCCGCTCCCACACGTCCAGCCACAGCGCAAAACCCGCCGGCGGGTTCTCGAAGCCGCTCTTGCCGTCGGCCACGCCGTAGTCGGGCGTGGGCGCATTGGGCTGTTGCGCCAGCGTGCATGCGGCCTCGTTCACGCACAGGATGCCGTCGACGTAGAAGTGCCCCGGCGCCAGCTGCCAGTCGGTCAGCGGCAGCGGCTTGCTGCTGCCGTCCGCGTTGGTGCTGCTGGTGATGGCGAAGCCGCTTCCCGCCGCCCAGCACGGACCCACCAGGTCGCGCACCAGGGTGCGCAGCAGGTGCAGCTGGATATGCGCCTGTTCGTTCCAGTCCGCCTCCAGCAGCACCCGGCCCTGTTGCTGGAACACCTGGCTGTAATGCAGGGTCGGATCGAAGCTGACGCGTGCGAAGTCGCCTTTCATGATCGATCTCCTAACTCGCAAAGAGGATGCCGGCGTCCGTGCCCGCCGGTACGTATTCCTGCAGCCGCGCCACGAGGTTCGCTTCGCGCTGCGGTTCGTACAGGTCGTGGTAGACGCCCATCGCCGAACGGTCGGACGCGCCGCGGCGGATCTCGTCGCAGCAGTCGTCGGCCAGACGCAGGTAGTGCGGCACGCCGTAGCGGAGGTGGCGGAACTGCGGCACCACGCGCAGCCGTTCGTGCGCCCGCTGCGCCGGCGCCACTGCGGCCAGCGCCAGGTCGGGCTGGCAGTGGAAACGCCGCGGCGTGCGCGAACCGTCCGCCACGTAGCAGAAGCGCACGCAGCCCTGTTGCCGGCGCAGCACGCGCAGCGGACTGGCGAAGATCGAGTCCTCGGCCAGCGCGATGCCGTGCGCCTGAACCACGCCGATCACCGTGCAGCGGCGGAAGCTGGCCTCGACATGGGCCACCGCCTCGTCCGGCGCGCCCAGTGCCACACGCTCCACGCCGGTGGCGTCGAGGACGCTGTCGCACAGTTCCAGCGGCGGCGGCTCGCCGCGCCGCTCGGAGCTGATCACCGAAATGGCGCCGAGGATGCTGTGCTCGACGCGCAGGGCGGCGCGCGTGCCGTCGAGGGTGACGCTGGGTTCGCCCGGCCGCTTCGGGTCGCAGTCGCAGTGCAGCGCCCAGCCCGGCACCAGGGTGCAATGGCGGATCAGCAGCTCGCACAGGTCGTCGTCCGCGGCGGCCTCGTCGCCCGGCCCGTGCACCTCGATGCCGCGGCCCACGACCAGCAGACCGTCCAGCAGCACGCGGCTGCCGGCGTGGCCGCCGATGCCGAGCGCATCCGGCTGGCTGGCGCGCATGTCGAGCAGGCGCAGCACCGGCCGGGTGCGTTCGGCCGCGCGCAGCTGGATCGCCTCGCCCGCATCAAGCTGCAGTTCGATGCTGCCCTCGTACACGCCGCTCTCGGCCAGCTCGATGACCAGGGCGCGCAACGCCGGCGCGGCCGCCTTCGCCTGCGCCCACGCTGCCAGCGCTTCGGCGATGCTGCCGAAGTGGCCGGCCGGCCAGCTGCCGTTCGCCGCGCGATCCGGCAACGCGGCATGCACCACGTAGCGGGTGGCGCCTTCCAGCTCCGGCGTGACCCGCGCGTACTCGCCGCCGCCGAGGTCCGCAGCGAAACCGTACCGGTAACTCACCCACACGCCGCGCTTCGGCCGCTGGTTGGCCGGAAACATCATGCGGCCGCGTTCGGGATCGAGCGCCATGCGTCCGCGCGGCACCTGGCCACGCCAGCCGGACAGGTCGGCCGGGATCAGCGCCTCGCGCGGCACCGGCACGCCCTGGCCTTTCGCCGGCCAGTCCGGCGCCCACACCTGCGCGCTGAGGCCGTCACCGTAGAGTTCAGCCGACACGCTGGCGTAGTCGGCCAGCGGACCGCGCTCGGCGAAACGCCAGCGGCGCAGCGGCAGCGGCAGGTTGTCCTCGTCGGCGATATGGGTAGGCTCGGGCTCTTCGAGCGGCAGCTGGAACAGCGGCGTGTCGTTGCCCAGCACGCTGAAGCTGAAACACTGCGGGCCGCGTTCCTCGATGCAGTACGCCGGCGTGCAGGTCACTGGATAGCTGCGCAGGCGGCAGGCGAACACGCCCACCGCGGGGATGTTGTGGCGGCCGCGCCGATGCCGGCTGCCCATGCGCCGCACGTCGACGCTGCGCGCGAACGGATCGAACGCGCCGTTGGCCCAGCCGATGCGCTGCAGGCGTCCGGGATCGCGCAGGTCGGCCGTGCCGCCGCGCCGCGGATGCAGGTGGTCGAGATGCTGCATCCAGCCGAGCCGGCGGTAGAACTCCACCGCGCGCGCCGGCCAGCCGGCCGCGTCGCGGGACAGGTCTTCCAGCAGCGACAGCGTGCCCTTGCGCCGGCGCGCGTCGATCGTGTTCGCCACGTCGGCGCGCGGTGCCAGCACGCGGCCGGGGCTGGCGTCGCTGCGACCGTCCTCGCCCAGCGTGGCCGCCTCGGGCAGCAAGGCGTAGCCGAGCAGGTCGCCGATATAGGGCACCACCCAGTCGTCGCAGGTCTCGATGAACCAGTTGTCGTACAGCCGGGCAATGTCCTGCTCCAGCACGTCGGCCTGGCCGGCCAGCACGCGCAGGAAATCGCGCAGCGGCCAGCCCTGCTCCGCATCGCGCATGCGGTAGACCACCGGCAGCAGGTCGTACAGCCGATCCGGGCGCGCAGTCATGATGTGGCCTCCTGCAGCAGCAAGGTGTCGGGAACGTTCGGCGGCAGGTAGGCCAGCTGCGCCGGGCGCAGCATGCCGTTGTCGTCGTAGCGGGCGGGAAGCACCTGCACGCGCGGCGGCACCGCCGCGGTGGCCGTGGCGATGGCGTGAGCCGTCAACGAGGCGGCATCGCCATGCTTGCCGTTGCCGCCGCCGGCGCCGAAGCCGGCCAGCAGGGTCGCTTCGTCGAGGCTGCCGAACGCGTCCACGTCGACCCAGGCCACCCCGCGCACCGCCTGCATGCAGGCGACCAGTTCGCTGAGGTAGACGGCCTGCGCCAGCGCGCGCCGCTCGAAGCCGAACGCATCCAGCAGCGCCGCGCGCAGTGCCGGCTCGACCGATTCCCACGTGACATCCGGCCGCAGCCCCACCTTCGCGCTCACGGTCAGCGCCAGCAGCTCGCGCACGTCCAGGCGCACGGGCAGCGACGGGTCGCCGTAGCGCTGCAGCGCCTGCAGCAGGTTGCGGTAGAGGTCGGAGGTCGGCTCGACCGGCGCATCGGCGGCGCCGGCGATGGTCACCTGCACCCGGTCGCCCAGCTTGATCGCCGCTGCCTTGCCGACGCCGCCGAAGGTGCGCGCGAAGTCGGCGTAGTCCGGTACCGAGACCAGCCGGTCCAGCGCCAGCACCGCCAGCGGCACGTTGCGGCGCGCCTGGTCGCGCGTCTCCGCGTCGGCGCCACCGGAAGCGCGCAGCGGATTGATCACCGCCTTGACGCCCAGCGGCTTGGTCGCCAGCAGGCTGACCTGCTGCGCGCGCACGTTGCCCGGCATGCCGATGCCGTTGCGGTAGGTCGCCACCACGTTCTCCACGCCGGTGGGCAGCCGCGCGCCGTGCGTGCCGTCGCCGAACTGCACGGTGGTCTTGCCGCCGTCGTCGGTGGCTGTGACGAAGTTGCGGTCGGCCGCACCGACGAAGGCGAGGTTGCGCGTCTCGTGCCACCGCATGCCGTTGACGCGCACGGCGAGCGTGCCCTGCACGCCGTCCACGGTGGCGGCGGAAACGTACGTCAGCGGCGACTGCTTCAGCACGAACGCCTGCATCGGCAGTGCGCCATTGCCGCTGCCGAGCACTTCGTTGCGCGTCTCGCCGTGGGTGGCGCGCACCACGTTCGCGTAGACCGACACCGTGTCGCGCCGGTAGGCGTAGGCGAGCCCCGCGTTCGCGAATACCAGTGTGCTGTGCACGGTATCTCCGGGCAGGTTCGCGTCCACGCCCTGCTCCACCGCCGCGATCATCACCAGCTCCGCCGCGTTCACCGCATTGGTGCCGGGCACGTCCGTGCGCTGGCCTGCGACGATCGCCCAGCGGCCGGGCTTGAGGCCGTCGACAGCGCCGTCGAGGGTGAGGTGGGTGGTGTCATCTGCCGTGAGCCGTGGCGACGTGTCGTCGGGCGCGATCTTGCCAACGGTGCCGCCGATGACCAGTTCGGCCAATGTCAGAAGCTCACTCTGGGCATGGACCAGCGTGCCGCGGATATCGGACATCGACGGTGCCTGCCATGTCGTGGACTGGCCGTTGACCACCTTGTCGGCCAAGGCGATCGTGGTGGTCTTGCCGCTGATGCCGTAGTCGGTGCGCGGGGCGGTGTTGACGCGGGCGGCCATCCAGACGCTCGGCACGTTGTCGCCAGGTTTCTGGATGGCCAGATAGCTGCCGGCCTCGATGCCGTCATAGGCGTTGTCCAGCGACACGATGCCGTCGGACTCGTCCTGTGCGGTTTGCTCGGTATAACTCGTCGTGGTGACCGTGGTACCGGCGCTAGAGCCAGGCGCCTGGGTGATGGTGATCGTCTTGGGCGCGTTGTAGCCGAACAGCGGCGCGGCCACGCGCATGGCGTAGACAGCACTCAATGCCGGCGAGGGCCGGCTCTGCGGCACGCTGGTCCAGGCGCGGTAGAAGCTGTCGGCCAGCCGCGGCGCGAAGTTCAGCAGCAATTGCGGTCGCGCGTCGCTGGGTGTGCCCAGCGCCACCGCGACGTTGCGCGCGAGGCGCACGCTGTTCGCGGGTTGCAGCGTGGGCGACAGTGACAGTGCGCGGAAGAGTCCGCCGAAATCGGCACCCTGGGGCGATGCCGCCGATCCATCCAGGATCGTCTGCGCCGCGGTCACAAAGTCGGACTCGGCCTTGACGTTCGCCTCCAGTCCCTCGAACACGCTGTTCATCAACCGGCTGGAGTTGTCCCACCGGGTTCCCTGAACGATGGCGCGGCACATGTTGCCGAGGGCGTCGATCCAGGGCTGTTCCGCGGACTGGCCGGCCAGCGCCGCGAGCGCAGTGCGGGCCGCCGCCAGCAGTTGCACGCTGGTCGTGTCCTGCGGCTGCAGCACCACTTTGGTCCGATTCGTCTGTGTTTGCGCTTCGATTCCGTGCACCGGCCGCACCACGGACCGACCGCTCGCCAGGTCGCCGAACTGGAACAGCAGGCGGTCGTTCGCCTTGAGGTTGCTCGCGGTGCCGGCGAGCCAGATCGTGTCGATCGCGCCGCCGCTGATGCCGTCCCAGGTGATGTCCTGCGGCTGCGTCAGCCGCGGTTGCAGCGCGTTCCACTCGTGGCGCGCGTCCAGCGGCTCGGCGGTCTCGAAGGTCTGCATCTGTTCGCCGGGCGCAGGGATGGATTGCGCACGCGCACCGGCCGGGATCGTCACCGGCGGCGAGTCCTTCTCCACGGTGTAGGCGAGGTAGACGCTGGCGGCCACGCCGGGGCGCAGGCGGTAGTCGACCAGCCGCGCCAGCTCCAGCACCGAGCGCCGCTCGGTGGCCGTGCGCAGGTAGCCTTCGTTGGCGATGCGTTCCTGATAGAAGCTCAGCACGTCGGCGCCGATCGCCCAGGCGTCGAGCAGGGCCATCGCCGGATCGTCCGCCTCGCGCGTGCGCAGCCCGGCCAGCGCCGGCAACGCGGCATCGCTCAAGTCGGCTTGCATGGTGGCGCGGAAGTCGGCGTACGTGCCGACGCGATAGGCCAGGCGATCCAGCCCCGGCCGGTTGTACAACGGCAACGGCGTGCCGGCGATCGCGCCGCGACCGCAGGCGCAGGCATGCTTGCCACAGGCGCTGCAGCAGCTCATCGGCCACCTCCCAGCGTGAACGCGATGCTTCCGTGGTCGGGATGGTCCGGATCGTTGTCGACCTGCGCGATCTCGCGCGCGGCCAGATGCAGCACGCCGTCGGCAGGCACGTCGCCCGGTGCGCCGTCGCCCATGCGCGTCAGGGTGACGATCTCGACATGCGCCACGCCGGCGACCGACTGCGCCTCGGCCAGCAGCGCGCTGGCGAACACCGGCGCGCCCAGGCGCAGGCGGTCCGGATGGAAGAAGCCGGGCGTGCCGTCGCGGCGCAGGCCCGCGCCGAAGCGGTCGCGCAGCTCGGCCTCGACATGGGCGGCAAGGAAGTCCGGCAGCACGCATACGTGCAATTCGATCAGCAACGGCACGTAGCAGGCGCCATGCACCTCGACGTCGTGGCCGAGGCGGCGGTAGCGCATGAGCCCGGCCTTGATGCGATGCGCCAGTCCGGGCGGCAGGCTCTCGCGGCCCAGCGGGTCGACCACCACGTCGGCCGCATACCAGCTGCCGCTCCATGCCAGCGTGGCGGCCGCGCCCTGCAGCTCCGGCGCGCGCGCGGCGAACATCGCGTAGTCGTCCGCCACCACCGCGCGCAGCGGGTTCGCGCGGAACGCGCCGGGCGCGTACAGCTTCGCCTCGGCCACGCTCTCCGGCGCGCTGCCGCCGCCGGCCGGCAGCGGGTTGCGCGGCTGCAGTTCGGCGGACAACGCGCCCGACTTCAACGCCAGCCACACGATGCTGTCGCGGCCCACGTTGCCGGCCGGGCCGTTGCCGATGCGCGAGGCGGCGCGGAAGAAATCGCCGGCCTGCGGCTGCGCGCCCAGCACGCCGTCGCCGAAGCGCAGGTGCGCGGCGCCGTCGTCGTCGATCTCGATCACGAAGTGGCGGTCGTCCGGGCCGCTCTCCAGCAGGTCGTACCGCGGCTCCCACCGCCAGTGCGGGTCCGGTGTGCCGGCCACCAGCACGTCGTCGAGCGCTCCGCCGTAGACGCGCAACTGCGGCAACGCCCGGCGCGGATCGCGCGCCAGCAGCCGGCACACCGGCGCATGCGGCGGCAGCGGTTCGGCCCAGGTCAGCGGCGCGTCCGGCAGCACGTGGCCGGTGTCGGCGGGCGGGCGGCGCACGTCCGGCACCGCGCCGTCGCAGCGGCAGCAGCCGTACTGCGTGCTGCCGGGCACCAGCCAGCAGTCCTCGGCCAGCGCGCCGCAGCGAGTGCAGGCATCCGGCACCGCGGCGAGCGCGGTGGTCAGCCCGGGATAATCGCCGTCGCTGCCGTCGGGCATGCAGATCGCGTCGGACGTGCACTGGCCGCGCACGTGTTCGCCGTGGTCGACCAGCAGCACGTTGCCGCGCGCGAGGCTGATGTCGTGCAGCCACGCGCAATCCGGCGCCGGCGCGCGCACTGACAGGCACAGGTCGAACGGCAAGGCGTCGCAGGGGTCCCACGCAACTTCCAGCAGCAGGGTGCCGTCGAGCGGATCGACGGATGTCCGGACGTCCGTCAGCCGCACCGCATGCCGGTGCGCCGGGTCGGCGTCGGCCGGATTGCCGGTTTGCGGTCCGCGCACCTCCTCGAAGATCAGCAGGTCGCCGGCCGCCAGCTTGAGCGCGCGCTGCGGGGCCGTGGCCGGGGCGATGGCGACCGCGGCGACCTCGCTCGTCGGCGGCGGAGCCGACGGCGTCACCGGCGTGGTCGCCGGGGGCGGCGGCGCATCGAGCAGGGTCGCGCGGGTGCTGCCGCGCGGCAGGCAGCACAGCTCGTCGCCCCAGGTGTGCAATCGGATTGCGCTGTGCGCGGCCACCACGTCGAGGCTGGTCGCGCCATCCAGCGGCATCGGTTCGTAGATCAGCGCACCCTGCGCACGCGCCGCGACGAGTTGGGCTGCGTCGATCACGCCGGGTGGCGGATGGCCCTGCCCGGGCGGCGGCACCAGCAGCAGCAGGTCGTCCAGTGCCAGGCTCAGATCGTTGGCCGACGCCAGCGTGACGAAGGCGCGCGCGTTGCAGCCCTCGTGCATGCGGTAATCCACCAGCCGAGCATGCCGGCGCACCGAGATGCGCCGGCGCGCGGTGCCGAGGTAGGCCTCGGTGGCGACCGCATCCTGGTAGTAGCTGAGGTAGTCGGCGGTGTACGCCAGCGTCTCCACCAGCGCGATGCCGATGTCCGGCACGTGGCGCTCCTGCCATGCCGGCATGTCCAGCGCGAGGCGATCGAGGAACAGCTGGCGGAAGCTGGCGTAGTCCTTCGCGAGGTAATTGATCTCCGGCGCGGGCGGCGGCGGCGACACGCACGGTGCTTCATCCGCGCAGTCCTGCGTCTTTGCGCAGTCCAGGCGGAAGTGCAGCGCGACGCAGGTGTAGCGCGGGTCGAAACCCGGATACGCCAGCCAGCTGGCCGGGTCGTTGCCGGAGGCCGCGTCCACCAGGCACAGGCAGTACGCCGTGTGGTCGCCCTCGCGGTCGAGCACCACGCGCAGGCAGGCGTCGTCGTGCAGCTCCGGTTCCAGCTCGGGATTGACGCTGAGCACGCGCAGGCCGGTGATGCGGTCGCCGCCGCCGATCCGCACGCTGGCCACGCCCAGGCCTTGCGGAATCGCGCCGAACAGGTGCACGCACAGGCTCACGCCGTCGTCGCCCACCTCGACGTAGTCGATGCCGTTGAGCGTGCCGGCCAGCCGCAATTTTTCGCGCCGCGCCGGCACGCCGCAGGACGGCAGCGGCGCGCAACCGATCGTGCCGGGACCCGCATGGGCGTTCGCGCCGTTCATGGCAGGCTCCGCACGAAGCTGTCGCTGCGCGTATCGCCGCTGGCGCGCACGGTGTAGCTCAGTTCGACGCGCAAGGCGGCATCCTCGCTGCTGACTTCGAGCGTGCCGACGTCGATCACGTCGCCAAGCCAGCGCTGCAGCGCCGCCTGCAGGGTGAACTGCAGCGCGGCGGCCAGCTCCGGGCTGTTCGGCGCGAACACCAGCTGCAGCAGGCCGCTGCCGAAGTCCGGCCGGTTCACCCGCTCGCCCGGGCTGGTGAACAGCAGCTGCTCGATCATGTCGCGCACGTGCTCGTCGTCGCCGGTTTCCGCGACGCGGCCGCGCGGGTCGAAATGGAACGGGTAGTCCATGTTCATCGAGGCGTCCTCACATCGCGGTCACACGCGTCTGGCTGGCGACGATCAGCAGCGGCGTGCCGGTCGGCGCGCAGATCGCCTGGCTGTCGAAAAGCAGCAGCGGCTGTCCGTTGGAAGTGATCCGGGTAGCCGCGCTGACGAACTGCGCGCTGACGCACGGTCCGTTCGCCGCCGGTGGCGGCGGCAGCGCGCAGCCGGCGACCAGCCAGGGCGCGGCCATCGTCACCGTGGGCTGGCCGCTCACCGCGACGCGCGGATTCGGTGCGCTGGCCTGTGCCTGGCCGCCGTGCGAACAGAGCACGCTGGCGCCGACATGGATGAGGAAACCCGGCATCGCGCATCTCCTTAGAGCCTGTTCAATGTCTCCGCGTGGCCCGCGCCGGGAGCTGTTTGCGCGCAGGCCAAGGAAGAACGAGGGCACGCGGGGAGGCGCCATGGATGGCGCCGGCTTTGAGGAGCGAGGAGTGGACGTCCGTCCACGACCAAGTGATGACGCAGAGACGCGGGCAAACAGACCCGGCCCCGGAATTTATAGGTGCTGGGGTTGCCCTCGAATGGCCGCCATGCGGCAGCGCGCGGCTTGACCTGCCAGCCAGGCAGGCGCTGCGCCACGCGCCACCACCTGACGGCCATTCGAGGGCAACGCGAGCTACGCGGAGGCATTGAACAGGCTCTCATGTCACGACCAGTGCGCCGTTGTTGACCGTCACCGTCGGACCCGCGAGCACGATGGTGGCGCCCTGGCCGTTGGAGATCGTGATGCCGACCTCGTTGACCATGATCATCGCTCCGGTGACGCTCTTCAGCAGGATGCCGCCGGCCGGACCCGGCACGTCGCTGATCGAGATGGTGTTCTGCAGGCCCGACTGCAGCACCACGCTCGGGCTGGCCGGATTGCCGGCCAGCGCCAGCGCCGGCACTTCCGCCGCCGTGCCCCAGAAGCCGCCGACCCAGACCGGATAATCCGGATCGCCCTGCTCGAATTCGATCCACACGCCCGCGCCGATCTGCGGCACCACGTAGACGCCGCTCTGCTTGCCGGCGACCGGCATGCACGGCATCGCCCAACTCGACGGCAGCAGCCCGGACACGTCCGGCACCATTGCCTGGATGCGGCCCAGCTGCATCGGGTCCACGTTCTGGACCACCGTGCCGCGGTACTTGCCGTAGTACTTGGTCATGGCGGCACCAGCGGCACGGTGGAGACGAGGCCCTTGCGCGACAGCTGGAAGCTCTGCTTGTATTCGCCGCGCTTGATCGTGTGGCGCACCTGGCTGACGTAGTGCAGGCCGTCGAACGCGGGGCCGACGCCGCGCACGCCGACCAGCCGGCGCGGCATCAGCACGCGGCCGTAGCGGGTCACGTCGAGGCTGCCGTTGCCGGTCACGGTATCGGCGGATTTCGCCGCCTCGGCCATGCCCAGCAGCATCGCGCGCACCGGCGAGTACTTCGCGGTCTCCGGCAGCTCGCGGAATTTCTGCGGCGGCGGATCGATCAGGCCCAGCGGCGGGTTGAGCGGGCCGACGTCCGGAATCGGCAACGGCAGCGGCACCTTGGTCTGCGGATTCTGGATGTAGACCACCGGCAGCTGCCGCGCGTTGCCGTCATAGCTGAAGCTGAGGCTCTCGACATTGCTGGCCGCATCCATGTCCGCGTTCAGCGCCGGCTGCGGCACGCCCACCTTGATCTTCGGCCCCCAGTACGCGGTGCTCATGCCGGGCAACGGGCCGGGGTCGAGATAGAACACGTAACCGACCCGCTCGGCCAGCAGCCGGATGTACTCCAGGTCGCTGCCTTGCTGGGTGGGGATGCGCTCGGTCGGGATCGGCACGTCGATCGCGATGCTCGGTATCACCAGCGGCACGATGCCGAGGAACGCGTATTTCGCCAGCAGCAGCGCCACGACCGCCTCGGCCGGCATCGCCGGATACGGCAAGCCCGGCAGGCCGGAGAACTCCAGCTTCTGCATCACCGTGGTGAGATCGTCGCCGGTCACCTGCAAGGTGGTGTGGCGCTGGTCCGCGCCGGGCAGCACCTCGGTCCTGGTCACCACGCCGTCGATCAGCACCTGCGGCATGCCGTTCAAGGTGACCACCACGATCACCCGCAGCAGCGGCACCACGCCGCCGCCGCTGAGCAGGAACAGCGTGTGCAGCGGCGACTGCACGCTCAACGTGAACTGCAGGGTGAACGCGCCGGCCGCCTCGTCCGGCGCGTTCACCTCGATCCGGGTGAGCGCGTCGAGCACGAGCTGCGGCACCGGCACCGGCACCACCGGACCGACCAGCAACGTCAGGTGCACACCCTCAAGCATGCGGCACCCCCGGTATGCCCAGCGGCAAGGTGATGCGCAGCTGCCTGCCGATCGTCCCGGTCAACTCCTCCGGGCGCAGCGCGCGGTTCGCGTCGCACAGCCGCCAGAACTGCTCGGAGTCGCCCAGGTAGCGCGCCGCGATGTTGTCCAGCCGCTCGCCCTGCACCACCCGGTGCCATTGCAGCAGGGCGAAATTCTCCGGCGCCGGCACGAAGCGGCGCCGGAGATACGTCACCGTGCCGCCGTCGGCGCGCTCCAGGCTCGCGGTCGGCGTCAGCGCGTAGCGGCTGGTGGGAGGAAAGATCGCGTTCATCAGGGCACTCCGCTGAGGCCGAGCGCGGACAGCTGGCCGGCGGCGCCGCCGGCCAGGCGCTCCTTCTGCTGCAGGTAGTTCATGAACAGGCTGGCGGCCTTGTGCCCGCCGGGCACGTCGTTCACCGACAGCACGCGCAGGCCCAGGCTGACCTTGGCGCGGATCGGGTTCAGCGCCGTGTCGAACGCCTCCTCGGTGATGCTGAATTCGGTGATGCGCACCGGCAGGATGCGCGACTTGCTCCACACGAACAGCGCCAGCGGCGTCTCCATCGGCACGATTTCCAGCGTGCCGAACTGCGCCATCAGGTCGTTCGCGCGCAGCTGGCCGCTGCTGGGGTAGACCATCGTCTCCAGCGCCGCCAGCTGGGCGAAGATGCCGGACTCGGCGACGACGCCATTCTGCTCGGGGAACTCCATCTGGTCGGTGGCGTCGATCTCCGCCTCCAGCTTCAGCGTCTCCACCGGCGGTCCCTTCAGGCGCAGCACCTCGGAGCGGTCGCCGCCATCGGCGCTCACCGCCTGTACCTGCAGCGAGCGCGTGAGCGAATCGGGGTTGTACTGCAGCGCGATCACCCGCAGCACCGCCGAGCTGCCGGCGTCGATCAGCACGATGCCGCCCTTGAGGATGCGCGGGGAACCGGGGAACGCGCTCATGGCACGTGGCCATAGCCGAGCAGCTTGTCCATCCGGCTCAGCACATAGGAGAAACCCTGCACGCGCGGGCTGCGGTTGCCCTCGATGGTGTAGAGCATGCCGTCCTGCACCGAATGCACCAGGCCGACGTGGCCCAGCCAGCCGGCCAGGCTCACCCGCCACCACACCACGATGTCGCCCGGCTGCGGCACGTAGCCGCTGCCCGGAGCCGACGACCAGCCCTGCTGCTTGAATTCGGCCAGCATGGTGCGCGCGCTCGGCGCATAGGCGAACGGCATCTGCGCCTGCTTGCCGCCACTGCCCTGCAGGTAGCACCAGCTGACGAAGGACGCACACCACGGGTTGCCTTCCGCCAGGCCGGCCGGCGCCAGGTACTTGCGCACGAACGGCCCGCAGTTGTTGCCGCCTTGCTCGCACGCGCCGGCGTCCAGTTCGGCGATGGCCGCAGCCAGCGCTGCACGGCCGAGCGCACTGCCGCCCGCCGCCGGCATCGCGGCATAGTCCACGGCGGTGGGCGTCGCGATCGACGGCTTCGGATTCTGCAGGCTCCACCAGGTCAGCGGGCCGGCCACGCCGTCCACCACCAGCGGCTGGCCGTGCTGGTCGAGGTTCTGCGCCTGGAACGCGCGCACCGCCTGCCAGGTCTTCGTGTCGAACGCGCCGTCCGCGCCGGCCGCGTAGCCGCGCTGCGCCAGCAGCTGCTGCAGCTGGCTGACTTGCGGGCCCTGGTCGCCCTTGTGCAAGGTATCCATCGCCGTCGCTCCGTCGGTCATGGGTTGCTGCCCACCTTGGCTGCGTGCAGCACGGCGGCACTGATCTTGATGTTCGGGTCGATCCGGCGGGCCGCCTCCACGTTCGCCTGCGCCTGCTGCGGCTGGCCGAGCACCACGTAGGCCTTGGCCAGTGCGGCGTGCGAGGCCGCCGGCAGCGGCGCGGCGGTACTCTGCAGCTGGCTGGCGATGGCGGCGATCTCGCGCTCCCTGCCGGTGGGTGCGGCGGGTGGCGGCGCGGCCGAGGCGGTGCCTGCCGCCGTAGGCG
>NZ_LVJR01000114.1 GCF_001617365.1 Rhodanobacter sp. FW104-R8
CCAGCGCGTTGTCCACGTAGAACTCCACCTTGGTCACGCCCACGTTGTCGCTGGCGCTGGCCGACAGCGTGATGGCGCCCGAAGTGCCGCTCTCCGACGCGCTCACCGTCGGCGGGGTGGTGTCGACACCGGTACTGTTGGACACGCTGAAGCTGACCGTGCTGCTGGTGCCGACGTTGCCGGCCGCGTCGTAGGCCTTGGCCACCAGGCTGTGCGTGCCGTTGCTCAGCGTGGTGGAATCCAGCGTGGCCGTGTACGGCGCGGCGGTGTCGGTGGCCACCAGCGCGTTGTCCACGTAGAAC
>NZ_LVJR01000115.1 GCF_001617365.1 Rhodanobacter sp. FW104-R8
AGCTTGAACGGTTGATCCGCATGCGCGGCCAGCAATGCACTGAGCACGGCAATCGACTGGGTCGCCACCACCGCCAGCAGCCAGCCGCCATTGATCCCGCGATCCAGTGTGGGCTTGCTTTCCTTGATGGTGAAGGCGGCGAACACCGAATAGGTCAGCGCCAACCACAGTACGATGGCCACCAGCCACAGCACCAGGCTGCCGCGGACGTTGTCGGCCAGCAGCAGGCACTGGCTGCCCAGGATGCTGGAGGCGGCCACCATGGTGAAGAAGCCCGGCCCGCGCAGGTGGTCGGTGAGATCGCTGGCGAACAGTCGCGGGTAGCGGACAAGGCGGGCGACGTAGAGCAGCCAGAGCAGGAAGTAGATCCCGAGGTTGAGTCCGAACATGCCCCACGCCAGCTTCGGCAGGCCCAGTCGCCAGGCGCCGATGGAGACGACGCCCGTGGCCATCACCATGCCGAAATAGGCCGGAGAAAGGCCGCCCAGCGCGGAAGATGGATAGTGCAATACCCGATGCATATGGCGCTTCCAGGGTGGTCAGTAGCGAGGCCGCGGCGCTCGAAGCGAATATCACGCGGCGAAGCGCGGTGCTGGCCCGTCGACGTATGTAACGATCGTGCCAACGGCAGATTAGAGTGATCAGGCTGGCTGCAAATTGACCGCGGTCAATTTCGCATCGGTGGAGGGCACGGATACAGTTTGGCGGTACACCGGATTGGTTTGATGTGCGAGCATTCATCACTCCAAGATGCATACGAACGTCCTCCCCATGAGCAAAAGCCTGTTGCAAGGTGTCCGCCCTTCGCTCGACCTGAAGGGAGCCCGTACCAGCCTGACGCCGGTGCGGGTACGGCTGCTATTGGCATTGCAGATTCATGGCTCGATCAGCGCTGCCGCGCGCGCCGTGAAGATGAGTTACAAGGGGGCGTGGGATGCGATCGCCGCGCTGAATACGTTTGCCGCCAAGCCATTGGTACAGACCGAACTGGGCGGCACCGGCGGTGGTGGGGCACGCCTGACCGAAACCGGGCGCCGGCTGCTGGCGTTCTACCAGGCGTTGGATGCGCTGCAGGTGCGCGCGCTGTCGGGGGTAGTTGAAGGGGACTTCAATCAGCTGTTGCAGAGGGTGAACAATCTCATGCTGCGAACCAGTGCAAGAAACCAGTACGACGGCACCGTCTGCGCACTTCAGCGCGGCGCGGTGAACAGCCAGGTCACGCTTCGCCTCGATGGCGACGACGAGCTGGTGGCGATCATCACCAACGACAGCGTGGACAATCTGGGGCTGGCCGTCGGCGTCAGTGCGATCGCGCTGATCAAGTCGTCGTTCGTGATCCTGTCGAAGGACGAAGGCCTGCGCCTGAGCGCGCGCAATCGCCTGCGCGGCATCGTGTCCAGTTGCAGGAAAGGTGCCGTCAATGGCGAGGTAGCGCTGGAGCTTGCTGCCGGCAAACAGCTGGTAGCCACGATCACCAACGACAGCATCGACGACATGGAAATCGTCGAAGGCATGGCGATGAGCGCCATCGTCAAGGCCTCCCATGTGATCCTGGCGGTGGCCGTCTGAGGGATGTGTCGTTGGCGCGCCATGCATCGGGCAGGGCGGCCGGCCGGCGATCCGTGCCCGGGCAGGGGCGATCCCGCATCGCACCCCGCAAGTGATTCCGTCGACGAGCATCAAGGGGACTACTGGTGGAGACTTGGCTCTCGCGCATCGAGCCCGTGCTGCATGAGACTCTCGGGCATCGCGATGCCCATACGGCGGTCCATTGCGCCCGGGTCGGCATGCTGGCCCTCGCGCTGGCTCGCGTGTTCGGCCTCTCGGGCAGCGATCTGCTGATCCTCGGTACGGCCGCCCGCCTGCACGACATAGGCAAGATCGGCATACCCGACGCGATCCTGCGCAAGCCCGGCCCGCTGGATGCCGCCGAGTGGGCGATCATGCAGAGCCACAGCGAACGCGGCGAGCGCATTGTGCGCGCCGACCCCGGCCTGCCGTGGCGGGACGACATCGCCCTGGTCATCCGGCATCATCACGAGCACTACGACGGCAGCGGTTACCCGGACGGATTGCGAGGGCAGGCCATACCCCTGCTGTCGCGCCTGCTCTCCGTCGCCGACAGCTATGACGCAATGACCGAACCGCGCGCCTACCGCCTGGAGCGCTCCCACCGCGAGGCCATGACGACGCTGCGGGACGAAAGCGGCGGCAAGCATGATCCGCAAATGGTGGATCTGATCCTGTCCCGGGACGAGACTTGGTTCATGCAGTTCGGCGAGAGTCGCGGGTAATCATGCTGCGCACTGTGATTCGAGTCGCAAGCGCTTCGATTATGAACAAATGGAAAAGATTTAGGCGAGCAGGGGCCGGATTCAGCCTCAGTGACTCAATGCGGAGCTTGCCAGACACGCACTGATAATCACGATCATGGATTGTGTTGTATCGCCGATAGCGGTTCTATTGAGGTGATTGGAATAGGTCCTTGGGGGCGCATAGCGTCACGCGTTCCACCGTCTTGCCAAAAAAGTGATAACCGGAACCACCTTCGGCTAGGAGATCGAGAAGCTCGTCCACGGCGCGCACGCGGGTTCCTCCGATCACGGTGACGCCGCGACGGATGTAGGGCTCGGCGAGCAGAGTCGCCGTGGGCCCGATTACCGCCGCCTGGGCGCCGGGTCTAAGCAGGCTCAGCAGGCTGTCCAGTGATCCGTTGACCAGCGTGGTGCCGGTGGTGATGAAGATGTCGGCATTTGGGATCACCTGGGGCGCCCGCTCGGCGGGCTCGTAGTACGGCAGCTCGTCTGGCTTGAGCGTAGCGGGGTCGAGTTCCAGCACGTTGAACGGCTGGCCGCGCTTGCGCAACATGCGCATGTAAGGCGGGAATGCGCCGACCAGCGCAACGCGGTCACCCGGCTGCATCGGCAGGGCGTCGAACGCATCACCTTCGCGCACTTCGACATCGGCGGGTGGCCCATTGCGCAGCCATAACGTTTCGGCGAGCGCATTGAGCGTGGCAATTGCCAGGCCGCGCCGAAGGTCCTGAGGCCGATATAGGTCATCAAGCACATGGCTGATCGTGCGACCGCGGATCTTTCCCGGCACCGGCATGGCCCTGGCCGAGCTGGGGCAGCAAACGGCTTCGGGCACGCTCTTGATCGGCGTCGCGCACAGGCCGCCAGCGCCGTTGGATAGTTTGACTCCGGTAAAGAAGATGCCGAGCACGGCACGCTCCAGGTAAAGGGTCTGGGCTTCGGCGCCCAAACGCAGCAGTACTTCGGCATGCAGTTCGGCCAGCAAGCTGGCGGGAGATGGGATAGTGTCGGTGATGATCATTAGCATGCTCTCGGCGACGAGGAGAGGGAGAGCCGATACGCACTGTCCCCGGTGCGCACGGCTCGCGGGCGGCGGACTAGCAGGCGGAGGGCTTGCGTGCGAAGTGCACCTTGGTCTGACCATATTCGCCAGCAAGGTCGTGCCGCTCGGGATGGGCCAGACCGGCCTGTTCGAGGCGGCCGCCGAATCGCTCGATGCCGCACAGCGAATGGCTGTCGGTCAGCACCGCCTTGTCGAGGTCACGCAGGCCACCGGGCGCGGTTTCGCATGCTTCCAGGCAGAACCAGTGGGCCAGGCAGAGTTCGCCACCCGGGTCCAGGCAACCGGCGAGCGCGAGCAGTGCATCGTCGATGGATTTGCGCACCGCATAGAGACTGTGGAACACGATGACATGGTCGAACTGGGCGGGGAACTGCGGCTCCAGCGGGGTGCCGCCCACGACCTCGCAGCGGGCGGATACGCCGTGGAGTTCCAGCAATTGTCGAACCCGTTCCACCGTTTCCGGAGGCACCACCACGATGAGCCTGGCCTGCGGAAATCGTTGGGCGATGGCGGCGCCAAACAAACCATGGCTGCCGTCGAAGCAGAGCAGGTTCAGCCACTGGTCCGGGTGCTGCGCTTGCCGCTCCGCCAGGTGTGCGGCCAGGCGGAGTGCTTCGCCCAGGAACGGGTCATGCGTGGCCGCCACTTCGGGTGGTGTGTTCTGGATCCATTCGTTGTCCATGAAGAGGCCGAGATCCGACCAGCCACAGTGGGGCGCCAGCAACTGCTCGAGCGTTTCCGCCTGGCACCACTCGCTGCTGTTGCAGAGCACCCCATGCATATGGTTCGCCAATGCATAGGCGTTGCCCTCGCGCTCGACCAGGCCGAGATCCTGCAGCGTCTGCAGAAACGCACCCAGGTGGGCGCCGCGCAACTGCAGCGCCTCGGCGATGACCGGCCGCTCGGCCGGTCCATGCTGTTCCAGCCAGTCGAACAGGCCGCAACGATAGCCCGCCAGCAACGCTTGGAAATTCTTGTAGCCGTCGACGGTGCGCCTGATCGCCGCCACCGACGGCAGGGGCGTCAAGGCACTGAGTCGCATTAGTTCGTGGATCCGGGGCAGGTTCATGGCATGACTCCTTGGGTTGCGGTCTGGGTTTGCTGCGTGGGCGTGGCACGGCGTGGTCCGCCGGCAAGGATCTCGGCAACTTGTGCATGCGTCAGCGTCGTACCGTAGATTTCGCGATAAAAGCGCTGCGAGCGCTCGATCATGTCGACGTCGGTGAACAGGGATGGATGAAATTGCTGGGCGGCCCACAGCACCATCAGGGGTTGCTCCGAGGTGCGGTTGCCCCACGTGTGGGCGCCGCACGGGGCAATCAGGACGTGGCCTTCACGCACGGCGCGGAGCTTGGCGAAGCGCGGGTCGGTGCGTACGCCGACCGCTTCTTCCGGGCTGGATACGATCAGGAATTGCGGATTCCACGCCAGCAATTGCTCCATGCCGAAGCTGTACGATTCGGTGCGCCGGTGGTTGTCGGTGACGCTTTCGCCGCCTGCGGCGCGGATCCACCATTCGACGATCAGGTGCGGCTGCGTCAGCGTCTTCGGGCTGAAATAGAGCACGCTCGGACGCCTGATGTTCTTGCCGCGCAGGCGGTCGCCGACTTCGTCGAGCAGGCTGTCGAAGCGCGCGGTATACCGAGCGGCGGCCACGGGTCTTTCCAGCAGGTCACCCAGCAGATTGACCACGACCTTTACGTCTTCGGGTTGCCGCCAGGCCATGTACAAAGCGAGCAGGCCCGCGCGACGCAGGCTCTGTGCGGTGCTGCGGTCCATGGTCAGCACCACGTCGGGCGCCGCCTGCAGCAGCGCTTCGAGATTGGCGCTGCGGTCGAGGTTGGCCAGCGGTGGCAGGGAAGCCAGGCGCGGCGCGAAGCTGTACTGATAGTTCCAGCGTCCTTGGCGTCCGAAGGTACCCAGCCCGTTGATGATCCTGTCGCCGGCGCCGACTGCAAACAGCAAGCTGTTGATCACCGGTGTCGCGCCAAGCGTGACGACGCGGTCGACGTGCACCGGTACGCTCACCGCGTCGCCGGCCATGTCGTGCACGATGTGCATGTCGGCCGCATGGCCCGGCGACGCAAGCAGCAATGACAGCAGCAACAAGAGGGATGGGAGTCGCATCGTCGGGATCCGGATCAGAGTAGAGGTACGCAAGCCAGAGGTACCCCGTGGTGCGAGATAACCTCGACCGGGGTCTGGTAAAGCGCGGACAGGGAAGGGCCCTGCAACACCTCGGTGGCCGGGCCGCAGGCACCGACCCGGCCACCGGCGAGCGTCACCACCAACGAGCGCAGCAGCAGCGCGTGCTCGGGTTGGTGGGTAGTGAGCAGTACGGCCAGGCCGTCGGCGGCGAGGTCGCGGATCATGCGCAGCACCCGTGCCTGGTTGCCGAGATCGAGGCTGGCCGTAGGCTCGTCCAGCAACAGCAGGCGTGGTTGTTGCGCCAGTGCGCGTGCGATCAGGGCGAGCTGACGTTCGCCACCACTGGCCCGGTTGAATGGTCGGTCAGCCAGCCGGCTTATACCGACACGCTGCAAGGCTTCATGTGCAAGCTGTCGGTCACGGGTTCCGGGAGTCGCCAGCGGCCGCAGATGCGGGGTGCGCCCCATCAGGACAATATCAAGAAGCGATAGGCCGCTGTCACCGGCAGCCTGCGGCACGTAGGCCAAAATGAGAGCGCGCTTGCGCGCGTCATGTTGCGCAACACCATCGATACGCACGCAGCCGCGCTCGGGCTGCAGTGCTCCAATCAGGCAGCGCAACAGGGTGGTCTTGCCGGTGCCATTGGGTCCGAGCAGACAGAGAACGTCGCCGGTATCCAGCGCTAGATCGATCCCGTCGAGGATGGCGGGTTGCCCGGTAGCTCGCCGGTAGACCAGTTGTTCGACGCTCAGGATCATTGCCGTCTTGCCCGCGCAAGAATGATGACGAATACGGGGGCGCCAAGGATCGCGGTGACGATACCTAGCGGCAGTTCCGTGGCAAAAGCGCTGCGGCACAGATCGTCCACCAGCAGCAGGAAGCCGGCGCCCAGCAGGATCGATGCAGGCAACAAACGTGCATAGGCCGGGCCGATCATCAAACGGCCCAGATGAGGCACCAGCAGCCCAATCCAGCCGACGATGCCGGAAATGCTCACGGCCGCGGCGGTCATCAGGGTGGCTGCCACAATCAGCATGACGCGCAGCCAGCGCACCGGCACGCCGAGCGTTCGCGCTTCGTCGTCGCCGGCCTCGAGCACTTGTGTGGGCCAGCGCAGCAGGAACAGCGCGACGATGCCGAGCGCGCTGAACGGGGCGGCGAAATACAGGTCGGACGCAGTGACTCGACCCAGGCTGCCAAGCAGCCAGAATACGATGGTCGGCAAGGTGTCTAGGGGATCGGCCAGGTATTTGGTCGCCGAGGTCAGAGCCTGGAACAACGCCGAAACAACCAGTCCGGCCAGCACCAGAACCAATGCGGAATCCTTGCCCAGATGTCCGGCAATGAAGATGGCGGTCCCGACGGCACAGATGCCGCCAGCGAACGAGAAGCCCTGGACGGCCAGTGCGCCGCCGCCCAGCAACATGGCCAGTGCGGCGCCGAAGCCGGCACCGGACGAGACGCCAAGGATGGCCGGCGAGGCAAGCGGGTTGCGAAACAGGGTTTGATAGGCGGCGCCGGCCCCTGCGAGGCTGGCGCCGACGAGCATCGCGGCCAGCACGCGCGGGAGGCGCACCGCCAGTACGACGTTTTCGATGGCTGGCGAGTATCCCGAGGCTTTGTTGGCCAACGCCGACCACAACACGTCGATCACCGTTTGGATCGGCAGCCGGTAGCGTCCGAGCCCCATCGAAACCATGGCGAGCACCAGCACGGCCAGTGACAACAGCAGCAAGATGCCATAGCCCGGCCACCCGGCGTGCGCCGGGGAGGCCGTGCGTACGGTGGGTGCGGCCGTCGATGTCGTCGGCATGCCCATGCAGCGCTCAGAGCTTCACGTTGAAGGTGAGTGCTACCGTGCGTGGCGCGCCGGCGTAGTACGACGTGCTCGCGTTGAGGTTAAGGTCGCTGGAAGAGACGAGGCCGATGTAGTTCTTGTCGAACAGGTTGAGAACCGACAGGGTGACGCTTGCGTCACGCAGGGCGCCCGCGTTGCTCCACTCGTATCCGGCATGCAGATCGGCGAGGAAATAGCCGTCCACTCTCTCCTTGTTGAGGATGTCGCCGTAGCGCTTTCCGACGTAGCGCATGATGGGGGCGACGTTCCAGCTCCGGTAGCGCCAGTTTAGTCCCAGCTTGCCCAGTACCTGCGCCGCGTCGGGGACTTGCTTGCCATCGGTGGCAATCGCCGCGCCGCTGGTAGTGCGGATGTTTCCGTCGAAGGCAAAGCGGTTCCATGAGGCGGCAAAAGTCGCGGCCAGCGCCTTGTTGAGCTGGTAGCTGCCTTCCAGTTCGATGCCCTTGGCGATGGCCCGCGCGAAGCTCTGGTAGTAGGCCACCCCGATGATTGGGTCATACAGGCTGACCTCCTTGTCGCGCGACCGTGCGTAGTACACGTTGGGCGCCAGCGTCAGCCGATCGGTGTCGTAACGCAGGCCGAGATCGAGGTTGTCGGAGATCTCCGGCTTGAGGTTGGAAAACACGCGCTGCAGGCTGACGCCCTTGTCGACGAACGCCTGGCGGTTGCTGCTGTAGGTCGAGGCGGCCGGCCCCCAGTCGGCGCGTCCCATGCGTCGACCGTAGGCGGCGGTCAACGCGAGCGACGCGTTGAAATCATGACGCCACGACAGGTTGGGCAGCCAGCGGTAGAAGTTCTTGCTGCTCACCTGTTGCCAGGGATCGAGCTTCGGGTTGTACGACCAGATCTGGCCGTAGGTGACGTCGGGCAGCGCCGGAGTGATCTGGTAATACGAGAGGAACGGCTGTTCCTGTTCGGCCAGGCGCAGGCCGCCGGAGAGCGTGTTCTGGCCGAAATTGCCGGTCAACTGCAGGAACGGGCTGCGGAACTTGTGCGTGCCCTGCTTCGAAAGCAAGGCCCACTTGTTCCAGACGAGATCGCCGCCGGCAGTGGGCGTGTAATCCTTCTGGTAGACCGGAGGCGGCGGCGACTCCATGTTCATCCACCAGTAGCCGGCGGTGAAGTCGAGATTTGGCGTCAGCTGCAGTTCGTACTGGGTCAGGAAGCCTCGCTGGGAATGCACTTTGTCCCAACGGCGCACGTTTCGCCCCGATGCAGACAGACTGTAGCCCTCGTCGTCCCACCAGTACGGCCGAAACGTGAACTTGCCGTGCTCGCCGATCGGAAGCACCAGGTTGCCGATGATCGCGACGTCGTCGGACTGCTGGCGATTGAAACCGCAATAGAACTGTGGATTAGCCGGGTCCAACTGATTGTCGTAATCATAATTACGCCAGTTCGACTTGTTCTGTGTCTGTGCGAACGTCATCGATCGATACGAGTTTCCGGCGCTGTGACTCTTCATTGCGAACAATTCCAGTCGACCGTCGGTACCGATCGGCTGGGCCACGCCGATCGTCAGGTTGCGCTGGCCGTCGGGCGACTTTCCGCCCCCTCTCCACTTATCGGCATTGACGTACGATGTCGAAACAAACATTGAGGTGCCGGTCGCGACCAGCACGCCGCTGTCAGCACGAATGAACGTGCGGGAGAAGGCATTGGTGCCAAAGCCCTGACTCAATTCTAGTGACGGCGCTTGTTCGGGCCGCCGCAGATTCATGTTGAGCGCACCGGTGGTGTTGGATACGCCAAATCCCACGTTGGCCGGCATTGCACTGCGATACAGCTCGTAACTGGCCACGTTTTCCAGGTCGACCAGGTCGCTGCCGCCGACAATGCCGGCAATCGGGATGCCTTCGACGTTGCTCGTGAGGTGGAAACTTCCCTTGCCGCGCAAGTTGATGCTGCGGTTGCCGAAGCCGTATCCGTCGCTTGACTCGGTGTCGACCGAGGGCATCATGTCGAGCAACCGATAGGGATTGGTCTGTGCGGGACCGCCGAGAGTCTGGATACTCTTGCCGGACACCGTGCTGTGCGCCCAGGGTTTCGAATCCGGCTGGCTGAGCACCGTCCCCGCTTTGGCGTGGACGTTGATGGCGGGCAGTGTTTGCGTATCCAGCGGGGTGGATGGCTCCGCAGGCTGGCTTGCCCGAGCAGCGGGTGCCGGGGATTCATTGGCGGCGGCCGGACTGAGGGCAAGCCATGCGGCAATCGCGAGGGTGAGGGCCAATGGAGTGGGGAAACGCGCTGTGGAACGCATGGGGTGCTCCGGTGATTGTCAGGGGGATGTAGCGGAAGCGATGGGCGCGAGTCGGTCGAACCACAGTTCGAGCGCGTCCAGGCGAGGGGGCAATTCGAGGGCGGCATGGCCGCTGAAGCTGCGCCAATGGACGAGGTGGCGTTCGGCCACCGCGGTCAGTACGGGGACCTCTTCGCTCATCAAGGCCAGCAATTCGGCGGCAAAGCCACCGCCGGCGACCTCCATCACGCCGAAGCGGTTGACGATGACCAGTTCGCTGTCGATCGCCAGCGCCCGGCGCAGCACGGCGCTGGCGGCGGCGATGCCGCAGGGGTCCAGACCACACGATCGGGAACCGGGACCAAGATCCTGCGAAAGCGGGAAGCGCTCGCCGGTGTCGATGTCGACCAGCAGCTTTTGCTCGCTCTCGCCTGCGTATTGCTGTAGCAGGCCGAGGATGCGCCGCTGCCGTTGACGCAGGCACTCGGTGAAATCGGCCAGCAGGCCATCGACCACACGACGTTCGGTGTAGACGATGGCTGCGATGTGCGTGCTGGGATACGGATTCATGATGCCCGTTGCTGAAGCGCGCCGGCTTCGTGATGCCTGGGGTCCACTGCATGCCTTGCCGGGGGGCAGGGCGATCCCTGGCTAGTGGGTGGCTGTTTCCGTGACCGGTTTGAAGCCGAATGGCACCAGCTCTCGTTGGGCCGCCGGTGACATCAGGTAGAGCGCGAAGCGATCGGCCCGGGCCTGGCGTGCCGGGTCCGCGGAATGGAACAGCACCGTCATGCCGTAGTCGATCGGCAACTGCAGCTCCGCGGGAAGCTTCACGACAACAAGCTCGGAATCCGGCACGGTGCCGCGCGAACTGCAGTAGCCGAAGAACACGTCGACCTTTTCCTGCAGCAGCAGCAGCTCCTTGCCTGAAGGGGGCTTGGCGGGAACCGCGGCGGGGATGGAGCCGCCCACCATCTTCCGGGCCTTGGCCTCGAGGAGCTTCCTCGCGCCAGGGCGCACGGTTTCGGCCTTGGCGAACCATGCCCAGGCGTAGTCGCCACCGGGATCGGCAACCGGGGTGGACGTCCCGATCCTGATGGACGGCTGCAACAGCTTGTCCAGCACATTCGCCGGGGTGAGGCCGATGTCGTGACGCGTAGTCAGGCACAGGCTGTTGCGGGCGAATACCACGGCCGGCGTGCCTCTGCCGGCGGCGGCGAGCCGCTGTGGGTGAGCCATGTTGGCCGAGAGGTAGACGTCGGCGTCGGCACCCTTTTCGATGCGTTCGCGCAGCAGGCCGGCCGGGCCGTGGAGGATCGTGACCGCTTGCCCGGTGGCGGCGGTGTACTGGCGGATGATCGGCTTCATGACGCCGGTGAGACTGCCGGCGGCATAGACTTCCAGGGGCGGCGTCGTGGCTGCACTGGCACCGAGGCTGGCCAGCGCGGCCACGACGAGTCCGCCGCAGGCAAGGAGCTTCGTCATAGCAAGTCGACCTGAATGGATGCACGTATCGTGCGTGGAGCACCCAGCGCGCCGGTGCCGCTGCCGGTGCTGTTGTAGCCGTTCTGGCTGCTGGGGGTGATGTTGGCCCAGTAGTGCGAGTTGCCGATGTTGTCCGCTGCCAGCCGCAGTGTTGCCGGCTTGCCGCCGATCCGGATCAGGTAGCGGGCACCGAGATCGCTTACGGTATAGCCGTCGACGAACTGGGCGTTGGCGAAGTCGCCCGGGCGGCGGGTGACGTGGTAGGTGTTCACGCTGAGCGTCAGGCCCTTCACGGCAGGCACGTGGTACTCGACGAGTACGCTGCAGGTACCGCGGGAAAGCCCCAGAACCTGCTTGTTGTCGGTGCTGGCGGAGCCCGTGTCGCGCAGCCTGGGGTCGAGCAGGGCTGCACCGGCGAATACGGTGAAGTCGCGGCCGATGTCCCCGCTGGCACTTAGCTCGAGGCCCCGGTTCTGCTGCAGTCCCTGCAGGCCGAAGACGTTGTCCGGACCGATATAGGCGTAGGGGCGCCTGATCTGGAACAGTGCGACGCTCAGGAACATGCCGCCGGCCTCGACCTTGTAGCCGAGCTCCCACTGCTTGCTGCGGGAGGGCGCCAGATTTTCGCCGGCATTGATCGCGCCTGCTGGTGCACTGTCACCCTGCTGTAGGCTGTCGGCGTAGGTCGCATAGACCATCGACTTCTGGCTGGGCCGGTACATCACGCCCGTGTTGAAACTGGCGCCGCCATCGTCATACGACGACGTGGTGGCGCCTTGCTTGTCGTAGTTGTGCAGCTTGATGATGCTCTGGCTGGCGGCTGCCAGTACGGACCATTGCTCGTTGAGCGCGACGGTGTCGCCGAGGGTGATCGATTGCTGCGTGGTGTTCATCGCCCGGTAGCGGTGGCTGAAGTTCGGAAGCACCGGCTCGGGGAAGCTGACGGGGTGGTCCAGGTTGGCACGGCCCAGCGTCACGGCAGCCTTGGCGAACGGTATGTAGCGAGTCCAGGTAAAGCCGTTGCTGGCCACGACCAGATCGTGGGACAAGCCTCCCGTTTCCCATTTGCCGTTGAGCGCAATGGCGTTGCTGACTATCTTGTCGTAGCTGTAGGTGGTCGTGGCCGCCGTGGTCACGTAGTCACCCGTGTTGCTGGTCAGCGTGTTGGTCGGTACGGTGGATTTGCGATCGTTGGTTTCACGCAACATGCCGGCGGTGAGCTGCCAGTTCGGGCCAAGTTCGGTGCGCAGGCGCGAAGAGAGGATGCGCGTGACATTGTTGTCACCGGCATAAGACTGGCCATAGCCGGGTCGCTGTGGATCGGGTGCCGACGGAAACACCACGCCGCGTGCCAGGCTGAACGTGCCGGGCAGGCCGCGCGTGTGGTAGCGGTAGTAGCTAGCATCGTTCTCCAGCACCGTGGTCGGCGTGAAGTGGACGTCGAAGCCGGCGCTGGCCAACTGGCGCTTGAGGTTGCTGCCCTCCACGTAGCCTTCGCCGTCCTGCTTCAACAGGTTCACCCGGTAGCCATAGCGGCCGGCGTTGCCGATGCGGTCGGCAAAATCCATGTGGCCGATGGCCGACCCGTGCGAATCCTGGCCCAGGTTGAACTGGCGCAGCGGGGTGTCGGTAGGGCGCTTGAAGACGTAGTTGAACGTGCCGGCGGGGCTGGCCGGTCCGTACAGCGCGCCGGCCAGGCCGTTGAAGACCTCGATCTGCTGGAACTGTTCGATCGGGTAGTCGGTGGTGGCGGCGATGTTCATGCCGTCGATGCGCGTGTTTTGCACCACGCCGGCCTGCAGTCCGCGCGATTGCGGCCGGATGTTTTCCCCCTGCACGGAGGGCAAGTAGCGGAATGCCTCGCGCACGCTTTGCAATTGCTGGTTGCGCGCCAGGTCGTTGTTGACCGTGCCGATCGCGTAAGGCACGTCGATTGGCTTCTTCTGCCCCAGCGGGCCGACCTCGACGGTCTCGGCGAGGTAGCTTGCCTGCACCGCCTCGACCTGGACCGTTCCAAGATCGGTTTGCGCGGGGGGCGCAGCGCTCTGGGCCATGGCCAGGGTGCAGTATCCCCCCATGCCGGCAAGCCCGAGCAGGCGATGGATGGTTCGTGTGCGTTTCATGCGTGTTTCTCGATATGTATCGCGGGGAAGCCATGGCAGCGGCACAGGGCACCGGCACCATTGCCGGTGCATGATCTGTCCTGGCGTTCGTATCGCCATGCGCGGCCGTGAGGCCTAGAAGCTGTAGTGGGCGTTGGCGAACCAGGTGCGTCCCGGCATGGGGAAGCCGTCGGACAACTCGTAGTTCTTGTCGCCGAGGTTTCGCCCGCCCGCTTCGAGTGCGAGATCGCGGCGCGGTTTCCAGACCACCTTCGCGCCGGTCGTGGCGAACCCGCTGAGGCCACGGTACAGCGCCGAGGAACCCGCGTAGCTGACCCTGCGGCCGCTTTCCGCATCCAGCGTGGCCACGATCTCCCACTGTTCCGACGGATTCCAGGATGCGTGGGCGAACAACTTGTTGGTCGGCGTGTCCAGCAACGGCACGGCATGGTTGCTGAGGTTGTCGCGATTGAGGTAGGTGTAGTTCACGCCGATCCGCCACTGCTCGCCCAGTCGCTGCTCGAGGCTGACCTCGGCACCGCGATGACGGGCCTTGCCGATGTTCTGTGCCTGGTTGCAGGTGATGCCCGAGCAGGCGTCGGAAAGCACCAGGTTGTTCTGGATCAGGTTGTTGATGTGGCTGTAGAACAGTGCGGTCTCGAGCCACGCGCCCGTCCACGGCGTGCCACGCCAGCCCAGTTCGACGTGGCTGGCCTGCTCCGGCTTGAGGTCGGGATTGGGCAGCGCCGTGCCCATGCGGGCGGAGTAGCGGTCCTTGATGGTCGGGAAGCGGCTTTTGCGCGCCACGCTGAAGAACACTTGCCCGTTGTCCGACAGGTTGTGGGTCAGCTCGGCAAGGCCGTTGGTGGTGTGGGTCTTGCCGGTGGGCCAGTAATAGACTTCGCGTGCCTCGCGCTGGTCGTAGCCCGC
Organism: Rhodanobacter sp. FW104-R8; assembly: GCF_001617365.1. Taxonomy (GTDB): domain Bacteria; phylum Pseudomonadota; class Gammaproteobacteria; order Xanthomonadales; family Rhodanobacteraceae; genus Rhodanobacter. Next base: position 14,141 of record NZ_LVJR01000115.1, read on the forward strand.
GCCGAGGCGCAGACGCGTGGCATCGGCGAGAGTGATGATGTCCTCGACGGCGGCGGAGACGGTGACGTCGCGGTAGCGCTTAGTGGGTGAACTGGGATTGCTCTCGACGTGGATGTCTTCCTTGTAGTGCACGGCCACGTGCAGTTCATGGCGGTCCAGGTTGCTGACCAGCTCGGCCGATGCGCCGCGCGTCTTGTCGGCGTAGTAGCTCGGGAAGCTCTGGTTATTCAGTTGCTGCGCGTAGGTGCCGTCGGTATAGGCGTCCAGACCGTTGCTGTACTTGTCCCCATAGAGACGGAACTTCAGCGCGTGGTCGGCGCCCAGCTGCGTATTGCTGATGAAGTACAGGCTCTCCTTGTCCCAGTAGGGCCAGCGCCAGTAGCGGATGCCGCTTTTCACATCGCCGGCATAGACCGGGTTGCCTTTCTCGCCATCCTGCTTGACGTAGCCCAGCGCGTACTCGTCGGTGTCGTTCGGCGTCAGGCCGATCTTGAACGAGACACGCTTGTCGGTGCGATCGGCGTTCTCGCGATGGCCGCCGGTATCGGTGGGCACCTTCTTCTTGTCGCGGAAACCGTTGCCCAGCGGGAAATTGTCGGCATCGAGCCAAGAGGCACCCGCCTGGAAATACCAGCTGCCCTGGTTCGAGCCGACATTGGCTGCCACCTGGCGCTCGCTGCCGGAGCCCACGCCCACGCGGGCGTCACCCTCGAAGGCCTTGACCGGCTTGCGCGTCACCAGGTTGATCGCGCCGCCCATGATGTTGGGGCCGTACAACAGCGACGCGGCGCCCTTGGCCACCCGTATCTCGGCAAGGTCGAACGTGGTGAAGCGACCGAAGTCGATATAGCCGTCGTAGGGCACGTACTGGGGGATGCCGTCGAGGAATACGGGCACCTGGCGGACGTCGAACCCGCGCACGTAGACGATGTCCTCGTTGCGCGAGTTGTGCGAAAGGTTGACGCCGGCGGTGGTATTGACGGCGTCGCCGACGGTGTTGCGGTTGTAGCGCTCGATGTCCTGCCGGGTCACCACGTTTTCACTGGGGGCGTGCCCGTCCAGTTGGGCGCCGCTCACGACAATGGTGCCCAACTCGAACACCCCCGGCTTGGCATCGTTCCGGGGGGCGGTGGCTTTCTTGCCAGACTGGACCCGGGGCTGTTCGGGTGCCGGCGACTGCGCCGATGCGACGGGTGCATGGCAGGCCAGTAGCAGGGCGGCGGAGAGGCAGGCAGCCAGCGGCGTGAGGCGGATACGGCTCGGAATCACAGGGGAAAATCGGTTCATGACGCACCTCGTTATGAGTTCGTACTCATGGCGTGGGACACAGTCGCCCGCCGAACCGGGATAGTTCGGGGCGATGCAGGAAGGGTTATCGGGAAAGGGGCGCGCGACAGCGCGACGCGTTGCCGCGTGCGGCGAGGCTACTGTTCGCGCTTGATCTCGATCTCGTTCAGCCAGCGCACGTGGCGCGGGCCGGTCTTGATGTCCTGGCCCGAGACCAGCAGGAACTGTCCCTCGCCGGCATCCAGCGGCTTGCCATCCTTTTCATAGGCGACCAGCACGTCCTTGCCGATGGCGGTGTTGAACAATTCGTTCCAGGAAAACGTCACCACGTAACCGTCGGTGGCACGCGCGATGATCACCATGCGGCGCGTGTCCTTATGGCCCTGCTCGTCGATGCCGGCGTGGTTGATGAGATCGGTCAGGCGCACGCCGCGGAAGTTGTTCACCTTGGCCACGGTGGCGCCGGACGCGCAGATGACGTCGACGGGTCCCGTGTCGCGTCCGGCCAGGGCCTTGATGGCCGCCAGATCGAAATCGCGCGTTGCCTTGACCGCACCCGTGACGTGTACGAGGGAACTTGGCGTACCGTGATGTCTCGGAGCGGCGTCGGTCGCCGTGGGGGTTTGCGCATGCGCCGTCGCGGCGACCAGGCCCAGAACCAGCAGATAGCTCAGCAAGGTTTTCATACGTTCCTCGGGTATGTGCTTATGTATATAGCGGGCGAAGGATAGGTGTCCTGGCCCCGCGAAGAATTGACCGTCGTCAAGAGGCCGCTACGATTCGCCGTGTGCCGGCCAGCGAGCGCCGAACGATTGGACAGTCGGATGGCGATGCGGCGCGGTTTGTGCGGCTTGGGCAACGGAATGGCCGGTGCCACGGACTTTGCTGCGGCACAACGTCGCGGCATGTTTCAGATCAGCAGCGCCACGGCCTTGATCTGCGCCCACACCGGCAGGCCTTCGCGCAGTTGCAGGCGGGCTGCCGACTGGTGCGATACCCGCGCGAGCAATCGGGTGCCGCCAGCGCGCAGTTGGAGTTGCAACTGGCCCCCGGGCAACGTCGACAGCGATTGCAGCACGGCCGGAATGATGTTCAGCACGCTGGTGTCGGTGCGCGCGCTCAGGGCCACGCTGACATCGCGCGCCTGTATCCGCAGCCGTACGCGGGTGCCGATCGGGTGTGCTGGGCCGTGGGCGTGCAGAGTGCCGGCAGGCGTGTCCAGCATCAGCAGGCCGTGGCCGTCGTCTCCGAGCACGCTGGCCTCGAGCACGGCGGCGGCGTCATCACGCAGGGCCAGCGGCAGGTCGGGCCGGTTCAGCACCTCCAGCGCCGGGCCGGCGATGCGTACCCGGCCGGCTTCGAGCAGGACCAGGTGGTCGGCCAGGCGGGCGGCCTCTTCCACCGAGTGGGTGACGTAGAGCAGGGGGATGCAGGCTTGCCGCCGGATCGCCTCCAGGTACGGCAGGATGTCGGCTCGCCTATCGACGTCCAGCGCGCTCAGCGGCTCATCGAGCAGCAGCCATCGCGGCTGGCACATCAATGCGCGGCCCAGTGCCACGCGCTGGCGCTCGCCGCCGGACAGGGTGGCCGGTGACCGTGCCAGCAGCGGGCCCAGCGCCAGCTTGTCGATCCATTCCCGCATGACGTCAGCATCTGTACCGGCACGGCGCCAGCCATAGCGCAGGTTGTCGTGCACCGACAGATGCGGCAGCAGGGCCGTCTGCTGGAACACCACGCCGACCGGGCGCCGGTGCGGCGGCAGGCGGAGACGTGCGTCCTGCCAGATCTCGTCATCGACGCGCACCAGGCCGCGCGCCTCGGGTTCAAGGCCGGCGATGGCACGCAGCAAGGTGCTCTTGCCGCTGCCGGAGGGGCCGAACACCACGGTGACGCCCTGCGCGGGCAGCGACAACGCCACGTCCAGGGTGAAATCCCTGCGCTGCAGCCGCAGGCGCAATTCGATGCCACGGACAGTGTCAGTCATGCACGAGCGCCGTACGCCGCCCCAGCCACTGCATCACCAGCAGCATGCCAAAGGAGAACACCAACAGCCCGGCCGCCAGGCGGTGGGCGTCGCCGTAGGCCATGGCCTCGACCTGGTCATACAGCAGCACCGAGAGCACCCGGGTCTGGCCGTCGATGTTGCCGCCGACCATCAGCACCACGCCGAATTCGCCCACCGTATGGGCGAAGCCGAACAGCGTGGCGGTGACCAGCGCCGGTCGCGACAGGGGCAGCACCACGCTGATGAAGCGGTCGAGCGGCGAGGCGCGCAACGTGGCGGCTGCCTCCAGTACGGTGGTGTCGATCGAGGCAAAGCCCGACTGCAGCGGGTGCACCACGAACGGCAGCGAATACAGCACCGAGGCGAACAACAGGCCCTGGAAAGTGAATGCCAGGGTGCCCAGCCCCAGCGACGCGGTGAGTTGGCCGATCGGTCCGTGGATGCCCATTCCCAGCAGGAGATAGAAGCCCAGCACGGTGGGCGGCAGCACCATCGGCAGGGCCACCAGCGCGCCGATCGGGATCCGCCAGCGCGAACGCGTGCGCGCCAGCCACCAGGCCAGCGGCATGCCCAGCAGCAGCAGGATCGACGTGGTCAGCCCGGCGAGCTTGAGGGTGACCAGGATCGCGGTCAGCGTGGGAGTCATGCCGGCCGTCGCGGGGCCGGTTCCATCTCAGTCATAACCGTGGGCTGCGATGATTCGTCGGGCGGCATCGTCGCGCAGATATCCCAGGAAGCCAATAGCGGCCGGATTGTCGCTGCCGCGATTCAACAGCACCGCACTCTGGATGATCGGCTGGTGCCAGCTGGCGGGAACCAGCCAGGATGAGCCGCCTACCTGCTTTTGCGATTCCATCACCAGCGAGCGCGGCAACAGGCCGGCCTCGGCATTGCCGCTCAGCACGAACTGGGTGGCTTGGCCCACGTTCTCGCCGAGGACCAACTGCGGCTTGAGCGCATCCCAGCGGCCGATGTGCTGCAGCGCCTCGCGCGCCGCGGCGCCGTACGGCGCCAGGTCGGGGTTGGCGATCGCGAACTTGTGGAAGGTGTGGTTGCGCAACACGTTCCCTCCATCGTCGACCAATGCCGGGTCGCGGCTCCACAGCACCAGCCGGCCGGTGGCATAGTCATACAGGGATGAGCGTACGGCCAGGCCTTCATCGACCAAGCGTTTCGGCGTGGTGTCGTCGGCCGCGAGCAGGACGTCGAACGGCGCGCCGTGGTGGATCTGCGCGTACAGCTTGCCGGTCGATGCGGCACTGATCTCGATGCGGTTGCCGCTTTGGCGCGTGTATTGCTCGGCCAGCAAGCGAGCCACTTCGGTGAAGTTGGCGGCCACGGCAACGCGCGCCTGGGCGACAGGTTCCGTGGCTGCGGCAGCGTTGTGCGCAGGCCATGCGACCAGGCCGGCGATGGCCAGCAGAGTCAGCAGAACGCGACGAATCGGCATCTGGATATCCTCGAGTGCAATAGGCCACCCCGTGTCCCTCGCCGATTCACCGATGCGGAGGTGGCTGCTCGCATGATGTGGTTCGATTTATACACACGGCAGGATCGAATGAGTTGATATCGGTCAACTTGCCGCAGCCGCCTGGCGCAGGCAGGGTACCGCCCTTGCAGGGCGGCGCGTGATTCATGCTGTCCAGGTTGTCGCCGCCTGGGGAAAAATACCCAGGCGGCAGGCAGGAACTCCGTCAGCACGTACGCGATACGCAGCGCTTGAGTTCCCCGGGCCGCAGCCCGAAGTGCCGGCGGAACGCATCGCTGAAATGGCTGAGGTTCGAATAGCCCACGTGATGGCCGGCGGCGCTCACATCCATGTGCCCGGACTCGATCAGCTGCCATGCCTTCTGCATGCGCTCGTACTGGTAGACCGCGTGAATGGAGTGTCCGTAGAGGCTGCGGAAACCCTGTTTCAACTTGAACGTGTTGAGGCCGCTGGCGCGCGCCAGCTGCGCCACCGTGGGTGGATTGGCCAGGTCGGCGAGCAGCAGGTCGCGGGCATGGCTCACGCGTTCGCGTTGTGCGGGAGTGAGCCGGATGGAAACGGGTGACCGGCTGGCCGTGAGCATGCGCGCCAGCAGTTCTAGGCTCTTGGCATCACGCAGCAGGTGGGAGCTTTCATGGGTCAATAGAACCGCGACCAGTTCGTTGGCCGTGCGCAAGGTATCGGCGTCGGCTGCGGCCACGCACGGCTTGCAGTACCGGTCCAGGCCTTCGAGGAAAGTTTCGCCCAGCTCACCGCCCAGCTCGAACAGTCGTTCGCGTTGCAGCAACAGGTCGACATGCTGCGCACAGGGGGTCGAACGCGTGTCCGGGACGCCATCGCCCAGCGACATCGCGAGGGCATCGTGCGGTCCGATACGAACCGTTCGCGTGCCGATCTGCAGCAAGGCGTGGCCACGCAGCCAGACCGAAAGATGGACGTCTTGCCGGCCATCTGCCGATACCAGCAGCTCGCCGCAACCATATCCGCTCAGCAAGCCGCAGGGCAGCTGGTGCGTCACGCCCGGACCCCGGCTACATGCGTGTGGAGGGGTATGGCGGGCACAGGTGGACAACGCACCGGCCGCGGACGTACCCCCAACCGTAAAAACTCCCGTTTTGGGCAACGCGTTTGCGTGATCGGGTAGCTGGCGTAAATGCGAATAAATATCATTCATTGGACAAGCCTACCGGATAACTCCTGTCATGCACGCTTCCGCCTCGTCTTTCGCCCACCATGTTTCCATCCATCGCGCCCGTGCCACCGGGTGCGGCGTTACGTCGCGCCGGACGGCGTTGGCGTGCGCGTTGCTGGCCTGCCTTCTGCCTGTGGCGGGCACGGCCTTCGCCGCCACGCCGGCGGAGGTGGCGACCGATCTCACCCCGGTGACCGTGACCGCCACCTTGTCCGCGCACGACACGCGCAAGGCGCCGGCGTCGGTCACCATCGTCGACCGTGCGGAGCTGGAGAAGGTCAACCCGCAGAATCTGCTGGAGGCGGTGCGCACGGTGCCCGGCGTCACCCTTTCGCCGCGCCAGGTGGGCGGGCGCAAGACGATTTCGCTGCGCGGCATGGAAGGGCGCCATGTGCTGACCATGGTGGATGGCCGCCGCATCGTCGCCACCGACGACGTGGTGGGGCATTCGGACTACCAGTACGGCTGGCTGCCGATGTCGGCGGTGGAGCGCATCGAGGTGATCCGCGGGCCGATGTCCACGCTGTACGGCTCCGAGGCGCTGGGTGGCGTGATCAACCTGATCACCCGCAAACCGACCGATCATTGGGAAGGCGAGCTTGGCCTGCACGGCGCCGCCACCGAGGCCAATGGCGGCCATCGTGCCGGCGCGATGTCGGTGTACGCCGCCGGGCCGCTGAGCCACTGGGCGAGCCTGCGGGTGAGCGGCTACAACGCCATCACGCCCGCCGTGGCCGATCCGGACGACACCCGTTACACCGAGCTGGAAGGCGGCCGCGTGCATGCCGGTACCGTCGGCACCACGCTGAAGCTCGGCGAGCGGCAGAGCCTGGAGCTGAATCATTTCCAGGGCCTGGAAAAACGCAACTACGATGATGTCTCGTCCGCGGGCGTGGGCTACGAAAACCGCTACGACATCCGCCGCCGCCAGACCGACATCGCCTGGCGCGGCGACTTCGGCGACTGGCGCGGCCAGCTGCGCGCCTACGACGGCAAGACCGACATCACCAACAACCGTACCCACGGCGTGGCCCCGACGCGCCCGCAGACGCTGGAGGACAAGGTGGTCGACGGCCACGCGGTGGTAGAGTGGGGGCAACGCCAGCAGCTGACAATCGGCGGGGAAGCGCGCCGCGAAGCGCTGCAGAACGCGGGGCTGAAAAATGGCCACGACGAGGCCACGCACAAGGCGCTGTTCGTGCAGGACGAGGCCGCCCTCGGCGAACGGTTCGCGTTGACTACCGGCTTGCGCTACGACCACCACGAACTGTTCGGCCACGAACTCAGCCCGCGCGCCTACCTGGTGTGGGAGGCCACGCCGGAGCTGGTGGTCAAGGGCGGCTACGGCCATGCCTTCAAGGCGCCCACGCTCAAGCAGATCTCGCCCACCTACGTGGGCGCCGAGGGACCGCACTCCTTCCTCGGCAACGGCAATATCAAGCCGGAAACGCTGGACTCCTTCGAGCTTTCGGTGGATTGGCAACATGACGGCGTGAACCTGTACGCCACCGCGTTTCGCAGCGACGTGCACGACCTGATCACCTATCGCCTGCTGCAGGTGATCGGGCCGCGCCGCATCTACCAGTACGACAACGTAGACAAGGCCCGCATCAGCGGTGTCGAGGCCGGCTTCGGTTGGGACATCAGCCCCGCATGGTCATGGCAGGGCAACCTTACCGCGCTGGATACCGAAGACCGGATCACCGGCAAGGAACTGGAATACCGGCCCAAGACCAGCCTGGCCTCGCACGTCGACTGGACCGGCCAATCCGGTTGGTCGGCCCGCCTGGGCGTGCAGCGCACGGGCACGCAGTATTCCGCCAGCGGCGAGTTGCCTGCGTATGCGTTGTGGAACGCCAGCGTGGGCAAGAGCCTCGGCGCCCACTGCGAGCTGCGACTGGCGCTGGAAAACCTCGGCAACGTCCGGCTGGCCGAGAAGTCGCCGCTGTTCGGCTACGCCGAGCGCCGCCGCACCGTCTCGGTCGATCTGCGGGTGAGCTTCTGAGATGGCCACGGCACGATCCCCTGCGGGCATCATGCGCTGGATGCTGCTGGTCGCTCTCGCGCTGGCCAGCCTGTTCGCGCCGGGCCCGTCGGCGCAGGCGACGTCGGCGTTGTTCGTGGCTACCAGCAACGTGCCGCCGGGCAAGTTCAAGGTGCTGGAGGAAATCGCCAGGCCGCACGGCATGACAGTCGAGGTGCGCTACCTCGACAAGCTGCCGGCCGACGCCGGGCCGGACGTGTTCGACGGCCACGACATCGTCTTCATCGACAGCTACCTGCAGGGTGCCGTGCGCGCCAAGCTGGGCAAGGCGCTGGCCCAGACCCGGCTGCCGGTGGTGTGGGTGTACGACAAGGCACCCGCCGCGCAAGGCATGCCCGCGGCGCTGGCGCAGCGCCTGGCCAGCTATTACTCCAATGGCGGTCTCGGCAATTTCGAGGGCTTCTTCGCCACCACGGTCGCGTGGCTCGGCGGCAAACCGGCCACGGGCACCGCCGCGCCCGTGGTGGTGCCGGAGACAGCCATCTACCACCCCGATGCGAAACAGGTATTTGCCGACACGGAAAGCTATCTGCGCTGGAAGAAGGTTGGTGACGGGGCGCGGCCGCCGGTCATCGCCATCGCCTTCCACGAGCAATACGTCGCGGCCCTGCAGACCCGGCTGATCGACCACCTGATCCGTCGCGTGGAAGCCGCCGGCGCCATCCCGTTGGCCTTCTACTACCCGGTCATGGGCAAGGACAGCATGGGCGACATCCTGGCGCCGCATGGCCGGCGCGTGGCCGATGCCGTCATCACCACGCGCATCATGCTGAGCCCGGACGAGCCGCGGCGCGAGATGGAAAAGCTGGGCATTCCGGTGATCCAGGCGATGCCCTACCGCCAGGGCGACGAGGCCGAGTGGGCGGCCGATCCGCACGGCGTGTCGCTGATGGACGTGCCGTTCTACATGGCCCAGGCCGAGTACGCCGGCATCGTCGATATCCAGGTGGCCTCGGCCATGGGCAAGAGCGACCCGCAGTTGCAGCCGATCGAGGCGCAGGTACAGACCATGGTGAACAAAGCGCTGCGGCTGGTGGTGCTGCAGCGCAAGCCGGTTCACGACAAGCGCGTCACGATGTTTTTCTGGAACTACCCGCCGGGCGAGAAGAACCTCTCCGCCTCGTTCCTCAACCTGCCGCGCAGCCTCGTCGCCACCCTCACGGCCATGCAGCACGCCGGCTACGACACCCACACCGCCGATGCCGACGAACTGACTGCCCGGCTGCAGCGCCTGCTGGCGCCGTATTACCGCAGCGGACGCCTGCAAGGCCTGCTCGACGACGATCTCGCCGTGCGCCTACCCGTGGCAGATTATACGAAGTGGCTGGCTACGCTGCCCGCGCCGGTACGTGAGCGCCTATTGCGCGAGAGTGGCGATCCAGCCACCTCGCCGATGGTGCTGGGCAAGGGCAGCCAGACTTATTTCGTGATACCGCGCTTGCGCCTGGGCAAGGTCACGCTGATGCCGCAGCCGCCGCGCAGCGGCGCCATCGACGACAGGGAAAAGGCGCTCTACCACTCCACCACCGCCGCGCCCAGCCATTTCTACCTGGCCGCCTATCTGTGGGCACGCAGTCAGTCGGATGCCTTCGTCCACTTCGGCACCCACGGCACCCAGGAATGGCTGCCGGGCAAGGAGCGCGGCCTGTCCGTGTACGACGACCCGATGCTGGCGCTGGGCGACGTGCCGGTGGTGTATCCCTACATCGCCGACAACATCGGCGAGGCGCTGCAGGCGCGTCGGCGCGGCCGCGCCGTCATCATCAGCCACCAGACGCCGCCGTTCCGCCCGGCCGGCCTGCACGATGAGCTCACCGCCATCCACGACCTGCTGCATCGCTGGCTGGGACAGATGGACGGTGCCGTGCGCACGCAGATCATGACCGACCTGCTGGCGCGCACGGCCAGTGCCCACATCGACCTGGACATGGGTTGGACGCCCGAGCGTGCCAGCGCGGAATTCCCCGCCTTCGTCGATGCGCTGCACGCGCATCTGCACGAACTGGCGCAGACCGCGCAACCGCTTGGCCTGCATACGTTCGGCACCGCACCGGCCACCGAGCACCGGCTGGCAACGGTGTTGCTGATGCTGGGCACGCCGTTCCGCGACGCGGCGGCGAGACATGCCGGCGTCCGCGGCACTCAACTGGAGGAGACGCTGGCGATCGACTACGACAAGCTGGTGCAGTCGCCTCCGTATGCATTGCTCAGGCAGGTGCTGGTGGAAGGCAGGGACCCGGGGCCGCTCGACGGCGACCTGGCGGCGATGCTGAAGCAGGCGCGCCAGTGGTACGCCGACATCGGCGCCGCCGGCGAATTGCCCGGCCTGCTCGATGCGCTGGCCGGGCGTTACGTCCCCACCTCCTACGGCGGCGATCCGATCAAGCGCCCCGACGCCTACCCGACCGGCCGCAACCTGTATCCGTTCGATCCTTCGCGCGTGCCCACCCAACAAGCGTGGGAGGCCGGCAAGAAAGCCGCCGAGGAATTGCTGCAGGCGCATCGCCGCGATACCGGCCAGTTGCCGGACAAGCTCACCTTCTCGCTGTGGTCGGTGGAGACCATGCGCCACGAAGGCCTGCTGGAAGCGCAGGCGCTGTGGCTGCTGGGCGTGGAGCCGGTGTGGGACAAGGGCGGCCGCGTGGAAGGCGTGCGCCTGGTCGACCGCAAGACGCTGGGCCGCGCACGGGTGGACGTGGTGTTGTCGATCACCGGCCTGTACCGCGACCACTTCCCCAATGTCGTCAAGCAGCTGGCCCGCGCCGCCCAACTGGCCGCGCTCGCCGACGAGGCGGACAACCCGGTGGCGGCGCACAGCAAGGCGGTCACCGCCGAACTGCTGGGTCAGGGCGTGGACAAGGGCGCCGCGACGGCCGCCGGGCAGACGCGGGTGTTCTCCTCCGCGTCGGGCCGCTACGGCACCGGCCTGGACGACGCCACGCTGGCCAGCGACAGCTGGAAAGGCAAGGCCGAAGGCGACCGCAAGCTGGCCGAGTTGTACCTGTCGAAAATGCAATACGCCTATGGCCCGGACCCGTCCACCTGGGGCAATCGCGGCGTGGCCGGCAACGACAAGCTCAACCTGTACGCCAGCCACCTGCGCGGCACCGATGGCGCGGTGCTGTCACGCACCTCCAACACCTACGGCATGCTCACCACCGACGATCCGTTCCAGTACCTGGGCGGCATCGGCCTCGCCGTGCGCCACCTCGACGGCAAGCCGCCGAAGCTCTACATATCCAACCTGCGTGGCGGCGGCTCGGGCAAGGTGGAGGATGCCGCGGGCTTCCTCGCCAAGGAGCTGTCCACGCGCGAATTCCACCCCGGCTACATCAAGGCGCTGGTGGCCGAAGGCTACGCCGGCACCTTGAGCGTGCTCGAATCCACCAACAACCTGTGGGGCTGGACGGCGGTGGCGCGCGAGGTCGTGCGCGACGACCAGTGGGAGGAAATGGCCGACGTCTACGTGCGCGACAAGTACAAGCTCGGCCTGGACGCCTGGTTCGAGAAGGAAAACCCGCACGCGCAGGCGCAGATCATCGAACGCATGCTGGAAGCCTCGCGCCAGGGTTACTGGAACGCCAAGCCGGCCACGCTGGAAACACTGAAGCAGCGCTACCGCGACCTCGCCACGCGCTTCGACGTGCACACCGACAACGCGCCGTTCCTCGAATACGTGGCCAGCGGCGCCCCGGCCGAAGTCGCCGGTACGCCCGCCGAAGCCGCTGCCGCTGCTCCCTCCACCGACGCGGCGGCGACGCCGGCACCGATGCAGCAAGTCAGCGGTATGCAACTGGAAAAAACCGCCCCCGCCGACAGCGCGCCCAGCGATCCACGGGCGCCATGGATCTCCGCCGCGCTGGCGCTGTGCCTCGCGACCGGCGCGGCCCGCCAGATCGCACGCCGCCCCCGACCGTATCGAACCTCGCACAAGGAAACACCATGAGTCAGATGCTGGAATTGCTGATGTATCAGGTGGGGCAGATCTTCCTGCCGCTCACCCTGCTGGTCATCGTGCTGCTGTTTGCCTACTCGCTGTACGCGCTGGGCAGCTTCGCCGTGATGCGCTGGCAGCGACGCCGACCGGCCGCCGCGGTGCCGGGCTTCGCCCTGCTGGAATGGGCCGCCAAGCATCCGCACGCCTCCGAGGATGACCGCGAAGTGGCCGCGCACCGCCTGCTGGAGATGCTGCGCATCACCACCCGCACCACGCCCATGCTGGGCCTGGTCGCCACCATGATCCCGATGGGGCCCGCGCTGAAGGCCTTGTCCGGCGGCGACCTGGCGTCCGTGTCGGACAACCTCGCGATCGCCTTCTCGGCCGTGATCCTGGCCTTGATCACCGCCGCCATCACCTTCTGGATCGTGTCGGTGCGTCGTCGCTGGCTGGCCGAGGAACTGGTCTGGCTGCAGACCAACCCGATCGCCGCGATGCGGCGCGAACTGCGGGAGGCGGCATGAACTTCCTCGACGACAGCGAGGCCGACGACCCGATCCTCTCCGTCGTCAACCTGATCGACATCTTCCTGGTGGTGATCGCCGCGCTGCTGCTCACCATGGCGAAAAACCCCGTCATGCAGATGATGCAGAGCGACAACGTCACCGTCATCACCGATCCAGGCAAGGCCTCGATGCAGATGCTGGTCAAGCGCGGCGAGAAGATCGAACGCTTCCGCTCCACCGGCCAGGTCGGCCAAGGCGAAGGCACCAAGGCAGGCGTGGCCTACCGCATGAAGGACGGCAGCGTGGTCTATGTGCCCGAAGCGGGTAGGCAAGGTGGCGACGCAGCGCGCGATGCGGGTGGGCAGGCACCGGCAAACTAGCCGCGATCGGATGGCGAAATGGCCGTTGATCTGTAACGCGCCGTGCCGCACGCATCGATGAGGGTGCAAATCGTCGACTCCGTTTGACCTGCTCCACCGCCGACCCTCTTCCTCCTGGTTGCGGATATACACTCGGATCATCTGTTCGTCTCGACTGACCGTCGAGAACGAAATAGCCGCGAGCCCAGAAACTCTACCCGACGAAGTTGCGCTTGCGCTATCCGTACACCGTGCATCTCCACTCGCGTAGTGAGTCCGAGTCCAGATGCTCAGTGCGGGCGGCGTCCCTCGCCTGTGTGATCGACGTTCCCCAGCTTTGAGTAGCGGGACGGTTTAGAGTCCGGTGTCACTTGACGTCACCCGCGACGTAAGCACGCTCTGCGCTCGCCTCTCTAAAGAAACCTGAGCGTGGAAGCACGATTGCCAGTTTGACGGCGGCGATTCGCAGGTGGCGCATCCAATCGGTAGCTGCCCGTCTGATCTTGGTCCAGGCTGTGTGAAAACTCTCTGAGTCGATAGACTTGTCCCACCGCGCCGACGAGAGTTGCCGATGGGACGTTTTGTCGAAGGTGAAGATCGCTCGCAGAGAACCTTGCTTCCCGAGCGCCTCGACGACTACGTGACGGAAGACAACCCCGTGAGGGTGGTGGACGTCTTCGTCGACAACCTCGATCTGACCGCGCTGGGGTTTGAGCGAGCGATCGCACAGGCCACTGGTCGTCCGGGCTATCACCCGGCCACGCTGTTGAAGATCTACATCTACGGCTACCTCAATCGCGTGCAGTCGAGCCGGCGTCTGGAGCGCGAGGCGCAGCGGAACATTGAGCTGATGTGGTTGACCGGTCGACTGTCGCCGGACTTCAAGACGATCGCCGATTTCCGCAGGGACAATGGTTCGGCGATCCGCCGGGTCTGCCGCGAGTTCGTGGTGTTGTGTAGGCGGCTGGATCTGTTTTCGCAGGCGCTGGTAGCCATTGATGGCAGCAAGTTCAAGGCGGTCAACAATCGCGACCGGAACTACACCCGCGCCAAGGTGCAGCGCCGGATCGAGCAGATCGAAGAGAGCGTGGCGCGATATCTGTCGGAACTGGACAGCGCGGATCGCCAGGGTGCAGCCCCGGTCGCCGAAGCGCGCACGACGCAACTTCACGAAAAGGTCGAGAAGCTGCAGTCGGAGATGCAGCGCATGCAGGCGTTAGCCAAAGAAGTCGAGGCCGCCCCTGACCAGCAGATCTCGCTGACCGACCCGGATGCACGATCCATGGCGACCAGCGGCAAGGGTACCGGCACCGTCGGCTACAACGTACAGACGGCGGTCGATGCGCAGCACCACCTGATCGTCGACCATCAGGTCACCAACATCGGTAACGATCGCAGCCAACTGGCGACCATGGCAAAGCGTGCGCGCACCGCCATGCAGGCCGAACACATGGAGGTTGTCGCTGATCGTGGTTACTTCAGCGGGGAAGAAATCGTGGCGTGCGAGGAAGTCGGCATCACCGCCTACGTCCCTCGTCCGCAGACCTCCAACAACCAGGCCAAGGGCCTGTTCGGCAAGCGGGACTTCGTCTATCTGTCCGAGACCGACTCTTACCGTTGCCCGGCCGGACAGTCACTGATCTGGCGTTTCACCACGGTCGAAAAGGGATTGACGCTGCATTGCTACTGGAGCTCTGCGTGCAAGGCCTGCCCGCTCAAGACGCAGTGCACCTCTTCGCCGCAACGACGCGTCAAACGCTGGGAGCATGAAGCCGTAATCGACGCGATGCAGCAGCGTCTGGATCAGGATCCAGACAAGATGCGCATCCGACGGCAAACGGTCGAACACCCCTTCGGCACCCTGAAGGCCTGGATGGGGTCGACGCACTTCCTGATGCGTACGCTCAACCACGTCAGCACAGAGATGAGCCTGCACGTGCTCGCCTACAACCTCAAACGCGTGATGAAAATCTTGGGCATTGCACCGCTGATGCAGACGATGTGCGCCTGAAGGCGCTTTGCACCCGAAATACCTCCGCCAAGGGCCGCGATAGCGCTCTTCGGTCTCGATCAGTTGCTCCGAAATTCAAGAGGCGAAGTCTTCGCGGCGGCGTCTGTAGGTGATCGCAAGCGGCCAGCAAACCGCTCGGCGCGGCCATTACGCCATCATTTGCAGCGCGCACGCGTTTTCACACAGCCTGGGCCGAAAGCGGACGCGGTGCCGGTTGTCGGAGTGTTCAGGCGAAGTGGCGGTGGCCGCATTCCCACTTTGGATCTAGCCAATCGGCGCGAGAAATCTGCCCAACACGGCACTACGGGCGCGCGTATCAGTGCAGCGCCCAGATGCTGTGCGGATCACCCCGGTGGGCACGACGCAGAGTCGCGAGGCCCATCCGCCAGAAGGCGAGCGTCAGCAACAAGGCCACTATGTCGACTAGGCAACGATGCCAATGCCCCCGGCAGGCGGCGGCTAAGAACTGCTCCCCGCTCCCGATCCAGCCGGCGAGCGGAATAGCCGCGGTCGTCAGTGCGCACAGCCACAACAGCTCGTATCCCGCGCGGGCCGGCTGGCGCAGGCAGGCCCACAGCAGACAGGCGAAGAACACCGTGTAGTACACCGGCCGGCCCAGGCCCGGCGCCAGCGCACCGGCCACGAAAACCGCCGATACGCCGGCCACGCAGCCTAGGCACACACCGAGGGTGAGTGCCGCCATGACGCGGGTGCGCAGCGGTTGCTCGGTCTGTCGTCGCTTGCGCCGGGACTCTATCCACAGGAGGTTACCGCTGTAGAACAGGAACGCGCCGGCCAAGCCGAGCACGAAGTACAGCCACTTCACCGCGTCATGGCCGAAGTTGCCGAAATGCAGCGCCTGCAGGCCGCGCAGCATGACCATGCCCGGTGTCATGGTTCTGGGGGCCACCTGATCGATCAGCGCGCCGGTGGCGGCGTCCAGCGTCACCGAGCCCAGCTGGTTGAGCTGGCGCTCCTCGACCACGCCGTACAACGTGGCTCGCGCGTTGGCATCGCCGATGTTGACCAGAGATATGCCCTCGACCTCGAGCGCGGGCATGGCCGCACGGCCGCGTTGTAGCAGCTCGGCCACCGGCAGCGTGGGTTTGGCCGCGTGCGCGGCGGCGACCTGCGGCGCGCCGTAGAAATCGCGCTCGAGAAGTTGCAGCAGCTTACCCTGGTAGACCAGGTACTGGAACGGAATCAGCAGCGCCAGCCCCAGCGCCAGCACCGCGCCGCTCCAGGCGAAGATCACGTGGAACGGCAGCGACAGCATGCCGATGGCGTTGTGCGCGTCCTGCCACAGGCGCTTGACGTTGCGGCCGGTGCGCAGGGCGAACAGGTTCTTCACCAGCGTGGGCGCGTAGAGCACCACGCCGCTGACCAAAGCCAGTCCGTACAGCAGACATACCATCCCGAACAGGTAGGTGCCGAAAGGCTTGGGCAGGCCGGCGGTGAAGTGCAGGTCGTAGATGAACTCGATGAAGTCCTGGCCGAAGGCGTCTTCTTTCAGCGTGTCGTGCGGCGAGAAAGTGAAACGGCGGGATTCGCCCGTGCCGGCCTCGAACCAGTAGGCCGAGGGCTGCGGCCCGTGTTCGCCGGGCAGGACCAAGTAGACGCTCTCGGCCGCCTGTGGGTGTTGCTTTAGCAGGTCGTCAAGCAGTTGCTGCGAGCGTGCCACCGGGTCGGGCGGCACGAGAGCGGCCGGGCCGGTACGGTTCCAGTCGGCGATCTCATGGCTGAATACGGTGATCGCGCCGGCATAGAAAGCGATGAACAGGGCCATGCCCGCGAGCAGGCCGACCCACGTATGCAGCGACAAAAACCGGCGTAGGGTCGCAGCCTTCATGCCGGTACCCCGATCCAGCCTAGGGCTTGGAGTCCATACAGCAGAACGAAGCAGGCGGCCGTCGCGCCGCCCAGCCAAAGCCATGCGCGCTTGGCGCTCCTGAACACGAACGCCAGCGTCATCATCGCAACCCAGGTCGGGAACGCCATCATCACCCAAGGCAGTGTGGTAACCCGCGGGTCGCCCGGCCACGCCAGCGCGATCAGCCCGATCAGCCCGACGCTCAACGGCAGGCCGAGTAGGGCGGCCGACATGCATCTAGCCCACATGATGGTCTCCTTGCTGCGATGACCACCAGGCATCCAGGTACGGCAGCAGCACCAGCACCAGCATCAGTGCGGTGAGCGAAGCGAACACGCCGGCCCATGGGCCGAGCGCCACGATGGCTGCCGTCGCGGCGAGCACCGTGGCGACCCAAGCCACGATGCGCAGCACGCGCACCCGCACGTGGGCGCCGGTCCACAGCCGCTGGTGCGCGCAGGCGAGGTAGAAGCCCAGCGCTGCCAGCGTGGAAAGAAACAGGTAGCTTGCGGTCATGTCGGTGATCCCATTCCCTCGTTAGAATCGCCAGTCCAGGCTCAGCGTGTAGCGGCGCGGCGCGCCGTAGTAGCCGCTGTAGCGCAGGGTGTTGATGTACTTCTCGTTGCCGAGGTTGTGCACGTTCAGGCGCACCGTGGCCTCGGGCAGGAACTGCCAGGCGACAAAGCCATTGAGCACCGCGTAGCTCCCCTGTTGCACGGTGAAGCCGCTGCTTTCCATGTTGGAGATGCCACTCTGCCAGCGCCCCCCGACGCCCAGCGAGATCGCGCGGTAGGACGGCAGGTGGGTGCTCAGCAGCAGGTTGACGGTGCGCCGCGGCACCCATGGGTAGGTGTTACCGCCATTGAGCCCATCCATCTCCAAGGCGGTATAGCCGGCCACCAGGTCAACGTTGTCGCCGAGCTTGCCGGTCGCCTCCAACTCCACGCCCTTGGACTGCACGTCGACCGGCGCGTAGATGGTCTGGCCGTACTCGTTGAACGCGCCGGTGGGCGTGGCCAGCCCTTCCTGGTCCGCCTTGAAAACGGCCAGCGTGGTCAGCAGGCGATGATCCAGCCAGTCGGCCTTGATGCCAGCCTCGTAGTTCACGCCCTTGCTGGCGTCGAGGTAGCGATTGTTCGCGTCGACCTGGTCCTGCGGCTGGTAGATGTCCGAATAGCTGACATAGCCGAGCACGTGGTCGCTGAAATCGAAAGTCAGGCCGCCGTAGGGGCTGGTGTGGCTGGTGGTCTGGTCGAAGTCCAACGCGTAGGAGCGGCCCTGCCGGCGATACTGGGAGTAGTTGACGCCGACGATCGCCTTGAGGCGGTCGGTGAGCGCGAGCCGGGTGGTGCCGAAGGCACGCTTCAGCCGCTGGTCGAGCTCGGAGTAGAGCGAGGGCGCGCTCCAGGACGGCTCCGCGATCGCATGAGTCGAATATGGGAAGGGCGGCAGCGCGCCCCAGGCGGGCGAGTCCGGGTCCGCGTTCTGCTCCCAGCCATCGGTAGAGCTTCTGGCAAGGCTCGCGCCGAACACCGCTTCCTGGTCGCGGCCGAACAGATCGAAATGACCGTTGAGCGTGATCGTACCCAGGTGCGCGTCGGCCTTGTCGATGCCGCTCCACGGATAGCCGTACAGGCCCAGGCCGGTGGCCGGGTCCAGCCCGGTGCCGAGCGCGTCGTAGGCGTAGAACATCTTTTCGTCGCCGGCCGCGCGGCGGTAGTTGTACGAGACCTTCAGCGTCCAGTCGTCGCCGAGCAGGTGCACGTACTCGGCGAAGGCGGTCTGGTTGGTGGTGTTCCAGTAGGTCCAGTCCTGGGTGGTAGTGGCACCGGTAGGCCACTCGGCCTGGGTGCCGTCGCTGTCCATGAAGGTCAGCGCGCCCCACATGATGCCGTCGGACTTGGCGCGCTGGTAGGAATAGCCCAGCGTCAGTGTGCCGTTGTCGCCGATCTGGCCATCGACCACACCGTACAGGTAGGTGCGCGTGTTGTGGTTGTCACTCAGGTACGAGCCGCTGTCTTCGCGCACGGCCACCGCGCGCCCGGCCCAGCGGCGATCGGCGGTTAACGGCGTGGAATAGTCCGCCTGCGCGCGAGTGGTGCCCCACGACCCATAGCTCACGCCGAACGACCCTTGGCGCTGGTTGGTCGGGCGCTTGCGCACGTAGTTGATGGTGCCGGCAGAGTTGCCCACGCCAGTGAGCAGGCCGTTGGCGCCGCGGATCACCTCCACCTTCTCGTAGCCGAAGCTGTCCATCGCGCCAGTAGAGACACCCCAGTTGTTGGGCAGTCCGGTGCCGTCGATCTGTGTGTTGAGGATGTCGAATCCACGCGCGCTGTAGCTGGTGCGGTTGGTTTCCCATTCGTCCACCTGCACTCCGGTGGCCAGCCGCAGCGCGTCATTGACGCTGTGCGCGTCGAAGTCGTCCATCTGCTCGCTGGTGATCTCGCTGATCGACTGCGGCGTATCTTTGACGGCTAGGTCGAGATTGGTGGCACCGGCGCTGGTGCGCTCGGCGCGCTGAGCGACGACCAGCACCTGGCCTAGGGTCGTGACGTCCGTAGGCGCAGAAGAGGCGTTACCCGGCGCAGAAGATGTGTCGGTGGCGTAAGCCTGGAACGTGGCCAGCAGGATGCTCGCGGCGAGCAGGGGCAGGCGGGGAAGGATGGCCGGGCGGTAACGGTGAAGGAGCATCGAAATTCCCTGATGATGGCTGTTGGATCGGCGCGCTCCGGAAAGGTCCGGCGCCCTTAAACCAGCATCATAATGAGAATGATTACTAATTGCATCACTCGGCGAAGCGGACACTCGCTTGGGAGGCAGAGTCCGATGTGGTTAATGCTTTCGACGGGTGTCCCGAACTAGAGGTGGCCCCCTTTCGGACCCGTCGTGAACAAGGTGAAAAATCGGCAAGCTAATGAGGCAAGGCGCAGTCCGAGTGCTGGTACGGTGTGCAGCTCCACCCCAAAAGTCACACCCACCACGAAAACGCCCTGCTCAAGCGCTTCGTGTCGACATCTGCGGCTGCACCACACGCTGTGAACGCCGTCAACATCTTCGAGGATCAGATTGAGCGCGTGCGCGGGGAGGTTGGCAATGACACCGTGCTGCTCGGCCTTCCGGTGGCGTGAATTTCCCCGTGGGCGCCGTCCTCCTGCACAAGGCGATCGGCCACCAGCTAGTTTGAGAGTTCTTGCCGGAAGCGGACGTAGGCGGAGTAATTGGGGAGCGTTATCAGGGGTAGGGCGTTTGCTTCGACCCAAAGCGGTTCTTGGGCGCTCCGGTCGGAGCGGCGGTAGGGACTGGCTATCTCGGTGTTCCGGGCCCTTTGTTTGCGCTAGCGATCCCTGGAAATTGGCCAGGGATGCTCTGATTTATTCCCCGTCTGCGACATCATAATAGTCAACAGTTCCAGCCCAACACCACGAAGCAGCGTTCGTTTGTCTCCTTGAGTTTTGAGTCGAAGAAGAAGCAGACGCGCCGGGAGAAATTTCTGGGCGAGGTGGACAAGGTGGTGTCTGGACGACACTACTAGGGCTGATCGAATCAAACTATATGACGTTCGGCCGTCGCGGCCGACCCCTTCATGCTCGCGTCGACGATGCTGAGCATCCATCTCATCGAGCAGTGGTACGTGCTGAGTGATCCGGCGCACATCAGTTCAGACTGCCAAGCGGTCGGTGACTTATCCAAATTGAGTAGGCGGGGGCAGCAAGTATTTCGTGGAGGCCTTGCCATCGAAGCGGCCAATACCTATCCGGATTTCTGGTCTACGACGCGACCGGTAAGTCCGTGTCGGTGCCGAACACGACGACTTGATACTTCATGGGAACAGCCTGGGCTGAGTTCTCGGACAGACTCCAGACAGCACTGCCGCTACCGCACCATGACCTCGCGCATGGTGCGGTAGCGGCAATTGCTCTAAGATGCGCGCTGCCTGAGGTGATCGCCGGTCTGGCCGGTGATTGAAACGGGAATCCGGTGCGCGGTTCGTGTGCAAACACGCATGGCTATTCCGGAGCTGCCCCCGCAACGGTGGGCGGGCCATGGTCTTCATCGGCCATCGGATCGACACACAGCCACTGTGCGCCACGCATGGGAAGGCATCGATTCGGAAGACGCAAGTCTTCGTCCGCGAGCCCGGAGACCGGCCACGGGTATGACCTGACAAGCGGTGGGCTTGTGTCCGGGGCCATGCCGCCGGCATGCCGCCGCCACGCTTCCTTTGCCGCCTGTCGCCACCTCAATGGTGCCGCACGGGTTGGTGCGGCCAAAGGAGCAGTCCACGTGTCGTTGCACGTCGTGTTTTTCCGTCAGTCCGTTCTGGCGGCTGCCTTGTTGTCTTTCCTTGCGCCCGTGTTCGCCGGCGATGCCGCGACCGCTCTCGATCAGATGGTGGTCACCGCCAGCCGCACCGAGCAGACCCGGCAACAAACCCTGGCCGCGGTTACCGTGATCGATCGCGCCGAGATCGAGCAGCTGCAGCCGAACTCGCTGCCGGACCTGCTGCGCGGCACGCCGGGCATGTTGCTAGCCAATAATGGCGGGCCGGGCAAGTCCACCTCGATGTTCCTGCGTGGCACCGAATCGGATCACGTGCTGGTGCTGGTCGACGGTGTGCGCATCGGCTCGGCCACGGCCGGCGGTGCGGCGATCCAGGATATTCCGGTCGACCAGATCGAGCGCATCGAGATCGTGCGCGGGCCGTTTTCCAGCCTGTATGGCTCCGAAGCGCTGGGCGGTGTGATCCAGATCTTCACCCGGCGCCCCGAAAGTGCGTTTTCGCCACATGCCAGCATCGGCGTGGGCAGCGATGGCGAGCAGCGGGTTAGTGCCGGTGTGGCCGGTCGCAACGGACAGGGCTGGTATTCAGTCGATGCCGCTCACGAGAACACCGACGGCATCAACGTCAGTCGGTGCAAGCCTCTGGCCAAGGGCGGCTGCTCGGTGATCGATCCCGATCGCGACGGCTACCGCAACAATTCGCTCAACCTGCAGGGCGGTTATCGCTTCAGCGACGCATGGGACGGCGACGCACGACTGTTCCGTGCCGAGGGCCGCAATGAGTACGACGGCGCCGTCAACGACATGGCCAAAACCGTGCAGCAGGTTGCCGGTGCACGCCTGCGCTATACCCCGATGAAGGACGTGTCGATCACCGTCAACATTGGCCGCAGCGCCGACGTCAGCGACAACTATCTCAAGGGCGTTTACGTCGGCAACTTCGACACCCGTCGCGATCTCGGCTCGTTGCAGGCGGATATCGGTGCGGTGGGCGGCCTGTTCAGTGTGGGCTATGACTGGCAGCGCGACCGCGTCGGCAGCAATACGGTGTACGCGGTGGATCACCGCATCAACCACGGCGTGTTCGGCCAATGGCAGCAGAGCTTCGGCACGCAGTCGCTGCAGGCCAGCGTGCGTCGTGACGAGAATGCCCAGTTCGGTGGCAAGACCACCGGCAGCGCGCTGTGGGGTTGGGAGATGAATGACACCCTGCGGCTCACCGCCAGTTACGGCACGGCGTACAAGGCGCCGACCTTCAACGAACTGTACTTTCCCGGCTACGGCAACCCGGATCTCGCGCCGGAAACGTCGCGCAGCGCCGAGCTGGGTTTGCGCGGTACGCATGCCTTGGGCCATTGGTCGCTCAGCGGCTTCGATACCCGCATCAATCACCTGATCGCCTACGACGCGGCCAGCATGGCGCCGGCGAATATCGACCGTGCGCACATCCGTGGCGTCGAGGCGGCGATGGACGGCACGCTTGCCGGCTGGATCTGGCGCACCAGCGCCACCTGGCTCGATCCGCGCAACGCCGCGCCGGGCAGCAACGACGGCAACGTGTTGCCGCGCCGTGCGCGTCGCAGCGCGCGGATCGACCTGGACCGCAAGCTCGGCGATTTCAGCATCGGCGGCAGCCTGTACGGCGCCGGCGAGCGCTATGACGACCTCGCCAACAGGAACCGCCTGGGCGGCTATGCACTGAGCGACTTGCGGGTCAGCTACGCCATCAATCCGGCCTGGAATCTACGCCTGTCGCTCAACAACCTGTTCGACCGGCACTACGAAACCGCGCGCTACTACAACCAGCCGGGCCGCAACTACCTGCTCACCCTGAACTACCGCCCGGTCCGCTGAGCGGACCCCATCAGCACGAGAGGACTGCCATGAAACCATTGTCCCGCAACATCTCGACCAGCCTGTTCGTCACCCTGGCCGTGGTGATGGTCGCCACCCGCTTCCATCACCTGGGTTCGCTGCTGCACCTGCCCGATGCGTCGATGGCAGTGTTCTTCCTCGGCGGCCTGTACCTGCGCAAGCACGGGCAGTTCGCGCTGATGCAGGGACTGGCGGTGGCGGGCGACTGGGCTTCGGTC
>NZ_LVJR01000116.1 GCF_001617365.1 Rhodanobacter sp. FW104-R8
GCATCGGGGGTCGATAGCTCTGCGATTGAGGCAAACTATGACCGCGACGACCCGGGGGAGTTTCTCAATAGCCTGTTAGGCGCCCTCACATTTCTCTACAACAAGCATCCTGCGGCTACATTGGTTCCACTGCTAGTTCTTGGCTATCTCAGTCTAGTTTTTTACTTCGGCGCGTTCTTCCTCAAGCACCGAATCACGATACCTGGTGTACACAGCAAGGCTCTGCAAGACCTCCTTTCTGGCTTCCTCGCGATTGCTCTGGGGTTTGGTGCAAATCGGCTTGTCCAGCTTGCTGTCTCCGCTTTTTCTATCGGTACGCCCTAACCATTCCGTAAGAGACTTCCCGTCAACGCCACGCGCTTGATGCTCTTGCCCTGAGCTTTCGAGCCAATGCTGGTCATCGTATTGTCCTCTCTGATGCGTCATGCGTGTCAGTGCTGCGCGGGTTGCAACGATAGTCAGACTGCATTTCCGTAAACGGTCTTGTTGCATCGGTGTGGCTGATGCGGACCAGGGTATAAACCGCGCCCGGGGACCTCGTTCATTCATCGGTGTCGTCGGTGTTCGGGGATCAGCCGAAACACGTTTAGCAGCGGTATTCATTTCAGGGGGAGTTCGTCGCAACATGAAGCAGATCGCACGCACCAGCATCAGAGCAGCCTCGGCCAGCGTCGTCGCAATCGTTTCGCGTGCGACCGACGTCCCCCGGTTTTGAGTAGCACCGTGGTTTGGAGTCCAATCCCCCACCCGGAAAATATTGAACGTGAAGACGCGTTTTTCGGAAGAACCGATCTTCGGCTTCTGGAGGAAGCCGGGTCAGGGTTGGCGATGAAAGAGCTGTGCCGTCGGCATGGCTTCTCGGAGACCATCTTCTACCTGTGGCGCAGGTGAGCAGACACCATGGCTGAAAAGAAACCGGCAGGAAACGCCACGCGAAAACCCACCCGCAGCGCCACCGCGCCCGGCGAGGCTCCCACGGGATTCACGGCGGAGGAGCGCGCCGCGATGCGGGAGCGCGCCCGGGAGCTGAAGGCCGCAGCGCGCCCGCACGCGGGAGGCGCGAATGAAGAGGGCGCCGTGCTCGCAAGGATCGCCGCGATGCCCGCTGCAGATCGCGCCATGGGCGAGCGGCTGCATGCGCTCGTCCGGGCCACCGCGCCGGACCTCGCGCCGAAGCTCTGGTATGGGATGCCCGCCTACGCGAAGGACGGCAAGGTCGTCTGCTTCTTTCAGGGCGCGCAGAAGTTCAAGACGCGGTATGCGACCTTCGGCTTCAGCGACAAGGCCGCCCTCGACGAGGGCCACATGTGGCCCACGGCCTTCGCACTGAAGGAGCTGACCGCCGCCGCCGAGGCAAGGATCCGCGAGCGCCTGCGGCGGGCGGTGCGCTGAAGGTTCCGCCCGGAAGACGCGCGACAGGCGCGATAATGGCCGCCCCGACCGGCGACGTACCCGTCCGCGCCGGCCGCCGGTCCGACCAACGAGGACAGCGTCATGAGCAATCCGAGCACCTTGGCATTGACCGGTTTCATCGCGTGGACGCTGCTGCTCCTGGTGCTGATGGAGGTGCTCCGGACCCGGCTTGTGCTGCACCGGAAGATCCCCGCCAACGGGTTCGTTCCCGACAATGCGAACCTTTCGCCATTCATGCAGCGGCTGGCCAGGGCCCATGCCAACTGCATCGAAGGCCTCCCGGTTTTCGGCGGATTGCTGCTGGTCGCCATCGGCACCGGGCACACCGCGGTCACGGACGGCGCGGCCTGCCTGTTCCTTGCCTGCCGCGTGCTGCAGTCGCTCATCCACCTCGCCTCGGTGAGCGCGGCCGCCGTCACGCTGCGTTTCACGGCCTTTGCGGTGCAGACGGCCATCGGCGTGTACTGGGCCGTCGAGCTGCTTGCATCGGCGTGAAGCGCGCCGGGCAACGGCGAGGCCGCCGACCGTACCGGGACGGGTGCGGATGCGCGTCGCCGCCGGCAGTGCCCGTGCGTTGGCCGCTGAACCGGAGGCCGACGGCTCCGCCGGTTTATGCATCGACTTAACCTGCCGGCGTGCAGGCTGGAAAGCGGACCCGAAGTGCGGCATGTTGGCGAAGCCCGCCATGCCCGTCGCCTGCCGCACGCCACCCCGGGCAGCGATGCCTGCCAGCCCCACGGAGAACCTCACCGCCATGCCGATCCCCCGCTCGGACGCCCTGGTCTTTTTCGGCGCCACCGGCGACCTGGCCTACAAGAAGATCTTTCCGGCGCTGCAGGCGATGATGCTGCACGACGGGCTGGACCTGCCGATCATCGGCGTGGCACATGCGGGCTGGGACGTGGAGCGGCTGCGCCAGCGCGCGCACGACAGCCTGACGCACGCGGCGCTGGAGCAGGGCGGCCGGGTCGACGAGGCCGCGTTCGCGAAGCTGGCGGCGCGCCTGCAGTATGTCGACGGCGACTACAACGACCCGGCCACCTTCCGGCAGCTGAAGCAAACGCTGGGCGGGGCGCAGCGGCCGCTGCACTACCTGGCGATCCCGCCCGGTCTGTTCGGGGTGGTGGCGAAGGGTCTCGAGCAGGCCGGCTGCGCCGGGGAGGCGCGGATCGTGGTGGAGAAGCCGTTCGGCCGCGACCTGGCCTCGGCGCAGGAACTCAACCGCACGCTGCACGCGGTGTTCCCGGAGTCGGCGATCTTCCGCATCGACCACTACCTGGGCAAGGAGCCGGTGCAGAACCTGCTGTACTTCCGCTTCGCCAACACCGTGCTGGAGCCGGTGTGGAACAACCGCTACGTGGACCGCGTGCAGATCACCATGGCCGAGCAGTTCGGCGTGGACGGCCGCGGCGCGTTCTACGAGGGCGTCGGCGCGATCCGCGACGTGCTGCAGAACCACCTGCTGCAGGTGACCTCGCTGCTGGCGATGGATGCGCCGATCGGCGGCGGGCCGGAAGCGCTGCGCGCCGAGAAGCTGCGGCTGTTCCGCGCGATGCGCCCGCTCGACCCGGCCGAGGTGGTGCGCGGCCAGTTCCGCGGCTACCGCGAGGTCGCGGGCGTGGCCGCCGATTCCAACGTGGAGACCTTCGTGGCGCTGTGCCTGCACGTCGACACCTGGCGCTGGGCCGGCGTGCCGTTCCATATCCGCGCCGGCAAGCGGCTGCCGCTGACCACCACCGAGGTGATGGTGGACATGAAGGCGCCGCCGCTGTCGGTGTTCGACCCGGTCGGCGCGGCGCAGTCGAACTACTTCCGCTTCCGGCTCAGCCCGGAGGTGATCCTCGCCGAGGGCATGCGGGTGAAGCAGCCGGGCGAGGAGATGCGCGGCGAGCCGGTGGAGCTGGTGGTGCGGCATGACCTGGCACCGGAGAAATCGCCGTACGAGCGCCTGCTCGGCGACGCGATCCGCGGCGACAACGCGCTGTTCACCAGCGATGAATGCGTGGAGGCGGCGTGGGCGGTGGTCGACCGCGTGCTGGCCCACGAGGGCGCGGTGGAGTTCTACGAGCCGGGCAGCTGGGGGCCGCCCGGGGCGGCGCGCATCGTCGGCGGCGACGAGGGCTGGCATGACCCGCGGGCGGAGGAGGGCAAGCCATGTTGAGCAATCACGCGGCCGGGGCCGCCGCGGTGGTGTTCCTGCTCGACGTGGACAACACCCTGCTCGACAACGACCGCTTCGGCGCCGACCTCGGCGCCACGCTGGAGGCGGCGTTCGGCGTGGCCGGACGCGAACGCTACTGGGCGATCTACGAGGAGCTGCGCCAGCAATTCGGCTTTGCCGATTACCTGGGCGCGCTGCAGCGCTTCCGCGCCGGCCTGGACAACGACCCGTCGCTGCTGCAGATGTCCGGCTACCTGCTGGACTACCCGTTCGCCGACCGGCTGTACCCGCACGCGCTGGAGACCGTGGCGCACCTGCGCACGCTGGGTCCCACCGCGATCCTGTCCGATGGCGACGTGGTGTTCCAGCCGCGCAAGATCCAGCGCGCCGGGCTGTGGGCCGCGCTGCGCGGCGAGGTGCTGGTCTACGTGCACAAGCAGCAGATGCTGGTGGCGATGCAGCAGCGTTACCCGGCCGCGCACTACGTGATGGTGGACGACAAGCCGCCGATCCTGGCCGCGATGAAGCAGCGCCTGGGCCGCAGGCTGACCACGGTGTTCGTGCGCCAGGGCCACTACGCGGCCGCCAGCGCCGGCGAAACCGTCGAGCCGGCACCGGACCTCACGATCGCGTGCATCGGCGATCTGCGCCGGCGTAAGCTTGAAGACTTCCTGCCGAGCGCACCCGCAATCAGCCTGCCGGCAGACTGAAATCATCTATCGATCGAACCGGAAACACGGAGCAAGCATGAAAGCGACCCGCCAATTGCACGACCTCGGCCAGAGCCTGTGGCTGGACAACATCACCCGCAGCCTGCTCGACGACGGCACGCTGGCGCGCTACATCGCCGAGGATTCGATCACCGGGCTGACCTCGAACCCGAGCATCTTCGACGCGGCGATCGGCGGCGGCGACGCCTACGACGCCGGCATCCACGCCAAGACGCTGGCCGGGCTCTCCGGCGAGGCGCTGTTCACCGAGCTGGCGCTGGAAGACCTGCGCCGCGCCGCCGACCTGTTCCGCCCGGTGTTCGACGCCACCCGCCAGGTGGACGGCTGGGTCTCGATGGAAGTCTCGCCGCTGCTCGCCGCCGACACCGCCGGCTCGATCGCGGCGGCGCGGCACATCCACCACCAGGGCCGGCGCGACAACCTGTTCGTGAAGATTCCCGGCACCCCGGAAGGCGTGCCGGCGATCGAGGAGGCGATCTTCCTCGGCATCCCGATCAACGTGACCCTGCTGTTTTCCTGCGCGCAGTACCAGGCCGTCGCCGAGGCGTACCTGCGCGGCATCGAGCGACGCCTGGAAGCCGGGCTGGACCCGCGCGTGGGCTCGGTCGCCTCGCTGTTCATCAGCCGCTGGGACGTGGCCGCCAACCCGCAGCTGCCGGCCGATCTGCACAACCGGCTGGGCATCGCGGTGGGCCAGCAGACCTACCGCGCCTACCGCGAGCTGCTGGCCTCGAAGCGCTGGCAGAAGCTCGCCGCCGCCGGCGCGCAGCCGCAGCGCCTGCTGTGGGCCAGCACCGGGGTGAAGGACCCGTCCGCGCCGGACACGCTGTACGTCAGCGCGCTGGCCGCGCCGGACACCATCGACACGATCCCGGAGAAGACCCTGCACGCGTTCGCCGACCACGGCCAGCTGCATGGCGTGCTGGCCGCCGACGGCGGCGATGCGGACGCGGTGCTGGCGCAGGTCGCCAAGGCCGGCGTGGACCTCGACGCGCTGGCGCTGAAGCTGCAGCAGGACGGCGCCGCGGCGTTCGTGAAATCGTGGCAGCAGCTGCTGCAGCGGATCGCCGACAAGGCCAGCGCGCTGGAAAAGGAATCCGAGCTGCCATGAGCGAGCCGCGACTGACCCGCCTGCCGCCATGGCAGGCGTTGCAACGGCATGCCGACGCGATCGGCCGGCGGCACCTGCGCGAGTGGTTCGCCGCCGATCCGCAACGTGGCGAGCGCTTCGTGCTGGAGGGTGTCGGCCTGTACCTGGATTACTCCAAGCAGCGGGTGGATGCCGACGCGCTGCGCCTGCTGCGCGAACTGGCGGTGGCCTGCGGGCTGCCGCAGCGGATCGAGGCGATGTTCCGCGGCGAGCGCATCAACACCACCGAGCAGCGCGCCGTGCTGCACGTGGCGCTGCGCGCGCCGGCGGGCGAGAAAATCCTGGTCGACGGCCACGACGTGGTGGCGGACGTGCACGACGTGCTCGACCGCATGGCCGCGTTTGCCGACCGCGTGCGCAGCGGCGCATGGCGGGGCCACGGCGGCCGGCGCATCCGCCACGTGGTCTCGATCGGCATCGGCGGCTCGGACCTCGGCCCGGTGATGGCGTACGAGGCGCTGCGCCACTACAGCCGGCGCGAGATGACGTTCCGCTTCGTCTCCAACGTGGACGGCACCGACTTCGCCGAGGCGGTGCGCGCGCTGGACGCGGCCGAGACGCTGTTCATCGTCTGCTCGAAGACCTTCACCACGCTGGAGACCTTGGCCAACGCGCACGCCGCGCGCGCCTGGTGCCTTGCTGCCCTGGGCGACGAGTCCGCGGTGGCAAAGCACTTCGTGGCGGTCTCCACCAACGCCGACGAGGTGGCGAAGTTCGGCATCGACACCGCCAACATGTTCGGCTTCTGGGACTGGGTGGGCGGGCGCTACTCGATGGATTCGGCGATCGGCCTGTCCACCATGCTGGCGATCGGCCCGGAGCATTTCCGCGCGATGCTGGCCGGCTTCCACGCGATGGACGAGCACTTCCGCCACGCGCCGCTGGAACGCAACCTGCCGGCGCTGATGGGCCTGCTCGGCATCTGGAACAACAACTTCCTCGACGCCGCCACGGTCGCGGTGCTGCCGTACGAGCAGTACCTGAAGCGCTTCCCGGCCTACCTGCAGCAGCTGACCATGGAGAGCAACGGCAAGCGCGTCACGCTGGACGGCGCGGCGGTCGACTACGCCACCGGGCCGGTCTACTGGGGCGAGCCGGGCACCAACGGCCAGCACTCGTTCTACCAGCTGATCCACCAGGGCACGCGCATCGTGCCGTGCGACTTCATCGGCTTCGGCCAGCCGCTCAACCCGCTCGGCCAGCAGCACGACCTGCTGATGGCGAACCTGATCGCCCAGGGCGAGGCGCTGGCGTTCGGCAAGACGGCGGACGAAGTGCGCGCCGAAGGCACGCCCGAGGCGCTGGTGCCGCATCGCACGTTCCCCGGCAACCGCCCCAGCAGCACCATCCTCGCCGCCAGGCTCACCCCGCACACGCTGGGCACGCTGATCGCGCTGTACGAGCACAGCGTGTTCGTGCAGGGCGTGATCTGGGACATCGACTCGTTCGACCAGTGGGGCGTGGAGCTGGGTAAGCAGCTGGCGAAGGCCACCATCGCCGAGCTGACCGCGCCGAGCGAGCCGCCGCTCGCCCACGACAGTTCCACCAACGCCCTGATACGCCGCTATCGCCGGCTGCGCGACAGCCAGACAACGGAAGGTCCATGAGCCAGAAGATCAGCCCCCTCGCCGGCAAGCCGGCACCGTCGTCGATCCTGGTCGACATCCCGCAACTGCTCGCCGCGTATGCCGACCTGAAGCCCGACCCCGCGGTACCGGCGCAGCGGGTGGCGTTCGGCACCTCCGGCCACCGCGGCAATGCGCTGGAGCGCAGCTTCAACGAAGCGCACATCCTGGCGATCAGCCAGGCGATCTGCGAGTACCGCCGCTCGAAAGGCATCGACGGCCCGCTGTTCATCGGCGCCGACACCCATGCGCTGTCGCAGCCGGCGTTCGAGAACGCACTGGAAGTGCTGGCCGCCAACGGCGTCGAGGCGATGATTTCCAGCGGCGGCGAATACACCCCGACGCCGGCGGTGTCGCACGCGATCCTGGTCCACAACAGGGGGCGCTCGAAGGGCCTCGCCGACGGCATCGTGATCACGCCATCGCACAACCCGCCGGACAACGGCGGCTTCAAGTACAACCCGACGAATGGCGGCCCGGCCGACAGCGACATCACCCGCTGGGTGGAGAACCGCGCCAACGCCCTGCTCGAAGGCGGCCTGAAGGAAGTGCGGCGGATGCCGTACGCGCAGGCGCGCAAGGCGGCCACCACGCACGAGCACGACTACCTCAACGCCTACGTCGCCGACCTGGCGAACATCGTCGACTTCGACGCCATCCGCGGCGCCGGCGTGCACATGGGCGTCGACCCGCTGGGCGGCGCCGGCGTGCACTACTGGGCGCCGATCGCCGAGCGCTACCGGCTCGATCTCACCGTGGTCAGCGCGGTGGTCGACCCGCAGTTCGCCTTCATGAGCGTGGACTGGGACGGCAAGATCCGCATGGATCCGTCGTCGAAGTATGCGATGCAGCGGCTGATCGGGTTGAAGGACCGCTATGACGTCGCGTTCGCCTGCGACACCGACCACGACCGCCACGGCATCGTCACCCGCAGCAGCGGACTGATGGAGCCGAACCACTACCTGTCGGTGCTGATCGACTACCTGTTCCGGCATCGGCCGCAGTGGAGCGCGCATGCCGCGGTGGGCAAAACCGTGGTCAGTACCGCGCTGATCGACCGCGTGGCGAAACGGCTGGGCCGAAAACTCTACGAGGTGCCGGTCGGCTTCAAGTGGTTCGCACCCGGCCTGTTCGACGGCTCGCTCGGCTTCGGCTGCGAGGAAAGCGCCGGCGCCTCGCTGCTGCGCCGCGACGGCTCGGCCTGGGTCACCGACAAGGACGGCCTGGTGCCGGCGCTGCTGTCGGCCGAGATCACCGCGCGCGAGGGCAAGGACCCGGGCGAGCTGTATGCGCAGTTGACCCGCGAACTCGGCAAGCCGTTCGCCAGCCGCGTCGACGCGGCCGCCACGCCGGCGCAGAAGGCGAAGCTGGCGAAACTGTCGCCCGATCAATTGAAAAGCGACCGGCTGGCCGGCGAGAAGATCGAGCAGGTGCTGGACAAGGCGCCCGGCAACGGCGCCGCGATCGGCGGAATCAAGGCGATCGCCGCCAGCGGCTGGTTCGCCGCACGGCCGTCCGGCACCGAGGCGATCTACAAGGTCTACGCCGAAAGCTTCCAGAGCGAAGAACACCTGCAAGCGTTGCTGAAGGAAGCCCAGAGCATCGTCGACAGCGCCCTGGCCTGATCGACGCGGCCGCTCGCGTAGGAGCCCGCTCGCGGGCGATGCTCCTGCTCTGACGTACGATGAAAGATGCGATCAAGAGCATCGCCCGCGAGCGGGCTCCTACGCGGACGATCAATCCACCACCGGAGATACCGCCATGTCCCACGCCCTCGACCAGCAATGCATCGACCTGCTGCGTTTCCTGTCGGTGGACATGGTGCAGCACGCGAACAGCGGCCACCCCGGCCTGCCGCTGGGCGCCGCGCCGATGGCCTACGCGCTGTGGACGCGGCAGCTGAAGCACAACCCGGCCAATCCGCACTGGCCCGACCGCGACCGCTTCGTGCTGTCCGCCGGCCACGGTTCGGCGCTGCTGTACAGCCTGCTGTTCGCCACCGGCTACGACCTCGCGCTGGACGACCTCAAGCAGTTCCGCCAGTGGGGCAGCAAGGCGCCGGGACACCCCGAGTACGGCCACACGCCGGGCGTCGAGATCACCACCGGCCCGCTCGGCCAGGGCCTGGCCAACGCGGTGGGCATGGCGATCGGCGAGGCACACCTGGCCGCGCGCTACAACCGCGACGGCCACACGGTGATCGACCACCGCACCTGGGCCATCGTCAGCGACGGCGACCTCATGGAAGGCGTGGCCAGCGAGGCCGCTTCGCTGGCCGGCCACCTGAAGCTGGGCAAGCTGGTCTGCCTGTACGACGACAACTACGTGACGCTGGCCGGCGGCACCGACATCACCTTCTCCGAGGATCGCGCGAAACGCTTCGAGGCCTACGGCTGGCAGACCATCCAGGTGACCGACGGCAATGACCTGGCGGCGATCGACGCCGCCTTGCTTGAGGCGCGCGCCGACAGCGCGCGGCCCACGCTGATCCTGGTGCGCACGCACATCGGCTACGGCTCGCCCGAGCAGGACACGTTCAAGGCGCACGGCTCGCCACTGGGCGTCGAGGACGTCCGGAAGACGAAGGAGAAGCTGGGCTGGCCGGTCGAACCGGACTTTCTCCTGCCGCCGCCGGCGCTCAAGCACCTGCGCGAAGCGCTGGACCGCGGCGTGGCGGCCGAACGCGCCTGGAACAGCCGCATGGACGTCTATACCAAAGCCTTCCCCGAGCTGGCCGCCGAGTTGCAAGGCCGCCTGGATGGCGAACTGCCGGCGGGCTGGGACGCTGACATCCCGGTGTTTCCCGCCGATGCCAAGGGCCTCGCCACCCGCGTCGCCGGCGGCAAGGTGATGAACGCGATCGCGCCGAAACTGCCCGCGCTGGGCGGCGGCTCGGCCGACCTCGACCCGTCCACCCACACCGCGCTGAAGGACCTGGGCGACTTCAATCCGCCGCTGGCGCCGGGCGAGGACAGCCAGGGTTCGGACGGCGGCGGCTGGAGCCATGCCGGCCGCAACCTGCACTTCGGCGTGCGCGAGCATGCGATGGGCGCGATCGCGAACGGGCTGGCCGTGCACGGCGGCTTCATCCCCTACGGTTCGACCTTCCTGATCTTCTCCGACTACATGCGCCCGGCGATCCGCCTCGCCGCGCTGATGGGCGTGCACGTGGTGCACGTGTTCACCCACGACAGCGTGGCGCTGGGCGAAGACGGCCCCACCCACCAGCCGGTGGAACAGCTGGCCAGCCTGCGCGCGATCCCCAACCTCAGCGTGATCCGCCCCGCCGACGCCAACGAGACCGCCGTGGCGTGGAAGGTGGCGCTGGAAACAAAGCGGCGGCCGGTGCTGCTGGCGCTGACCCGGCAGAACGTGCCCACGCTGGACCGCACCCGCTACGCCAGCGCCGACGGCCTGCGCCAGGGCGCGTACGTGCTCAGCGATGCGCCGAACGGCAAGCCCTCACTGATCCTGCTCGCCAGCGGCTCCGAGGTCGGCCTGATCGTCGAAGCCGCCGACCAGCTGCAGGCCGACGGCATCGCCGTGCGCTGCGTGTCGATGCCGAGCTGGGAATTGTTCGACGCGCAGCCGCAGAGCTATCGCGACCAGGTGCTGCCGCCCGACGTGCCGGCACGGCTGGCGGTGGAACTGGGCGTGTCGCAGGGCTGGGACCGCTACGTCGGCGCGAAGGGCGACATGCTCGGCATCGACCACTTCGGCGCCTCCGCGCCGGCCGAGGTGCTGCTGCGCGAGTTCGGCTTCACGGTGGACAACGTGGTGGCACGAGCGAAGGCGCTGCTGGCGCGGTAACACCGGAGCTCGCGCAATCGCACGGGATCACAAAACGTGTCCCGGCAAGCCATCAAGGCGACGGGCAGAAGGCATGCCCGGGCATTTACTAGCGGCTTATATTAACTTCTATGCAATTTTTGATATAAATGCCAAGAACTCGCTAGAGACGGCCATGGATCCCTACAGCAACCCCTTCAATCCCGGCGCCGGCGTCAGTCCACCCGAACTGGCCGGACGTTCGGAGGTGCTCAGCCAGGCCATCACGGCACTGGAACGCACCAAGCGCGGTCGGCATGCCAAGTCATTGATGATTCTTGGCTTGCGCGGCGTGGGCAAGACCGTATTGCTGAACGAGATCGCCCGGGAGGCCAGTGAACGGGGTTATCTCACCGAACAGATCGAGGCACGTGACGGCGAAGATTTACGCCAGCTGCTGATACACACATTACGCAAAGTGCTTCTGCAACTGGACCGAAGCGCGCAGGCCATCGAGGCCGTGAAAAGAAGTCTCCGCGTGCTGCGCAGTTTCATCGGCAATGTCACCGCAAGCGCCGGCGGCGTGGACGTGACCCTGGGCGTGGACCCGGAAGCCGGGCAGGCGGACAGCGGCGATCTGGAAGCAGACATCAAGGACGTTCTGGTAGCTGCCGCACGAGCCGCGCAGGCGGCCTCCCGTCCGGTGGCTTTGTTGATCGACGAACTGCAATACGTGCCGCGCGCGGAACTGGGAGCACTGATTCGCGCCATCCACGCCATCAACCAGGCGGGATTGCCGCTGTTGCTGTTTGGTGCGGGCTTGCCGCAGTTGGCGGGTCAAGCCGGCGATGCCAAGAGTTATGCCGAACGGCTGTTCGACTTTCCGCGACTGGACAGGCTGCAGGAAGAGGATGCATATAAGGCGATCCGCGAACCCGTGGAGGAAGAAGGCGCCCGTATCGAGGACTCTGCACTGGCGGAAATCTATGTGCAGACCCGTGGCTATCCCTACTTCCTGCAGGAATGGGGCTACAACGCGTGGAACGCGGCCGCCGACAAGGTCATCACGGTGGACGCCGCCACTGCCGCCACCGACCAGTCCATACGTAAGCTGGACCAATCCTTCTTTCGTGTGCGCTTCGACCGGTTGACACCGCTGGAACGCGACTACATGCGTTACTTGGCAGAGTTTGGCGAAGGCCCGCAGCGATCATCCGACGTCGCCAAGGCCATGGGCAGGGGCGGAAGCAGCCTGGGACCGACCCGCGACAACCTGATCAAGAAAGGCATGATCTACGCACCGGAACACGGCCTGATCGCTTTCACCGTGCCGCTGTTCGATGAGTTCATGCGGCGCGTCATGCCGTTGTCGCCGTAGCCGAGACGCAGCGGCGTCGCCTCGGCACGACGGCACAAGAATCCTCAGTTGCGCGACTGCAGCTTCGACAGCAGGCGCAGCAGTTCCAGGTACAGCCAGACCAGGGTCACCACCAGCGCGAAGGCGCCGTACCACTCCATGTACTTCGGCGCGCCCTGCTGGGCGCCGGTTTCGATCAGGTCGAAGTCGAGGATCAGGTTGAGCGCCGCGATCACCACCACCACCGCGCTGAACGCGATGCCGATGCCGTTGCTGCCGTTGATGAAACCCATCGAGTGGCCGAAGAAGCCCATCGCGAAGTTCGCCAGGTACAGCAGCAGGATGCCGCCGGTGGCGGCGGCGACGCCGAGCTTGAACTTCTCGGTGGCGCGGATCAGCCCGCTGCGATAGGCCAGCAGCATCGCGGCCATGGTGCCGAAGGTCAGCCCCACCGCCTGCATCACGATGCCGGGGTAGCGCATCTCGAAGATCGCCGACAGTGCACCGATGAACAGCCCTTCCGCCACCGCGTACAGCGGCGCGGTGATCGGTGCCCAGGTCTTCTTGAACACGGTGACCAGGGCCAGCACAAGGCCGCCGATCGCGCCGCCGAGCACCAGCGGCATCATCGCCGGCAGGCTCCCGGGGCCGGCGAACCGGCTCCAGCTGACCATCGCGCCGACCAGCACCAGGATCAGCAGCAGGCCGGTCTTGTTGACCGTGCCGTTGATCGTCATCGCCTCGTCGCCGCGGGTGAGGACCGCGCCGCTGGCGGCATCGAGGAAGGTGTTCTTGTTGAGCGCCGGATTGCCGCTTTGCATGATCTGCTCCCGTGGTTTGCCATCATCGTAGCGGCTTTGCCGCCGCCCTGCGCCAATGTGCCGTTGCGCCGCCGTACGCAAACTACGCGACAATGTGCGCCTGTCGAACGTCGCGGAGCCCCGATGAACCCTTCCACCCTGCGTATCGCCACCCGCAAGAGCGCGCTCGCGCTGTGGCAGGCCGAGCACGTCGCCGCGCGGCTGCGCGCCACGCATCCGGGGCTGGCGGTGGAGCTGGTGCCGATGAGCACCCGCGGCGACGAGATCCTGGACCAGCCGCTGGCCACCATCGGCGGCAAGGGGCTGTTCCTGAAGGAGCTGGAGGTGGCGATGCTGGAAGGCCGCGCCGACCTCGCCGTGCATTCGCTGAAGGACGTGCCGGCGCAGTTGGAGCCGGGCTTCGCGCTGCCGGCGATCCTGCCGCGCGCGGACGCCGCCGATGCGTTCGTCAGCAATCACCACGACAACCCCGCCGCGCTGCCCCACGGCGCGCGCGTGGGCACCTCGTCGCTGCGGCGGCAGGCGCAGTTGCGCGCACTGCGGCCGGATCTTGAACTGCTCGACCTGCGCGGCAACGTGGGCACCCGCCTGGCCAAGCTCGACGCCGGCGCCTACGACGCGATCGTGCTGGCCTGCGCGGGACTGGAGCGGCTGGGCCTGGCCGCGCGGATCCGCTCGCGGCTGGCCGCGCCGGACTGGCTGCCGGCGCCGGGGCAGGCGGCGATCGCGATCGAGGCACGCGAGGGCCAGCCCGGCGTACTGGCGCTGCTGGCCGCACTGGACGACGCCGACACCCGGCTCACCGTCAGCGCCGAGCGTGCGATGAATCAGGCGCTGGGCGGCAGCTGCACGGTGCCGGTCGGCGCGTGGTGCACGCTGGGCGAACACGGCCTGCACCTGCGCGGCATGGTCGGCGACGCGGCCAGCGGCCAGCTGCTGCATGCCGAGGCCAGCGGCCCCGCCGACCAGGCGATCGCGCTGGGCCGGCAGGTGGCGGCGGCGTTGCTGGCGCAGGGCGCCGCCGAGCTGCTTAGACTCTGAAAAACGGCGCCGATTTTCAACGCCGGTCGCAGCCTCGGCAGGGCGGGCACGGCCCGCCGCCTTTCGCGTTGCATGGCAAGAGCGGCGGGCGGTGCCCGCCCTGCAAAAACAAACGGCCCCGCCGCTCGCGCGACGGGGCCGTTTCCGTATCGGTGACACTCGAACTCAGAAGCTGTAGACCAAATTGGTGGTGGTCAGCGTGTCGGTCTTCTTGGTCTTGGTGGCGGCCACCACGTCGCTGTTGTGGCGCACCTGGAAACCGACCTTCAGCGCCAGCTTGCGGGTCATGCTGACCGCCAGGCCTGCGTCGTTCTGCAGGTAGGTGTTCTTCGAGCCCGCTTCCATCAGGAACGTGTCCTCGAACGCGGCGTTGTCGCTCAGCTTGTACTTGTAGTTGACCAGGCCGCGGGCAACCATCTCGCTCTGGCTCGGCTGCCGCTGCCTGGTCTCGACGCCGTTCACCACCAGGTCGATGTCGGCCGGACGGTAGCGCTTGTAGCCGGGGCCGATTTCGAACGACAGCTCGTTGCGCTCGTCCTTCAACGCGATGTAGCCGTAGCCGAGCGAGACGATGCCCTGCCACAGGTTCGCGCCGAAGTCGTCGTGCTCGTAGCGAGCCGCGCCCACGATGTAGCTGCGCGGGTCGAGCTTGAGGCCGACCGAAGCGCCGCCGTCGTAACGGTTCGCGGTGGTGTTGAATTTCTTGATGGTGTTGCCGCTGCTGTCGACCACGGTCTGCTGGCTCTTCGAGCGCAGGCCGTCGAGGAAGAAGGTGTTCTTCCACTGCTCGTTTTCCTGGCTCAGGCCGAGTTTCGCGTTGACGTTCTCCGAGCGCGAGTTGCCGGTGGACGAGGCGAAGCCGAATTCGCCCGAACCGCTCCAGCCGCCGTTGCTGGACGGGGTGGTGTCGGCATCCTGGGCCTGCACGGCGAAACTGGCGAAGGCGGCCAGCAGCAGGCCGGCGATCAAGGTCTTTTTCATCGGGAAAGAGGATCCATTTGTTAAGCAAAAGTAAGGCCGCTACCTTAACGCGGCGGCTTGAACTTGCAATGAACACCGCCGGCAAGCCATCGGAGGCGCTTCCATCGCACGCCCGGCGTACATTCGAGGCCGGTGTCGGGAGATGGCTCCAGCCAGCAGCCGTCCGCAGCACGGACGGCATGCACGCTGCACCCGCAGTGGCGGCGCGGTGACTTGCAGCCACCACGACCCGCCTCCATGCTACACAACGCCTCCCTCCCGACGATATGCCGACGCTTCCATGGATCGCTACGAACGCATACTGACCCTGCACCGGCTGCTGAAGTCGGCGCACTACCCGATCCCGCTGTCGCGCCTGCTCGGCGAGCTGGAATGCTCGCGCGCCACGCTTTACCGCGACGTGGCGTTCCTGCGCGATGCGCTGGGCGCGCCGATCGAGAGCGCCGGCACCGACCAGGCCGCGTTCCGCTACGAAGTGGGCGAGGGCGAGAAGTTCGAGCTGCCCGGGCTGTGGCTGACCTCCGACGAGCTGGCCGCGCTGCTGGCCTTGAACGAGCTGATCAGCCGTTCCGGCCCCGGCGTGCTGGCCGGCGCGCTGGCGCCGTTCAAGGCGCGCATCGAGGGCCTGCTGTCGCACCAGGACAACGGCAGGGCGCTGCCGATCGAGCGCATCCGCGTGGTCGCCTGGGGCGAGCGCAAGCTCGACCAGCAGGTGTTCCGCATCGTCGCCGGCGCGGTGCTGGAGCGCAAACAGCTGCGCTTCCGCTACCGCGCGCGCACCACCAACGCGGACAGCCGCCGCACGGTGTCGCCGCAACGGCTGACCCACTACCGCGACAACTGGTACCTCGACGTGTGGGACCACGACCGCCAGGCGCTGCGCAGTTTCGCGGTCGACCGCATCGCCGACGCGCAGGCGCTGGACACGCCCGCCACCGACGTGGCCGACGCCGACCTCAACGAGCTGCT
Organism: Rhodanobacter sp. FW104-R8; assembly: GCF_001617365.1. GTDB lineage: Bacteria > Pseudomonadota > Gammaproteobacteria > Xanthomonadales > Rhodanobacteraceae > Rhodanobacter. The sequence continues at coordinate 16,018 of NZ_LVJR01000116.1, forward strand.
CGCCTCCAGCTACGGCATCTTCGCCGGCAAGCCGAAGGCGTGGGCGACGATCCGCTTCTCGCAGCACGCCGCGCGCTGGGTCGCCGACGAGCACTGGCACTCGCAGCAGCAGGGCGAATGGCTGCAAGACGGCCGCTACGAGCTGAAGCTGCCCTACTCCAATTCCAAGGAACTGCTGATGGACGTGCTCAAGTACGGCCCGGACGCGGAGGTGGTGGCGCCGCTGTCGCTGCGCGAGGAGATGAAGATCCTGCTGCAGCTGGCGCTGGGCGGCTACCAGCAGTCGCCGCGCTGAGCACGGATCCGATGGCCGCCACCGATACCGCCGGTGCCGCGCCCGCCGCGCGCAGGCCGACCGTGGCGCTGGCGCTCGGTTCCGGCGGCGCGAAGGGGCTGGCGCACATCGGCGTGATCGAGGAGATCGAGGCGCAGGGCTACGCGATCGTGGCGATCGCCGGCACCTCGATGGGCGCGCTGATCGGCGGCATCCACGCCACCGGCCGGCTCGACGTGTACCGCGACTGGGTCTGCGCGCTGGCCAAGCTCGACGTGCTCAGGCTGGTCGACTGGACCTTCAGCGGCGGCGGCCTGATCAAGGGCGACAAGATCATCGAGACCATGCGCGGGCTGGTCGGCGACGCGCAGATCGAGGAGCTGCCGCTGGCGTTCACCGCGGTGGCCACCGACATCGAGCGCGGCCGCGAAGTGTGGCTGAGCCGGGGCGGCCTGTTCGAGGCGATCCGCGCGTCGATCGCGATCCCCACCGTGTTCCGCCCGCACACCATCGACGGCCGCCGGCTGGTCGACGGCGCCCTGCTCAACCCGGTGCCGGTGACACCGCTGATCCGCGAGAGCGCCGACTACCTGATCGCGGTGAGCGTGGACGGCCCGGCGATGACCACCGTGCCGCCGGAACCGCCGGTGCACGATGCGGCCACGCCGGAAGGCGGCTACCGCCAGCGCCTCGGCGAATTCATCGGCCGGATGCTCCCGCGCGGCGAAAGCCGCCCGCGCGAGCCGGGCACGCTCGAACTGCTGACCCAGTCGATGGACCTGATGCAGGCGAACCTGTCGCGGCTGCGCCTGGCTGCGTACGCGCCGGACCTGCTGATCCAGCTGCCGCACGACATGGCGCTCGCCTACGAGTTCTACCGCGCGCGCGAGCTGATCGAAATGGGCCGCGCGCAGGCGCGCGCGGCGCTGGCGAACTGGCCGCGGGCCGGCACGCCGCAGCGCGAGGCCTGAGCCGCGCCTGGGCACCCTAGCGTGGACCGTGCATGTGCAGCCAGTTGTCCAGGTACGCCTTCAGCGCCACCGCGTTGTTGTGCTCTTCGTCGCGCGCGCCGAAGAGCAGGGTGACGGTGTGCCGCGCGGCGCGCTCGGCCAGTGGCTGCCAGTGCTCGGCCAGCGCATCCAGCTCGCTGGCGTAGCGGTGGCGGAAACCGTCCCAGCGCGCCGGATCGTGGCCGAACCACTGGCGCAGGGCGGTCGACGGGGCCAGCTCCTTCGCCCATAGGTCCAGCGGCACCGCCTCCTTCTTCAGCCCGCGCGGCCACAGCCGGTCGATCAGCACGCGATAACCGTCGGCTTTCGCGGCCGGTTCGTAGACACGCTTGACGGCGATGCTCATCGGATGAGCCTCCCTGGGGGAAGATCCCCAGCATACGACCGGCGGCACCAGGCGGCGTGACGCGGATCAGAGTTCCTCGACTTTCGTCACCTTGCCCCGGCGCATCAGCCAGGCCACGCCGCGCAGGTCGGCCAGGCCCACCCACAGCCGGTCCAGCATGCCGTACTTGGACACGCCGGCGGTGCGCGGGCGGTGGCCCACCGGCACGCTGGTGCTCTGGAAACCGGCGCGCTTGACCAGCGCCGGCAGGTAGCGGTGCATGTGGTCGAAGTAGGGCAGGCGCAGGAACACCTCGCGCTCGAACAGCTTCAGGCCGCAACCGGTGTCCGGCGTGGCGTCCTTCAGCATGCGCGAGCGCACCGCGTTGGCGACCTTCGAGGAGATCCGCTTGTTGAAGCTGTCCCGGCGCGTGGTGCGCCAGCCGGCGAACAGGCGCACCTCGGCGGCGGCGGTATCGCGCGCGGCGAGCAGCTTCGGGATGTCGGCCGGGTCGTTCTGGCCGTCGCCGTCCAGCGTGGCGATCCACGGCGACGACGCCGCGCGCACGCCGTTCCACACCGCGGTGCTCTGGCCGCTGCGGGTGACGTGGTGCAGCACGCGCAGCTCCGGGTGCAGCGCCTTCTGCGCGGCCAGCACGGCACGGCTGTCGTCGGTCGAGTCGTCGTCGACGTAGACCACCTCGTAGTCGACCTTGCCGCGCAGCGCGGCGGCGATCTCGGCCAGCAGCAGCGGGATATTGTCGCGCTCGTTGAAGACGGGGACGACGACGGAGAGTTGCGGCATGGGGAGGCCTTGAGTATTTGCGTGAACGTGAAGCGTGTGGCGGAGCGAGGAGTGAGGGAAGAGGAGTGAGGAGTGAGAAAAGGCGTAGCGCCGGCCAGGCTTCCCTCTCGCTCCTCACTCCGCTTCCCTCACTCCTGTTCTTTCAGCGGATCTTGCCGAGGATGCCTTCGAGTTCGTCGTTGCTGTGGTAGTGGATCACCAGCTTGCCGTGGCCGCCGCGGCCCTGCGCCAGTTCGACCCTGGTGGCCAGGCGTTCGGCCAGTTCGCGCTCCAGCGCGGCGATGTTCGGGTCGCGCGCGGGCGGGTGCTTGGCCTTGCCCTTCGGCGCGGTCTGCGCGCGGCGGGCGGCTTCCTCCAGCTCGCGCACCGACCAGCCCAGGGTCGAGGCCTGGCGCGCCAGCGGCACGGCGATGGCTTCCTCCAGGGTCAGCAGGCAGCGGGCGTGGCCCATCTCCAGCTTGCCGTCGTCGAGCAGGCGCTTGATCGATTCCGGCATCTCGGTGAGCCGCAGCATGTTCGACACCGAGGCGCGCGAGCGACCCACCGCGTCGGCGGCCTGCTGGTGGGTGAGGTCGAAGTCGTCGATCAGCCGTTTCAGCGCGTCGGCTTCTTCCAGCGGGGTGAGGTCCTGGCGCTGGATGTTCTCGATCAGCGCCATCGCCGGCACCGCCGCCTCCGGCACCGCCTTCACCAGCGCCGGCAGTTCGCTCAGCTGGGCGCGCTGCGCCGCCCGCCAGCGGCGCTCGCCGGCGATCAGCTCGTAGCTGTTCCTGCCGATCTCGCGCACCACCACCGGCTGGATCAGGCCCTGCGCCTTGATCGAGGCGGCCAGCTCGTCCAGCGCCTCGTCGTTCCAGTGCCGCCGCGGCTGGTACTTGCCGGGCTGGATCTGCTGGATCGGCAGGATGCGCAGCTCGCCTTCCTGCGCCAGCACCGACGGCGCGGCATCGCCGTCGCCACCGAGCAGGGCGTCCAGTCCACGTCCCAATCCCCGTTTTTTCGCAGCAGCCATGTCTAGAGCCTGTTCATGATCTCCAAGCACCCCGCGCCGGAAGCTGTTTGCGCGCAGGCCAAGGAAGAGTGAGGGAGTGGACGTCCGTCCACGACCGAATGATGACGCCGGCCCGCACGCAAACAGATCCGGCCCGACAGGCTGTCATCCCATGGCCGCCATACGCAGCGCGGCTTGGCCTGCCGGCCAGACAAGCCGGCACCACGCACTGCCACCTGACAGCCACGGGATGACAACGCGGAGTGCTTGGTGATCACGAACAGGCTCTCATTCCTGGTGATTGGCGGCCGGCGCCTTGAGCGTCGGGCCGCTGTCGCCGTATGCCGGCGGTTCGATGTCGTCGAGCGCCTCGGCGTGGCTGGGACGCGGCGGCAGCCCGCGCTCACGCCGGATCACCTCGCCGGCCAGGCCGATGTAGGCGATCGCGCCGCGCGAGCTGCGGTCGTACAGATGGATCGGCTGGCCGTGGCTGGGCGCCTCGGCCAGACGCACGTTGCGCGGGATGATCGAGCGCAGCACCTTGTCGCCGAAGTGCTGGGTGAGCTGGGCGGACACTTCGTTGCCGAGGTTGTTGCGCACGTCGTACATGGTGCGCAGCAGGCCCTCGATCTCCAGCGCGGGGTTCAGCCGGTGGCGCACCGCCTTGATCGTGTCGAGCAGGCTGGACAGGCCTTCCAGCGCGAAGTACTCGCACTGCACCGGGATCAGCACGCCGTCGGCCGCGGTCAGCGCGTTCAGCGTGAGCAGGTTCAGCGAGGGCGGGCAGTCGACCAGGATGGTGTGGTAGTCCGCCGCGATCTTCGCCAGCACCTCCTTCAGCCGGTGCTCGCGCGCCAGCGCGTCCATCAGCTTCAGCTCGGCCGCGGTGAGGTCGCCGTTGCCCGGCAGCAGGTCGTAGTGCGCGTCGGTGGGCACGATCGCCGCGGCGATCTCCACTTCCTCCAGCAGCACCTCGCAACCGCTCGCCTTGATGTCGCGCTTGTTGATGCCCGAGGCCATCGTGGCGTTGCCCTGCGGGTCCAGGTCGACCAGCAATACCTTGCGCTTCGCGGCGGCCAGCGCAGCGGCGAGATTGACGGCAGTGGTGGTCTTGCCGACGCCGCCCTTCTGGTTGGCGACAGCGATGATGCGGGCCATGGATGGATAGCTACCGTACGCGGGAGAGGGTTAGTGTAATGCCTCGCCCTGCCCAGCGCTGCCCGTGCTCAGGCGCCGATCCGCGTCCCGCCGGCGGCGTCGAACAGGTGCAGCCGATCGGCCGCCAGGCCCAGCGCCAGCGTGCTGCCCGGCTCGGGCAGGGCCCGCGGCGACACCCGCGAAACCAGCGCCTGGTCGCCGTAACGCAGGTTCAGGAAGACCTCGTTGCCGACCGGTTCGAGCACTTCCAGCCGCGCGCCGAATGCGGCCTCGCCGGCGTCCTGCGGCTGCAGGTGCTCCGGGCGGATGCCCAGCACCACCTCGCGGTCGCGCCACGGCTGCCACGCCGTCGCCTGCGGCGGCTCGCCCAATGCGATGTCGCCGTGGGCGGTAGCCAGCTTCCAGCCATCGGCCAATTTGAGCGTGCCGCGTAGCTGGTTCATCGCCGGGCTGCCGACGAAGCCGGCGACGAACAGGTTGGCGGGCTTTTCGTACAGGTTCATCGGCGTGTCGATCTGCTGGATCACGCCGCCATCCAGCACCACGATGCGCTGGCCCAGGGTCATCGCCTCGATCTGGTCGTGGGTGACGTAGATCATGGTGGCCTTGAGCTGGCGATGCAGCCGCGCGATCTCCACCCGCATCGACAGGCGCAGCTTGGCGTCCAGGTTGGACAGCGGCTCGTCCAGCAAAAACACCTTGGGATCGCGCACCAGCGCCCGGCCCAGTGCCACGCGCTGGCGCTGGCCGCCGGACAGCGCGGACGGGCGCGAGGCCAGCCGCGCTTCCAGTTCCAGCGTCTTCGCCGCCGCCGCCACGCGCTGGTCGATGTCGGCCTGCTTGTGGCCGCGCAGCTTCAGGCCGAAGCCGAGGTTCTCGGCCACCGTCATGTGCGGATACAGCGCGTAGTTCTGGAACACCATTGCGATGTCGCGATCCTTCGGCGCCACCTCGTTGACCACGCGGCCGTCGATGGAAAGCGTGCCGCCGCTGATCGATTCCAGCCCGGCGATCATCCTGAGCAGGGTGGTCTTGCCGCAGCCGGACGGCCCCACCAGCACCAGCAGCTCGCCATCGGCAATCTCGAAGCTGGCGTCGGCCACGCCGACGTGGCCGTTGGGGTAGACCTTGCGCAGCTGATCCAGACGTACAGCAGCCATCGGCATCTCCGGTGCGGTTGGCCACGACGGCCGTCCCGCGCAGCATGCGCTGGTCTGCACTTCCGCGGGGCATTGGGCTATTCTGCCCATGTAATCGTTTACATCAAGCCTTGCCCGAAGGACCGCCCATGTCCCGCCCCCGTTTCCGCTTCCCCGACGGCTTCCACTGGGGCGCCGCCACTTCGGCCTACCAGATCGAGGGCTCGCCGCTGGCCGATGGTGCGGGCCCCAGCATCTGGCAGCGCTTCGCGCACACGCCGGGGATGATGGCGAACGGCGACACCGGCGACGTCGCCTGCGACCACTACCGCCGCTACAAGGGCGACGTCCAGCTGATGAAGGCGCTGGGCCTGAAGGGCTACCGCTTCAGCGTCAACTGGGCGCGCGTGCTGCCCGAGGGCACCGGCCGGGTCAATCCGAAGGGGCTGGATTTCTACTCGCGGCTGGTGGATCAATTGCTGGAAAACGGCATCGCGCCGAACGCCACGCTGTTCCACTGGGACCTGCCGGCGGCGCTGGACGACCGCGGCGGCTGGCTCAACCGCGACATCGCGCACTGGTTCGCCGAGTACGCCGAGGTGATGTTCAAGGCGCTGGACGATCGCGTGCCGCGCTGGTCCACGCTCAACGAACCGTGGGTGGTCACCGACGGCGGCTACCTGCACGGCGCACTGGCGCCCGGCCATCGCAGCAAGTACGAGGCGCCGCTCGCCGCGCACAACCTGATGCGCGCCAGCGGCGCCGGTATCCAGGCCTACCGCGCGCACGGCAAGCACGAGATCGGCGTGGTGTTCAACATCGAACCGAAGTACCCGCGCTCGGACAGCGCCGAGGATCTCGCCGCCACCCGCCGCGCGCACGCCTACATGAACCAGCAGTTCGCCGACCCGGCCCTGCTCGGCAGCTACCCGCCCGAGCTGAAGGAGATCTTCGGCGACGCCTGGCCGGATTTCCCCGCGGACGACTTCGAGTTGACCAAGCAGCCGGTCGACTTCGTCGGCATCAACTACTACACCCGCGCCGTGGTGAAGCACGACCCGAACCAGTACCCGCTGAAAGCCTCGCCGGTGCGCCAGCCGAACAAGACCTACACCGAGACCGGCTGGGAAGTGTTCGAGCAGGGCCTGACCGACACGCTGACCTGGTTCAAGCAGCGCTACGGCGACATCCCGCTGTACATCACCGAAAATGGCTCCGCGTTCTACGACCCGCCGGTGGCCGAGGCCGAGGTGCTGGACGACCCGCTGCGCACGAACTACCTGCGCCGCCACCTCAAGGCGCTGCACCGGGCGATCGCGGCCGGGGTGAACCTGAAGGGCTACTACGCCTGGTCGCTGCTGGACAACCTGGAGTGGTCGCTGGGTTTCTCCAAGCGCTTCGGCCTGTACCACGTCGACTTCGCCACCCAGCAGCGCACGCCGAAGGCCACCGCGAAGCTGTACGCGCAGGTGATCGAGAGCAACGGCAGCGTGCTCGACGAGTAGGAGCGCACCCTGTGCGCGATGCCCTTAGAGCATCGCGCACGACCGAAGGAAGTCCCTTGTGGACAGGGTGCGCTCCTACGAAACCGAGCGACCGAGCACCAGCAGGTGGCGCTCCGCCGGCAGCCCCGGCACCGCCAGCTCGTGCATGCCGCGCACTTCGAACCCGGCCGGGATGCCCGGCAGCTCGTCGTCCGGCCGCTTGCCCTTCATCGCCAGCCAGATCCCGTCCGGTGCCAGCAGGTGGCCGCCCCAGCCCAGCATGTCGGCGAGGCTGGCGAACGCGCGCGCGGTGATGCAGTCGAACCGGCCTTCGACCTCTTCCACCCGCGACTGCAGCGCGCGCACGCCATCCAGCTTCAGCGCGCGGATCGCCTCGCGCAGGAAGCGCACCTTCTTGCCGTTGGAATCGACCAGCAAAATCTCCCGCCCTGGCGCGGCGATCGCCAGCACGATGCCGGGCAGGCCGGGGCCGGTGCCGAGGTCGGCCAGGGTCTGGCCCCGCACATACGGCAGGATCGCCAGCGAGTCGAGCAGGTGGCGCGTGACCATCTCCGCCGGATCGCGCACCGCGGTGAGGTTGTAGGCCGCGTTCCAGCGCTCCAGCAGGGCCTGGTAGTCGAGCAGCCGCGGCACCGCGTCGGCCGGCAGTGCCAGGCCCAGCGCGGCGATGCCTTGTTCGAGTCGGGTCTGCAAGGCGGCGCGGGTGGTCATGGGCTCACTCGGGGAATGGGGCGCAAAGTATCCGCGGCACCTGCCGGGCTTGCCAGCCCCGGCCAAAGAAAACCCGCCGGATGGCGGGCCGAAGACTTGCAAATCCCCTGTGGCGCGGGCGCTCTCGGGCGCCCTGGCGCGTGTCGTGCTCAGGCGACCTCGAGGTCGACCCGGGTCACCATCATGCCGCGCTCGCGCAGCGCGCTGTTCAATGACTGCTTCACCCGCGCGCCCAGGTCGCGACGGTCGGTGCGAACGGCCGCCGGCTCGCTGCGCAGGGCTTCCTGCGCGCCGCGGCGGATCAGCTGGTCGACCTGCTCGAACACCGCGTCGGCACGCTCCGGCTCCAGCACCTGCCAGTACACCGTGCCGCGCACGTCGTGCGCATCGGCCAGCAGCTCCTCGAAACGCAGGGTCTGCCCGGCCAGGTCGATCTTGTGTGCGACCCGATCAAGCAGCGGCAACACCAGATGCGTACCCGACTGCAGCACGCGTACCAGCTTGCCGTGGCGGTACAGGCTGTAGACCTGCCCGGCCGGCACGCGCCTGACCGCGCTGATGATCAGCACGGCGGACAGCAGCAGCAGGGTCGACAGCAGGGTCATGGTATGCAAATCAGCCACTTGATGAATGTTTCTTCGCTACAGCGACAACTTCAGGGTACAGTCGACTGAGCGCACATAGATTAACCCTGATTTAACGACAGGGAGAAATTTTTAACAACAGGCAAAAACGACCCGGATTGCGACGTCGTCCACAAATACCGTTCATCCGTTCCGATCCGGCACCCGCCTCATCCACGGCTTGCTGCATTGCCATAACGCGATCCACCCGATCGGACCGTACGTTTTCCGCTCGGCCAGCCACTTGCCCGGCTCGTCCATGAAAACGTTTGCATAAACCTTTTGCGGCGCAGCAGAAGCCTTGTTAGCGGATGCTTTACAACGCTTTATGAAAACGATTACGTTGTCGCCGCAGTGGAGTTCGGCGCTCGGGGCAACTCACATGGCGACAGTGACGATCAAAGACGTGGCGCGTGAGGCCGGTGTTTCCGTGGCCTCGGTGTCGCGCGCGCTGAACAGTGGCGGCGGCGTCACGGCCGAAACCGCCCAGCGCATCCGCGACGTGGCCACCCGCCTCAGTTACGTGCCACACGCGGCGGCCCGCAGCCTGATCACCCGGCGCACGCATACCATCGGCGCGCTGCTGCCGGATCTGCACGGCGAATTCTTCTCGGAGCTGATCCGCGGCATCGACCAGGCCGCCCGGGCGCGCGGCCTGCACCTGCTGGTCTCCAGTTCGCACGACGGGGCCGCGGATGCCGCCACCGCCTTGCGCGCGATGCAGGGTCGGGTCGACGGCATGCTGATCCTGTCCAACCATGTCGACGCCGCCTTCCTGCGCAGCAACCTCCCGGCCAGCGTGCCGGCCGTGCTGCTCAACAGCGCGGTGAAAAGCAAATCGTACGCGGTGCTCAACGTCGACAACTACGGCGGCGCTTACGCGATGGTGCGGCACCTGCTGCAGGCCGGCCATTCCGGCGTGACCTTCATCGCCGGCCCGGCCGACAACTTCGATGCGCAGCAGCGCGAACTCGGCTACCGCGCCGCAATGGCGAAGTACGCGCCGCATGCACCGCTGGACGTGGTGGCGGGTGATTTCAACGAGGAGGCCGGCTACCGCGCCGGGCACCAGCTGCTGGCACGCAAGCCGCGGCCGCAGGCCGTGTTCGCGGCCAACGACATGATGGCGGTGGGCTGCCTGTATGCGTTCAAGGAGGCCGGCGTGGACGTGCCGGGCGACATCGCGCTGGCCGGCTTCGACGACATTCCGATCGCGCGCTACGTCACCCCGCCGCTCAGCACGGTGCGCGTGCGCATCGCCGACCTCGGCCGCAGCGCGCTCGAACAGCTGGCCGCGCTGCTGGAAGACTCCAAGCACGCCACGCCATCCAGCCACACGCTCGCCTGCGAGATCGTCGCCCGCGCCACCTGCGGCGGCGACCGGCAAGCGGCGCCGCACGAGCACGCTCCAAAAAACGCTGTTTCAACTTCGGGGAATCGGTCATCCGGTACGGGAGGGAAAGCATGAACACACCAATGCAACTCAGAAAGAAGCTGCTCGCAAGCCTGATCAACGCCACGGTGATCGCGGTGGCCGGCGCGCCGATGCTGTCGTGGGCACAGACCTCCGACGCCAACCTGCGCGGCAAGGCCGCGGCCAGCGCCACGATCACCGCGCGCAACGTCGCCACCGGCTCCACCCGGCGCACCACCGCCGGGGCGGACGGCGGCTACACGCTGGTCGGCCTGCCGCCCGGCACCTACCAGGTCGACGCCGGTCCGGGCACCGCACGCATGGTCACCCTGACGGTCGCTTCGACCGCCACGCTGGACCTGACCGCCGCGGCACCGGCCGCGTCGACGGCGAACGCGACCACGCTCTCCGGCGTCACGGTCAGCGCGGCCACGCTGACGGAAGTGAAGACCTCCGAACTGGGTTCGACGATCTCGCTGCACCAGATCAACACGATCCCGCAGGTCTCGCGCAACTTCCTGGAGTTCGCCGACACCGTGCCGGGCATGGTGTTCAACGTCGACTCCTCGGGCCACACCTCGCTGCGCGGCGGCGCGCAGAACAACAGCTCGGTCAACGTCTACATCGACGGCGTCGGCCAGAAGAGCTACGTCAAGGAAGGCGGCGTCAGCGGCCAGTTCTCCAGCCAGGGCAACCCGTTCCCGCAGCTGGCGATCGGCGAGTACAAGGTGATCACCTCGAACTACAAGGCCGAGTACGACCAGATCTCCAGCGCCGCGGTCACCGCCGACACCAAGTCCGGCACCAACGAGTTCCACGGCGAGGTCTTCGGCACCTACACCAACGATTCGATGCGTGCGCGCACGCCTTCGGAGAACGACGCGGGCAAGAAGACCAAGTCGCACGAGAAGGAGTACGGCTTCGCGATCGGCGGCCCGATCATCAAGGATCAGATGCATTTCTTCTTCACCTACGAGGCGAAGAAGTTCGATACGCCGATCACGGTGACGCCGGGCGTCACCGGCACCGCCGCGTTCCTGCCGGCCGGCGCTTCCGCGCAGCTGGGCCCGGCCGACCTGCCGTTCAACGAAGACCTCTACTTCGGCAAGATCGACTGGGAGCCGACCGACCGCGACCGCTTCGAGCTGAGCGCGCAGCTGCGCAAGGAAGGCCAGTACGACAACATCGGCAACCAGACCGCCGCCTCCGCCGGCATCGACGTGATCAACCGCGACACGCGCATCGCGGCGCGCTGGCAGCACAGCGGCAACTCGTACTTCAACGAACTCCTGTTCACCCACGAGAACGCCTACAACAACCCGACCCCGCTGCACTTCGCCGACGGCGCGGCCTACACCTGGGCGCCGCAGCAGGACGCCACGATCCTGATCGCCGGTTCGGCGAATGCGCTGGCAACGCAGAAGAAGGGCCAGAAGGGCCCGGCGATCCAGGACGACCTGACGTTCAACGACCTCACCTGGCACGGCGACCACGTCATCAAGATGGGCGTGAAGTACAAGAAGGTGGACCTGAACGCGCAGGACGCCGGCAACAGCAACCCGCAGTTCACCTACAACGTCGATCCGACCGGCACCGCGGCGACGCCGTACAAGGTGTTCTTCCCCAACCCGGTGCCCGGCCTGAACCCGGTGGCCCGGTCCAGCGACAAGCAGTTCGGCACCTATATCCAGGACGACTGGGCGGTCAACGACAAGCTCACGCTGAACCTCGGCGTGCGCTGGGACTACGAGAAGAACCCGTCCTACCTCAACTACGTCACGCCGGCCAACGTGATCGCCGCCTTCAACAGCCCGAACCCCGACCCGAGCGCACCGGCGGGGCAGACCTATGCCCAGGCCCTGGCCCTGGGCGGCGTGAACCTCAACGACTACATCAGCAACGGCCACAACCGCAAGGCGTACAAGGGCGAGATCCAGCCGCGGCTGGGCTTCTCCTACGACCTCGATGCCGACGAGCAGCACGTGATCTTCGGCGGTGCCGGCCGCGCCTACGACCGCGACCTGTACGACTACCTGCAGCTGGAGCAGACCAAGTCCTCGCTGCCGCAGCTCACCGTGTATTTCCAGGACCCCGTCACCGGACTGTGCCACAACAACAGCTCGCCCTGCTTCGCCTGGGATCCGAAGTACCAGAACAACCTCGCCGCGCTGCAGGCGCTGGTCGCCTCCAGCAACACCGGCCAGGAGGTGGATGCGATCAACAACCACCTGAAGGCGCCGTATTCCGACCAATTCAGCCTCGGCATGCGCAACAAGATCGGCGACTGGAACACCAGCGCGGCGATCTCGCGCATCCTCAGCCACGACGGTTTCGCGTTCACCCTGGGCAACCGCTATCCGGACGGCGCGTTCTTCAAGAACGGCAGCCAGCCGTGGGGCAACGGCGTACCGGGCTTCGGCGGGCTGATCATCGGCAACAACGGCATCGCCACGCGCACCACCCAGCTGCTGCTGTCGGCCGACAAGCCGTACACGAAGGAATCCGGCTGGGGCACCACGTTCGCCTACACCTATACGCGGGCGAAGCAGAACCGGGACGTCAACGAGCATTACTCGTTCGACGAGGCGACGATCCAGCAGTACCCGTTCATCGATTCCAACGCCGCCGCCCGGCACCGCTTCGTCGCCACCGGCACGATCGACGTGCCGTGGGGCATCACGCTGTCGGCCAAGCTGACCCTGGCCACGCCGCTCCCGTTCAACGGCATCGCCTGCTACGGCGTGACCTATCCGAACGGCAGCGGCTGTACCCCGATGGCGGCCACGCCGGGAGGCAACGGCAAGTTCCTGGTCGGCGGGAAGGTGTTCGGCTATCGCGACATCGACTTCCAGGCGACCAAGGATTTCGACCTCGGCCACGGCCTCAAGCTCTACGGCCGCTTCGACGTGCTCAATGTCTTCAACTTCAGGAACTACACGGACGTCCTGGTCAACTGGGGTTCCAACGGCGTGGCGAACCCGAACCCCGCGATGTACAACCCGACCGGCAACATCACCTTCGTGCCACGCACGCTGAAACTCACGATCGGCATGAAGTTCTGACGCCATCCCCGGTGGCATCGAGGCGACGATAGAGGCAGCACCGCAAAGCCCGCTCCCCTCGCGGGCTTTGCTTTTTCACCCGACCCTGTCACAGGTTCCCCATGACCGATCCGCGCATCAGGAACATCGTCATCGTCGGCGGCGGCACCGCCGGCTGGATGGCCGCCGCCGCCTTCGCCAAGGTGCTCGATGCCGGCTGCTCGATCCGCCTGGTGGAATCGGAGGAGATCGGCACGGTCGGCGTGGGCGAGGGCACCGTGCCCCACCTCAAGCTGTTCAACAACCTGCTCGGCATCGACGACGTCGAGTTCGTGAAGAACACCCAGGGCACGTTCAAGCTCGGCGTGCAGTTCAACGACTGGGGCCGGCTCGGCGACAGCTACGTGCACGGCTTCGGCACGATCGGCCACGACGTCGGCCTGCTGCCGTTCCACCAGTACTGGATCAAGGCGCGCCGGGCGGGCAAGGCGGACGAGATCGGCGCGTACTCGCTGAACACGGCGGCTGCGCCGCGCGGCCGCTTCATGCCATCGGCCAGCGATGCGCCGCCCGGCTCGCCGTTGGCGAACATCGCCTACGCCTACCATTTCGACGCCGGCCGCTACGCGCGCTTCCTGCGCGGCTACGCCGAACAGCGCGGCGTGCGGCGCACCGAGGGCAAGGTGGCGCAAACCGTGTTGCGGGGAGACGACGGCTTCGTCGAGGCGATCGTGCTGGAAAGCGGCGAGCGCATCGAGGGCGAGCTGTTCATCGACTGCTCCGGCTTCCGTGGCCTGCTGATCGAGCAGGCGCTGCACACCGGCTACCTCGATTTCAGCCACTGGCTGCCGTGCGACCGCGCGCTGGCGGTGGCCTGCGAGAAGGTCGGCCCGCCGACGCCGTACACCCGCGCGTCGGCGCGGCCGGCGGGCTGGCAGTGGCGCATCCCGCTGCAGCACCGCACCGGCAACGGCTACGTGTATTCGAGCGCCCACGTCAGCGACGACGAGGCGGCCGCCACCCTGCTCGGCCACCTCGACGGCGAGCCGATGGGCGAGCCGCGGCTGCTGCGCTTCACCACCGGCGTGCGCCGGCAGGCCTGGAACCGCAACGTGGTCGCGCTGGGCCTGGCCGGCGGCTTCATGGAGCCGCTGGAGTCGACCAGCATCTACATGATCCAGTCCGGCATCGCGCGGCTGCTCAACCTGTTCCCGCAACGCGATTTCAGCCCGGTGCTGATCGACCGCTACAACGCGCAGTCGCGCTTCGAGTACGAGCACATCCGCGATTTCCTGATCCTGCACTACCACGCCACCGAGCGCGACGACACGCCGTTCTGGAACCAGTGCCGCACGATGTCGATCCCGCCGCAGCTGGCGGACAACATCCGCTTGTTCCGAGACAGCGGGCGCTTCTTCCGCGACGGCGAGGAGATGTTCGCGACCCCGAGCTGGGTGCAGGTGATGCTGGGCCAGCGCATCGCGCCGCGGAGCTACCACCCGCTGGTCGACCAGATGCCCGACGCGGAGCTGGCCGGGTTCATGGCCAGCGTCGGCCACGTGGTCGCCAGCTGCGTGGAGGTGATGCCGGCACACCAGGCCTTCATCGACCGCTGCTGCACGGCGCCGGCGATGACCGCCTGACGAACTCCCCCGGCCGTGGCGGCTATCGCGCCACGGCCGCATTGGCCCCCTCCCCGCAAGAGAGAGCGCTTCAGCATGTCCAAGTCCTTCCGGATCCTGCGCACCGTCGCCTTCGCCGCCCTGCTGGCGTTCGGTGCCGGCTGGCAGCCGCCCGCCGCGGCGCGGCCACCGAGCCCGGGCTACGCCGACCTGCCGGCGCGGCAGCAGGCGCTGGTCGACGACCTCCAGCGGCGCAGCTTCGACTGGTTCTGGCAGAGTGCGGATCCGAAGACCGGGCTGATACCCGACTCCTGGCCGGGCCAGTCGTTCTCCTCGATCGCCGCGGTGGGCTTCGGCCTGACCGCCTACGGCATCGGCGTCGAGCGCGGCTACATCACGCGCGACCAGGCGGTGGCGCGCACCCTGACCCTGCTGCGCTTCTTCGCCGACGCGCCGCAGGACGCCAGCGAGGACGACGCCAGCGGCTACCACGGCTTCTTCTACCACTTCCTCGACATGCACAGCGGCAGGCGCTTCGCGCGCTGGACCGAGCTGTCCAGCGTGGACACCACCCTGCTGCTCGGCGGCGTGCTGTTCGCGCAGTCGTACTACGACCGCGACACGCCGCAGGAAGGCGAGATCCGCCAGCTCGCCGACCGCATCTACCGCCGCGTCGACTGGCCCTGGATGCAGCCGCGCAAGCCGCTGATCAGCATGGGCTGGACGCCGGGCGGCAAGTTCATCCCGTCCGACTGGAAGGGCTACAACGAAGGCATGCTGGTCTACATCCTCGCGCTCGGCTCGCCGACCCACCCGGTCGGGCCGGAGGCATGGACGGCCTGGCTGTCCACCAACCACCTCACCTGGGGCACCTTCCAGGGCCAGACCTTCCTCAATTTCGCGCCGATGTTCGGCCACCAGTACAGCCAGAGCTGGATCGACTTCCGCGGCATCCGCGACGCCTGGAGCCGCGAGCACGACCTCGACTATTTCGAGAACAGCCGCCGCGCGACCTACGCGCAGCGCAGCTACGCGATCGCCAACCCCGGCCACTGGACCGGCTACGGCGCCAACGTGTGGGGCCTCACCGCCAGCAACGGCCCCGGCGGCCTGGTCGTGAAGGGTGCCGACGGCGAGCGCACGTTCCACGGCTATACCGCCCGCGGTGCCGGACTCGACTACATCTCGGACGACGGCACCATCGCGCCGACCGCCGCGGCCGGTTCGATCGCGTTCGCACCGGAGATCGTGATCCCCGCGCTCGCGACCATGAAGCAGCGCTACGGCAAATACATCTACGACGACCACGGCTTCGTCGACGCCTTCAACCTCAGCTTCCACATTCCCACCACGCTGCGTACCGGCAGACTGGTGCCCGGGCTGGGCTGGGCCGACAGCCTGCAGTTGGGCATCGACCAGGGCCCGATCGTGCTGATGACCGAGAACTGGCGCAACGGCTTCGTGTGGAACGTGATGAAGAAGAACCCGTACATCCGCAAGGGACTCGAGCGCGCCGGCTTCACCGGCGGCTGGCTGGACGCGCCGGCGCCGGCCCCATGAGGCAACACGGCCGCCCGCAGCGATCGCCGCGCGCATCCGCGATGCGCCGCGGCCTGCGGTTGGCCGCACTCGCCCTGGCCGGCGCGCTGCTCGTCAGCTGCGCGCGCCCGGCGGCGGGCGGGCACGAGCTGGTGTTGTGGACAATCGGCCGCGAGGGCGAGGCGATCGTCCAGCTGCTGCCGGCATTCGAGCAGGCGCACCCGGGCATCCGGGTGCGGGTGCAGCAGCTGCCGCTGACCGCGGCGCACCAGAAGCTGCTCACCGCGATCGCCGGCGGTTCCACCCCGGACCTCAGCCAGCTCGGCAACACCTGGCTGCCCGAGCTGGCGGCGCTGCACGCGCTGGAACCGCTGCAGGCGCGCGTGGACCGCTCCGCGGTGGTGCGGCCGGACGACTACTTCGCCAGCATCTGGGCCACCAACGTGATCGACGGCACGCTGTACGGCGTGCCGTGGTACGTCGACACCCGGCTGCTGTTCTACCGCCGCGACCTGCTCAAGCAGGCCGGCTTCCACGCCCCGCCGCGCAACTGGGAGGAGTGGCGGCGCCAGCTCGCCACGCTGAGCGACCCGCCGCGGCACCGCTACGGCATCCTGCTGCCGACCAACGAGTACGAGCAGCTGATGTCGCTGGCGCTGCAGCAACCCGACCCGCTGCTGCGCGACGGCGACCGCTACGGCAACTTCGAGAGTGCCGGCTTCAAGCGTGCGCTGGCGTTCTACGTCGACACGTTCCGGCTGCACCAGGCGCCGCCGATCAGCAACGTCGAAGCCGGCAACCCGTGGACGGAATTCGGCCGCGGCACGTACGCGTTCTACCTGTCCGGCCCGTGGAACATCGGCGAGTTCCGTTCGCGCCTGCCGGCCGCGCAGCAGGACGACTGGGCCACCGCGCCGCTGCCCGGACCGCGCATCGCCGGCGTCGGCGCCGCCGGCGGTTCCAGCCTGGTGATCTTCCGCGCCTCGAAGCAGCAGGACGCCGCCTGGCAGCTGCTCGAGTACCTGTCGCAGCCGGCGGTGCAGCAGCGCTTCTACGCCCTGCTCGGCGACCTGCCGCCGCGGCGCAGCTCGTGGCAGGGCGGCGCGCTGCGCGACGACCCGAAGCTGCGCGCGTTCCGCGAACAGCTCGAACACGTCAGGCCGACGCCGGCGGTGCCGGAGTGGGAGCGCATCGCCAACGAGATGCAGCTGGTCGCCGCCGAGGCGATCGCCGGCCGGCTGACGACCGACCAGGCCGCCGCCGAGATCGACCGCCGCGCCGCCGCGATCCTGGCCAAGCGCCGCTGGGTGCTCGACCATGCCGCGCCCGAGCAGCCCCGGGAGCACCCGCCATGAACCCGCCGCGCGCCGCCTGGCTGTTTCTCGCTCCGGCGCTGCTGGTGCTGGGCGTGTTCTTCCTGCTGCCGGTGCTGGGCGCGCTCATCCTCAGCCTCACCGACTACGACCTCTACGCGCTGGCCGACCTGCACAACCTGCGCTTCGTGGCGCTGGGCAACTATTGGGAGCTGCTGCAACGGCCGCTGTTCTGGTCGGCGCTGGGCCACACGGTGTATTTCGTGGCGGCGGGCGTGCCGCTGTCGATGGGTGCTTCGCTCGGCGCGGCGCTGCTGCTGAACTCGCCGCTGGCGCGCTGCAAGCCGCTGTTCCGCACCGCGCTGTTCACGCCGGTGGTGACCACGGTGGTGGCGGTGGCGGTGATCTGGCGCTACCTGTTCAACACCCGGTACGGCATGGCGAACCACGTGCTGGGCCTCGCCGGCATCCACCCGGTCGACTGGCTGGGCGATCCGCACTGGGCTATGCCCACCATCATCCTGTTCGCGGTGTGGAAGAACTTCGGCTACAACATGATCATCTTCCTGGCCGGGCTGCAGGCGATCCCGCCGGAGCTGTACGAGGCCGCGCGCATCGACGGCGCATCGAACTGGCGGCAGTTCCGCCACATCACCCTGCCGATGCTCGGGCCGACCCTGCTGATGGTGGGCATCCTCACCGTGTCGGGCTACTTCCAGCTGTTCGCCGAACCCTACGTGATGACCGAGGGCGGCCCGCTGCAGAGCACGGTAAGCGTGCTGTACCTGATGTACGACGAGGGCTTCAAGTGGTGGAACCTCGGCTCCGCCTCGGCGGTGGCGTTCCTGCTGTTCGTGATCATGTTCGCGGTGACCGCGCTGATGCTGAGGCTGGTGCGGCGCGGGGAACATCCCGATGGAGGGCCGGCATGAGCCCGCGGCTGGCGAAGGCGCTGGTCAACGGCCTGCTGATCGGCCTGGCGGCGGTGGCGCTGTTCCCGCTGCTGTGGATGCTGTCGGTGTCGTTCATGGCGCCGGGCGAGGCCGGCGCGCTGCCGCCGCCGCTGCTGCCGGCGCATCCCGGCTGGGCGAACTACCGCGAGCTGTTCCTGCGCGCCGGCATGGGCCGCTACCTGCTCAACAGCCTGCTGGTGTCCGGCGCGATCACCGCCCTCTCGCTGGTCTTCAACCTGATGGCCGGCTACGCCTTCGCCAAGCTGCGCTTCGCCGGCCGCGAGCGGCTGTTCCGCGCGCTGCTGGGCGCGCTGGTGATCCCCGCCCAGGTGGCGATGCTGCCGCTGTTCCTGCTGCTGAAGTACGCGGGTCTGGTCAACAGCTATGCCGGCGTGGTGATGCCGGCGATGGCCACCGTGTTCGGCATCTTCCTGGTGCGTCAGTACGCGCGCAGCATCCCCGACGAGCTGCTGGAGGCGGCGCGCATCGACGGCGCCGGCGAATGGCGCATCTTCGCGCGGATCGTGCTGCCGCTGCTGAAGCCGATCATCGCGACGCTGGCGATCTTCAGCTTCCTCGCCGCGTGGAACGACTTCATGTGGCCGCTGATCGTGCTGACCGGGCAGGAGCACTACACGCTGCCGATCGGGCTGGCCTCGCTGGCGCGCGAGCACGCGCAGGACAGCGAACTGATGATGGCCGGCTCGGTGGTCACCGTACTGCCGGTGCTGCTGCTGTTCCTGTCGCTGCAACGCTACTACCTGCAGGGGCTGCTGCTGGGCAGCGTGAAGGGCTGAACCCATCCCTTGCTAACCGCCGCGCCGCGCATCGCTCGGTAGGAGCTCGCTGGCGGGCGATGCTCTTAGCGCGGGATTCGGGATTCGGGATTCGGAAAAGCATCGCCCGCCAGCGGGCTCCTACCGGGCGGCGATCTCAGAACTTGCCCGTGCGGAAATCGGCGATCGCTTCGTGGATCTGCTCGGGCGTGTTCATCACGAACGGTCCGTAGCGCGCCACGCTCTCGTTCAGCGGCTTGCCGGCGACCACCAGCAGGCGCGAGGGCTGGTCGCCGCCGGCCAGCTGCAACTGTTCGCCCTCGGACAGCACGCCCAGTTCGCTGCGACGCAACTGCTCGCCGCCGACCAGGGCCGACTCGCCGTCGAACACGTAGGCGAAACCATGGTGGCCGACGGGAAGGTCCAGCGTGAACTTCGCGCCGGGCTGCAGGCCGATGTCCAGGTAGACCGGCGCGGTGACGATGCCCTCGACCGGGCCGGTGGCGCCGGCCAGCGTGCCGGCGATCACCTTCACCTCGACGCCGGCGGCCGGGTGCACCACCGGGATCCGCTCCGGGCCGATGTCCTGGTAGCGCGGCGCGGTCATCTTGTCCTTCGCCGGCAGGTTCACCCACAGCTGGAAGCCCCACATCAGGCCGTTTTCCTGCTGCGGCATTTCCGAATGCAGGATGCCGCGACCGGCGGTCATCCACTGCACGCTGCCCGGGGTGAGGTCGCCGCGGTTGCCGTGGTTGTCGCCGTGCTGCATGTGCCCGGCCAGCATGTAGGTGACGGTCTCGAAGCCGCGATGCGGATGCTCTGGGAAGCCGGCGATGTAGTCGTCGGCGCTGTCGGAGCGGAACTCATCGAGCAGCAGGAACGGATCGAGCATGTCCAGCCCGGGCTGGCCGATGATGCGCTTCAGCTTCACGCCGGCACCGTCGGCGGTGTCGATGCCGTGGATGCGGCGGGTGATATGGCGGTCGCTCATGGCGTACTCCGGTTCAAGGATGACTGGCCGCCAAGATGGCCCCGTTCGCGCACCGATCCAAGCACCGGCGCCGGAACGGATCGTTCACGAAGAGCGAGGAGTGAGGGGAGAGGAGTGAGAAGTGAGAAATGAGAGAAAGCACCTGGTGCGCCCGGCTTTTCTCTCACTTCTCACTCCTCTCCCCTCACTCCCGCTCTCAATGCACCCAGTGCCCGCTGCGCTGGCGCGGCGGATTGCCATCGTCGTCGTCCGTGGGCTGCTGCTGGCGCACCATCGCCTCGACTTCCGCCTCGGTGGCGGGCTTGGCCTGCCAGTACTGGTTCACCGCGCCGAGCACGGCCGGCACCTGCGCCAGGCATTCGTCGTATTCGTCGTCGCTGAGCTTCTCGAACTCGGTGTCGGCGCTGAGGATGCCTTCGTCCACCGCCAGCGCCATCACCGGGCCGAGCAGTTCCATCAGCTGTGGGTCCTCGGCCAGCCGGCTCTCCCACAACCCGGCACGCAGGTCGATGCCGCGACTGAAGCCTTCACACCAGCCGGCGGCGGACAGCATCGGGCCGCCCTCCATCTCGACCTCGCCGAGGATCGGCTCGTAGGCGTCGACCTCGAGTTCGGCGATGATCGAATCGTTGAGCTTGGCCAGCAGCGCCAGCACCCGGTTGCCTTCGTCCTCGTCGGTGAACGGCTCGTGCAGCACCTCGGGCAGCCATTCGTCCGGCAGCACCAGCAGCGGGCCGACCGCCAGCGCGCTGAGCAGGCCGTGCACGCCGTCCAGCAGCAGGTCGCCTTCGCCGGTATGCGCGCGCAGGTAGCGGTCCAGCTCGTCCAGTTCGTTGTCGTCCAGCGAGCTGGGCCATTCGGTCTTCGAGGTCATTCAGATATCCAGGTCCAGCGTCACCGGCGTGTGGTCGGAGGGGCGCTCCCAGCGGCGCGGTTCGCGGTCGATCGCCGCCGCGGTGGCGGCGGATTTGAGGGCCTCGCCGATCAGGATCAGGTCGATGCGCAGGCCCATGTTGCGGCGGAACGCGGCCTGCCGATAGTCCCACCAGCTGTAGTGCCCGGGCTCCGGCTGGAACAGCCGGAAGCTGTCGTGCAGGCCGAGATCGGTGATCGCCTTCAGCGCGGCGCGCTCCGGCGGCGAGCACAGGATGTCCTCGCCCCAGGCGACCGGGTCGTAGACGTCGCGGTCGTCCGGGCAGATGTTGAAGTCGCCCAGCACGACCAGGTTCGGGTGGCGTTCCAGCTCGCGCGCCAGGAATTCGCGCACCCTGGCCAGCCAGTCCAGCTTGTAGGCGTATTTCTCGTCGCCGACCGCCTTGCCGTTGACCACGTACAGGTCGACCACGCGAAGACCGCCAATGGTCGCCGCGAGGATGCGCCGCTGCGGATCGTCCAGGCCGGGGATGTCGGTGACGATGTCGCCGAAACCGTGATGGACTCCGTCGCGGGCCAGGATCGCCACGCCGTTGTAGGTCTTCTGGCCCGAATACGCCACGCGATAGCCGGCCGCCGCGAGCTCGTCGACCGGAAATTTCGCGTCCTCGAGCTTGGTTTCCTGCAGCGCCACGACGTCCGGCTGCGTGTCGGCCAGCCACTGGGTCAGCTGCGGCAGGCGCACCTTCAGCGAATTGACGTTCCACGAGGCGATCTTCATGGCGGCATTGTACGGGATGCACCGGCGGCCACCGCGGCGCGGGCGGGCCCGCGGCGGGATCCGGCCGGGCGGCGGCACAAGATGAACGGGAAATGCGGAAAATCCACCGGCTGCGCTTATTCCGGTGTATGCTGACGGGGCAAGAGTCTGAGGAAACTCCTATTTTTGCTCCTATTGCGGCCCGTGCCTTCGCGCACCGGACCGCAAACACATCCATGCTTCAAAGGTAAAGTTACATGTCGGATCGTCAGAGCGGTACAGTCAAGTGGTTCAACGACGCCAAGGGTTTTGGCTTCATCACCCCGGAAAGCGGTGATGACCTGTTCGTGCATTTCCGCGCGATCCAGGGCACGGGCTTCAAGTCCCTGCAGGAAGGTCAGCGCGTCACGTTCATCGTCACCAAGGGCCAGAAGGGCCTGCAGGCTGAGGAAGTCCAGGCGGCCTGAAGTCCTCCGGACTTGGAACGCCTCGAAAAAGCCCGCTTCGGCGGGCTTTTTTGTGCCCCTACGCCAGCCCGTGGCTGCGCAGCAGTGCCTCCGGCTCCGGCTTGCGGCCGCGGAACGCGACGAAGCTTTCCAGCGCCGGGCGGCTGGCGCCGACGGCGAGGAACTCGCGGCGGAAGCGCTCGCCGGTGGCGCGGTCGATGACGCTGCCGCTTTCCCCCGCCTGCTCCTCGAACGCGCCGAACGCGTCGGCGCTGAGCAGCTCGGCCCACAGGTAGCTGTAGTAGCCGGCCGCGTAGCCGCCGGCGAAAATGTGGCTGAAGCCGTGCGGGAAGCGTTGCCACGCCGGCGGATGCATCACCGCGACCTGCTTGCGCACCTCTTCCAGCACCGCCAGCGCACGCGCACCCTGCGCCGGGTCGTACTCCAGGTGCAGCAGGAAATCGAACAGGGCGAATTCCAGCTGGCGCACCAGGAACAGGCCGGCGTGGAAGTGCCGCGCGGCCAGCATGCGTTCGAACAGCTCGTCCGGCAACCGCGCGCCGGTCTGCCAGTGCCGGGCGAACAGGTCCAGCGCCTCGCGGTTCCAGCCGAAGTTCTCCATGAACTGGCTGGGCAGCTCCACCGCGTCCCATTCCACGCCGTCGATGCCGCCGATCGAGGGCAGCGCGATGCCGGTGAGCAGGTGGTGCAGGCCGTGGCCGAACTCGTGGAACAGGGTCAGCACGTCGTCGTGGGTGAGCAGGGCCGGCTTGCCCTCGGTGGGCGGCGCGAAGTTGCAGGTGAGGAAGGCCACCGGCTGCTGCGGCCCCGCGCCTCCCGGATCGGCGCCGTCGTCGAAGCGGGCGCGGCAGACGTCCATCCACGCGCCGCCGCGCTTGCCGTTGCGCGCGTACAGGTCGACATAGGCGCCGGCGAACACGCGGCCGGCGGCGTCGCGCACGTCGTAGTAGCGCACCTCGGGATGCCACACGTCGACGCCGTCGCGCGGGGCGAGGGTGATGCCGTAGAGTTTTCCGGCGAGGCCGAACAGGCCGTCGATCACCGCCGGCAGCGGGAAGTACGGCTTCAGCTGTTCCTCGTCCAGCGCGTACTCGCGCTGGCGCAGCTTCTCCGCGGCGTAGCCCACGTCCCACGATTCGAGGTTGTCGAGTTTCAGCTCGGCGCTGGCGAACTCGCGCAGCCGGGCCAGCTCGAGCTGCGCCACCGGTTTCGCGCGCGCGGCCAGGTCGTGCAGGAACTCCAGCACCTCGGTTGGCGAAGCGGCCATCTTGGTCGCCAGCGATTCCTCCGCCGCGTTGGCGAAGCCGAGCAGCTGCGCGGCCTCGTGGCGCAGCGCCATGATCCGCTCGATGCGCGCACTGTTGTCGAACTTGCCCGCGTTCGGGCCCTGGTCGGAGGCGCGCGTCTGGTAGGCCCAGTACACCCGCTCGCGCAGGCTGCGGTTGTCGGCGTAGGTCAGCACGGCCTGCACGCTGGGCTGCTTCAGGGTGACCAGGTAGCCGTCCAGCTGCTGGTCTTCGGCATACTGGCGCAGCACGGCGCGGCCGGATTCGGGGACGCCGGCAAGATCGCGCTCGTCGGTGACGTGCTCGTGCCACGCCTCGCTGGCGTCCAGCACGGCGTTGGAGAATTCGGTGGAAAGCCGGCTCAGCTCCACCCCAATCTCGCGGAAGCGCGAACGCGCCGGCTCCTCCAGCGCCACGCCGGACAACTTGAAATCGCGCAGCGCATGCTCGACCAGCGCGCGCTCGGGGCGCGACAGCGCGGCGAAATCCGGCGCCTCGGCCAGCGCCCGCACCGCGGCGTACAGGTCGCGATTCTGACCCAGTTCGATCGCGTGCTCGGTGAGCTTCTCCTCGGCCGGCCCGTAGACCTTGCGCAAGGCCTCGCCGTCGGCCACCGAATGCAGGTGCGACACCGGCGCCCAGGCCCGCGCCAGGCGCTGCTCCAGCCGTTCCTGGACCAGCATCACGTGGCCGAAGTCGCGCGGCGCGCCGGGCGCGACCAGCGCGTCGATGCCGGCGCGGTAGTCGGCCAGGATGGCTTCGATCGCCGGTTCGACGTGTTCGGGGCGGATCTGCGAGAACGCCGGCAGCGCATCGTCGGCCAGCAGCGGGTTGGGGTGACTCATGGACGCTCCTTGGCAGGCCGCCAGCGTGGCGAGCGCGCCGGGCGAAATCAAGCGCGGCGATGTGACGGGCGGCCCGGGCGCGCGGCTAGAATGCCCGGATGAATCCCCTGCGCAGCTTCAAGGGCATCGCGCCCAGCCTCGGCCAGCGCGTCTACGTCGACCCCGCCGCCAGCGTGATCGGCGACGTGGCGCTGGGCGACGACGTCTCGATCTGGCCGGGCGCAGTGCTGCGCGGCGACGTCAACCACGTCCGCGTCGGCGCGCGGACCAGCATCCAGGACGGCGCCATCGTGCACGTCGCCCATGCCGGCCCGTACGGGCCGG
>NZ_LVJR01000117.1 GCF_001617365.1 Rhodanobacter sp. FW104-R8
CTCCAGCACAAGACGTCCACACAATTCACCTGCGCACACTGTCAAAGATCTTCACCGCATCGACCACCCTTTCGGGGATCGCTCCGAGACCTTTCGTCCCGGGTGAGCCGCCCATTCTACATCGCTTTTTACGTCCGTCAACACCTCAGAAGAAGCTTCTTCGATGCCCCGTCAGCTCGTCTGACGACGTTGGGCGACTGCGGGGCGCGAATAATACGACGTGGGATTATTTTGGCAAGCGTTTCTTCAGAAGAATCTCGCGCAAGTGTTGCAAACGGCTGAGTCGTCGCGAGATTTTCCCTGTGCCGGCAGGCACGCCAGCCCGGGCGGGCGGCGCCGGATCAACCCACGGTTCAGGCGGAGACGAGCCGGACGCGAGCGAAATTCCGCTTGCCCACCTGCAGCACGCCCTCGAAGCCGGCGCCAAAGACGCGCTGCGCATCCTCGACGACATCCGCGTCGATGCGCACGGCACGCTCCTTCAGCTTGCGGTTCGCCTCGGAGTTGCTCGCGGTGAGACCGGCCGCAGTCAGCAGAGCGGCCAGACGGATGCCCTCGGCGGGCACCGCGATGTCCGCCTGCGGCAGCAGCGAGGTATCGCCTTCGCCTCGCACCACCGCCTGCCAGCCGGCGATCGCCTGCTCGGCGGCGGCCGCATCGTGGAAGCGCGTGGCCAGTTCGCGCGCCAGCCGCAGCTTGGCGTCGCGCGGGTTGAGTGTGCCGCCGGCCACATCCCGCTTCATCCGCGCCAGCTCGTCCAGCGTCACCTCGAAGCTGAGCAGCTCGAACCAGCGCCACATCAGCTCGTCGCCGATCTTCATGGTCTTGGTGACGATGTCGATCGCCGGCTCGTTGATGCCGATGTAGTTGCCTAGCGACTTGGACATCTTGTTCACGCCGTCCAGGCCTTCCAGCAGCGGCATGGTCAGCACGATCTGCGGCGACTGGCCGTGATGCTCCTGCAGCGCGCGGCCCATCAGCAGGTTGAACTTCTGGTCGGTGCCGCCCAGCTCCACGTCCGCCTTCAACGCCACCGAGTCGTAGCCCTGCACCAGCGGATACAGGAATTCATGGATCGCGATCGGCTGCTGCGCCGCGTAGCGCTTGGTGAAATCGTCGCGCTCAAGCATGCGCGCCACGGTGTGCTGGGCGGCGAGCTTGATCATGTCGGCCGCATTCATCTTGCCGAACCACTCGGAGTTGAAGCGCAGTTCGGTCTTCTCGCGATCGAGCACCTTGTAGACCTGCTCGGCATAGGTCTCGGCGTTGGCCAGCACATCCTCGCGGGTAAGCGGCTTGCGGGTGACGTTCTTGCCGGTGGGGTCGCCGATCATGCCGGTGAAGTCACCGATCAGGAAGATTACCTGGTGGCCCAGGTTCTGGAACTGGCGCATCTTGTTCAGCAGCACGGTGTGGCCCAGGTGCAGGTCCGGTGCGGTCGGATCGAAGCCCGCCTTGACCCGCAACGGGCGACCGCCCTTCAGCCGTTCGGCCAGGTCTTCCCGCTTGATGATTTCGTCGGCGCCGCGCGCAATCGTGGCCAGCGCCTGGTCGAACTCGCTCATGCATTTCTCTCTGGAGGATGACGATGACGGGCAGCAGTCGGGATTGTGACTGCGCTGTCGGCGTTAATTGTGCGTTAACCGGGAATATCGCGCAAACCCTTGATGGAAAAGGCGTTGACGCCATTTACACATGACCGTTATGGTACGCGCAGTTTGCGACTTTGTATCGCGGGGCGCGTACGGCATGGCAGAAGAAAATCAGGGGGCGCGGCAAGCCCGCAGGCAGGCGATCTGCCGCAAAACGCTGCGTCGCCACTCCCGTTTCTACGAGCGTTGCGCGCACTGGTCGTTCAACCGTTCGGGCGAAGTCGAACCGATCCGCTGGCACCGCGAGCGACTGGTGCTCGCCGGCACCGCGCTGCTGATCACCCTGTTGTCCGGCTTCATCATGCCCGCCTGGGCCAGCGCCATGCGCCCCGCTCCCGCGCCGGAACTGCATTCGTTGCTGCCGCTGGCGTTGCCCAAGGTCGCACCGCCGGATGCCTCGGCCGCCACCGTCGACGAATGGCAGGTGGTACGGGTGCAGCCCGGCCAGACGCTGTCGGATATCTTCACCGCGCGTGGCCTCGGCATGGCCGACCTGCAGAAGGTGCTGGACGCCGCCGGTGACGCCCGATCCGCGCTGCACAGCATCCGCCCGGGGGAGGAATTCGACTTCCTGCTCGGCGCCGACGGCAGCCTCAACGGCTTCCGCTTCGACCGCGACCAGGCCAGCCGCGCGACGGTCCGCTTCGACGGCACGCAACCCACCGTGGCCGTCCAGCAACGCGACATGGACCTGCGCGAACAGGTGGCGCACGGCGTGATCCGCAGCAGCCTGTACGCCGCCGGCGACCAGGCCGGCATGGACGCGGCGATGGTGGGCAAGCTCGCCGACCTGTTCAAGTACGACATCGACTTCGTGCAGGACCTGCGCGAGGGCGACAGCTTCACGGTGATCTACGACGACATCTATCGCGACGGCGTGCGCTACGGCCAGGGCAACATCATCGCGGCGGAGTTCATCAACCAGGGCAAGCGCTATACCGCCTACCGCTTCAGGAAGGCCGACGGCAGCTACGGCTGGTACAGCGAGGACGGCCGGCCGATCCAGAAATCGTTCCTGCGCATCCCGGTCGACTTCACCCGCATCTCCTCGCAGTTCAGCGTCGCGCGCATGCACCCGATCCTCGGCCGCATGCGGGCGCACAAGGGCGTCGACTACGCCGCGCCCAGCGGCACCCCGATCCATGCCGCCGGCGACGGCGTGATCAAGTTCCACGGCTGGGAACGCGGCTACGGCAATTTCGTGGTTATCCAGCACAACAGCAGCATCAGCACCGCCTACGGCCACATGTCGCGCTTCGTGAAAGGCCAGCGCGTGGGCGAGCGCGTGCGCCAGGGAGAGGTGATCGGCTACGTCGGCATGACCGGCCTGGCCACCGGCCCGCACCTGCACTACGAATTCCGCGTCAATGGCGCGCAGCGCAACCCGCAGACGGTGACCCTGCCCAAGCCCGAGCCGCTGCCCGCCGCGCAGATGGCGCGCTTCAAGGCCGAGGTGGTGAAGCCGCAGCTGGCGCGACTGACTGAGCTGGACGCACGCATCAGGCTGGCGCGCACCGGCGCCCCGGCCAACCACGACAACTGAGCGCCCGCCGCGCATGGATGACGCCTCTGCGCTTTACATCGGGCTGATCTCCGGCACCAGCGCCGACAGCATCGATGCCGCACTGATCGGCTTCAGTCGCGGCGTACCGCAACTGCAGGCGAGTCACGCGCACCCCTGGCCGGAGGATCTACGCAGCCGGATGCTCGCGCTGGCCCAGGGCGAGGGCGCACTCGACCTGGATGCATTCGGACGGCTGGACGTCCAGATCGGCCACTGCTTCGCCGATGCCGCGACACAACTGCTCGAGCGCAGCGGCACGCCGGCAGCGGCCGTCCGCGCGATAGGTTCACACGGCCAGACGCTGCGCCATCGCCCCACCGGCGAATACCCGTTCACCCTGCAGCTGGGCGACCCCAGCGTGATCGCCGAACGCTGCGGCATCGACGTGGTGGCGGATTTCCGCCGTGCCGACGTCGCGGCAGGCGGGCAGGGCGCGCCGCTGCTGCCGGCGCTGCATGCGATGCTGCTGGCGCGCCCAGGGCATGCACGGGTGGTGCTCAACCTCGGCGGCATCGCCAACATCACCGCGCTGGGCGCCGACGGCAGCGTGTTCGGCTTCGATACCGGCCCGGCCAACGGCCTGCTCGACGCCTGGTGCCTGCGCCAGCGCGGCGAACCGTTCGATCGCGCTGGCGCGTATGCCGCCAGCGGCCGCGTCGACGCCGGCCTGCTCGATGCGTTGCTGGCCGATCCCTACTTCGCGCTGCCGCCGCCGAAGAGCACCGGGCGCGAATACTTCCATCTGGACTGGCTGGCCGCGCGCGCACCGCGCGCCACGCTGGACCCGGCCGACGTGCAGGCGACGCTGCTGGAGCTCACCGCGCGCAGCATCGCCTCGGCGATCGCCCGGCACGCGCCGCAGGCGCAGGAGGTGCTGGCCTGCGGCGGCGGCGTGCACAACAATGCGCTGATGCACCGCCTTGGCGAACTGCTGGCGCCGCGTGTGTTGCTGGGCACCTCGCGCTACGGCATCGACCCGGACTTCCTCGAAGCCACCGCGTTCGCCTGGCTGGCGCGGCAGCGCCTGCTCGGCCTGCCCGGCAACCTGCCGACGGTGACCGGCGCCCGCGGGCCGCGGGTGCTGGGTGCGATCTATTCCGCGCCCGCCGCGCGCCCGGCATAGCCGATGCTTTCCGGCGCCAGTTGAGTCGGCCGGGTCTGCGCCAGCGCGCGCAACGCTTCCTGGAACACCCCCTGTTCCGCGGCCTCCCAATCGCCATCGAGGACCGCCAGTGCATCGGGGTCACGCAGACTCTCGCTGAATTGCTGCGCGGCCGAGATGCCCAGGCCGCAGCGCAGGGCGTGCAGCATCACGTCATTGATCGAGCACTGGCGATCCCTGGCCAGCGACCTGATGCGCTCGACGAGCAGGCTGTCGATATGCTGCAGGATCATGTCCGGCATAAGCGTCACTCCGTGTTACACATGCCCTGTGTCGCGGATCCTTGCACAACCGCCGCCGCGGTACACACCGCGATGACGATTTCGTGGCCGACTTGGCAATTCCGCTGTGAACGCAGCCACGCCCGGCCATCGACGACCTAGGCGGCGCCTTCCGCCGCCGCACGCGCACGCTCTTCGCCGCGGAAGTATCGCCACAGGCCGGCGAACAGCAGCACCGACGGCAGCACCGCCAGCACCGTGATGACGAAGTAGCCGCCGTAGCCGGTGGCGGTGGCGATGCCGCCGGCGAAGAAGCCGAGCAGCTTGCCGGGCAGGTTGACCAGCGAGCTCAGCAGCGCGTACTGGGTGGCGGTGTGCTGGCGGTTGACCAGCGAGGAGAGGAACGCCACCGTCGGCGGCCCCAGCATGCCCAGGGTAAGGTTCTCGCCGGAGATCACCAGGGTCAGCACCAGCAGGTCGCCCGGATGGTCGATCAGCAGCAGGTACAGCAGGTTGCTGCAGCCACACAGCACGATGGTGGCGCCGAGCGGGCGCCACGCGCCCCAGCGTGCCACCGCGGCACCGCCGAGGAACACGCCGACGATGCCGATCCAGATCCCGTAGATCTTGGTGATCGTGCCGATCTCGGTCTTGGAGAAACCCATGTCGCGGTAGAACGGGCTCATGATGCCGCCGATCGTGGCCTGCTCGGGTATCTTGAACAGCAGCAGGAACAGCAGCGTCACGCCGGCCAGAACCCAGCCGTAGCGGCGGAAGAAATCGGCGAACGGATCGATCACGCTCTCGCGCATCGCATCGCGCCAGCACGTGGCCCGTACCCGCAGCACCTCCGGCTCGCGCGCGACCAGCGTGGTCGCCAGCGGCACCGCCATCGCCAGCGCCATCAGCGCGTAGACCAGCCGCCACGGCAGGTGGTCGGCCAGGATCAGCGCCACCGCACCGGCCAGCAGCAGGCCGATGCGGTAGCCGAGCGAGTAGGTGGCCACCAGCGCGCCCTGCGCCTCGATCGGTGCGATCTCGATGCGATAGGCATCCACCGCGATGTCCTGGGTGGCGCCGAAAAACGCCACCGCCAGCGTGGCGGCGACGAACGGCACCAGCTGCTGCGGAGTCAGCACGGCCATCGCAATCAGGCCCGCGGTCACGCCCAGTTGCGCGAACAGCAGCCAGCCGCGGCGCTGGCCGAGGCGGCCGAAGCCGGGGATCCGCCCATGGTCGAGCAGCGGTGCCCACACGAACTTGAACGCATAGGTCATGCCGGCACTGGCGATCATCGTGATGTCTTTCAGCTCGATGCCGTTTTCCTTCAGCCAGTACGCCAGCGTGCCGGCCACCAGCAGGAACGGCAGGCCGGAGGAGAAGCCGAACAGGAACATCGTCCACGCCGCCGGTTGGGCGAACGCCCGCCATACCGACGGCTTCGCCGGCTTACGCGCCAGCGGCTCAGTCGGCATAGTCGACGGTATATGGCGCGTGGTCGGAGAAGCGCTCGTCGCGGTAGATCGAGCAGGCCTTCAGGCGCTCGCGCAAGCTTGGCGAGACGACCTGGTAGTCGATGCGCCACCCCACATTGTTCGCCCGCGCCTGGCCGCGGTTCGACCACCAGGTGTATTCGACCGCGTCCGGCTTGATCGCGCGGAAACTGTCTACCCAGCCGCGCTCGCGGAACAGCAGGTCCAGCCATGCGCGCTCTTCCGGCAGGCAGCCGGAATTCTTCTGGTTGGAACTCCAGTTCTTGATGTCGTTCTTGGTGTGCACGATGTTCCAGTCGCCGCAGATCACGTAGTCGCGGCCGCTCTTCAGCCACGCATCGAAGATCGGCGTGATCCACTCCATCGCCTTGAACTTGAACTGCTGGCGCTCGTCGCCGGAGGAGCCGGACGGGAAGTACAGCGAGACCACGCTGAGCTGGCCGAAGCGCGCCTCGATGTAGCGCCCCTCGTTGTCGAACTCGTCCCAGCCCAGTCCGGTGAGTACCTGGTCGGGCTCGCGCCTGGCGTAGATCGCCACGCCGCTGTAGCCCTTCTTGCTGGTCGCGTCGCGATAGAAGCAGTGATGGCCGTCGGGGCGGAACATCGGGTCGGTGAGCTGGCCTTCCTGCGCCTTGGTCTCCTGCAGGCAGACCACGTCGGCGCGCTGACGCCGCAGCCACTCGAACACGCCTTTGCTGGCGGCCGAACGAATGCCGTTGGCATTGAAGCTGATGATGCGCATGCGAACTCCTCGGGCGGCGGATCATCATAGCAACCATACCGGCCCGGTCCGTCCTCCGCGCGGGCGCCAGCGCCGGCTTCGTCCGCGACGGCTGTACCATGGCGGCCGTGCCGGCCCGCAGCGCCCGCTGTCGCGGCCCGACTTCCACCGTTTGCGAGATTTTCCGTGCACGACTACCAGCGCGACTTCATCGAACTCACCCTGCGCCGCGAGGTGCTGCGCTTCGGCGAATTCACCCTGAAATCCGGCCGCCAGAGCCCGTACTTCTTCAACATGGGCCGGATCGACTCGGGCGCTGCGCTGGCCCAGCTCGGCCGCGCCTACGCCGCCGCCGTGATGAACTCCGGCATCGCCGTCGACATGCTGTTCGGCCCGGCCTACAAGGGCATCGCGCTGGCCGCCGCCACTGCCATTGCGCTGGCCGATGGCCACGGCCGTGACCTGCCGTGGGCATACAACCGCAAGGAGGCGAAGGATCACGGCGAGGGTGGGGTGCTGGTCGGTGCACCTCTGGAGGGCCGGGTGCTGATCGTGGACGATGTGATGACCGCCGGCACCGCGGTGCGCGAGTCGCTGGCGCTGATCCGCGCCCATGGCGCCAGCCCGGCCGGCGTGCTGATCGCGCTGGACCGGCAGGAGCGCGGGCAGGGCGAGCGCTCCGCCGCGCAGGAGCTGGCGGCCGACTACGGCATCCCGGTGATCGCGATCACCAGCCTCGACGACGTGCTGGCATATGCCGGCGAACGGCCGCAACTGGCGGCCGAACACGCCCGCCTGCTGGCCTACCGCGAACGCTACGGCGTCCGGCGCTGATCCCGGCTTCCGGCCGGCGCACTCCAGCGAACCCGGTCACAGTGGCGATCATCGCCGCCGGCACCGCGGTAGGCAGCGCGATGACGGCGGCTATACTTGGCCTTCCAAGGGGGAGTTCATGCGTAATACCTTGCTCATCGCCGCTGCCGCCATGCTGCTCGCCAGCCTGTCCGTGCGCGCACAGAACAGCGGCAACATCCGCTACAAGTGGCATGACGCCCAGGGCCTGATGCATTTCAGCGACAGCCTCACCGCCGAGGCGATGAAGTACGGCTATGACCTGGTCAACGACCACGGCATGGTGGTGCAGCACGTGCCGCGTCAGCTGACCGCCGAGGAACGCGCCGCCGCCAACAAGCTGGCCGCCGAACAGGCCGCCAGGCAGCGGGCCGCGCAGGAGCAGGCGAATGCCGATGCCCAGATGCTGTCGGCCTACCCGGACGAGGAGTCATACAAGATCTCGCTGCAGCAGGTGCTGGACACCATCGACCAGCAGATCCACACCACCCAGATCAACCTGCGCAGCCAGGAGAAGGCGCTGACCGACCTGCTCGGCCGCGCGGCCGATATCGAGAACGCCAAGGACGCGGTGCCCAAGACCCTCGCCGACAGCATCGCCCAGCAGCGCAACGTGGTCGCCGGGCAGCGCACTACGCTGCGCCGCCAGCAGGCCTTGCGGGAACAGACCGTGCAGTCGCAGGCCAAGCAGCGGGCGCATTACCGCGAACTCAAGGCAGCCCAGGCGCAGCCGGCACAGTAACGTCCGCCACGGAACCGGCCGCGGCGAGGCGCCTCTCCCGCCATGACGCGACGGGCGTATTCCCGTCCACGCACGAGCCTGTCTTCCGCAGCGGCAAGCGGGCGCATTCGCGCGGGCCCCGGCGACGGCGGGGTCCGCGGCTTTTCAGAAGGGCAGATTCAGCGTGGCGTCCACCGCCAGCAGCTGCCTGCGGAAGACCTGCTGGATCCGCTTCAGCGCAGCCGGGTTGTCCGCTTCGAACCGCAGCACCAGCACCGGCGTGGTGTTCGACGCGCGCACCAGGCCCCAGCCGTCCGGCCAGTCCGCGCGCAGGCCGTCGATAGTGATCAGGCTGGCGCCCTCGAAGCTGGCCTGCTGGCGCAGCTTGTCCATGAAGCGGTAGTGCTCGCCCTCGGCCAGCTCGACCTTCAGTTCCGGCGTGGAGGTGCTCTTGGGCAGGGTGGCGAAGATCTCCTCCGCGCTGCGCCCCTCCAGGTCGCCGGCGAGGATCTCCAGCAGCCGCGCGGCGGCGTAGATGCCGTCGTCGAAGCCGTACCAGCGCTCCTTGAAGAAGAAGTGCCCGCTCATCTCGCCGGCCAGCTCGGCGCCGGTCTCGCGCATCTTCGCCTTGATCAGCGAATGCCCGGTGCGCCACATCAGCGGGCTGCCGCCGGCGTCCAGGATCTGCCCCTTCAGGTGGCTGGTGCACTTCACGTCATAGATGACCGTGGCACCGGGCTGGCGCGACAGTACGTCGCGCGCGAACAGCATCAGCAGGCGGTCCGGATAGACGATCTCGCCGGAACGGCTGACCACGCCGAGCCGGTCGCCGTCGCCGTCGAACGCCAGGCCGAGATCGGCGCCGGTCTGCCGCACGGCGTGGACCAGGTCCTCCAGGTTGTGCGGGTCGGACGGATCCGGGTGATGGTTGGGGAAGGTGCCGTCGACGTCGCAGTACAGCGGCACCACCTCGCAGCCGACGCCTTCCAGCAGTTGCGGCGCGATCGCGCCGGGAATGCCGTTGCCGCAGTCGACCACCACCTTCAGGCGGCGCTCGGCCAGCACGTCGGAGACGATCTTCTCGATATAGTCCGGCACCACGTCGACCTGGCGCACGCTGCCGCCGCCACCGCCGGCCAGCGCGCCGCTGGCGATGCGCTGATACAGGTCCTGGATCGCGCCTTCGGACAGCGTCTCGCCGCCGACCACGATCTTGAAGCCGTTGTAGTCCGGCGGGTTGTGGCTGCCGGTGACCGCCACGCCGCAGCCGGTGTTGAAGCGGTAGGCGGCGTAGTACACCACCGGGGTCGGCACCGCGCCGATGTCGATCACGTCGACGCCGGCCTCGCGCAGGCCCTCGGCCAGCGCACCGGCCAGCTCGGGTCCGGACAAGCGGCCGTCGCGGCCCACCACGATCTCGCGCAGACCCTTCTCGCCCATCAAGGTGCCGATCGACTGACCCAGTACCCGTGCCACGTCGCGGTTCAGGCTCTTGCCGACCACGCCGCGCACGTCGTAGGCGCGGAAGATGCTCGGATCCATGCTGGCCGGCGCGGCGACCGGCGGCGCGGGCGGCAGCTCCGGCGGCTTGACCCGGGCCGGAGCGGCCTGGCGGGCCGGCAGCGGCACATCGGGCTCCTCGGCCTCCGGCTCCGCTTTCCAGCGCAGGCGCAGACGCAGCAGGTGGATGCCGCCGCCAAGGCCGAGCAAGGCCAGCAACCCGCCCAGCAGCCACGACCGCGGCAATACGATGAAGGCGCCCGGCAGGCCGGCGCCCACGCTGAACGCGCTGCCGGGAACCGGCTTGCCGACCGCCTCGGCCTCGGCCGAAGCCGCGCCATGCGAATACAGCTGCACGTTGCCGCGATCGTCGCCCTGGCGCAGGTCGAGCCGGCCGCCGGCCGGGGAAACCGCATCGAAACGCTGCTTCAGCGGCGCGAACGGCAATTCGATCCAGGCCCAGGCCTGGGCCTGCTGCGGCGGCCCCAGCGGAATCACCAGACTCAGCCGACGGTCGCCGCTGCCATAGGAGACGCTCTGCACCGGCGGGATCCCATCGGCACTCTGCGCCCCCATCAGCTGAGCCGCCTTGGCATAGCCGAACACGCGATAGTTGGCGTGCAGCACCTCGCCCAGGTCGCCGCTGTACAGCTCCAGCTTTTTCACCTGCGGCAGGCGCTGACGCAGCGCCGCGGCGGATTGCGCCGGGGCGCTCATCAGCGTCGCCGGATCCACCGAGGCGAGCACCTTCTCGACCGCGGCGCGCTGGCCGGCGATTTCCTCGGACAGCGCCTTGACCGCCTCGTCCTGGGCCAGGTGTACCTGCCGGACCGCGTCGCCTTCGTCGGCGATCAGCCAGGTCTGCCAGGCGCAGAACAGCCCCAGCAACAGCAGGGCGGTGCCGCCAGCCAGGGGCAGCAGGTCCCGCCAGTCGACCTGGAAGCCCCGCAGCCGTTCTTTGCCGATGTTCAACGCCATACCCGCCCCCGCGGCTGTACTTCAGGCCGGACCGCTGCTGCCGGGCCGACCCCCGATTATTGGACGCCGGTCGAGCCGAACCCGCCGCTGCCGCGTGCGCTCGGCGCGAAATCGGCCACGATGTTCAGCCGCGCCTGTGCCACCGGCACCAGCAGCAGCTGGGCGATGCGGTCGCCCACGGCGATGGTGTACGCCCGGCTGCCGCGGTTCCAGCACGAAATCATCAGGGGCCCCTGGTAGTCGGCGTCGATCACGCCGACCAGGTTGCCCATCACCAGCCCATGCTTGTGGCCCAGCCCCGAGCGCGGCACGACCAGCGCGCACCAGCCCGGATCGCCGATGTGGATGGCGATGCCGCTGGGCACCAGCGCACTCTCGCCTGGTTGCAATGTCAGCGGCTGCTCCAGCGCGGCGCGCAGGTCCATGCCGGCACTGCCGGCGGTGGCAGCCTGCGGCAGCGGAATGCTGTCGCCCAGGCGCGCATCGAGGATCTTCAGCTCGACATCGATCGTCATCCGCGCGTCGCCCGGTAGCGCTCGGCCACGTGGGCAACCAGCTGGCATGCCAGCTCGGGCTTGGCCGCGCGCGGCAGCTCCACCGCACCGCCGGCCCAGTACAGGGTCAACGCATTGTCGGCAGCCTCGAAACCGAGGCCGTCGCCCACCTGGTTTGCCGCGATCATGTCCAGCCCCTTGCGCTGCAGCTTGTCCTGCGCATAACCCGCCACATCATGCGTCTCTGCGGCGAATCCGACCAGGAACGGGTGCGCGGTTTGCGCCGAGAGGCTGGCCAGGATGTCCGGATTCTCGCCCAGGCGCAGCACCAGGTCGCCGCCGTCGCGCTTCTTCAGCTTCTGCGTGGATACCTGCTGCGGGCGGTAGTCGCCGACCGCCGCCGCGCCGATATAGATATCCGCCTGCGCTGCCGCCTGCAGCACCGCCGCGTGCATCTGCGCCGCGCTGCGCACGTCGACGCGACGCGCCACGCCGGCCGGCGTGGCCAGGCCCACCGGCCCGGCCACCAGGGTCACCTCGGCGCCAGCCTGCGCGGCAGCCGCGGCCACCGCGAAACCCATCTTCCCCGAGCTGCGGTTGCCGATGAAGCGCACCGGGTCGATGTCCTCGTAGGTGGGACCGGCACTGACCACCACCTTCAGCCCGGCCAGCGAGCGAGCGCCGAACGAGGCCACCAGCGCGTCGCGCAACTCGTGCGGCTCCAGCATGCGGCCGCTGCCGATGTCGCCGCAGGCCTGGTCGCCGGATGCCGGCCCGAGGATCAACGCGCCATGCCGGCGCAGCGTGTCGAGGTTCGCCTGCACCGCCGGGTGCGCCCACATCTGCTGGTTCATCGCCGGCGCCAGGTACAACGGCGCGGCGCTGGCCAGGCACAAGGTGGTCAGCAGGTCATCGGCCAGGCCATGCGCCAGCCGCGCCAGCAGGTCGGCGCTGGCCGGCGCCACCAGGATCCGTTCGGCCCAGCGCGCCAGTTCGATATGCCCCATCGCCGCCTCGGCCTGCGCGTCCCACAGGCTCGCCCGCACGGGCTGGCCGGACAGCGCCTGGAACGTGGTCGGGCTGACGAAGCGGGTGGCGCCCTCGGTCATCACCACGCGCACCTCGGCGCCGAGGTCGCGCAGGCGGCGGACCAGTTCGCAGGACTTGTAGGCGGCGATGCCGCCCGACACTCCGAGCAGGATGCGGCGTTGGGCAAGACTCATGTAGGGCGGGCCTGACAATCGGGCAGACACGTAGCTTACCGGATTCGTTCGCGCGTACCGCTGCCCGGCGACGGCGGCCTCGGGCACGGTACGGCCATGAGCATCCGTCACTGGCCCGAAGGGGAACGCCCCCGCGAAAAATTGCTGGCACGCGGTTGCGGCGCGCTGTCCGACGCCGAGCTGCTGGCGGTGCTGCTGGGCAACGGCAGCCGCGGCAAGGACGCGCTGGCGCTGGGCCGTGAACTGCTGGCCCACGCCGGCAGCCTGGGCGCACTGCTGGCCCGGCCCGAGCGGCCGATCCGCGTCGGCGGACTGGGTCCGGCCAAGCGCGCGCGGATCGCCGCCGCGCTGGAACTGGCCCGGCGCAGCCTGGCCGAACAGCTGCTGGAGAAGCCCAGCCTGGGCAACCCGCGCGACAGCGGCAACTACCTGCGCGCGCAATTGCGTCACCTGCCCTACGAGGTGTTCGGCTGCCTGTACCTGGACAACCGCCACCGCGTGCTGGCGTTCGAGGAACTGTTCCGAGGCACCGTGGACGGCGCCAGCGTGCATCCGCGCGAGGTGGTGCGGGCCTGCCTGCAACACAACGCCTGCGCGGTGATCTTCGCCCACAACCATCCTTCC
Organism: Rhodanobacter sp. FW104-R8; assembly: GCF_001617365.1. Classification (GTDB taxonomy): domain Bacteria; phylum Pseudomonadota; class Gammaproteobacteria; order Xanthomonadales; family Rhodanobacteraceae; genus Rhodanobacter. Next base: position 13,206 of record NZ_LVJR01000117.1, read on the forward strand.
GGCGTGGCCGAACCGAGCGCCGCCGACCGGGCGATCACCCATGAATTGCGCGATGCGTTGCAACTGGTCGGCGTGCGCGTGCTCGACCACCTGGTGATCGGCAGCGGCGAGCCGGTGTCGATGGCCGCCCGCGGCCTGCTCTGAATGCCACCCCACAAAAAAACGGCGTGGCATGAGCCACGCCGCGAGGCCGATTGTGGGAGGTGGGGGAGAGCGGCATCCCCGGGCCGTGACATGGAGGGGAGTTCATGCCCCGGCCTGATCAGTGTCGCAGTGCCGCATGACGAAGGCATGACGCCTGCACTGAGCGGAAGTGTCGCCAAGTCGCGGGAACTTATGCACAAAGCGACAACACCGGCACCTGCCAGGCCCATCCACCCATCGACTCTAGATTGATTATGTAGCTGATTGATTTAAATCAATAATTTATTCTTGCCGCGGGATAATCGGTGCCCGCAAGCCGGTACCGCATCATGGCTTGCCGCTTTCCCCACAGACTTATCCACAGACCGGCTCGCGGCGGCGCATCATAATTTGGTCATACCCGGATCAACGCATTGACCCGCATCGCCACCGCCCATGACGGCGCGTTTCGTCACGGGTCGGTCTGTTAGGATTGGCGGTTCCATCACGAAACCGACCCCACCCGTGAAAGAACAGCTGCGCGAACTGGTGCTGCAGGCGATCCAGACCCTGCAAGGCACCGCCACCTTGCCCGCCGACCTGGTCCTGCCCGGTTTCGTGATCGAGCGCGCGCGCAGCCGCGAGCATGGCGATTTCGCCAGCAACGTGGCGATGCTGCTGGCCAAGCATGTCCTGAGCCCCGTCGAAGGGACGGCGCGTGCCAAGCCGCGCGAACTGGCCGAGAAACTGGTTGCCGCCCTGCCGGCGAACACGCTGGTGGAGAAGGTCGAGATCGCCGGCCCCGGCTTCATCAACTTCTTCCTTGCGTCGGGCGCCTACCACGCCGAAGTACGCCGGATCTTGGCCGAAGGCGACGCCTACGGGCGCAGTGTCAGCGGCCGCGGCAAGACCGTGGGCGTGGAGTTCGTCTCGGCCAACCCGACCGGACCGCTGCACGTGGGCCACGGCCGCAACGCGGCGATCGGCGACTGCCTGAGCCGGCTGCTCGACGCCACCGGCTGGAACGTGAAGCGCGAGTTCTACTACAACGATGCCGGCGTGCAGATCGCCAACCTGGCGATCTCGGTGCAGGCGCGAGCCCGCGGCATCACGCCGGACGACAGCAACTGGCCGGAGAATGGCTACCGCGGCGACTACATCGCCGACGTGGCCCGCGCCTACCTCGATCGCGAGTCGGTGCTGGCGGACGGCGAGACGGTGACCGGCGCCGGCGACGTGGACAACCTCGACGCAATCCGCCACTTCGCCGTGGCCTACCTACGCCGCGAGCAGGACCTGGACCTGCAGGCCTTCGGCGTGGGCTTCGACACCTATTTCCTGGAGTCCTCGCTGTACAGCGACGGCAAGGTGGAGGAGACCGTGCGCGAACTCATCGCGCACGGCCATACCTACGAGGAAGGCGGCGCGCTCTGGTTGCGCACCACCGATTTCGGCGACGACAAGGACCGCGTGATGCGCAAGTCCGACGGCACCTACACCTACTTCGTGCCGGACGTGGCCTACCACCTGTCGAAATGGCAGCGCGGCTACGGCAAGGCCATCACCGTGCTGGGCTCGGACCATCACGGCTCGCTGGCGCGGGTGAAGGCCGGCCTGCAGGCGCTCGATTGCGGGATTCCCAGGGGCTACCCCGACTACATGCTGTACCAGATGGTCACGGTGATGCGCGGCGGCGAGGAGGTGAAGATCTCCAAGCGCGCCGGCAGCTACGTCACCCTGCGCGACCTAATCGACGAGGTCGGCAAGGACGCCACGCGCTACTTCCTGATCTCGCGCAAGTCCGATTCGCAGCTGGTGTTCGACATCGACCTGGCCCGCTCGCAGTCGAACGACAACCCGGTGTACTACATCCAGTACGCGCATGCCCGCGTCTGCAGCGTGCTGCGCCAGGCGCCGGAGAAGGGCTTCACCGTCGACCTCGCCGACGGCTTGGCCAACCTGGCCCGGCTGGACAACGAGCACGAGCAGATCCTGCTGACCGAGCTGTCGAAGTACCCCGAGCTGGTCGAGGCCGCCGCGGCGAACCTGGAGCCGCACCTGGTCGCGGCATGGCTGCGCGAGCTGGCCAACGCGTTCCACACCTACTACAACTCGCACCAGTTCCTGGTCGAGGACGCCGCACTGCGCAACGCGCGCCTGGCGCTGGTAGTGGCGACCCGCCAGGTGTTGAAGAATGGTCTGGATTTGCTGGGCCTCGGCGCCCCGGAGAAGATGTAATGGCAGCACGCAAGGGCAGGGGCCGGCAGGCCGTGCGCAACGGCAGCAACGGTTTCCCGGGCTGGGGCTACGCGGTCATCGGCCTGGTGGCCGGCGCGATCCTGATGGCGGTGTTGATGCGCGGCAGCCTGCTGACGGGCCTGCGCAAGAGCGACGGCCCGCAGGCGAACCCGCAGGCCACCGCCGAGCGCGGCAGCGCGCCAGGCATGCTCGAATCGGGTGCCGGGGACAACGCGCCGAAGAAGCCGCAATTCGATTTCTACTCGGTGCTGTCGGAGAAGGAAGTACGCATTCCCGACGCCGAGATCAGCGCGCAGGCGCGCGTCGAGCAGCAGCAGAAGCAGCAACAGGCGGCGCAGTTGCAGGCGCAGCGGGCCGCGCCGGCAGCGGCACCGGCGAACGCGCCGGCCACGGTCACCCAGGACGTCACCGCCGCACCGGCCAGCGCCATGCCGCAACCCGCGACCGGCAGCGGCTACCTGCTGCAGGTCGGCGCCTTCCCGAACGCCGCCGACGCCGAAACGCTGAAGGCGAAGCTCGCGCTGCAGGGCTTCGTCGCCAACGTGCAGTCGGTCAGCATCGGCGGGCAGACCTACAACCGGGTGCGCCTGGGCCCGTTCCGCTCGGCCACCGAGCTGGAATCGACCAAGCAGCGCCTGGCCGGCGCCGGGATCAACGCGATCGCACTGAAGGAAGGCCGCTAGGTTCCGCTCCCCGGCTACCCGGTCGCCCGAGGCCGCGCCCGCAGCGCGGCCTTTTTGTTGCCTTAAACACGCGTGAAGTCCGTCCACGGCAACCTTCACGCCCCGCTTCGCCGGCGCTGCGCACAATCGCCGCTGCGGTCCATTACACCGGCACGCAAGGGATGTCCTATCGACGCAAGGGGGCAAGTGCCCAGGGGAGGTTCACATGAAGATCAGCACAGTCTGGCTGGCGCTGGCGTTCGCGCTGGCGTGCACCGGCGCACAGGCGGCGGACAACGTGCGCGTCATCCGCGATTTCACCGACATGGTGGCGCCCGCCGACCAGCAGGCGTACGAGGCCGGCACCAAGAACTTCAACCAGTGCCTGCACCAGCACGGCTTCAAGTACAACTGGACGGCCTGGACGCACGAAACCGGCGATACCTACAGCTACTCCTATGTGTCCGACCCGGTGCCGTGGGCCAGCTTCGACGCCATGGACACTGCGATCAAGGCGTGCCTCGGGGTGATCAAGTCCGACGTCAACCCGCACCTGAAGAGCGAGTCCAGCGCGTTCCTGCAGGCGATGCCCGAGCTGAGCCACCAGCCCAAGGACATGGGTCCTGCATCGCCGTTCATCGAGGTCACCTACTTCACGCTCAAGTCCGGCCACCAGGCCGCGGAGACCTTCATGGCCGCCGCGAAGAAGATCGCCGCCGCCGCCACGAAGTCGAACTGGCCCCACTACTACCAGATCGGCCGGCTGGTCGACGCCGGCGACGGCGCACCCGACTTCATCCTGGTGATCCCCGGCAAGAGCTGGGCGGACCTGGGCACGGAACCCGACCCCGGCGTGTGGAAGATGGTCGAGAACGTGTACGGCAAGAGCGAAGCCGCCGCGATCCGACAGTCGATCGGCGACGTGGTCACGAAGGAGTCCTCGCACGTGGACAGCTACAACGCGGAGCTGAGCTACATCGCCTCCAGCAAGTGAGTCATGCCACCCGATCCGGACGGCCGGGACAGGAAGCACGGTCGCCCGGATTCGCGCGCGTCATCGTGCCTGCCACTACACTGGCGGCCATGACGACCAAAACTGCCTGGATCACCGGCGCCACCTCCGGGTTCGGCGCCGCCACCGTGGAACGCTTCGTGGCCGGCGGCTGGCGGGTGATCGCCAGCGGCCGCCGCATGGAACGGCTGCAGCAACTGGTGGCGCGCCACGGCGCCGAGCGCGTGCACCCGATGGCATTCGACGTTCGTGACGAGACGGCGATGCGCGCCGCGCACGCGGGCCTGCCGTCCGCGTTCGCCGGCATCGACCTGCTGGTCAACAACGCCGGCCTCGCGCTGGGCACCGCGCCGGCGCAGCAGGCCGACCTCGTGCAGTGGAAGCAGATGATCGACACCAACGTCACCGCGCTGGTGACGCTGACCCACCTGCTGCTGCCGCAGCTGATCGCGCGCCGCGGCGCGATCGTCAACATCAGCTCGATCTCGGGCAGCTACGCCTACCGCGGCGGCAACGTCTACGGCGGCACCAAGGCCTTCGTCACCCAGTTCTCGCAGAACCTGCGCGTGGACCTGCACGGCAGCGGCGTGCGGGTGAGTTCAATCGAGCCGGGCATGGCTGAGACCGAGTTCACCCTGGTGCGCACCGGCGGCGACCAGGCCGCCTCCGACCAGCTCTACGCCGGCGTCCACCCGATCACCGCCGGCGACATTGCCGACACGATCTGGTGGATCGCCAACCTGCCGCCGCACCTCGACGTCACCCGGTTGGAAATCATGCCGACCAGCCAGTCGGCGGCGGGGCTGCAGGTGGCTCGGGATGGCTGAAGGCTTGCGCCGGCGCTGCCCGACCGCGAGCCTTCAGCCGCCGTTGCCGCGATGCACGTCGTGGGTCACGAAGGGATGTTCGGGATCCGGCACGGCCAGCCAGTGCGGGTGCGCCAGTGTGTGGCGCATATCGTCCCGCCCGCTCTGCCAGTGGCCGCGCATGCTGGCGGCGCTGAACTCGTAATCCTTGAAATGGCCTTCGTGCGGCCGGTCCTGGTAGATCAGGTGGATCACGTTGGTCAGCGCCACCGCCGAGCGCGCCTCGGCATGGCGATACGCCGGGTCGCTGCGGCGCTCGGCCGGCACCAGCGCCATCACGTCGTGCAGCAGGCGGCGGTGTTCCTGCGTGCGGCGCATGAACTCGGTGACCAGCCGGGTGCGGCTGGAGTACTGGATCTCCTTGCTGCGCTCGGCCACGTCGGCGAGGTCGCGCGGCAGCGTGCCGCGGGCACTCCACAGATCGACCTGGAACACCAGCGTGTCGCAACCGGGGCGTTCGCTCAGCACTTCGTACAGCGGGGTGTTGGAGACCATGCCGCCATCCCAGTAGAACTCGCCGTCGATCTCCACCGCGGGGAAGCCCGGCGGCAGCGCGCCGGAGGCCATGAAGTGCTCGGAACGCAGGCGTTCGCGGCGATTGTCGAAGTAGGCGAAGTTGCCGCTGCGCACGTTCACCGCACCCACCGCCACGCGCATCCCGCGCGGATCGTTGAGACGGTCGAAATCGGCCAGCCGCTCCAGCGTGCTGCGCAGCGGCGCGGTGTCATACCAGCTCACGCTGCCCGGCGTGGCGTGGGCACCCATGAACGGCGACGGCTGGCGCGGGCGGAAGAAGCCGGCCTGGCCTTCGGTCATCGCGCGCCAGGCAGCCAGGCCGCTCAGTCCGTTGAGCCATGACGTGGGCCACGCCACGGCGTCAAACCAGGGCAGCGCCGGCGTGTCCGGCCACAGCGGCGGGCGGCAGATTGCCTCCCAGAACTCGCGCAGCCGCTCCACCCGTCGCTCGGGCGCGTTGCCGGCGATGATCGCCGCGTTCAGCGCGCCGATCGAGATGCCGGCCAGGCGGGTGGGCTGCAGGCCGGCCTCGTCCAGTGCCTCGAACACACCGGCCTGGTAGGCGCCGAGCGCGCCGCCGCCCTGCAACACCAGGGCGACGGTACGGTAATCGCGGGCCACCGCCGCGGCCAACGACCCCGCCGGATCGTGCGTGGCCGCCATTACTGCATGAACCAGCCGTGGCTGACCACGATGCTCTGGCCGGTCAGCGCGGCGGACGGGAAGGTGGCCAGGTACAGCGCGGTCTGCGCGATGTCCTCCACCGTGGTGAAGACGCCGTCGACGGTGTCCTTCAGCATCACGTTCTTGATCACGTCGGCTTCGCTGATGCCCAGCTCCTTCGCCTGCTCGGGAATCTGCTTCTCGACCAGCGGCGTGCGCACGAAGCCGGGGCAGATCACGTGCGAGCGCACGTTGTGCGGCGCGCCTTCCTTGGCCAACGTGCGTGCCAGGCCGAGCAGGCCGTGCTTGGCAGCGACGTAGGCGGACTTCAGCTTCGATGCCTCGTGCGAGTGCACCGAGCCCATGTAGATCACGATGCCGCCGCGGCTCCTGCCGGTACCGTCATCCTGGTACATGTGCTGCAGCGCTGCCTTGGTGGTGAGGAAGCCGCCGTCGAGGTGGATCGCCAGCATCTTCTTCCAGTCGGCGAAGGCGAACTGCTCGATCGGGTTGATGATCTGCACGCCGGCGTTGGAGATCAGGATGTCCAGACGGCCAAATGCAGCGACCACCTTGTCGGTGCCGGCGTTGACCGCCTCCTCGCTGGTCACGTCCATCGCCACGCCGAGCGCCTTGCCGCCGGCCGCATTGATTTCAGCCGCCACCTTGTCCGCGGCGTCCTGGTTGATGTCGGCGATCGCCACGCTGGCGCCGTGCTTCGCATACAGCTCGGCAATCGCCTTGCCGAGGCCGCTGGCCGCGCCGGTGATCAGGGCGACCTTGCCATTGAGACTTGTCATGCGTTGCTCCTTGGATGGGAATGGGGAAGGCGCGACCACGGCGGCGCGACCATCCACCGGATTGTAGGGACCGCCGCGACCGCCGCCATCGGACCTTGGGGCAGGCCGCGCGCCCCATCACGTCGTCAGCGGGCGTCCTCGGCCAGGTAGGTGTACGCGGTGAGCCCGCCGTCGAGCGCGTCATACAGCTTCGCGGCTTCGGCGCCGGTCACGCCCGCGCCGGCGATGCGTTCGCGGTAACTCCGGCGCAGCGCCTCGAGGTCGTAGCCGACGTAGTCGAGCATGAGGTCGGTGGTGTCGCCGCGGCGTATATGCGCGAAGGTGTAGCCGTCGCCCTCCACCCGCACGTTGACCGCGTCGGTGTCGCCGAACAGGTTGTGGATGTCGCCCAGCGTCTCCTGGTAGGCGCCGACCATGAAGATGCCGAGGCGGTAGCTCTCGCCGTGCCGCAGCGCGTGCAGCGGCAGGCTGACGTCGACGCCTTCGGCGTCGACGTAGTGGTCGATGCGGCCGTCCGAGTCGCAGGTGAGGTCGACGATCACGCCGCGCCGCGCCGGCCGTTCGTCCAGCCGGGCGATCGGCGCGATCGGGAAGATCTGCCCGATCGCCCACACGTCGGGGATCGACTCGAACACCGAGAAATTGACGAAGTACTTGTCGACCAGCTTCTCGTCCAGCTCGTCCAGCGCCTGCCGGTGCGAGCGCTCGGCGGGCAGCAGGCGGGCGCGCACGGCGTTGGCGATCGCGTAGTACATCTCGTCCAGCCGCGCGCGGTCGGCCAGCGCCAGCTGGCCCAGCGCGTACAGCGTCTGGCCCTCGCTGAGGTGATGCTGGGCCTCGTGGAACAGTTCCAGCGCGGGGCGCCGGTCGAGTTCCTCCCAGGTCTCGCGCAGCCGGCGCAGCACCGCGGGCTCGTCCGCGCACGGCGGCGGGATCGCGCCGGCCGGCACCGGCTCCACCTCGGTCACGTTGACCACCATCACCGCGTGATGCGCGGTCATCGCGCGGCCCGCCTCGGTGAGGATGTGCGGCGCGTCGAGCCCTTCGGCCTCGACCGCCTCGGCCAGCGACTGCACGATGGTCGAGGCGTACTGCTCGATCGAGTAGTTGATCGAGTTGTGGCTGCGCGAGCGCGAGCCTTCGTAGTCCACGCCGAGGCCGCCGCCCACGTCGACGATCTCCAGCGGCACGCCCATCCGGCGCAGCTCGACGAAATAGCGGGTGGCCTCGCGCATGCCGTTGGCGATGTCGCGTACGTTGGAGATCTGCGAGCCCATGTGGAAGTGCTGCAGCTTCAGCGTGTGCTTGAGGCCGGCGGCGTCGAGCCGCTCGACCAGGGTCAGCACCTGGTTCGGCGACAGCCCGAACTTGCCCTTGTCGCCGCCGGTGTTCTGCCACTTGCCGGCGCCGATCGAGGCCAGCCGCACGCGCACGCCGAGCAGCGGCTCCACGCCCAGCGCCTGCGCCTCGCTGAACACGTGGTCCAGCTCGGACAGCTTCTCGATCACGATAAACACGCGCAGGCCGAGCTTCCTGCCGATCAGCGCCAGGCGGACGTATTCGCGGTCCTTGTAGCCGTTGCAGATCACGATCGAACCGGGCCGCGCCATCGCCAGCACCGCCATCAGCTCGGGCTTGGAGCCCGCTTCCAGGCCGAAGCCGTGGCTGCCGGCGGCGACCAGCTCGCCGGCCACGCCGCGCTGCTGGTTCACCTTGATCGGGTAGATCGCGGTGTAGCCGCCGGCGTAGTGCCACTCGCCGATCGCCTTGGCGAACGCGCCCTGCAGCCGCGCCAGGCGATCGGCCAGGATGTCCGGGAAACGCACCAGCAGCGGCAGCCGCAGGCCCTCGGCGCAGGCGCGTTCGACGATCCGCGGCAGCGACAGCGCCGGGCCGTACGCGCCGCGCGGGCGCATCACGATCTCGCCGGCATCATCCACGTCCACGTAGCCGTCGCCCCAGTGCGGCACGGCGTAGGTGTGGCGGGCGGTGTCGACAGTCCAATGGTTCGCCATCAGCGTTGCTCCTCGCGCAAACGAATGATGTCGTCGCAGCGGCGAGCCTTGACGCTTTAGCTCTACACGAGCACGAGCCCGAGCGACCGGAAGCCTCGCACGCCGCGGGGCCGATCGGACTGGTCGGCGGCCGGCGCGCTGCGCCGGCCATGCCGAGCGCCATTGTAATGGGCGGCTGTGACGATATGCGCAAATCGCTACCGGGCGCTTTCGGGACGTTCACCGCCGTTGTCGCTACAATTGGCGGTCTTTGTCCTTCCACCCGGTACGCCAGGAACACCCGCCATGTCGCAGCAGCCCACCTCGAATGAAGCCAGCTGGTTCACCGAAGCCCACCAGGCTTCCGGTTCCTCCATCGGTTTCCGCACCGAGCAGCTGCTGCACGCGGAGAAGACCCCGTTCCAGACCATCGAGATCCACAAGACCACCGACTGGGGCAACCTGATGGTGATCGACGGCTGCGTGATGCTGACCAGCCGCGACAACTTCCTCTACCACGAGATGATGACCCACCCGGCGCTGTTCACCCACGCGCGCGCCAAGCGCGTGGTGATCATCGGCGGCGGCGACTGCGGCACGCTGCGCGAGGTGCTCAAGCACGAGGAAGTCGAGCATGCGGTGCAAGTGGAGATCGACGAGCGCGTCACCCGCCTGGCCGAGCAGTACTTCCCCGAGCTGTGCGAGGCGAACGGCGACCCGCGCGCCGAGCTGCTGTTCATCGACGGCATCAAGTACATGGCCGAGGCGGAGCCCGATTCGCTGGACCTGATCATCGTCGATTCGACCGACCCGGTCGGCCCGGCCGAGGGCCTGTTCAACGCCGCGTTCTACGCCAGCTGCCACAAGGCGCTGCGCCACGGCGGCCTGCTGGTGCAGCAGAGCGAATCGCCGCTGGTCCACCTGGAGCTGATCAAGTCGATGCGCTCGGCGATGCGCACCACCGGCTTCAGCGCGGTGAAGACGCTGCCGTTCCCGCAGCCGTGCTACCCCACCGGCTGGTGGAGCTGCACCATGGCGCGCAAGGGCGGCGACCTGTCCGGCTTCCGCGAGCGCGGCGCGCTCAGCAAGAACTTCCCCACCCGCTACTACAACGCCGAGATCCACAAGGCCGCGCTGGCCCAGCCGGAGTTCATGCGCGAGGCGCTGGGGGAGTAAGAGCAGGGATTCGGGATTCGGAAGAGCCGCGGCCTGCTGCTTTTCCGAATATCCAATCCCGAATCCCGAATCCCGAATCCCGTCGCTCAAAACATCTTCGAGCGCACCTTCGGCAGCAGCACCAGCAGCAAGGTGGCCAGCGGGCCGAACAGCAACGACAGCAGGAACCACAGCAGGCCGCTGCGGTTCCTGCCCTGTGCCAGCGCGGCATTGATCAGGGCCAGCGTACCCCAGCCGACAAACCAGGGTGCGCCGTCGGCGAATGTCGACAGATGATCCACTACGCGTCTCCCGAACGATGATCGTGGGGGGCGCGGCCCTGCGCCGGGGAACCCCATCCTAGCAAGCCTTGCCGCCCCGCTCCGTCTTCGCCGACCGATGGATCAGCCGCGCTTAATCCGCGGGAGGTATGCTGCGCGCTTTGCCCGATTGCGGAGCCGACCCCATGATGCGTGGATGGCATAGCCTCGCCCTGGCCTGCGCCCTGTCGCTGGCCGCCGCACCGGCATTCGCCGGCAAGACCCCCGCCGATAGCGCCCGCGCCACCCCGGACAAGGCGACCCAGGCCCGCGACAAGGCCCAGCTCGCGTTCCAGCGCGACCTGGTCAGCGTGCTGGCGCCGAACGACGACCCGCAACGGCTGCTCGGCGCCGCCCTGCTGGCCCGGCCGCTGTTCAATCAGCCTCCGGAAAACAGCTTCCACCGGCTGATCGAGCGCGCCACCCGCGCCGATGGCGCCGATGCCGCGCTGTTCTGGGCGCAACTGGCCGATTGCGACGCGCAGGCCGACGCCTGCCCGAACGCCGCCGCACTGGAACGCCTGCTCGGCCAGGCACCGGACAACGCCGCCGCATGGCTGGTCAAGCTCGGTGTCGACGCGCACGACATGAAGCAGGACGCCGCCCGCGAGGACCTGGCCAAGGCGGCCGCCGGCAAGCTGTACGACGACTACACCGGCACCAGCCTGAAGGCGCTGGCCAACGCTGTCGGCGTGCTGCCGCCGCCGCCCGCCGCGCTGGACCCGGCGCATCCGGGCGGAACGGCCGGCATGCAGGCCGTGCTGGTCTTCGGGCTGGCCGGCACCCAGCCGCAGCCGAGCCTGCCGCTGGTCGCCAAACTGTGCGAAAACGCCGGCGACGACGCCTCGATCCGGGCCGACTGCCTGAAGCTGGGCAAGACTCTCGAATGGGGTTCCAGCCCGCTCGCCCGCTCGCTCGGCCTGCACCTGCGCGAGGTGCTGGCCAAGGACCCGGCCCAGCAGCAGGACGCCCGGGACGCCCGTCGCCACCTGGTCTGGCAGGTGCAGAACTTCACCCGGCTGCTGGCCCAGGCACAGGACGAACCGGCGCTGGCCCAGCACCTGCTGGCCCTGGCCCGCAACGGCGGCACCGAGACGAGCCTGCTGCTGGCCGCCCTGCGCGACCGCAACATCCCCACCGAAGCCCCTGCCGACTGGCAGCCGGCGGGAGCGAGAAGCAAGAAATGAGGAGTGCGCAGTGAGAGAGAAGCCGAAGACGCGGCACGCCTCTCACTCCTCTCCACCCACTCCTCGCTCCACCCCCATTCCCCTTTCCCACCTTGCCCGCTAGGCTTGGACCACCTTCCGTGGCAGGGGTGATCCGATGCTTACGACGCTGGTGGCAAGCAGCAAGGGTGGTTGCGGCAAGAGCACGCTGGTGACGCAACTGGCGTCGCATTGGGCCCAGGCGGGGCAGCGCACCGCGATCATCGACGCCGACCGGCAGCACTCCAGCTTCCATTGGGCCGAACTGCGGCCCGACAGCGTACCCGGCGTGCTGGCCTTCGACAGCGGCCGGCGCAACCTGCAACGCGTGCCGGCGGACACCGAGCAATTGCTGATCGACACCCCCGCCGGCTCCGGTGAAGCCGAACTCGAGCCGTACCTCGACGCGGCGGACGTGCTGCTGGTGCCGGTGCTGCCCTCCTCGTTCGACCTCGATGCCACGCTGCGCTTCCTCGGCGAGCTGCAGTCGATCCGCCGCATCCACCGCGGCAAGCTGCCGGTGGCGCTGGTCGCCAACCGGCTCAAGCTGTGGACCCACGCCAGCCAGGACGCGCTGGCCCGGCTCGCCGAGCAGTCGCCGTTCCCGATCGCCGCGCAGCTGCGCGACAGCCAGGCCTACGTGCTGCTCGCCAGCCTCGGCAAAGGCATCTTCGACTACCAGTCCGAACAGGTCCGCAGCCACCAGCAGGATTGGAAGGCCCTGCTGCGCTGGATCAAGCGCCAGCAATCGTGAGGCGCGCCATGCCGGCGGCCGCGCGCCCCGCCAACCCATCCCCGGAGTCCTCCATGCACGAACTGATCCTGTTGCGACACGCCGAAGCCGTGCCGATAGAAACCGCCGGTGACGACCGCCAGCGACCGCTCAGCGCACGCGGCGAGCAGGAGGCGCAGGCCGCCGGGCTGTGGCTGGCCAACCACGGCTTGCGGCCGGACCGCGTGCTTTGCTCGCCGGCCCGGCGCGCCGGCGAGACCACCCGGCTGGCGCTGGCCGCGATCGACGGCGCGCCGGTGCCGCAGATGGCCGACGAAATCTACGACGCCTCGCCCGGCGAACTGCTGGCGCTGCTCGACCAGCAGGCCGGTGCCGGCACGGTGCTGCTGGTCGGCCACAATCCCGGCATCGAGCGGCTGGTTGCCCTGCTGGTGGAAGGTCGCTCCGACGAATTCCGCGGCATGCCGCCCGGCGCGCTGGCGGTGCTGCACCTCGGCGGCACGCTGGAACCGGGCAACGCCCGGCTGGACGCGTTCTGGTCGCCCTGACCGGCGCACACCCACGGTCAACGCACCAGGGACACGGACGCAACACGCGCGCCCCGTATCATCCCCGCATGCCCGTCCTGCGCCCATTCGCCCTGCCGCTCCTGCTCGCGCTGCTGCTGTTGCAGGGCTGCACGGTGTCGCGCGCACAGATCCGCCGCGCCGACGCCGTGGTCGCCGCCACCGCCGACCTCCGCAGCGACTGCGACCGGGCCGACCATTGCGCGATCCCCTCGCCGCTGCTCGAGGCAGCCACCGAGGCGATGGCCGCCTCCACGCCGCAGCAGCCGGTGCATGTGGTCACCCTGCTCGACGACAGCGCACCGGCGATGGCCGCGCGGATCAACCTGGTGCGCGCGGCACGCCGAACGATCGACGTGCAGACCTATATCTGGGACCAGGACGACGCCGGCCAGCTGATGCTGGACGAGCTGGTGCAGGCGGCGCGGCGCGGCGTGCGCGTGCGCATCCTGGCCGACCAGCTGTTCTCCTTCAACGACCCGGGCCTGCTCGACCGGCTGGCGCGGGTCAGCCCGAACCTGCAGGTGCGGCTGTACAACCCCACCTTCCACAAGGCGCACATCCAGCCGCTGGAATTCGCCGCCGGCATCGTGTGCTGCTTCATGCAGTTCAACCAGCGCATGCACAACAAGCTGCTGCTGGTGGACGACACCATCGGCATCACCGGCGGGCGCAACTACCAGGACCGCTACTTCAACTGGGACGACGCGTTCGACTACATCGACCGCGACGTGATGGTCGGCGGCCCCGCCGCGGCACAGATGGCGAGCAGCTTCGCACTGTTCTGGAACCACCGGCGTGCGCTACCGCTCACCCACCTGCGCGACGTCAACCGCCGCATCCTGTCCGACCCCGCGCCGCCCGCGTGGCCGGCGCCGCACTACCGCCGGCCGCTGCGGGTGGCCCAGGTGCAGCAGGCGGCCGAGGATCCGGCCTGGCTGCAGGCCTGGCTGGTCGACCCTTCGCTGCGCGTGGGCAAGGTCGACTACTTCAGCGACCTGCCGTCGAAGACCGACAAGCCCAACAAGCAGCGCGCGCAGGAATTTACCCGCCACATCATGCGCATGATCAGCGAGGCGAAAGAGCAGGTGGTGCTGCAGACGCCGTACCTGGTGATGAGCCGCCGCGCCCAGGGCATCTTCCGGCGCCTGCACCGGCGCGACGAGCCCCCGCAGGTGCTCGTCTCCACCAACTCGCTGGCATCGACCGATGCGTTCGCCGTGTACGCGATGTCGTACAAGCACCGCAAGCGCTACCTGAAAAAGTTCGGCTTCGAGATCCACGAGATGAAGCCACACGCGCCCAGCGCGATGGAGGACTACGAGCTGGCCAACCTCGACACCGACATGACCAGCCTGCCGCCGGAAACCACGAGCCCGGCCGGGGCCCGGCGCACCCGCTTCCACCTGCTCGGCAGCCGCGGCAGCGGCAACCGGCCGGCACCGCTGCACAGCGAAGGCCTCCGCTTCGGCCTGCACGCGAAATCGATCGTGATCGACGGGGCGTTCGCGATGGTGGGCTCGCACAACTTCGACCCGCGCTCGGACCATTACAACACCGAGGCTGGCGTAATCGTCTATGACCACGCGTTCGCCGACCAGCTGCGCCTCAGCATCACCCAGCTCACCCAGCCGGAAAACGCCTGGGTGATCGCGCCGCGGCAGTCGAAGATACCGCTGCTGACCGACATCAACCAGGCCATCGGCAGCATCTCCGAGCAATTGCCGCTGTTCGACCTGTGGCCGCTCCGCTACGCCACCAGCTACGACCTCAAGCCCGGCTGCCAGCCGCTGCGCGCCACCGACCCGAACTTCTACGCCTGCTACGAGCCGGTCGGCGATTTCCCCGACGTGGCGCTGTCGTCGAAGCTGATCATCACGCGGCTGGTCACCGCGTTCGGAGTGGGCGCCAAGGGCGTACTGTGATCACTGCTGGCCGTGCCTTGCGCTCCGAGAAAATCGCTTTCGCAACTGTGTTTTTTGAAGCAAGAGCAAAGAGCTTTCGTCCTCCTGCGGAGGGCGAAAGCTCTTTGCTCCCGAACCACCAGGGCCGTATGGCTGGACAAAACCCTACGGCAGCTTCGCGATGCCGTCGCCGCGCGAGGAAAAGCGCATCGGCAGTTCGCCGCTGAGGCCGTCGGGGCGATCCGGCGGCACGGCGAAGCGCCAGCCGCGCACGCTGCGCAAGGCGTGCGTGTCGAGGACCGGGTCGCCGCTGGATTCGGTGAGGCTGGCGGCGCTGACCCGGCCGCTGGCGTCGATGTCCACGTGCAGCAGCACGCGGCCGTCCAGATGGCCGCGCAGCTCGTCCCACGATTGCGAGGTGTCGCTGGGCGTGGCCAGCGGCACCAGTTCCGGCGGTGGCGCGGGCACGCTGGCCTGCGCCTCGCTGCCGTCGATCACCGCGGCCATGCGGCGCACCGGCGGCGCCGCGCGCGGCGGACCGTGCGCCCGCCGCGGCGAGGGCAGGGTGCGCGGCGCCGGCGCGGCGCGTCCGCCGGCGGCGGCGAACCGCGCCGGCGGTCCCGGCCAGGCGGCGGTCAGCGTACTTAGCCAGCCGGTGCCGGCGACGCCGATCGCCAGCGCCAGCAGACTCAGTCCGGTGGTGGTGCGCAGGCGCAGCATGTTCAGTCGGCCGCGTTCATGGCCGTTCGAGGATCGCGGTGACGCCCATGCCGCCGGCGGTGCAGATCGAGATCAGGCCGCGGCCCGAACCCTTCTGTTCCAGCAGCCTGGCCAGCGTGGCGACGATGCGCGCGCCGGTGGCGGCGAACGGATGGCCGATGGCGAGGCTGGAACCGTGCACGTTGAGCTTCGCCGGATCGATCGTACCCAGCGGCGCGTCCAGGCCGAGCCGGTTCCGGCAGTAATCCGCCGACTCCCACGCGCGCAGCGTGCACAGCACCTGCGCCGCGAACGCCTCGTGGATCTCGTAGTAGTCGAAGTCCTGCAGGCTCAGCCCGTGGCGCGCCAGCATGCGCGGCACCGCGACGGTCGGCGCCATCAGCAGGCCTTCGCCGTGCACGAAGTCCACCGCGGCGACCTCGGCGTCGCGCAGGTAGGCCTGCACCTTCAGGCCACGCTGCGCGGCCCACGCGTCGCTGCCCAGCAGCACCGCGGCGGCGCCGTCGGACAGGCCGGTGGAGTTGCCCGCGGTGAGCGTGCCCTGGCCGGAGGCCTTGTCGAACGCCGGCTTCAGCGCGGCCAGCTTCTCCAGGCTCGAATCCGGGCGCAGGAAGCCGTCGCGCTTGAGGCCGCGGAACGGCACCAGCAGGTCCTCGAAGAAGCCGGCGTCGTAGGCGGCGGCCAGCTTGCGGTGGCTGTCCAGCGCCAGCCGGTCCTGCGCCTCGCGGGCGATGTGCCATTCCTTCGCCATCTGCTCGCAGTGGTCGCCCATCGACTTGCCGGTACGCGGCTCGGCCACACCGGGGAACGACGGCTTCAGCTCGCCGAGGGAGAACCCGCGCAGCGCCACGCGCAGCTTGTCCAGCGGCGTCCTGGCGCGGTTCATCGCCAGCAGGCGCTTGCGCAGGCGGGTGCCGTAGACGATCGGCACGTCGGACGTGGTGTCCGAACCGCCGGCGATGCCGGCCTCGATCTGCCCGGCGGCGATCTTGTTGGCGATGATGATGGTGTTGTCCAGCGAGGTGCCGCAGGCGCGTGCGGTGGTGATGCCCGGCGTGGTCGGCGCCAACCCGGAGCTGAGCAGCGCCTCGCGCGCGAGGTTCCAGTCGGACGAGTGCTTGATCACCGCGCCCATCGCCACTTCGCCCAGTTCCGCGCCGTGCAGGCCGAAGCGCTCGACCAGCGCGCCGAGCACCTTCACCGACATGCCGAAGTTGCCGACGTCGGCGTAGGCGGTGTTGTTGCGACAGAACGGAATGCGCACGCCGCCGATCACCCCGACGCGCTTTTGCGTGTTTTCCATGCTCAGGACAGTCCACCACTCAAGTTTGTCAAGGCTAACCCGCCATGCCGCGCGGCGAAAGCCCAAATCGCTGAATGGTAGAATCCGGTCTCTTGATGTCTTCCGGACCCCCGCTCGTGGATACGAAAACGCTGCTCGCCCTGCCAGTCGTGCTGGCACTGGAACCGGTCGCGGGCGAGCCGGCGGCGAGGATGACCTTCACCCGCGACGAGGCCGCCGAGCTGGCCGCCCTGGTCGCCGCCGACCTGCATGGACTCGTGCCGCAGGTCGACGCCGCGCGGCTGGCGCTGGCCGGCGCGCTGTTCGACCAGGTCGAGCTGCTGCGGCCGGGCTTCCCGGTGTGGACCACGCTGGAGGAACTGGCCCGGCGCGTGCCGCGCGACCACCTGGAGAACGTGGTCGCGTTCGGCACCCACGAGGGGCACATGCCGGCGCCGCCGCTGGAACCGTCGGCGGTCTATGCCGACGGCCCGATGCGGCTGCTGCCGATGAGCCTGCTGGTGCCGGCGGAACAGGCCGAGGAGTTGTCCGAGCAGCTGGAGGTCCATCTGGTCGGCCGCGGCGAGATGGGGCCGCGCACCGCCGACTGGCTGATGCGCATGCTCGGCATCCGGCTGGAACATGCGCGCTATTTCAGCCGCAACGACCTGCTCGCGTTGACCTGCGTGCAGTACGAGCACGTCAACCTGGCGCCGCTGTGGGTGCTGCTGGAGGCGGCGCTGCTCACGCCGTACCACGACGAGTCGACGATGAGTGCGCGCGGACTGGCCCTGCGCTACGCCGGCGGCAAGGTGCTGGCGCAGTCGCCCTCGCAGTGGCTGGCCGAACAGGGCGGCGCGCGCGACCCCGACGGGATCCGACAGCGTGCGCACGACTTCGCCGGCATCGTGTTCGAGCTGCGCCAGTACGCCGCGCTGCTCGACGCGCATCAGCTGCCGCTGCAATTGCAGCCGCTCGACGCAGGTGCGAGCGAAGCCGCCAGCGGCTGCCTGGTGGAGACCCTGGCCGCTGCGGAACCCGGCTGCGGCCCGCCGGCTCTGTTCGCCCATGAGGCGCCCGGCCTGGGCGTGGTGGCGGTGACCGTGGCGCAGCGTGGTGGCGACGGCCATGCCCGCGCGCTGGCGCACGGCTATCCGCTGCAGCCGCAGGCGCTGGGGCCGCTGCTGGCGCGGCTGGCCGACCGCTACGGGATCGCCGCCGAGCTGCAGGCGCTGGGCCGCGTGGTGCTGGACGACGGCGGCCGGCTCGGCGCACCGGCGACCGCCCCGCACTGACGCCCGCCGGCGACGGCTGGGCAAGCGCACCAACTCGGCGCATGATGGCGGCGCGCCGAGGGGGGCGCCATGCTGACGGAATGACCATGCGGCCGCCTACGCCTGCCGAGGTATTGCCATCGCTTCCGGATGATATCGGCTGGCCCGTGCACATGCTGCGCGGCACGCCCGCGCTGCTGGCCTACCTCGACCTCGATCAGCGCTTCCGCTTCGCCAACGACACGCATCGCCGCTGGCTCGGCATCGACCCGCAGCGGCTGATCGGCCGGCGCCTGGTCGACGTGGTCGGCCGGCGCAACCACGAACTGGCCGGCGCGGCGCTGGAGCGCGCCTACGCAGGCCACATGGCCAGCTACGAGGGCGAGCTGTACAACGGTCGCGAGCGGCGCTACGCGCACGGTAACTTCCAGCCGGATTTCGACGCCGACGGCCGCGTCCGCGGCATCTTCACCGCGCTGGTCGACATCACCGAGCGCCGCGACCTGGAGCTGCAGCTGCACGAGAGCGAGCAGCGCTTCTACAGCGCGTTCCAGCACGCCGCGATCGGCATGGCGCTGACCCGTCCGGACGGCCGCTTCCTGCGCGTCAACGCGGCGGTATGCCAGATGCTCGGTTACCGCGAGGAGGAACTGCTGGCGCTGGACATCGCCGGCGTCACCCACCCGGACGACCAGGCGGCCGATGCGGCATTGATGGCGCAGCTGCTGGCCGGCGAGCGCGAGTCGTACCAGCTGGAGAAGCGCAACTTCCACCGAGACGGGCACGTGGTGCACATCCTGCTCAGCGTGTCGCTGGTGCGCGACGGGCAGGGCGCGCCGCTGTACTTCGTGTCGCAGGTGCAGGACATCAGCCAGCGCAAGGCGTTCGAGGACGCGCTGCACCGCGAGCGCGAGCTGGCCGAGGTGACCCTGCGCTCGATCGGCGACGCGGTGATCACCACCGACCCGCAACTGCGCGTCACCTCGCTCAACCCGATCGCCGAGGCGATGACCGGCTGGACCGGCACCGAGGCGCAGGGCCGGCCGATCGAGGAGATCTTCCAGCTGATCGACGCCCGGCACGGCCAAGCCGTGGCCAACCCGCTGCGCGGGGCGATCGAGCGGAACACCATCGTCGACCTGGCCGGCAAGACCCTGCTGCGCCACCGCCACGGCTTCGACACGCCGGTGGAGGATTCCTCCGCGCCGATCCACGACCATGCCGGCAACGTGATCGGCGGCGTGCTGGTGTTCCACGACGTCAGCGAAACGCGCGCGCTGGCGCTGAAGATGATCCACCTGACCCAGCACGACACGCTCACCGGGCTGCCCAACCGCAACCAGCTGCACGCGCAGGTCGGCCAGGCGATCGCCACCGCGAACCGGCGCCGGCAGCGCGCCGCGCTGCTGTACATCGACATCGACAACTTCAAGCAGGTCAACCAGCAGCACGGACATGCGGTGGGCGACCGCGTACTGCGCGCGTTCGCCGCCCGGCTGCACCGCTGCCTGCCCGGCGACGAGCTGCTCAGCCGCTACGGCGGCGACGAGTTCGTGGTGGTGCTGCCGCACCTGGACAGCGTCGGCGAGGCGGCCAGCTTGTGCCAGACCCTGATCAACCACGGCGAGCAGACCCGCGTCGAGGGCGTGGCCGAGCTGGGCCTGCACCTGAGCATCGGCATCAGCGTGTACCCCGACGACGCCGTCGAGCCGGACGCGCTGCTGCAGCACGCGGAGACCGCGCTGATGGCGGTGAAGGCGCAGGGCCTGCACGGCTACCGCTTCTTCACCGCGTCGATGAACGAGCGCGCGCGGGCGCGGCGGCGGATCGAGACGGCGCTGCGCCAGGCGCTCTCGCGGCACGAACTGGACCTGCACTACCAGCCCAAGGTGGACGCGCACGGCGGCCGCATCGTCGGCGCCGAGGCGCTGCTGCGCTGGCACGCGAACGGGCGCGAGCTGTACACGCCGGACCAGTTCGTGCCGGTCGCCGAGGATTCCGGGCTGATCCTGCCGATCGGCGCGTGGGCGCTGCGCCAGGCCTGCCTGCAGGCGCAGCGGTGGCAGGGCCTGCAGGCAGGCGCGAGCCGGCCGATCCCGGTATCGGTCAACGTGTCGCCGCTGCAGTTCCAGCATCCCGAGTTCTACAACTGGCTCGACGAAGTGCTGGACCGGAGCGGGCTGGAGGCCGGGCTGCTCGAGCTGGAGCTGACCGAGCGCATGGTGATGTCCGGCGGCGACGCCACCACCGGCCTGCTGCAGCGGATCAAGCGGCGCGGCGTGCGGCTGTCGCTGGACGACTTCGGCACCGGCTACTGCAGCCTGTCGTATCTGAAGCACTTTCCGATCGACGCGCTGAAGATCGACCGCGTGTTCGTGCGCGACCTCGCCAGCGACCGCGACACCGCCACCATCACCAGCGCGATCATCGCGATGGCGCGCGGCCTCGGCAAGCAGGTGGTCGCCGAAGGCGTGGAAACGCGCGAACAGGCCGCGTTCCTACGCCATGCCGGCTGTTCGCAATTGCAGGGTTTCCTGTTCGGCGCGCCGGTGCCGGCAACGGCGTTCCAGCAGCTGCTCGTCGCCGCCTGAGCCGCCAGCCCCCACGCCATGCCCGCAGGAGCGCACCCTGTCCACAAGGGACTCCCTTGTGGACAGGGTGCGCTCCTACAAAACCGGCTCCGCCAGCAGCGCCTCATACATGAAGTAGTGGCAGCGCTGCATGCCGAGCCCCTCGTAGGTGGCCTGCGCGCGGTCGTTCTCCGTCTCCACGTACAGGCGCAGGCCGACCGCGCCGGCCGTGGCGGCGCGTTGCGCAACCTCGGCGTACAGCGCGCGGAACGCGCCGACGCGGCGCGACGCGGGCACCACGTACACGCTCTGGATCCACCAGAAGTCGCCGCCGCGCCAGTCGCTCCATTCGAAGGTCACCAGCAGGCAGCCGACCGCCGCGCCCTCGTGCTCGGCCACCAGGTAGAAGCCGCGCCGCGGCTGCTCGAACACGCCGCGCACGCCGCGCTCCAGCGTCGCCGGATCGAGCCGCTTGTGCTCGGTTTCCCACGCCATCGCCGCGTTCCAGGCGGCCAGTGCGGGCAGATCGGTGAGGGTGGCGGCGCGAATCTGCAGCGGCACGGCATGGCTCCGGTAAAGGTCGGGCGCCCATCCTAGCGTGCGCGGCCTTCACATGCCGGCGCGTAAGGTCGGGCGCAGCGGCGATGGCCATTCCCCCACGGGCCACGCCGACGCTCCGCCCGCATGGATGCCTCGCGGCCGGTCAGTCGCGAGGCCCGAGGAAAACCGTTGTGAACATCGGCAACCTGCTCGACCTGCTCAAGCTGCGTCGCCTGCACGCGTTCCGCCGCCGCCGCGCCGCCGCACGTACGCGCCCGGAGCAGGAGCCGGCGCTGCGCGCGGAACTGTTCAGCACCGAGCAGATGGAACGGCACGGCCGCACGCTGGCCGGCCAGCACCGGCTCAGCGCGCGCTCGAGCATGGACCTGCTGCTGGAACGGCTGGCCGACAACGAGGCGGTGCTCGCGCACACCTGCGAACGACTGACCAGCGCGACCCGCAAGCGGCGCCGGGTCACCCCCGCCGGCGAGTGGCTGCTGGACAACTTCTACCTGATCGAGGAACAGATCCGCATCGCGCGGCGGCACCTGCCGAAGGGCTACAGCCGCGAGCTGCCGCGGCTGGCGAACGGGCCCTCGGCCGGCCTGCCGCGGGTGTACGACATCGCGCTGGAGATCATTTCGCACGGCGACGGCCGGGTCGACACGCACAGCCTGCGCCGCTTCGTCGACGCCTACCAGGACGTGGCCCCACTCAGCCTGGGCGAGCTGTGGGCGATACCGATCATGCTGCGGCTGGCGCTGATCGAGAACCTGCGCCGCGTCGCCGCGCGGGTGATGGCGGACTGGCGCAGCCGCGGCAAGGCTGCGCGCTGGGCCGAGAACATGACCGCCACCGCCGAACGCGACCCGAACTCGGTGGTGCTGGTGGTAGCCGACATGGCGCGCTCGGACCCGCCGATGAACGGCCCTTTCGTGGCCGAGATGGCGCGCCGGCTGCAGGGCCAGAGCCCGGCGCTGGCGCTGCCGCTGAGCTGGATCGAGCAGCGCCTGGCCGCGTCGGGGCAGAGCGTCGAGCACCTGGTGCAGCAGGAGGCGCAGCAGCAGGCCGCCAACCAGGTCTCGATCGGCAACAGCATCGGCAGCCTGCGCACGCTGTCGGCGATCGACTGGCGCGACTTCGTCGAACGCTGCAGCCTGGTCGAACACTGCCTGCGCGAGGATCCGGCCGGCGTCTACGCGGCGATGGATTTCGCCACCCGCGACCGCTACCGCCACATGGTGGAGGCGATCGCGCGAAAGCACCGGCTGACCGAGCTGGCGGTGGCCGAGGCGACCGTGGCGCTGTGCCGGGACGAGGTCCGCGCCGACGACACCGCGCCGCTGCCCGCGCACGTGGGCTACTACCTGATCGACCGCGGGCGGTACCGGCTGGAGCAGCGGCTCGGCGTCCGCCCGCGCCTGCGCGAACGGCTGCGGCGCGGCTTCGACCGCGCGCCGCTGCCGATCTACCTGGGCCTGCTGGCGCTGCTGACGTTCGCGTTCGCGCAGCCGCTGGTCGCCGCCGCCGCGCACGCGCGGCTGCCGGCCTGGGCGCTGGTCGCGATCGCGCTGCCGGCGATCGTGCTGGCCAGCCAGCTGGGCCTGAGCCTGCTCAACTGGATGGCCACGCTGGCGATCGCGCCGCGGCGGCTGCCGCGGATGAACTACACGCACGGCATCCCGGCCAGCGCGCGCACGCTGGTGGCGGTGCCCAGCCTGATCGCCGCCGCGCAGGACGTCGAGGACCTGGTCGAGGCGCTGGAGGTGCGCTTCCTCGGCAACCGCGACGATCACCTGCACTTCGCCCTGCTCACCGACTTCGCCGACGCGGAGCGCGAGGCGCTGCCCGGCGACGAGGCGCTGCTGCGGCTGGCGCGGCGCCGCATCGAGGCGCTCAACGAGCGCTACGCCGACGCCGGCGCCAATCGCTTCTTCCTGTTCCACCGGCCGCGCCGCTGGAACGCCGGCGAGCAACGCTGGATGGGCCACGAGCGCAAGCGCGGCAAGCTGGCCGACCTCAACGCCCTGCTGCGCGGCAACGCGCACGACCGCTTCATGCTGATCGTGGGCGACATCGCGACGCTCCCGCCGGTGCAGTACGTGATCACCCTGGACACCGACACCGAGCTGCCGCGCGACACCGCGCAGGCGCTCGTGGGCACCATCGACCACCCGCTCAACCGCGCCGTGTACGACCCCGAGCGGCGCCGCGTGGTCAGCGGCTACGCGATTTTGCAGCCGCGCGTGGGGATCAGCCTGCCCAGCACCGCGCGCTCGCGCTACGCGCAGCTGTACGGCAGCGACGCCGGCATCGACCCGTACACGCAGATGGTCTCGGACGTGTACCAGGACGTGTTCGGCGAGGGCTCGTTCATCGGCAAGGGCATCTACGCGATCGACCCGTTCGAGCGCGCCCTGGACGGCCGCTTCCCCGAGAACCGCATTCTCAGCCACGACCTGGTCGAAGGTTGCCACGCACGCTCGGGCCTGCTCAGCGACGTGCAGCTGTTCGAGAGCTGCCCGGTCCGCTACGGCGACGACGTGAAGCGCCGCCACCGCTGGATCCGCGGCGACTGGCAGCTGCTGCCGTGGCTGCTGCCGTGGGCGCCGACCGCGCGCGACGGCTGGCGCCGCAATGCGCTGACCGCACTGTCGCGCTGGAAGATCCTCGACAACCTGCGCCGCAGCCTGGTGCCGGTGGCGGTGCTGGCGCTGCTGGTGGCCGGCTGGCTGGCGATCGTGCCGGCGCTCTCGTGGACGCTGGCGGTGCTCTCGATGGTGCTGCTGCCGCCGCTGCTGTCGGCGCTGCTGGAACTGGTGCAGAAGCCGCGCGAGGTGCAGCTCGACCAGCACCTGCGCGCCGGCTTCCGCGCCGGCATGCAGCACCTCGCGCGGATGGCGCTGGGGCTGGCGTGGCTGCCGCACGAGGCGCTGTACCACCTCGACGCCATCGTGCGCACGCTGTGGCGGATGGCGGTCAGCCGGCGCCACCTGCTGCAGTGGCAGACCTCCGGCGAGGTCGAGCGGCGCAGCGGCAACACGGCCGCCGCGCTGTGGCGGCTGATGGGGATCGGCCCGGCGCTGGCGCTGCTGCTGGGCGTGGCGCTGGCGCTGCAGCGTCCGGCCGCGCTGTGGCTGGCGGCGCCGTTGCTGCTGCTGTGGCTGGGCTCGCCCGCGGTCGCCTGGTGGATCAGCCAGCCGCGCGCGCCGGACACGTTCGCACCCAGCGCGGCACAGCGGCGTTTCCTGCGCACGCTGGCGCGGCAGACCTGGGCGTTCTTCGAGGTCCACGTCGGCGCCGACGAGCACTGGCTGCCGCCGGACAACCTGCAGGAGCAGCCGGGCCCGGCGATCGCCCACCGCACCTCGCCCACCAACATCGGCATGGCGCTGCTGGCGAACCTGGCCGCGCACGACTTCGGCTTCATCGACGGCGGCCGCCTGCTCGAGCGCACCCGGCTGACCCTGGCCACCATGCAGCAGCTGCCGCGCCACCGCGGCCACTTCTACAACTGGTACGACACACAGAGCCTGCAGCCGCTGCCGCCGCTGTACGTCTCGGCAGTGGACAGCGGCAACCTCGCCGGCCACCTGCTGACCCTGCGCCGGGGCCTGCTGGGGCTGGCCGACGAGCCGGTGTTCCAGCCGCGCGCGCTGCATGGCCTGGGCGACACGCTGGCGCTGCTGCACGACACGCTCGACGCCGACGTCGCCCGCGCGCTGCGGCCCCTGCAGCAGGAACTGCAGGCCGCGCTGGACGCCCCGCCGCAACGCAGCAGCGCCGCACTGGCGCTGCTGCAGCGGCTGGACGGGCACGCCCGCGCGCTGGCGCAGACCCTTGCGCCCGAACCCGCCGGCGACACGGCGTTCTGGCTCGACGCGCTGATCGACCAGGCCAGCCGGCTGATCGACGAGACGCTCGCCTTCGAACTCGACCCGCCGGACGACGACGCCGCCGGCTTCGGCGGCATCCCCGCCCTGCGCCAGCTGGCGCGGATCGAGCCGCTGTGCTGGCCGGCCGAGGCCGGCGCCGACGCCGTGCGCGAACGCGCGGCCGAACGCATCGCCGCGATCGAACGGCTGGCGCAGCAGGCCGGCGAGCTGGCCGAGATGGATTTCCGCTTCCTGTACGACAGCGCGCGCGACCTGCTGGCGATCGGCTACAACGCGGACCAGCGCCGGCTCGACGCCGGCTACTACGACCTGCTGGCGTCGGAGGCGCGGCTGGCCAGCTTCGTCGGCATCGCGCAGGGCCAGCTGCCGCAGGACAACTGGTTCGCCCTGGGCCGCCTGCTCACCACCGTGGGCGGCGAGCCGGTGCTGCTGTCGTGGACCGGCTCGATGTTCGAGTACCTGATGCCGAACCTGGTGATGCCCAGCTACGAGGGCACCCTGCTCGACCAGACCTGCCGCGCCGCGGTGGCGCGGCAGATCGAGTACGGCAACCAGATCGGCCGGCCGTGGGGCATTTCCGAATCCGGCTACAACATGCTGGACTCGCACTTCACCTACCAGTACCGCGCGTTCGGCGTGCCCGGGCTGGGCCTGAAACGCGGGCTCGGCGACGACGTGGTGATCGCGCCATACGCCAGCGCGCTGGCGCTGATGGTGGCACCGGCGGCGGCGACGCGGAACCTGCAGCGGCTGGCCGAAGCCGGCGCGCGCGGGCGCTACGGCCTGTACGAAGCGATCGACTGCACGCCGGCGCGGCTGCCGCTGGGGCAGGACTGGGCGCTGGTGCGGCAGTTCATGGCGCACCACCAGGGCATGAGCCTGCTGGCGCTGGGCCACGCGCTGCTGGACCGGCCGATGCAGCGGCGCTTCGAATCCGACCCGCAGTTCCAGGCCACCAGCCTGCTGCTGCAGGAGCGCGTGCCGAAGACCGCCGCCGAATACCTGCACGCCTCCGGCTTCCCCGAATCGGACGGCACGCCGCGGCCGGCCGAGGCGCGGCTGCGCGTGTTCACCGACCCGGACCGCCCGCGACCGGCGGTGCAACTGCTCTCCAACGGCCGCTACCACGTGATGCTGAGCAGCGCCGGCGGCGGCTACGTGCGCCGCGGCGAGCTGGCGCTGACCCGCTGGCACGAGGACATCACACGCGACCACCGCGGCATGTTCTGCTACCTGCGCGACGTCGCCAGCGGCGACTGCTGGTCCACCACCTACCAGCCCACGCGGCGCAAGACCGAGCTGTACGAGGCGATCTTCTCCGACGCGCGCGCCGAGTTCCGCGTGCGCGAACGCGAGTTCGACGCGCATACCGAGATCGTGGTGTCGCCGGAGGACGACATCGGCCTGCGCCGCACCCACCTCACCAACCGCGGCCGCACCCGGCGCACCATCGAGCTGACCAGCTACGCCGAAGTGGTGCTGGCGCCGGCGCTGGCCGACGCGATGCACCCGGCCTTCAGCAAGCTGTTCGTGCAGACCGAACTGGTGCCGGCGCTGCAGGCGATCGTGTGCACGCGGCGGCCGCGCGCCGCCGACGAGCGGCCGCCGTGGCTGTTCCACCTGCTGGCGGTGCACGACGCCGACATCGACCAGATCTCCTACGAAACCGATCGCGCCCGCTTCATCGGCCGCGGCCGCGACACCGCCGAGCCGCAGATGCTCGACCGCGAGCAGGCGCAGCTGTCCAACAGCGCCGGCCCGGTGCTCGACCCGATCGTGGCGATCCGCTGCCGCATCACGCTGGAGCCGGAGCAGACCGCCACCATCGACTTCGTCACCGGCTTCGCCGAACAGCGCGACGACTGCCTGCGGCTGATCGGCAAGTACCGCGACCGCCACCTCGCCGACCGCGTGTTCGACCTGGCCTGGACGCACAGCCAGGTGCTGCTGCGCCAGCTCAACGCCAGCCTCGCCGACGCCCAGCTGTACGAGCACATGGCCACCGGCGTCCTGTACCCGAACGCCACCCTGCGCGCCGACCCGGCGGTGCTGCGCGGCAACCGGCGCGGCCAGTCCGGGCTGTGGGGGCAGTCGGTCTCCGGCGACCTGCCGATCGTGCTGCTGCAGATCGCCAGCCCGTCGCGGATCGAGCTGGTGCGCCAGCTGGTGCAGGCGCACGCGTACTGGCGGCTGAAGGGGCTGGCGGTGGACCTGGTGATCTGGAACGAGGACCGCGCCGGCTACCGGCAGGAACTGCACGACCTGATCATGGGCCTGATCGCCTCCGGCAGCGAGGCCAGCCTGCTCGAC
This sequence comes from Rhodanobacter sp. FW104-R8, assembly GCF_001617365.1. Taxonomy (GTDB): domain Bacteria; phylum Pseudomonadota; class Gammaproteobacteria; order Xanthomonadales; family Rhodanobacteraceae; genus Rhodanobacter. The sequence goes on from NZ_LVJR01000117.1 coordinate 40,576, forward strand.
CGCCCCGGCGGCATCTTCGTGCGCCCGGCGCAGCAGCTCTCCGGCGAGGACCGGCTGGTGATGCTGGCCAGCGCGCGGATGGTGCTCAGCGACAGTCGCGGCAGCCTGGCCGAGCAGATCAACCGCCGCCACGTGGAAACCCACGCGCCGCGCTTCGAGCCGAGCCGGCCGCGGCGCATCGGCAGCGCCGTGCTCGGCGCCGATGCCTCGAGCGGCTTGCAGCTGGCCAACCCGCACGGCGGCTTCAGCGCCGACGGCCGCGAGTACGTGATCACCCAGACGGCCGGCAGCGCCACCCCGGCGCCGTGGTGCAACGTGCTGGCCAACCCGCAGTTCGGCACGGTGATCTCCGACAGCGGCAGCGCCTACAGCTGGGGCGAGAACGCGCACGAGTTCCGGCTCACCCCGTGGCACAACGACCCGGTCGGCGATGGCAGCGGCGAGGCGCTGTACCTGCGCGACGAGGAAACCGGCCAGCTGTGGTCGCCCACGCCGCTGCCCTGCGGCGGCAGCGGCAACTACATCACCCGCCACGGCTTCGGCTACAGCGTGTTCGAGCACCACGAGGACGGCATCCACTCCGAGCTGTGGGTCTACGTGGCGCTGGATGCGTCGGTGAAGTTCTCGGTGCTGAAGCTGCGCAACGACTCCGGCGCGCCGCGCCGGCTCAGCATCACCGCCTATGTCGAATGGCTGCTCGGCGACCTGCGCGAGAAGACCGCGATGCACGTGGTCACCGAGTCGGACCCGGCCAGCGGCGCGCTGTTGGCGCGCAACGCGTACAACAGCGAGTTCCCGAACCGGGTCGCCTTCCTCGACGTGGACGACCCCGCGCGCGGCATCGACGGCGACCGCAGCGAATTCCTCGGCCGCAACGGCAGCATGCGTGCGCCGGCCGGGCTGGGCCGCGCGCACCTGTCCGGCCGGCTCGGCGCCGGGCTCGACCCGTGCGCGGCGCTGCAGTCGGTGGTGAGCCTGGACGACGGCGAGCAGCGCCAGCTGATCTTCCGCCTCGGCCTGGGCCGCGACGCCGCCGACGCCAGCGCGCTGGTGCAGCGCTTCCGCGGCAACGGCAGCGCCGCCGACGCGCTGGACAAGGTGCGCGCGCACTGGGCGCGCGTGCTCGGCACGGTGCAGGTGCGCACGCCGGAGC
>NZ_LVJR01000118.1 GCF_001617365.1 Rhodanobacter sp. FW104-R8
TTGTCTTCGTCATGTCGTTCTCCTTGCGTGGATTGAATCACACGGCAAGGGATACGTTTCTCGCGGGCAAGGTCATAATTATGAGTCCTTCACCTGCGGCTTCGCCCAACAACTGGACCCTAACTCCGAGCGGCCAGCGTTGTGCGTTGCCTTCCGTATCTGCGCTCACATTTATACCCTCGTTCAATTCTATAAACCTTTCGTCCATACCTGTACTTTAGCGGCATCCCTACAATCGTTGGCTCCTGATCAATCACCGCGTGTCTATCGTGTTCTCATCGTAGGTCCGCGAGAAGCTTTTTATGTGGGGCCGCCTCAAACTCCACGTGCAACACCATGCCATATCTGACATAGGCTGTTGCGATGAGAACGTACAACGAACTGACGCTGGAAGAGCGGGTGGAGATCCAGCAGCGGCTGGAATCGGGCGACACCTTGCGTGGCATTGGACGATCGCTGGGTCGCGCGGCGAGCACGATCAGCCGCGAGTGCCGTCGGGCGAGTGTCGACCCCGCCAGCTACAAGGCACAGGCAGCGCAACAGCGTAGTCAACGATGCCGCAGCAAGCCACGTGTGACACGGAAACTCGATGATCCCGCGCTGTGGGAGACGGTGCAGGCGATGCTGCGTGCGCGCTGGTCGCCGGAGCAGATCGCCGGGATACTGGCGCGAGGTTTTCCTGACGCAGCGAGCTACCGGGTGTCTCACGAAACGATCTACACCGCCGTGTATCTGGTGCCTCGCGGGGAGCTGCGCAAAGAGCTGATCGCGTGCTTGCGCCAAGGCCGCAGCACACGCAAACCGCGGACGCGAGGGACGGATCGACGCGGCCAGATCCCGGACATGCAGAGCATCCACGTGTGCCCGCCGGAGATCGAGGATCGGCTGATCCCGGGGCACTGGGAAGGCGACCTGATCAAAGGTGCGGGCAACCGCTCCTCGGTGGGCACGCTGGTCGAACGAACCAGTGGCTTCGTGGTGCTGGCCAAGATGAGCAGCGCCAACGCTGCTGACGCGCTGGAGAGTTTTGGCAAAGCCTTGAAGGGTATTCCCGAAGCGTTGCGCAAGACGCTCACGTACGACCAGGGCAAGGAAATGAGTTACCACGCGGCACTGACCCTGCGTACCGGTGTGCAGGTGTACTTCGCCGACCCGCACAGCCCGTGGCAACGCGGCAGCAACGAGAACACCAACGGCTTGCTGCGCCAATACCTGCTCAAGGGCACCGACCTGTCCGTCTACAGCCAGGTCGAGCTCAACCAGATCGCGCTGAGCCTCAATACGCGGCCGCGAAAGCGCCATCAATTCCGCACGCCATTGGAGGTCTACAACGACCATCTTCGACTCACGGAGGCGAGCGCAGGAACGATTCACTGATCATGTTGCGCGTGGATCTTGAAACCGCCTGGGTAAAAAATCGTCGCGGCCACAATCGTGACCGGCGAGAGCCTCATATCGTGAGCGTGCAGAGGCCAGTTCACACGACACCAATTAGTGGCTCATGGACTGCCCCGTAAACGCGGACACTCCCCAGAAGGCTGCAAGGTGAAATTACATCCCTGCGAACGGCAGCTCCTGGCCGATGTCTGCCAGTCGGCTAACATGGTCAGCGTCCTTGGCGAGCTTGGCCAATTCCGTTGGCGATGGTGGGCAGGCTCGACACCGGGCATGGGCAACGATCCCGCAACCATGGGCAGCATGGTCGCTGGCGAAGCTGGTCAGTCGCTGTGGCGATGGTGGGCAGGTGGCTGGCATTTTGCGCTAAGGTCGCGCGGCTGGGCATCACACGTGCAGCGAACCGGATCTGTGGAGCCTGGAATTGAGCCCCCGTCGTCGGTTCCACCTGACGTTCCGTGCCGGCTGGCTTACGCCTGGCAGCTTGGTTGGATCATCTGTAATGACCCAGTAGTGATTCCGGCAAGTGGACCAACTCGGCCACGGCAGCCCGAAACCGACGCTCTTCCAAGGATTTAACATCGCCTCATGGCCATGTGTAAAATGTGGCTTGAACGTGGTTGAAATCTGTGCATGACGCTCCAGGTTAGGTGTAGTCTGGCAGCCCCATGGAGAACAATGTGATGTCCGCAGCAGCCCTCTTCAGCAATCTCCCCAAGGGAGACCCCCTCGGTTTCGGTATGGGTGGGCGGTTCCATCCGGAAAAGGTGAGAGACTTCCTTCAGCTCAAGAAGGATGAGGTGTCGCGCTTGGCCGATGTGTCAATCAACTCGGTGCGCTTTGACGCCGCAATCCCGGCCGCCGTGCTTGAGCGCTTCGAGGAAATTGCCGTGACCTGCAACATGGTCGCGGAGGCGTTCGGTGGTGACGCGGACAAGACCGCCCTATGGTTCAGGACCAAGAACCCCATGCTGGGTGACGTCTCTCCGCGGGACATGATCCGCCTGCGTCGCTTCGATCGCCTGCGTCGATTCATCATCGGAGCCATGGCCGACAGGGCGCCGATTGCACAAAAGGAGTCCGATTTTGCCGAAGTGGCGCAAAAGGAGTCCGATTCTGCCGAGATGACAGGCTGAGTGTCCAGGCACCGCAGACCCCAGGCGCCGCCGCCTCGCCTTCCGGTGCGGCGCCACTCCACGACGGATGGGATGCCTGGCCTTCTGGAACTGGACCGCTTCTCGCAGGCGGACCTCGACCGATGGAACAGCCTGTCCCAAGACCTGGATGAACTACACGCTATCCTGTACTCAGGTGTCGAGCCGCAACGGCAGAGGCATCACGCCGAGCTGATCGCGGCCCTTCGATCGGTGCCATGCGCGCCGATGAATTTCGCCGGCTGGGTTCGCATGGTGACGTTGCGTTACGCGGACGCGCCGCTTTCGGCCGCAGGCAGCCTGAAAAACTTTGGCGGGCGGTTCAATATCGGCGCGGACGTCGACAACGCAATCCGCTCGCCCTGGCCCGCCCTGTATATCGCCTCCGATCAGGAGACCGCCTACCGAGAAAAGTTCGGTATGGCCAAAGATGATCGTATCGACGGATTGAGCGCCGAGGAGTTGACGCTCACGCCCGGCGGCAGTTACTCGGCCGTCCGTCTAGACGGTCACTTGGAACTGGTGTTCGATCTGGCCCAGAAGGGAGCGTTGGAGCCGTTCTGCAAGGTGCTGCGCAAGATCAGCCTGCCCGTGGAAGCCATCAGACTGCAAAAGCGCCTGAAGATACCTGGTCCGCCCGCCATGATTCGATCGGCGGCTCGCTTGATTCAGGAGACCCTGGTCGTGAACTGGCGCATCTTGCCCGCCCAGTTCGGAAATCCAGCAGTCAGCCAGATTCTGGCCGGACTGATCCTCGATGCGGGTTACGAAGCGATCCGTTATCCGTCAACAAAGAGCGACGGCGAGTGCGTGGCCGTGTTCCCTCATCGATTGGCAAGCGATGCATCATTCGTGATGATGGCTGATGACGCGCCGGCGAGCGTGCGTCACACGCGCCTTGACCTGAGCACCACCGATGATCTCTGCGGCTGGGGAGTGCTCCCCAGCTATCTGCGACCAGCGACGGCCTGATGGCCTTTCTCTGCGAGCAGTGAATTGCGGGACACGGCTAGGTCCCGCGGGCGATTCCCGTCCACGAATAGCTTTCTACGGCTAAGGTACGAGCCCGGCCCCCGAGCCGATTCGCGACGGCGGGCAAGCCGGCCAAGGAACTTGGCGTTCCGTTGACCTACCTGTCGGCAACGCAACCTGGGCATCAAGGCGGACGCGCGCCACAAAGGGGGCGAGGCAATCATGCCGACTTAATTCCCGCCGGAGCGGTCCCCTCGTAGGAAACTCAAGTCGACACGGTTGCACTTGGTGCCAATCGTTTCAAAGCTATGCCCAATGCTCGGTCGTCGAACAATCTATCCTTCCGCGTCGCTGCACCTGGGCCACCGCGCCAGTGGCGTAGCCCCTCGCGCACGGCGGGAACCCTCGGGGCCACGCCTTCCTTCGTCAGCAACCAGTCCACGGTAGCCAGCAGTTCGATGCCGTAGGGCGATTCGAAGCCATCGATCAAGGCCGCCGTGGCTTCCAGCGCAGGAACGTAGTCCTTGGCTTCGCTCTTGAGGTAGGTCTGGACGAAGGTTTTGCGTCCGTCGTCGAACCAAATCACATCCAGCGGGCCGGCATCGCCGATGCGCTTGTCACAGTGCAGGTAGCTACCGTCCAGCCCTTCCAGCAGATGCCGTAGACGCTCGGCGTAGGGACCGTACTTGTGCGGCGCGAAGCGTAAATCCAGCGGTGCCAGACCCGCGCTCTCTATGTTGCGCTCAAGGAACCAAGCCAGCTTCTGGATCTCCAGCAAGCTGCATTCCATGCCCAGCACCCAGTAACGGCGCACCAGCTCGGCAATCAGGGCTCGCGCCGGAGTCAGCTTCTCCACGCCGGTGCGCTTGGCGACGTTCTGGTATTCCCCGGTCGGCTCAAACACGAGAATTTCGGTATCAAGACCCGCCAGCGCCTCCTCGATCTGTAGGCGAACCTCGGCCCAGTCCAATCCGCCGTTGCCCGCGCCCAGCGGCGGGATGGCAATGGATTTAACCTTGTTCTCGATTAGGAAGCGGCGCAGATCTTGTAGCCCTTCGATGATCCATTCGATCTTCGAAGCGCCGCGCCAGTGCTGCTTGGTCGGAAAGTTGACGATCCAGCGTGGGCCATCCAGTTCGTTCACTTCGGTGACGAACATCTTGCCGGTGCGCACTTCCTTGGCTTTGCAGGCGGTGGCGTAGTGGCGGAAGTTTTCGGCAAAACGCTCCTTGAACATCAGCGCGATGCCCTTGCCCATCACACCCACGGTATTGACGGTGTTGACCAGCGCCTCGGCGCGGGCCTCAAGAAGGTTGCCTTGGGTGAACGTGATCATCAGAAATACCAACCAGTGCGAGCATAAACCGGCAGGTTCAGGTTGCCGCAGTGCAACCCGTTGTCCAGAATCCACGGCAGGTTGTCGCGGTGGACGATGCGCCAGATCAGCGCCTTTTCAGGGTTGAGGCTGGAATAGAGCATCGTGCCCATGCTACTAGTCGCCCCTGAATTCTTCGCGCTTACCCCCACGAAATCGGCATGATGCCGGTGGCCGCGCAAGGCATCCCGTACGGCATCGCCGAAGGACGACGTTTTGTCGCCCTTTTCCTTATTTCAGGGTCGAGCGTAGTGCATTCAACCGCACTTCGAATACCCGCAATTCAAGCAAGTCTGGCAGTTGTCCATCAGCACCAGCGCCCTGGTGTTGCACTTGTCGCACATCATCGAGCCGGGCGGAAACGTGAGCGCCTCGGATGCCGCGGCATTGGCGCCCGGGGCAGACGACGCCCCGCTCACTTCAGAGTTTTTTTTTGCGCCCAGCGCCTCGTACGCCGCGCGCTTCTCGGCGATCAGCTTCCGTGTGGCGTCATCCATCTCCGGATCATGGATCAGCCCGATGTTCTTCATGTGCTGTTCGATCACGCCGCCGATCTCGGCGACGATGCTGGGCATGTAGACGCCGCCGGCCTTGAAGTAGCCGCCGCGGGGGTCGAACACGGCCTTCAGCTCCTCCACGATGAAGGTGACGTCGCCGCCCTTGCGGAACACGGCGGAGAGGATGCGGGTGAGCGCCACGATCCACTGGAAGTGGTCCATGTTCTTCGAGTTGATGAAGATCTCGAACGGGCGGCGCTGCTCGTGCTTGGTGCCGGCGTTGAGCACGATGTCGTTGATGGTGACGTACAGCGCGTGCTCGAACAGCGGCGACTTGATCTTGAAGGTGGAGCCGACCAGGGTCTCGGGGCGCTCCACGCTTTCGTGCATCTGGATCACTTCGGCCGACGGCGCCTCTTTCGGCGCGGCGGCGGCGACCGGGGCGGCGGCAACCTTGTCTTCGGGTTTGACCACGTTGTAGCCGGTGATCTTCTTGTCGATCTTGATCGCCATGGTGTTCGCTTCTTTGGGTGTTGGTGCCGGAGTGGACGCGGCGCGGTGCTGGATCATCCGGCCCGGCACTGCGGCCGGGCCGGATGCGGTGCTGCTTACTTCTTCTTGCCGGCGGCCTTCTTGGCGGCGGGCTTGCGCGCGGCCGACTTGACGCTCGCCTTCTTGCTGGCAGTGGACCTCTTGGCCGTCTTGGCGACGGCTTTCCTGCTGGCGGACTTCTTCGCTGCCGCCTTTTTCGGTGCGGCCTTCTTGCCGGCCGTCTTCTTGCTGCTGACCTTCCTTGTGGCCTTGGCGGCTTTCTTCTTCACCACCTTGGCGACTTTCCTGGCGGCCTTCTTCACCGCCTTCTTGGCGGCGCCGGCCTTCTTGACGACTTTTTTTGCTGCCTTCTTGACGGCCTTCTTCGCGGCGGTCTTCTTCACCGCCGCTTTCTTCGCAACCTTCCTGGCCACTTTCTTCGCCGCCTTCTTCACGGCTTTCTTGGCGGCGGCTTTCTTCGGCGCCGCCTTTTTCGCCGCAGCCTTCTTGGGCGCGGCCTTCTTCTTGGCCGCGGCCTTCTTAGGCGCAGCCTTCTTGGCCGCCGCCTTCTTCGGGGCGACCTTCTTCTTCGCTGCCGGCTTCTTCGCCGGCGCGGCAGCGGCCGGCGCGGCCGGCGCGACTTCCGGCAATACCGGCAGGACGACCGCGGGCGCCTCGGCGGCGGCCGGCGTGGTGATGGCGTTCACTTCGATTTCGTTGTCGATGGACATGCTGGTGTTCCCCTCCGGTGGACCGCTTGAGTGCCGCACGCAGGTGGCGTGCGGCGGTTCAGAACTTGCCGTAATAGCCTTCCTTCAAGGCATCGAAGAGGTTGGCGGCGGAGTGCATTTCGCCGTCGTATTCCACCTGCTCATTGCCTTTCAGTTCGACAACACTACCGTCCTCCAGCTCGAAGCGGTAGAGGGTGCTTTCAAGGTCCGCTTCCTTGACCAGCACGCCCTGGAACGCGGCGGGGTTGAAGCGGAAGGTGGTGCATCCCTTCAGGCCCTGCTTGTAGGCGTAGAAGTAGATGTCCTTGAAGTCCTCGTAGGGGTAGTCGGTGGGCACGTTGGCGGTCTTGGAGATCGACGAGTCGATCCACAGCTGCGAGGCGGCCTGGATGTCGACATGCTCCTTCGGGCCGATGTCGTCGGCGGCGACGAAGTAGTCCGGCAGCCGGTTGGCGGGCTCGTCGGTGGACACCTTGGCGTCGGCATTGATCAGGGCGCGGTAGGCCAGCAGCTCGAAGCTGAGCACCTCGATCTTTTCCTTCGACTTCTTGCCCTCGCGGATCACGTTGCGCGAATAGCTGTGGGCGAAGCTGGGCTCGATGCCGTTGCTGGCGTTGTTGGCCAAGCTGAGCGAGATGGTGCCGGTAGGCGCGATCGAGGTGTGGTGGGTGAAGCGCGCGCCGGTCTCGGCCAGCTGCTCGACCAGGTTCGGCGCCACGGTGGCGATGCGCTGCATGTAGCGGCTGTACTTGGCGTGCAGCACGCGGCCGGGGATGGCGTCGCCGACCTTGTAGCCGTCGGCAACCATTTCCGGGCGCTTGCGCAGCATGTCGCCGGTGACGGTGTAGTCGCGCAGCAGGATCGGCGCGGCGCCCTTCTCCTTGGCCAGGTCCAGCGCCACTTCCCAGCCGGCCACGGCCATCTCGCGGGAGACGTCCTCGGTGAAACTCACCGCGTCGGCGCTGCCGTAGCGCATCTTCAGCATGGTCAGCGTGGAGCCCAGGCCGAGGAAGCCCATGCCGTGGCGGCGCTTGCCCAGGATCTCGTTGCGCTGCTGCTCCAGCGGCAGGCCGTTGATCTCGACCACGTTGTCGAGCATGCGGGTGAACACCTTGACCACCTCACGGTATTCGTCCCAGTCGAAGCGCGCCTTGGGGCCGAACGGGTCGCGCACGAAGGTGGTCAGGTTGACCGAGCCGAGCAGGCACGAGCCGTACGGCGGCAGCGGCTGCTCGCCGCAGTTGTGCGCGTGCAGGCCGTTGCCGTCGAAGGTGTTGATGCCGGGCACCTGCACGTCGTAGACGTCCTCGACGCCATCGGCCTGCAGCGAAGCCACGGTGGCGACGAAACGTGCGCGGTTCAGCGTGCGCTTGTAACCGGACAGGGCCGCCTTGAGGCGGGTCGCCTTGTCGCTGTCGGCAAAGCCGATCAGCTCGGCGAAACGCTGCAGCGGCTCGCCGGCGATGACCAGCTCGTGCTGGGCCTGGGTGGCGTAGGCACGCGTGCCGCCGCGGCCGTCCGGCAGCCGGCTTTCGCCGGCGTCGCGGCGATCGCGGTAGATGCGCGACGGCACGCCCAGGCGCAGCAGCATGCGCTGCACCGCTTCCAGCCGCGGCAGGTCCGACTGCGCCAGGCGCACGGACACGCCCTTGGCCTGGCTGCCCTGCACCGAGCCGTCGGCGTCGAAGAAGCCGCGCAGGAAGCCGCGGTAGGCCTCGCTCGATGCCTGTTCCAGCGCCGGGGTGATCGCCTTGTCGCCGACGCCCATGCCGAACTCGAAGGCGAGGTCGCGCAGGGCGGCGGACTTCATGCGGAACTCGCCGCGGCCGGCCACTTCCGACCAGCCGGCGAAGTCGGCGCGGTGCGGCAGCGTCTGCGCGCAGCGCAGGGCTTCGGCCATCAGGGCACGGGCGCCGCCATTCACCGAGCCGTTCACGACGGCGGCCTGCGGCCACACCGACAACACGGCGACCTCATGCTTGAGCGTGCCGTCACCGACCAGCAGGCCGAGCAGGTAGCCCTGTTCCGCGGTCAGCGCGCCGGGCCACTGCGCATTGGCGCGGTGGTCGTTGAGCAGCACGCGGTCGCCCGGCCGCAGCGCGCCGGCGGCGCACCACTCGGTGTCCACGCTCCAGCGGGTCAGGCGCGAGACGCGGCGCACGCGATGGTCTTCGGTCAGGCGCAGGCGGTGGCCTTCCTCGGTCTGCAGGGCCAGCACCGGCTTGGTCGCGGTGCGGAAGAAACCCTCGGCGCCGGTGGCGTGATCCTGGCCATCCACCCGCGCCATGAAGCCGTGGCCGAGCAGGTCGGCGACCTGGCGCGGGCCTTCGGCGGTCTGCACCCAGGTGTCGGCAGTGACACAGGGGTTGGTGGCGCGGATGTGCTCGCACCACCAGTTGTTGTTCATCTCGTTGACCTTGTCGATCAGGATGAAGCCGGGCTCGGCGTAGTCGTACGTCGAGACCATGATCATGTCCCACAGGTGCCGCGCGCGGACGGTGCCGTAGACCTTGCAGGCGACCAGGCCGTCCTCGCGGTCGACGTAGTTCTGGTGGGTGGGCCATTCGCGCCACACCACCTTCGACGGGTCGGCGAGGTCGATCTCGTCCTGTTCCTTCACGTGCACCGGGAACACCAGCGGCCAGTCCCGGTCGTGCTCGACCGCTTCCATGAAGCCGTCGGTGATCAGCAGGCTGAGGTTGAACTGGCGCAGGCGGCCGTCCTCGCGCTTGGCGCGGATGAACTCCTTGGCGTCCGGATGGCAGATGTCGAACGTGCCCATCTGCGCGCCGCGGCGGCCGCCGGCGGAGGAGACGGTGAAGCACATCTTGTCGTAGATATCCATGAACGACAGCGGGCCCGAGGTGTACGCGCCGGCGCCCGACACGTAGGCACCGCGCGGGCGCAGCGTGGAGAACTCGTAGCCGATGCCGCAGCCGGCCTTCAGGGTGAGGCCGGCCTCGTGCACCTTCTCCAGGATGTCGTCCATCGAGTCGTGGATGGTGCCGGAGACGGTGCAGTTGATGGTGGAGGTGGCCGGCTTGTGCGCCAGCGCGCCGGCGTTGGAGGTGATCCGCCCGGCCGGGATCGCGCCGCGGCGCAGCGCCCACAGGAAACGCTCGTACCAGTGGCCGCGCAGCTCGTCGCTGGCCTCCACGTCGGACAGCGCGCGCGCCACGCGCTGGTAGGTCTCGTCGATGCTGGCGTCGACCGGCTCGCCGGACTTCGCCTTCAGGCGGTACTTCTTGTCCCAGATGTCGTAGGACGCGGGCTGCAGCGGGATTTCCACGACGGCGTCGCGATTCATGCTGGCGTTCTGGGCCGGGCTCATGCTCGTACCCGGGGTTGAACCTGTGGCTGGCGCACGCACTGTGCTCATCGGCTTCCTGACCTCTCGCAACGGCCTCGCGGCCGGCGTTGTTTTCTGTTTGGTACGACTAGGTCGACCATGCTATGTCCGTGGCAGGCCACAAGGCCGTGAGGATTGCCCTCCAGCCCTTGTGCCGGCTGTTCCCGACGACAACGACTCCCCCTCAAGAGTGCGATAGTCGACACCAGCACTTGTCTCGATGCTGGCACTTGAACACAAGATGTTGTGGTTGCTGTCGGATAGGCAAATTAACCCTCGCGTCGTCCGATGTAAAGTCCCCGCGGCATCCTTCAGACCCGAGGAACCGCGGCGCGGCGATCCGGTCGAAGCAGCGCCGCTTTCAACGCCTGAGGAGAACTCCATGTCGCAGCCACCCTCCCGCCTCCTGCACCGGCTGGCCGGCCTGTTCGCCGCGACGGTCCTTGCGGTCGGCGTCGCGCCGGACAGCGTCCGTGCCGCCGCCCTGCCGGCCGCGATCGGCGGCCAGCCGATGCCGTCGCTGGCGCCGATGCTGACGCGGGTGACCCCGGCGGTGGTGAACATCTCCACCACCACCCGGGTGCAGGTGCGCGATGCGTATTTCGACGACCCGATGGTGCGCCAGTTCTTCGGCCTGCCCGCGGTGCCGCGCGAGCGGGTCGAGCAAAGTCTCGGCTCGGGCGTGATCGTCGACGCGGCGAAGGGCTACGTGCTGACCAACAACCATGTGGTCGGCGGCGCCGACGACATCCAGGTGACGCTGCAGGACGGGCGCAGCTTCAAGGCCAAACTGATCGGCACCGACCCGGAAACCGACGTGGCCGTGGTGCAGATCCCGGCGCAAAACCTCCGGGCGCTGCCGCTGGCCGACTCGTCCGGCCTGCAGGTGGGCGACTATGTGGTCGCGGTGGGCGACCCGTTCGGGCTGGGCCAGACGGTCACCGCCGGCATCGTCTCCGCGCTGGGCCGCTCCGGCCTGGGCCAGAACTCATCGGGCTCGGGGGGCTACCAGAACTTCATCCAGACCGATGCCTCGATCAATCCCGGCAATTCCGGCGGCGCGCTGGTCAACCTGCGCGGCGAGCTGGTCGGCATCAACACGATGATCTTCTCGCCGTCCGGCGGCAACGTGGGCATCGGCTTCGCGATCCCCAGCAACCTCACCAGCGAGGTGATGGCGCAGCTGCTGGCGCACGGCAAGGTGCAGCGCGGCAGCCTGGGCGTGCAGACCCAGGCGATCACCCCGCGCATCGCCAAGCTGCTGGGGCTGAAGGACAGCAACGGCGTGGTGGTCACCGGCGTGGGCAACGGCTCGGCCGGCGAGCACGCCGGCCTGCAGCCCGGCGACGTGCTGACCACGCTGAACGGCAAGCCGTTGCGCGACGTGCAGGAGCTGCACAACGCCGAGGGCCTGCTGCCGCTGGGCAGCACCCTGCGCCTGGGCGTGCTGCGCGACGGCAAGGCGCGCGAGGTCAACGCCACGCTCACCGCGGAGAAACTGGCCAGCATCGACGGTGGCCAGCTCGACCCGCGTCTGGCCGGCGTGCGCTTCAGCGAGCTGAGCCAGAACCTGCGCAGCCAGGGCTGGTACGGCGTGGCGGTCAGCGCGGTGCAGCCGGGCAGCCGCGCCGCCCGCGCCGGGCTCGGCACCGACGACGTGGTGATCGGCGTGGGCAGCCAGCGCATCACCAGCGTGGCCATGCTGCGCGGGCTGGCCGGGGTGAAGCCGCGCCAGCTGGTGCTGGTGGTCACCGACGGCAGCGACACGCGCTACGTGGTGGTGAACTGATCCGCCCGGGGCGCCTCGAACGATCCGCGCTGCGCCGGTCATCCCGTGGCATGCCGGCGCGGCACGCCGGAATGACCGGCGTGGGAGGCGTTTCGAGGCCCCATTCAGGCAAAAGCGTGGCCGCCATCGCCACCGGCCCGTGTCCCGGCGCACAACCCGGGCCATTGTCTCCGCGCAAATGCATGAAAGTGCTTGATGTTCCGCATTCGGGCCGATGAAATACCGTTACACGTTCACCGCCCGTGCGTCTGCCGGGCGGCATACTTTCGCCTCCACACCACTTTTCCGGGGCTCTCCATCGCCATGTCCGTCCGTCTTGCCCACCTGCTGTCCGTCGCCCTGATCGGGGCATGCCTCGCCACTCCCGCGCTTGCCAAGAGCCATCACCCCAAGGCCAAGGCCGGCGCCAGCACGGTCGCCAAAAGCAGCCTGATCTGGCGCGGCGACGTCGCCACCGCGAACGGCGTGGTCGACGAGGTGGCGAAGGCGTGGGAGAAGGCCGGCCACGGCCGCATCGAGCTGCAGCCGTTCAACACCGCCTCGGGCATCGACGCGGTCGCCAACGGCACCGCCGACCTGGCCGGCAGCGCGCGCGCCGCCGACGACAGCGCGCAGAACGCGCAGCTCACCTTCACGCCGGTGGCGTGGGATGGCCTGGTGATCATCACCCAGTCGTCCAACCCGATCGGCAACCTCACGCTGAAACAGGCGCACGACATCTACTACGGCAGGATCCACAACTGGAGCGAGGTTGGCGGCCGCAATGCGCCGATCGACGTCTACGCGGTGGCCAGCCCCGGCGACGGCGTGGAATACAGCCTGCGCAGCCTGCTGTTCGGCCGCGGCAACCAGCCGGTGGCCGCGCCGCGGCTGTACGTCAACACGCGCAAGCTGGAAGAAGGCGTCGCGCTGAACCCGAACGGCCTGGGCGTGGCGACGCTCTCCAGCATCAGCGGCAACCCCAAGCTCAAGGCGATTCCGATCAACGGCAAGGCGGCCACCGTCGCCAACATCGCCGACGGCAGCTACCCGCTGTATACCCCGCTGTACCTGGTGACCAACCCGCGCAGCCCGAAGGCCGCCCAGGCGCAGGCCTTCATCGACTTCATGCAGACCGAGCCGGCCAAGGCCGCGCTGCGCAAGCATGCGGTACTGCCGTACCAGGACGGCAGCGCGCTGGCGTCGATGGACGACGCGCGCCGCAGCCGCATCCTCGCCGAGGTCGGCGCCCGCGCCGTCCGCAGCACGCCGGTGTCGGCGCCGGGCGCAACCTACGCGGCCCGCGCCGCCATCGCGCCCACCTCGCCCGATACGCTGGCGGCCCGCCAGGCCGTGGAGCAGCGCCGCGCCGACGCGCAGGAGACCGCCCGCCTGAACAAGGTGCAGGGCAGCGTGGCCGACGTCAGCGTGAGCAGCGTGGAGCACGCCAACGGCAGCGCCACCACCGTCGACCGCAGCAGCGGCAGGGATTTCGGCCAGGTCAGCGCACACGCACGCCAGGCCACGGCCACCTACAAGGTGGCCAAGGGCGATACGCTGTCGTCGATCGCCAAGCGGCATTCGGTCGAGGTGGCCAAGCTGCGCGAGTGGAACCACCTGAAGAACGACCAGATCAGGCTCGGCCAGGTGCTGCGCATCGACAACAACTGACGCGCCGACCGCGGTGCCGATACGCGCGCTGACGCTGGACCTGGACGACACCCTGTGGCCGGTGCTGCCGGCCCTGGAACGCGCCGACCAGGCGGTGGATGCCTGGCTGCGCCAGCACCATCCCGAGGTCGCTCGCGCGTGGCCGATCGCGGCCATGCGCGAGCTGCGCATGCAGGTGGCCGCCGCGCGGCTGGACCTGGCGCACGACTTCACCCGCCAGCGCCAGCTCACCCTGCAGCAGGCGTTCGCCGCCTGCGGCGTGGACGACGCGCCGGTGCAGGCGCTGTGGGAGATCTACTTCGCCGCGCGCAACCGCGTGGAGCTGTACCCGGACAGCCTGCCCGCGCTCGAACGCATCGCCGCGCGCTGGCCGCTGGCCAGCCTGACCAACGGCAACGCCGACCTGGAGCGCATCGGCATCCACGCCCATTTCGCCCACCACGTCTGCGCGCGCGACAGCGGCGTGGCCAAGCCCGACCCGCGCATCTTCCTGGCCGCGGCCGCGCGGCTGGGCGTGGCGCCGCGGCAGGTCCTGCACGTCGGCGACGATCCGGCGATCGACATCGCCGGCGCCCGCGACGCCGGGCTGCGCACCGCATGGATCAACCGCGACGGCCGGCCGTGGCCGGACGAGTTGGGCCCGCCGCCCGAACTCGACCTGCGCGACCTGACCGAGCTGGCCGACTGGCTGGACGCGCACGGCGCCCGATGACCAAAGGACCATAGGCAAGCCGCGGGCAATGCGCGCATCATCGCGGGTTTACCGCCCATGACGCGGCGCACCGCGCCGCCGCAAGCCTGAAGGATCCCGCATGTCCGCCCTGATCGAACGCCAGCCCGGCAACCGCCGCAGCATCGCCATCGAGACCACCGACGCCGCGCACTACGCCGCGACCCGTCGCCGCCTCACCGCGGCGCAGCGGCACTGGCTGGCGGAGTGCGGCTTCACGGCGGCGGCGGGCACGTTCGCGCTGCTGTGCGACGACGCCGGCAAGCTGGTGCGCGTGCTGGCCGGCGTCGACCCGCGCGAGCCGCTGGCGTCGCTCGCCGCGCTGCCCTGCAGCCTGCCCGAGGCGACCTACCACCTCGCCGACGAAGGCGTGCTCGCCGACCCGGCCCAGGCCGCGCTGGGCTGGGCGCTGGGCGCCTACCAGTTCAACCGCTACCGCCAGCCGAAGCGCGCGCCGGCCCGGCTCGCCGTCGCCGCCGCCGAATTGCGGCAGCTGGCGCCGCTGGTCGAAGCCACCGCGCTGGTGCGCGACCTAGTCAACACGCCGACCGAGCAGATGGGCCCGGAGCAGCTGGGCGACGCGATCAAGCGGCTCGGCAAGACGCACAAGGCGAAGCTGCGTGAGTGGGTCGGCGACGAACTGCTCAAGGCCAATTTCCCGACCATCCACGCGGTCGGCCGCGCCAGCCACCGCGCGCCGCGGCTGGTCGAGCTGAGCTGGGGCAGGAAGGCCGACCCGAAGCTGGTGATCGTCGGCAAGGGCGTGTGCTTCGACACCGGCGGGCTCGACCTGAAGTCCGCCGACGGCATGCGCTGGATGAAGAAGGACATGGGCGGCGCGGCGCACGCGATCGCGCTGGCCGGGCTGGTGATGCAGGCGCAGCTGCCGGTGCGGCTGACCCTGCTGGTTCCCGCGGTGGAAAACGCCGTGGCCGGCAACGCGCTGCGCCCGGGCGAGGTGGTGGTCACCCGCGCCGGGCACTCGGTGGAGATCGACAACACCGACGCCGAAGGCCGCCTGGTGCTGTGCGACGCGTTGGCCTACGGCGCCGAGCAGCAGCCGGACCTGATCGTCGACTTCGCCACCCTCACCGGCGCCGCGCGCGTGGCGCTGGGCCCGGACCTGCCGGCGCTGTTCGCCAACGACGAAGCCTCCGCGGCCGCCGCGCTGGCCGCCGGCCGCGCGGTCGACGACCCGCTGTGGCAGCTGCCGCTGTGGCGGCCGTACCGCCGGATGCTGGACTCCTATCTAGCCGACTTCGCCAATGCCGGCCCGTCGCGGCATGCCGGCGCGATCACCGCCGCGCTGTACCTGGAGCGCTTCGTGCCGGACGGCACGCCGTGGCTGCACCTGGACACCTACGCCTGGAACGACGCCGACCGCCCCGGCCGCCCGCGCGGCGGCGAGGCGATGGGCCTGCGCGCGATGTTCGCCTTCCTGCGGCAGCGCTACGGCGGCTGAGCGTCGCCGCCGGACACCTGCCGGCCGAAGCGCTGCAGGCGCTGCCGCAGCACGCGCAGGCCGCGCGCGATCTTCGGCAGCATCCAGCACATCAGCAGCACGAACAGGCCGAGCAGGATCAGCAGCGCCAGCGGGTGCCGCCACATCAGGTACAGGCCACCGATCCAGCCGACGTCCTCGCCTACGCTGGCGCCCCAGTTGCTGAAGGGCTCCGGCGAGGTATTGATCAGTGCGCGCGTGCCGGCCTTGGTGAAATGCGTGCCGGCCACCAGCGCGCCGCCGAGCAGGGCCGCCGCCAGCTGTGCGCCGGCGCCGGAATCCCTGAACACGCCCCAGGCCAGCAAGGTACCGATCGGGATGCGGATGAAGGTGTGGATGGCGTCCCAGGCGCTGTCGAACGCCGGCACCTTGTCGGCCAGGAACTCGCACATCATCAGCACGCCCGACACCGCCAGCACCCAGGTATCGGTCAACGGCAGCAGGCCGTCCGGCAGGTGCACGTAGCCGAGCCGGCCGAGCATGCCGGCCACGAAGATCGTGGCGTACAGCCGGATGCCGCTGGCCCAGGCCAGGCCACCGGCAAGCGCAACGTTCGGCAACATGTCCATGCGGATCCTCTCGTGCGGGGACGCCCCGCAGCGCAGGGTTTACGCGCGACGCCGACTTCTGTCCAGCCGCGCGACGCCCGCCATGCGGGAAACGCCGGCGCCGCACGATCGCCAGGGGCCGGCTCGCCGCACTGCCTCGTGCACGACCTTGCGGACGTCCATACGGCCATACGGCGGTGACGGAGGCGTGCCGGGCCGTTGGTGAATATTGCCGCCGGACGGCTGCCGGATCGCCACGGAAAACCAAAACTGACGCCACGACGCTGTTATTTTTTCCGCTTCCGTGTGATCCTGAAAACCGGCCCGTGTCTTCCACCGCCTGCATTGACCGCATCGCAAAATTTTGCGATCGGCCCGCCCGCGGCGAAACCCACCCGCCTTGCGTCATACGAACCGGATCGTGGCGACACGCGCCCCGTTAGGGAGGGGCTGCTGGAAGCGCTCATCAGGGATTGGGTCTGCACAAGAAGCGCCGCCGTCACGAATCCCGGACCATCCACCATGATCGGGGAGAACCAGATGTATCGCGTACCGCCTCCGGGCCAGTCCCCACTGGCGCCGTCCACCGCATTTCCCATCGGCATGCCGCCAAACGCGCGCCACCTGCAGGTCCGCAACCCATCCAGCGTCACCTAGCCCGGCCACAGGGCGCACCATCCGTCTGCAGACGATAGCCAAGGGAATAAGCCAAGGCCTGCAGCACGGCGATGCCCGGAGCGGCTTCAGCGGCAACACCGTGCCGCCCGAGAACTACGAACTGCCGCCATCGGGCACCCACAGTGCCTGACATGGCGCAACCGGGACGAACCCGTGCCGCTTCCGGCGCGCGGGGGAAGCACGGGGAACTCTTTACTTCAAAACGGGGATAACGCATGAAATACAACTTGAATCACCTGTCACTGGCCGTGCGCCTGGCATTGAGCGTGGGCATTTTCGCAGCCGCAGGCAGCCTCCAGGCGCAGGAATCGGCAACCAGCGACGCGGCCGCCGCCAACCAGGCCAAGCCGACCGCGGCAACGACGAGCAAGGCCAAGAATCTGGAAGCGGTTACCGTCACCGGCTCGCTGATCCGTCGCGTGGACGCCGAAACGGCCAGCCCGGTCGTCACGCTGGATCGTGCCGCGATCACCAACAACGGCAGCCCGACCCTCGGCAACGTACTGCAGGCGCTACCCAGCATCTCGGGCAATGCGACCAATACCCAGAACAACAGCAACGGCGGCGGCGGCGCCAGCCCGACGCTGGAGGGCGGCGATGGCGCCGCGCGGGTCTCGCTGCGCGGCCTCGGCACCAATCGCACCCTGGTGCTGGTCAATGGCCAGCGCCTGGCCAACGCCGACCTCAACATGATTCCGCAGAACATGGTCGAACGCGTCGACGTGCTGGCCGAAGGCGCCTCCACCGTGTATGGCTCCGACGCCATCGGCGGCGTGGTCAACTTCATCCTGCGCAAGGACTACAAGGGCGCGGAACTGAGCGTCAACGACGGCATTTCCAGCCACGGCGACGGCCAGCGCCACGGCGCGCAGTTCACCGTGGGCGCCAGCGGCGACCAGGGCAACATCGTCGCCGGCATCGACTACAACAAGTACAACCCGGTGCTCGCGCCCCGCCGAAGCTTCTCCGCGCGGCAGCTGTACCTGTACAACGGCGGCCCGCAGCCGTCGGGTTCGCACACCATCCCGACCGGTCGCCTGCTGGTGCCGGTCACGGAGTCGCCCGGGTGCGCACCCAGGGCCGGCACCACCAACACCTACGTCACCCGGCTCAGCGGCAACGGCGGCAGCCTCAGTGACTACCGCTGCTTCAGCAACGCCAATGACACGTTCAACTACAACGCGTTCAACTACATCCAGACCCAGCAGGAACGCACCAACGTCTTCGTCACCGGCAACTACAAGTTCAACGACTACGTGACGTTCTTCGCCGACGCGTTCTACAACCACACCAATTCATCCGGCCAGGACGCCCCCGCACCGACCGGCGTCGGCGATGGCTGGCACGTGCTGGCGAGCAATCCGCACAACCCGTTCGGCATCACCTTCAGCCAGGGCACGGTCGTCGATCCGATCGCCGACCCGACCGGCGCAAAAAGCGGCTACCCCTTCAACATCCGCCTGACCGGTCTGGGCACGCGCCTGCACACGTTCACCACCACCAACGAGCAGGTCAACACCGGCCTGCGCGGCAACTTCGGGCAGGGCACCTGGATCTGGGACGCCAGCTTCGACTACGGCCACTCCCATCGCGTGCAGACCAACTACAACGAAGTGAACGTGCCGGCGTTCCAGGTGGCCATCGACGGCGGTGCGAACATCTTCAACCAGGCCGACCCGGCGGTCACCGCGCTGCTGAGGAAAGGCGTGGATGCGCCGGTCTACACCATGACCAACACCATGAAGCAGGTGCAGGCCAACGCCTCGGGCGAACTGTGGGATCTGCCGGCCGGTGCCATGCAGCTGTCGGTGGGCGCGCTGTACCGCAAGACCTCGATGAACTACAACGTGACCAGCGACGCGATCCTCGATCCGGTGACCGGCACCTGTACCGTGTTGCAGGAGGCCTGCGGCTCGCCCGGCGGCGGCAGCGACAAGGCGAAGGAGCTGTACGCCGAAACGCTGATCCCGCTGCTCTCCGGGCAGCCCTGGGCCTACTCGCTCAATGTCGACCTGGGCGTGCGTTATTCGAACTACGACACCTCGGGCAGCACCACCAACGGCAAGTTCGCCATCGAATACCGCCCCATCGCCGACCTGCTGGTGCGCGGCACCGTCTCCCAGGTGTTCCGCGCGCCCAACATGGACGAGCTGTACGACGGCCGCACGATCGCCGGCCCCAACCTCACCGACCCGTGCGTCGGCCTGACCAGCGCGCAACTGGCCCAGCATGCCGCCGCCTGCCAGTTCGTGCCGCCTAACTGGGGCGGCAACCCGCTGGGCCAAGTCACCGGCTACTACTCGGGCGCCGCGGCCATCGGCAGCAAGCTGAAGCCCGAGCAGGGCAAGTCCATCGACCTCGGCTTCGTGTATTCGCCGGGCTGGCTCACCGGCCTGTCGACCAGCGTCGACTTCTGGCACATCTACCTGTCCGACATGCTCACCCCGGTCACCGCGCAGACGGTGGTCAACTCGTGCTTCGCCAACAGCAGCAGCCCGTACTGCTCGTACATCAACCGCTACGACAACACCAACCAGCTGGCCGGTGCGGTCAATTTCATCAACACGCCCGTGGTCAACCTGGGCAACCTGAGCACCAGCGGCGTCGACTTCACGCTGAACTACGCCATCCCGCACTTCGACGTGGGCGGCGTGGACCCGGGCAACTTCAAGGCGGGTGTCAACACCACCTACATCTCGACCTACAAGAACGACGCCACCCCGGGCCAGCCCGGTGCCCAGAGCATCGAATACGCGGGCACCTACAGCATGCAGTTCGGCAACATCGCCCGCTGGCGCGGTTCGCTGACGCTGAACTGGTCGCTGGGAAACTGGAGCGCGCAGTGGCAGACGCGCTACATCCACAACCTGACCAACCTGAACGCCAATCTTGATACCGGCGCCAGCGCACCGATGGGGGCGGTGCTGTACCACTCGATCCAGGCGGGTTACGAGATCCCGAAGATCCACACCCGTCTCGACGTGGGCATCGACAACCTCAGCGACCGGGTCCCGCCGCTGAGCTTCCAGAACGGTTCGAACTACAACGTGGATACGGCCACGTACGACACGATCGGCCGCTACTACTGGGCCCGTGCCACGATCAAGTTCTGATCCGATCGGGAACCGGGGGATGGCCGCGGCGAGTCTGCCGCGGCTATCCCGCCGCCGCGATTCAGGCCAGGATTCAGGGATGACAGACCACCCTTCGCCATCCTCCGCCGACCTCGTCGCCCGCATGCTCGCGGCGTACAACCAAGGCGACAACGCCACCGTGCTGGCCCTGGGCGAGCGGGTGGCCGACGCGGACGACGCCGACGAAACCGCCCTGCTCCTGCTGGGCGCCGCGCAACAGTCCTGCCTTCGCCTCGACGAGGCCCTCGCGACCTTTCGCCGGCTCACCCGGCGTCGCCCCGAGGTGCCCGAATACTGGAACAACCTCGCCGTGGTGGCCCGCCAGACGGGCGATCCGGCAACGGCCGAACATGCGCTGCGCCGGGCCGTGGCACTGGCACCGCAGGAGGCGCAGATCCATTACAACCTCGGGCTGCTGCATGCGCAGCAGCAACGCTGGCTGGCGGCACGGGAATCGCTGTTCGATGCGGTGGAGCTGATGCCGGGCTTCATCGAGGCACGGCTGCAGGCGGCGTACGCCTGCCACGTCTGCGGCGACAACCATGGCGAGGAGGCGATGCTGGCCGGCGCTGCCGACTGGCCGCCGCAACCTGCCGAGCAGGCGTTGCTGCTGGCGACGATGCTGTCGGCCCAGGGCAGCCAGGACGCCGCGTTCCAGGTGCTGGCCCGGGCGGTGCTGCCCGAGGGGCCGGACGCGCGGATCATGCCATGGCGCATCGCCGCGCTGCGCGCGGCCATGTACGAGCGAAGCAACCAGGTCGAGCGCGCCCGGGCCGAACTCGGGCAGCTGCCACTGGAGACGCTGGAGGCCCTTCCGCAGGAGTCGCCTGCCCTGCTTTCCGGCGCGCGGCAGGCCCACGCGGCGGTAGCCGCCCGCCTTGGCGAGCTGGATCGGGCGGCCAGCCTGTACCAGCGCATGCTCGTCTCGGCCGACCAGCCGGAATCGCGCGCGAACGCCGCGTTCGGCCTGGCCGGCATCAGGAGCAAGCAGGGGCGCCACTCGGAAGCCTGGCAGGCAGCGGAGGTGGCGCATGCGGCGCAGTGGGAAATCGCCACGGCTATCGTGCCGGAACTCGCCGCCGCGGGCAGCCAGCCGCTGTCGATGGCCAGCCACCGGGTAAGCCACCTCGAGTACGACCGCTGGCCTGCGCTGGCCGCTCCAGGCGGCAACGACAGCCCCGTCTTCGTGGTCGGCTTCCCCCGCTCGGGCACCACCCTGCTCGAACAGATGCTCGATGCCCACCCGGACTTCTGCTCGATGGACGAGCGCGACTTCGTCCATGAGCTGACCCGGCGCATGCAGCTTGCCGGGCAATCCTACCCGGAGGACCTTGCCCGGCTGACCCAGCAGGATAGCGACCAGCTGCGCGAGATCTACGCCGGGCTGGCCGGCAAGGCGATGCCCGCGCGCATGGGGCGGCGCCTGGTCGACAAGAACCCGCTGAACATGCTCTGCCTGCCGATGATCGCCCGGCTGTTTCCCGATGCCCGGATCATCCTGTGCCTGCGGCACCCCTGCGACGTGCTGCTGAGTTGCT
Source organism: Rhodanobacter sp. FW104-R8 (assembly GCF_001617365.1). GTDB lineage: Bacteria > Pseudomonadota > Gammaproteobacteria > Xanthomonadales > Rhodanobacteraceae > Rhodanobacter. The sequence goes on from NZ_LVJR01000118.1 coordinate 21,573, forward strand.
ACATGCTCCCGTTCCGCTCGCCGCCCTTCATGGTCCTGTGTTCGTCGCTGCAGCGCCTGGCCGAAGGCTACGTGCAGGCGTTCGAGCAGTGGTACCACCACCTGGAAGTGTTCGCTCCCCGCGTACTGGAATGGCGCTACGAATCGGTGGTGACCCGCTTCGACGACCACGTCGCGCGCCTCGGCCGGTTCCTCGAACTTGCCGATGCTTCGCCGATGGCCCGCTTCGCCGAACACGCGCGCGGCAAGGGCTTCATCAGCACGCCCAGCTATGCCCAGGTCACCCAGGGCATCAACTCCGCGGCGGTCAACCGCTGGCACGCCTACCGCGACCGCTTCGAGAGCGTGCTGCCGATACTGCGCCCGATGATGGAGCGTCTGGGCTACACCGCGTAAAAAAAGCAGCGCGGGTGCGCTGCTTTTTCATCTGCCCGTGCAAGCCGGACTCAATGCGTGGCCGGCGCCACCGCGGATGAGGCGGGCTTCGCCGCCGCGACGTCCGGGTAACCTCCGCCGTACGGCAGCACCTGGACGGCCAGTTTCGGGTCGGCCTTGATCATGCCGAGCGCGTCGTACAGGATGTGCGCGGTCTCGTTGAGCTGCACGTCCTTCGCCTTCTTCGCCTCCTTCTCCTGCTTCAGCTCGCTCTTCAGGCTGCGCTCGTTCGCGTTGAGGCCGTCGTCGAGGCTGCTAGCCTCGTCGGCGAGCGAGGCGTCGGTGCCGTCGATGGCCCTGTGACGCGTGCGGAAATCGGCCTGGATCGCCTCCATCTGCTTGCGCTCCACCTCGCGCGCCGCGAAGTTCAGCGAAGTCGAGGTCTTGGCGCGCATGGCGCGGTACTGCGCCAGCTCGTCCAGCATCAGCTTCCACGCCGGCGACTTCGCCGTGCGCTCGGCGTGCAGTTTCTGCAGCTGGGGCAGGTAGGCGTTGAGGTTGGCCACCACCTGGTAGTTGGCCGGTGCGATCTGGGTCCACTTCAGCGCGTTGTCGTAGGTCGACTCGCCGAAGTCCTTGTCGTCGCCATTCTTCGGGAACTCGATGTCCGGGGTGACGCCCTTCAGCTGGGTTGAGCCGCCGTTGATGCGGAAGAATTCCTGGATGGTCATCTTCAGCTCGCCCAGCTCGGGCTTCTCGCTGTCGCCCTGCGCGAAGCGGTCGAGGTCGACCAGGTTCTGCACGGTGCCCTTGCCGAAGGTCGGTTCGCCGATCACCAGGCCGCGGTGGTAGTCCTGGATCGCGGCGGAGAAGATTTCCGACGCCGACGCCGTGCCGCGGTTGACCAGCACCGCCAGCGGGCCGCTCCACGCCATGCCCGGCTGGTCGTCGCCCTGCACCTCGACGTCGCCGCGGGAGTCGCGCACCTGCACCACCGGACCCTTGTCGATGAACAGGCCGGTCAGCGAATTGGCCTCGGCCAGCGAGCCGCCGCCGTTGTTGCGCAGGTCCACCACCACGCCCTGCACGCCATCCTGCTTCAGCTCGCCGAGCAGCTTGGCGACGTCGCGGGTGGCACTCTTGTAGTTCTTGTCGCCGGCGCTGCGCGCGCCGAAGTCGGAGTAGAAGGCGGGCAGCTCGATCACGCCGATCTTGCGGCTGACGTCGCCATCCTTGATCTCGATGAGCTTCTTCTTCGCCGCCTGCTCCTCGATGCTGACCTTCTGGCGCACCAGGCTGACCATCTCGTGCTTGCCGTCCAGGCCGGTGTCGGCCGGCAGGACTTCCAGCCGCACGGTGGTGTCCTTCTTGCCGCGGATGAGGTTGACCACGTCGTCCAGGCGCCAGCCGATCACGTCGAGCATCGGGCCCTTGTCGCCCTGGCCCACGGCCACGATGCGGTCGCCGACCTTGACCTTGCCGGACTTGACGGCCGGGCCGCCCGGCACCAGTTCGCGGATCTGGGTGTAGTCGTCGCGCGCCTGCAGCACCGCGCCGATGCCTTCCAGCGACAGCTTCATCGAGATGTCGAAGTTCTCCGCCGCGCGCGGGCCGAGGTAGTCGGTGTGCGGGTCGGTGGTCTCGGCATAGGCGGTCATGAAGGTCTGGAACGCGTCCTGGCCGTCGAGCTGCCTGACCCGCTCGATGTAGCCGGCATAGCGCTTGTCCAGCGTCTTGCGGATATCCGCATCGTCCTTGCCCGCCAGTTTCAGGCGCAGCCAGTCGTTCTTGGTGCGCTTGCGCCACAGGTCGTCGAGTTCGGTCCGGTCCTTCGGCCAGTCGGCGTGCTCGCGGTCGAACGTGTAGCTCTCGTTGACGGAGAAGTCGAAGCCCTGCTTGAGCAGCTCGCGCGCATAGGTCATGCGTTCGACCGCGCGCTGCAGGTACAGGTTGAACACGGCGAACGGCGCGGACAGGTCCTGGTTCCAGATCGCGTCGTCGAGCTTGGTCTTCAGCGGCGCGAACTTCGCCATGTCGGCCTGGGTGAAGAACACCTTCTCGCTGTCGAGCAGCTTGAAGTAGGCCTTGTAGATGCGCGCCGACATCGCATCGTCGAGCGGCTGCGCGTCATAGTGGAAGCGGGTCAGGAAACGCGCCGACAGCTGCGCGGCCTGCGCCTCGCTGGCAGTGGGCGCAAGCGGCCAGGTGGCTGCCTTGCGGGCCTTGCCGGCGCCGAGATCGGCGGCCGACTGCGCAAGCGCGCAGGTCGCGGTGAAGGCAAGCAGCAGGACCAGCGCGGGACGAAATTTCATGGAGGCTCTCAGGCTGACTCGGTGACGCCGGCCGCGTGGGCCTGCAGGTCGGCGTGGTAGGACGAACGCACCAGCGGGCCGGAGGCGACGTGATGGAAACCCATCGCCTCGCCCTCCGCGCGCAGCGCGTCGAATTCTTCGGGAGTCCAGTAGCGCACCACCGGGTGGTGATGCGGCGTGGGCTGCAGGTACTGGCCGATGGTGATCATCTCGACGTCGTGGTCGCGCAGGTCGCGCATGGTCTCCAGTACCTGCTCCATCGTCTCGCCCAGGCCCAGCATGATGCCGGACTTGGTCGGCACCTCGGGATGCTGCACCTTGAAGCGCTTGAGCAGGTCCAGCGACCACTGGTAGTCGGCGCCCGGGCGCACTTCGCGGTACAGGTGCGGCACGGTTTCCAGGTTGTGGTTGAACACGTCCGGCGGGAAGTCCTTCAGCACGTCCAGCGCGCGCTCCATGCGGCCCTTGCCGCGGAAATCCGGGGTGAGGATCTCGATGCGGATGCTCGGGCTGGCGTGGCGCGTGGCGCGGATGCAGGCGGCGAAGTGCTCGGCGCCGCCGTCGCGCAGGTCGTCGCGGTCGACCGAAGTGATCACCACGTACTTCAGGCGCATGTCGCGGATCGTCTCGGCCAGCCGCGCCGGCTCCAGCGGATCGGGCGCCACCGGGCGGCCATGCGCCACGTCGCAGAACGAGCAGCGGCGGGTGCACACCTCGCCGAGGATCATGAAGGTGGCGGTGCCCTTGCTGAAGCACTCGTGGATGTTCGGGCAGGAGGCTTCCTCGCACACCGTCACCAGCGAATTCTCGCGCAGGCGTGCCTTCAGCTGCTGCACGGCGTTGCCCTGCGGCAGCCGCACGCGGATCCAGCTGGGCTTGCGCAGGGTCGGCACGCTGGTGTCGAAACCGGCGCGGTTCAGCGCGATCTTGTCGTTGCCCAGCTGCTTTTCCGCGGCGGGTGCGCCGGCGACGACGCTGATCGGGATGACCTTGGGGGAAGAGACGGTTGTTTCGCTCATGTAGACAGCTCAGACCGCCGCGCGGGCGGGGAGTTCGGGCAGGATGGGGGCGGCGGGCTCGGCGGCGAAGCCGAACTGGCGGCAGAACTCCTCCACCAGCACGTCCTCGACCGCGGCCAACTGCGACGGACCGCCCAAGTCTAGCAGCTGCGTGACCGCCAAACCCTTGTAACCGCAAGGATTGATGCGGTGGAACGGCTCCAGGTCCATGGCCACGTTGAAGGCCAGCCCGTGGAAGCTGCAGCCGCGGCGCACACGCAGGCCCAGCGCGGCGACCTTGGCGTCGGCCACGTAGACCCCGGGCGCGCCCTCGCGGCGCACCGCGACCACGTTCCAGTGCGCCAGCGTGTCGATCAGCGACTGCTCGATCCGGTGCACCAGCTCGCGCACGCCCACGCCGGCACGGCGCAGGTCGATCAGCGGGTAGCCGACGATCTGGCCCGGCCCGTGGTAGGTCACCTGGCCGCCGCGGTCGACCGGGATCACCGGGATGTCGCCCGGCGCCAGCACGTGCTCCATCTTGCCGGCCTGGCCGAGGGTGAACACCGGGTCGTGCTCCAGCAGCCACAGCTCGTCGGGCGTGTCCGTCGTGCGGTTGTCGGTGAACGCGCTCATCGCCTGCCAGGTCGCCGCGTACGGCTGGCGGCCCAGGCGGCGGATTTTCAGAGGCCGGGATTGGGGATTCGGGATTGGGGATTCGGGGGGCACGACTGACCTGCTACTTCGTGGTGTTCCTGAAACAAAATCGCGCGTTACACACTCGCCATGAGACTCGGGGTGCGGTTTTCCCGAATCCCGAATCCCGGCTTCACATCGTGTAGCGGATATCCGGGTCGGCGCGCAGCGCATGGTGCGCCGCCTCGTACTGTTCGCGGCTGTCGCAGCGGAAGCTCACCGTGACCGAGACGAAGTTGCCCGCGCCGGAGTGCCGGTGCCGCACGGTCTCGTGCAGTACGTGCAGGCCGGTGCGCTCCAGCAGTTGCGGCACGCGGGTCGGCAGGTTCGCGCTGGCGCTGCCGACCGCGGTGATCTCGAATTCGCCGGGAAACTGGAAGCCCTTGCCCTCCTGCTTCGCCTTGCTGAAGTCGACCGGCTGCATCACTTCGCGTCCGCGCTCTTGGCCGGTGCCTCGGCATCGGCCTTCTTGTCGCTGTGGAACCACAGCAGGATGCTGTCCCACAGGCGCGAGAAGAAGCCGCCCTGCGGCGCGTCGGCCAGCGCCACCAGCGGCACGTTCTGCACCGGCTGGCCGGCCAGCGTGATGCGCAGCGTGCCGACCTGCTGGCCCTTGGTGAACGGCGCGATCAGCGTGGCCGGGATGTCCATGGTGGCCTTGAGCTGGTCGTACTGGCCGCGCTTGACGGTGACCTGCACGGCGTCGGCGACGCCCAGCGGCAGCTGGTTCGTCGCGCCCTTCCACAGCCGCGGCGTGGCCAGCGGCTTGCCGGCGTCATACAGCTTGTGGGTCTCGTAGAAGCGGAAGCCGTAGTTGAGCAGGGCCATCGCCGAGTCGGCGCGCGCCTTCTCGCTGCTGGCGCCCATCACGATGGCGATCATGCGCGATTCGCCCTGCTTCGCCGAAGCGGCCAGGCAGTAGCCGGCGCCCGCGGTGTGGCCGGTCTTGATGCCGTCCACGCTGGGGTCGCGCCACAGCAGGGTGTTGCGGTTGTGCTGCTTGATGCCGTTCCACTCGAACTCCTTGATCGCGGAGATCGCGTAGTCCTCGGGGAAGTCGTGGACCAGCGCGCGCGACAGCAGCGCGATGTCGTGCGCGGTGGTGTAGTGGTTCGCGATCGGGTAGCCGGAGGCGTTCTCGAAGTTGGAGTTGGCCATGCCGAGCTGCTTGGCGTAGGCGTTCATCAGGCCGGCGAACGCCGGCTCGGAGCCGGCGGTGTGCTCGGCCAGCGCGATCGCCGCGTCGTTGCCGGACTGGATGATCATGCCGTACAGCAAATCCTTCAGCGGCACCTGGCTGTTGAGCTTGAGGAAGCTGGTGGAGCCGTCGGTGCCGGCGCCGCCGCCGCGCCAGGCGTTCTCGCTGATGGTCACCGGGTCGGTCATGTGGATCTTGCCGTTGGCGATCTCGGCCGAGACCACGTAGTCGGTCATCACCTTGGTGATCGAGGCCGGCTCCACGCGCAGGTCGGGCTCCTTGCTGGCGAGGATCTGCCCGGTGGCGTAGTCCATCAGCACCCAGCTCTTGCCGTCGACGTCCGGCGGCGGCGGCACCGGCGCCTCGGGCACCACCGGGCGCGGTACCGGCGACGGGCGCGGCTGCGTCTGGGCGACGGCGGCGCCGACCAGCAGCGTGATGGCGGCGAACGGGATCAGGGTGCGGCGGAAAAAATTCATCGTGTTGTTCAGTCCGGTTGCTGGGTGTCGGCGCGGCGGCGGCGACGCGATGGAAAAGATGTGGAAAAACCTGCTCAGTCTACCGCGACCTGGGGCCGCGGCAGGCCCATGCCTTCGATCCGGGCGCTGACCTGGTCGGCGCGGTCCACGCTGGCCAGCGGCCCGATCCGCACCCGGCGCACGTGCCGGCCGTTGACCATGGCCTCGTTCACCTGCACCTCGCCCAGGTCGGCCTGGCGCAGGCGCCGGGCCAGCCGCTCGGCATTCTCCGCGTCGGCGAACGCGCCCACCTGCAGGTAGATCCCCGGGTGTCCGCTTGTGACCACGACCGGCGGCGGCAGTTCCTGCAGCGGCTGCCCGGGATCGATCCCGCGCACCTCGACCAGGCCGGTGCCCTTGGGCCAGACGCCGATCTTCACCGCCGCCGCGTAGGACAGGTCGATCAGGCGGTTGTCGTGGAACGGCCCGCGATCGTTGACCCGCACGATCACGCTCTTGCCGTTTTCCAGGTTGGTCACGCGCGCGTAGCTTGGCAGCGGCAAGGTGGTGCTGGCCGCGCTGAACGCGTACATGTCGTAGTTTTCCAGGCTGGAGGTCTTGTAGCCGTGGAACTTGTTGCCGTAGAACGAGGCGATGCCCCGCTCGTCGTAGCCGCGCGCGCTGGGCAGCACGCGATAGGTCTGCCCGCGCACGGTATACGGCGACTTGTTGCCGTACAGCGAGCGCGGCTCGGCCTTCGGCACCGGCTCGACCAGCTTGCTGACGTCCAGCGGCGGCGGCACGCTGTCGGCGCTGTCGCGGTAGCGCCGTTCCTGGGGCTGGCTGAGGTCGTCGCGGAAGCCGCCCTCTCGCCGCTCGTCGGCGCCGCGCGCCGCGCCGCCGCGGCCGCCGCTGGCGCCGCTGGCGCCGTAGCCGGGCTTCCTCGTCTTCGCGCCGCCGCAGCCGGCGAGCAGCAACGCCGCCAGCAGTAGCGCCGCGATACCCGCCGCCCTCATCGTGCGGCGCCCGCCCGGTCTGCGCCGGCGGCGATCGCCTGCGCCAGCTGGTCGACCGCCATCGCGTACAGCGGGCTGCGGTTGTAGCGGGTAATCACGTAGAAATTGCGGAAGGTGAACCAGTACTCCGGCCCGTTCGGGCCTTCCAGCGTCTGCAGGCTGGCGGGCTCGCCCGGCGACAGCCGCTGCAGCGGCGCGTAACCCCACGCCTCCAGCTGCTCCAGCGGCCATTGCGGCGCGGCGTCCTTCACCGCGATCGGCTGCGCCGCCGCGTCCGGCTGCGCCCGCGACGCGACCGGGCCGCCGTCGACCCAGCCGTGCTTGGCGAAATAGTTGGCCACGCTGGCGAAGATGTCAGGCAGCGAGTTCTGCAGGTCGATGCGGCCGTCGTGGTCGGCGTCCACCGCGAAGTCGCGGATGCTGGTGGGCATGAACTGGCCCCAGCCCTGCGCGCCGGCGTAGGAGCCGGTGAGCGTGCCGACCGGGCCGGCCAGGTGGTTGTCCGGCAGGCTCAGCAGTTCCTTCAGCTGCTCGCGGAAGAACTTCGCCCGCGGCGGGTAGTACAGGCCCAGCGTGACCAGCGCGTCGAGCACCTTGTACTTGCCGGTATTGCGGCCGTAGCTGGTCTCCACGCCGACGATCGCCACGATGTATTGCGGCGCCACGCCGTACTGCTTGCCGATCTGCTCCAGCAGCGCGCGGTGCTCGCGATAGAACGCGATGCCGTCGCCGATGCGCTGGCTGGTGAGGAAGATCGGCCGGTAGTCCTTCCACGGCTTCGCCTCGGCCGGGCGGCTGATCGCGTCGAGGATGCCCTGCTGCATCTTCGCGCCGTCGAGCAGCGCGTTCAGCGCCTGCGGGTTCTTGCCGGTTTCCTTCGCCACTTCACGGACCAGCTGTTCCTGGCCGGGATGGGTTTCGGCAAAAACGGGAGAACCAAGAACACCGAGACAGAGAACTGCAAGCAGGCGAAACGGGCGCGAATGTATCAATCTCATGGTGGGAAATAGCCGCCTGCGCAGTCGGAATTCAACGCGACGAAGCCTACCATGCACACGCGGCGCGGGGCCGCGGGCCAAGGACCGTGCGCCCGGCAGTCAGGCCGCATGCACCATGTCTTCGCGGAAGGCGCCCGGCCGGGACCAGCCATGCCGCTCCCGGGGGCGCCGTGTCTCCGGCACCCCCGCGCTGGCACCTATCGGCTGCGCGGATCGTAGGCAGTCATGCCGGCCTTACCCGCCGTCACCTTCCCGCGCAGTTCCCGCACCTGCTCTGCGCCGACCGCGCCGCCGCGGTTGCCCCAGCTGGACCGCACGAAACCGAGCAGATCGGCCACCTGCCGGTCGCTCAGCCGCGCATCGAAGGGCGGCATGCTGAACTGCATCGGTGCCCCCGGGCCGGAGGGCATGGTCCCGCCCTGAAGCACCAGCCGGATCAGCGACCCCGGATCCCGACCATTCACCATGGGATTGCCTGCCAGTGCGGGATAGACCTGGCCGTAGCCTTGCCCGTCGGTGCGATGGCAGGTGGCGCAGTTGTCGACATAAAGCTGCGCGCCGGTGGCGGCGACATCTCCATCGCGCAATGCCTTGTGCGTGGCCAGGTCGTAGCTCACTGCCGCCTCCTGACGCAGCGGCGCCAGCGATTTCAGGTAGTGCGCGATCGCCGTGAGGTCATCGTCGTTGAGATACTGCGTGCTGTGCTGGATCACGTCGGCCATGCCGCCGAAGACGGCACCGCGCTCGCTGCGCCCGGTCTTGAGCAACGCCACCAGCTCGGCCTCGCTGACGCTGCCCAGGCCGCTCGCCAGCTCCCCGCGCAGGCTGGGCACGACCCACTGGTCGCTGCTGCCGCCGCTGAGATAGATCTTGCCGTCATGATCGCTCAGCGCCTTTTCTTGCAGGGTCAGCGCCCGCGGCGTGTGGCAGGCGCCGCAGTGTCCCAAGCCCTCGACCAGATAGGCGCCGCGTGCCAGCACCGGATCCTGTGGCGGTGCCGCGCCGGCAGGCGGCACGCCGGGGGCGAACAGCCAGCGCCAGTAGGCCAGCGGCCAGCGCAGCGACAGCGGCCACGGGATGTCCGCACTCCGGTCGGCCTGCTGCACCGGCGCCACACCGTGCATGAAATAGGCATACAGGGCCTGCACGTCCTGATCGCTGACCCTGGCGTACGACGGATAGGGCATCGCCGGATACAGCGTGTGGCCGTCGCGGGAGATGCCGCGGCGCAACGCACGCTCGAACTCGCCGTAGCTGTAGTCGCCGATGCCGGTGCGTGGATCGGGCGTGATGTTGCTGCTGTAGATGGTGCCGATGGGCGAGGCCAGCGGCAATCCTCCCGCGAACGGCTTGCCACCCGGCGCGGTATGGCAGGCGAAGCAGTCACCCGCGCGCGCTAGGTATTCGCCCTGCTTGACCTGTGCGTCGGAGGGCGTCCCGGGAAGCGTCGCCGCCGCGTCGCCGCCGCCGCGGAAAAGCAGGGTTGCCAGCCACGCCAACAGCACCAGCGCGATCAGCACAAAAAGGGCGCCAAGCAGACTGCGTCCGCGCCGGGAACGCTTGGCTCCGGTACTCATGTCTGCACCATCGGGCCAGGGTTCTTGAGGTAGGTGTCGCGGATTGCCCTGGCCGACCAGTAGGTGAGGCCGCCGATCAGACCCGTGGGGTTGTAGCCGAGGTTCTGCGGGAACGCGGACGCGCCGGTGACGAACACATTGTGCACGTCCCAGCTCTGCTGGAACCGGTTGAGCGCACTGGTGTCGGGGCTGGTACCCATGATCACGCCGCCGGTGGTGTGGGTGGTCTGGTACTGGCGGATGTCGTAGTGGTCGCCCGGCTTGCGAATGGTCAGCGAATGCTGGCGCGGCTTCATCTGCTCGACGATTGCCAGCGCGCGATCGGTGACGAAGCGCGTCATCTTGTACTCGTTGTCGTGCCAGTCGAAGGTGATGCGCAACAGCGGTTGGCCGAACGCGTCCTTGTAGGTGGGATCCAGGTCGAGGTAGCGGTCGCGGTAGGCCATCACCGAACCGTGGGTGCCGACGAAGGTGGTGTGCAGATAGCTGTCCTTCGCTGCGCGTTTCCACGCCGCACCCCAGGCCGGCGTGCCGGGCGGCACGGCCAGTTGCTGGATGGGCCGGCCGCCGGTCTGGCCGCCGATGATGTAACCGCCGCCGATGAAGCCGTGGGGACCGTGATCGAAATGGTCGGAATTGAAATCGTCGACGATCTGCGAGCCGCCGGCGCCCGCGCCGATGAACGGGTTGATGGCCGTGTCCTTGTCGAAGAACAGGCCGATGCTGCTCATCATCTGGTACGCGTAGTTCTTGCCGATCACGCCCGTGCCGGTGGCCGGGTCGTAGGGCTTGCCGATGCCCGACAACAGCATCAGGCGCACGTTGTGCATCTGGAACGCGGCCACGATCACCAAGGCCGCTGGCTGCTCCACCTGCTGGCCCTGGGCATCGATGTAGGTGACTCCGGTGGCTCGCTTGCCGGTGGAGTCCAGGTTGATCCGCGTGACATGGCTGCCGGTGCGCAGGGAGAAATTCTTGCGTCGCATCAGCACGGGCAGGATGGTGGTCTGCGGCGACGCCTTGGAATACATGAAGCAGCCGAAGCGCTCGCAATAACCGCACAGGTTGCATGGCCCCAGCCGCACGCCGTAGGGATTGGTGTAGGGCCGGGATGCGTTCGATGCCGGCTGCGGAAACGGCTTGTGGCCGAGGGCCTTCGCGGCATCCGCGAACAACCTGGCGCTGTGGGTATCGGCAACCGGCGGGTTGGGATAGCCGCGTTTGCGCACGCCCTCGAAGGGGTTGCCTCCGTCCATCAGCTTGCCGTCGAGGTTGCCCGCGCGGCCGGAGGTGCCGCAGACATACTCGAACTGGTCGAGAAACGGTTCAAGCTCGTCGTAGCTGACCCCGTAGTCCTGGATCTGCATGTCCGCCGGCATGAACTTCTCGCCGTAGCGTTTGGCGATGTGACTGCGGAATTCCAGGTCCTCCGGCGAGGGGCGGTAGTGCTGGCCGTTCCAGTGCGTGCCGGCGCCACCGACATTGGTGCCGAGCAGGAACGAGCCGTACTGGCGATAGGGTACGGCCGCCTCGCCGACCGCGTGCCGCACCGTCACGGTCTCGCGCGCCAGCGACTGGAACAGCTTGCCGCGGATGCCGTAGGCCAGTTCGTCGGCAATGTTCGGATAGACCCAGTCGGGCGACGTGTCCTGGTAGCTGCCGCGCTCCAGCGCCAGCACATCCAGGCCGGTCTCGGTCAGCTCCATGCCCATGATCGCACCGGTCCAGCCGAAACCCACGATCACCGCGTCGACGGGCTTCATCCGCGTCATGGCTTGTCTCCGCGGATGGACACGGGGCCGAACGGATAGGCCTTGCCCGGCTGCTCGATCCAGTCGGCGTAGTCCGCCCGCGCACCGGGGAAGCCGATCATCTTCCAGCCGCCCATGTTCTTGTTGCCGCCGTACATCGGGTCGGCGAAATAGCCTTCCTTGGTGTTCTGCAGCAGTTGGCCGAAGAAGGCAGTCGCGGGCAACTGCTCCAGTGCGACCGTCCCTTTCTCCAGCTGATGAAGGACGTCATCGCGCGCCTCGGGCTCCAGTGCGGCGAAAGGTTTGTCGTGCTGCTTCCGGCACCAGCCGTCGACGGCGGCGATGCCGGTGCGGTACAGCTCGCGCGGCGTGAAACGCAACTGGTAGCCAAGCGTCGGCGGGGTGTCCGGCACGAACGGACCCTGCATGTACCACAGGCCACCGTGGCCGTAGGCGGCCTCCATCTCGCGGTCGATGAACTCAGGCACACCCGACTCCAGCGCGCCGGGCCCGTCGTCGCCGGCGGGAATCAGGCGATCCACCGCTGCCTTGAGGAACGCCCATTCCGGCTCGGTGAAATAGCGGGGGGCGTAGCTGGCGCCCTCGGTGGTTGCACCCTGCGCCTGGGCAAGCGTGACAGGTCCCAGCAGGCCCACGGCAGGCAGGGTGGCCAGAGAGTGTCGAAGGAAGTCGCGACGCGATGGCGAATCGGGATTGCTCGACATGGAACTCCCCCTTCCGGATGCGATGGTTGCGCCAACAGGCTGACCCCAAGGCCGCAACGTAACCGCTCAAAGGAAAAGGCTGCGTGAAGCGCAGGGGCGTGAAGGTCCCACTCCCGCCGAATCAGATGTGCATCTTGCGGTTGGCGTGGATCGACATCAGCACGCCGAAGCCGGTCAGCAGCGACACCGCCGAGGTGCCGCCGTAGCTGATCAGCGGCATCGGCACGCCGACCACCGGCAGCATGCCGGCGACCATGCCGCCGTTGACGAACACGTAGACGAAGAAGCTCATGCCGATCGCGCCGGCGAGCAGGCGCGAATAGGTGTCGCGCGCCTCCATCGCGATCCACAGGCAGCGGCCGATGATGAACGCGTACAGCGCGACCAGCGCGGCCACCCCGACCAGGCCGAACTCCTCGGAGAACACCGCGAAGATGAAGTCGGTGGTGTGTTCGGGCAGGAAGTCCAGCCGCGACTGCGTGCTGTGCTGCCAGCCCTTGCCGAAGGCGCCGCCGGAGCCCACCGCGATCTGCGACTGGATGATGTGCCAGCCGTTGCCGAGCGGGTCGGACTCGGGGTTGAGCAGGGTCAGCACGCGGTCGCGCTGGTACTGGTGCAGGAAGTGCCAGCCGACCGGGATCATCCCGGCCACCGCGCCGACCAGCAGGCCGATGCGCCACCACGCCATGCCGGACAGGAACAGCGCGAACGCGCCGGCCGCGGTCACCAGCACCGCGGTGCCCAGGTCCGGCTGCTCGGCGATCAGCCCTGCCGGAATCGCGATCAGCAGGCCGACCATCACGATGTCCTTCCAGCCCGGCGGCAGCTGCCGCGGGTGCAGGTACCAGGCCACCATCATCGGCATGGTCAGCTTGAGCAGTTCGGACGGCTGGAAGCGCATGATGCCGAGGTCCAGCCAGCGGATCGAGCCGCGGCCCTCGCCCAGGATCGCCACCACCACCAGCAGCGCGGTGCTGCCGGCGTACAGCCACGGCGTCCAGCTGCGCAGCACCGGCGGAGGGATGCGCGACACCACCAGCAGCAGCGCGCCGCCCAGCACGAAACGGGCGGCCTGGCCGCCGACCAGCGCCAGATTGCCGTCGCCGGCGCTGTACAGCGTGACCAGGCCGATCGAGGCCAGCAGGAACAGGCTGAACGCCAGCGGCAGGTCGATCCGCGGCCGGGTCAGGATGCGGCGCAGGAAGCGGCGCGCACGTGCGTACAGCGCCTCGATCATGGCGTGCCTCCCGTGGTGGTGGCCTGTGCCGGCAGGTCCTCGACCGGCTCGTTGTCTTCCACACCGGCATCGGGCGGGGCATTCGCGGCCGGCGCGGCGATCGGCGCCAGCGGCGCCGCCGTCACCGGCAAGCGCTCCGCGCCGGGAATCACGCCGTCGTGCGCGGCCAGCCAGCTATCGAGGATCGTGCGCACGATCGGCCCGGCCGCCTCCGCCCCCCAGGCACCGGATTCGAGAATCGCCGCCACCGCGATCTGCGGATTGTCGGCCGGCGCGTAGGCGACGAACCAGGCGCGGTGGCGGCTGGCGAGGTAGGCCGTGCTGCGGTTGGTGTCGTAGGCTTCGGAAGTGCGCGAGAAGCGCTCGGCGGTGCCGCTCTTGCCGGCCATCAGGTACGGGAAGCCGACGCCGAGCCGGCGCCCGGTGCCCCTGGCGCCGTAGATCACCCGCTGCATGCCCTGGTTCACCACGTGCCAGTCGGCCGGCTTGCGGATCACCGAGGGACCGCTGGGCGGGTTGGCCAGCGGTTGCGGCGGCGCGCTGACGCCGTCCTGGGTCGCCATTGCCAGGCGCGGCGCGTACGGCACGCCGTGGCCGGCGAAGGTGGCGATGGCGTGGCCCAGCTGCAACGGCGTGACCGCCCAGAAACCCTGGCCGATGCCGGCGATCACCGTCTCGCCGGGGTACCACGGCTGGCGGAAGTTGGCCGCCTTCCACTCGCGCGAAGGAAGCACGCCGGAGGATTCGCCGATCAGGTCGATCCCGGTGGGTCGGCCGAAGCCGAACTTGCCCATGTACTCGCTGAACCGGTCGATGCCCATGTCCAGCGCGAGCTTGTAGAAATAGGTGTTCACCGACTGCTCGATCGCGCCGACCAGGTCGACCCGCCCCACGCCGCCGCGCTGGTCGTCGCGGTAGCCGCGCTGCTGGCCCGGAATGTAGAACACGCCGGTGGAGACCACGGTGTCCTGCGGCGTGCGCATGCCGGTCTCCAGCCCGGCCAGGCCGACCAGCGGCTTCACCGTGGAGCCCGGCGGATACACGCCGCGCAACGCGCGGTTGTACAGCGGCTTGTCCGGGTCGCCGGTCAGCGCGCTGTAGTCGGCCTGGCTGATGCCGTTGACGAACAGGTTGGGGTCGAACGTGGGCACGCTGACCATCGCCAGTACCTGGCCGTTGCGCGGGTCGATCGCCACCGCCGCGCCGGGACGCCCGGCAAAGGCCGATTCGGCGGCCTTCTGCAGGCGCACGTCGATGCTCAGGTAGAGGTTCCTGCCCGGCGTCGGCGCATGCGTTTCCAGCACGCGCTGGGTGCGCCCGTCGGCGTTCACCTCCAGCAGCTCGTAGCCCGGGGTACCGTGCAGCACGTTCTCGTAGGAGCGCTCGATGCCGCTGCGGCCGACGTGGCTGGTGCCCTTGTAGCGCACCGGGTCGAGCCGGTCCAGGTCCTCGGAGTCGATTCGCCCGACGTAGCCCACCACGTGCGCGAACAGCCCGCCCAGCGGATAGCGCCGGGTCAGGTAGGGCACCACGTCCACGCCGGGGAAGCGCCAGCGGTTCACCGCGAAACGGTCGATCTCGTCCTCGGTCAGGCGCATCTTCAGCGGCACGTTCTCGAAGCGCCGGCTCTGCCGGAGCTGCTTGCGGAACGCGTCCAGGTCGTCCGGGTCCAGCGGCACCACCTTGCCCAGCTCGGCCAGCATCGCCGGCATGTTCTTGATCTGCTCGGGCACCACTTCCAGCCGGAACGCCGGCACGTTGTCGGCCAGCAGCACGCCGTTGCGGTCGTAGATAAGCCCGCGCGCCGGCGGAATCGCGCGCGGCTTGACCCGGTTGGCCTGCGAGCGGGTGACGAACTCGTCGTGATGCATCACCTGCAGGAACACGAAGCGGCTCAGCAGCAGGCACAGGCACAGCACGATCAGCACGAAGCCGGCCAGCGCGCGGCGCCGGAACAGCAGACTTTCGCCGCGGGGATCCTTGATCGAGCGCCGGGGCTTCATGTCACTGGTTCATGTCTCATTGGATCCGCAGCCGCGCGCGCAGGTCGTCGAGCAGCAGGAACAGGAATGGCCACAGCGCGGCGCCGACGAACGGCGAGATCCACCAGCTCGCCGGCGGCAGCGAGGCGCCGGCGAGCACGCGCACGATCAGCAGCAGGATGCGGTCGTTCAGCAGCAGCGCCAGCACCGCCAGCGCCTGCTGCCACATCGGGAAAAAACGCAGCCGCGAGCGGAAGCGCAGCGCGATGAACACCAGCGCGGTGAGGCGCAGCGCCTGCTCGCCGAGCACCACGCCGTTGAGCAGGTCTGTGGCCAGGCCCACCATGAAGGCCAGCCCCAGGGTGACGCGGTCCTCCGACTCCAGCGACCAGTACAACAGGAGCAGCGCCGGCCAGTACGGCTTGAACGGCTCCAGCGCCCCGGGCAGCGGCACCAGCATCGACAGCAGGGCGAACACCAGCGTGCCGGCGAACCACCACAGGCTCAGCCGCTGCCGGTTCATCGCCGCACCCCGCTGGCCGCCGACGGGGCGGAGGCGGAGGCGGAGGCGGAGGCGGCGGGCGCCAGATCACGCGGCGGCCCCATCGGCGTCACCGGCGCGGGCGGCCCGTCCGGCTCGGCCTGGTCGTGCAGCAGAAGCACGTCCTCGCTGCGGTCGAGATCCGCCGACGGCCGCGCCATCGCCACCAGGAACATGCCGCTCGCCGACGGCGCCACCGAACGCACCTCGCCGACCGGAAAGCCCGGCGGGAAACGCCCGCCGAGACCGGAGGTGAGCAGCTTGTCGCCAACGCGCACGTCGGCGGCCTGCGGAATGTTCGGCAGGCTGAGCTGGGCGCCGTCGCGCGAGCCGTAGGCCACCGTGCGCAGGCCGGTGCGCTCGATCACCACCGGGATCGCATGCGACGGGTCGGTGATCAGCATCACCATCGAGGTGGTCGGCAGCACCTCCTTCACCTGGCCCATCACGCCACGCGCATCGATCACCGGCTGGCCCGGCCTGACCCCGTCGCGGGCGCCCATGTTCAGGGTGAGCGCATAGCGGTAGGCGCCCAGGTCCACGCCGATCACCCGCGCCAGCTGCACGTTCAGCTTCAGGCTGTGCTGGGTGTCGAGCAGTTCCTTCAGGCGCTGGTTCTGCTCGGCCACCGCGGCCATCCGGTTCAATTTGGCATTGGCCAGCAGCAGGTCTTCGCGCAGGCGCTGGTTCTGCTCGGTCAGCCGCTGGCGATCGGCAAAGGTCACGCTCACCGCGCGGATCCCGGCCGCCGGCAATCCGGCCAGCCGGTACACCGGCTCGACCACGGCCGCCGTGGCGTAGCGCAGGCGCCACAGCCAGCCGTTGCGATGGTCGAGCACCATCAGCACCACGGCCAGCGCGAGGTAGACGATCAGCCGCAGCGTGCCCGCGGCGTTGCCGGCGAACAGCGGCGAGGACTCGTCGCGCGTGCGCGCCATGGCTAGAACCTGCTCATGGTCTTCGAGCGCCCCGCGCCGGGAGCTGTTTGCGCGCAGGCCAAGGAAGAACGAGGGCACGCGGGCAGGCGCCATGGATGGCGCCGGCTTTGAGGAGCGAGGAGTGGACGTCCTTCCACGACCGAGTGATGACGCCGGCATGCGCGCAAACAGACCCGGCCCCGGAATTTATAGGTGCTTGGGTTGCCATCGAGTGGCCGCCATGCGGCAGCGCGCGGCTTGGCCTGGCAGCCAGTCAGACCTGCGCCACGCCCTACCACCTGGCGGCCACTCAATGGCAACGCGGGGCGCTCGAAGGCCATGAGCAGGCTCTGTTATTCGGGCGCGAAGAAGTCGCTGCCGTGCTGGTCGATCAGCTCCAGCGCCTTGCCGCCACCGCGCGCCACGCAGGTCAGCGGGTCGTCCGCCACCTGCACGTGCAGGCCGGTCTCCTCGGAGATCAGCCGGTCGAGGTCGCGCAGCAGCGCGCCGCCGCCGGTCAGCACGATGCCGCGCTCGGCAACGTCGGAGCACAGTTCCGGCGGGGTCTGCTCCAGCGCCGACTTCACCGCCGCCACGATGCCGGCCAGCGGCTCGTGCAGCGCCTCGAGGATCTCGTTGGAGTTGATCGTGAACATGCGCGGCACGCCCTCGGCCAGGTTGCGGCCGGAGATCTCGATCTCCTTGACCTCGCCCTGCGGGAACGCGCAGCCGATCTGCAGCTTGATCCGCTCGGCGGTGGATTCGCCGATCAGGGTGCCGTGGTTGCGCCGCACGTAGTTGATGATCGCCTCGTCGAAGCGGTCGCCGCCCACACGCACCGACTGCGAGTAGACGATGCCGTTGAGCGAGATCACCGCCACCTCGGAGGTGCCGCCGCCGATGTCCAGCACCATCGCGCCGCGCGCCTCGTGCACCGGGATGCCGGCGCCGATCGCCGCGGCCATCGGCTCCTCGATCAGGAACACGTCGCGTGCGCCGGCGCCTTCGGCCGATTCCTTGATCGCGCGCCGCTCCACCTGGGTGGAGCCGCACGGCACGCAGACCAGCACGCGCGGGCTCGGCCGCAGCAGGCGCGACTTGTGCACCTGCTTGATGAAGTGCTGCAGCATCGCCTCGGTCATGGTGAAGTCGGCGATCACGCCGTCCTTCATCGGCCGCACGGTGGCGATGTTGCCCGGGGTACGGCCCAGCATGCGCTTGGCCTCGCCGCCGACCGCCGCGATCGTGCGCGGGCCGCCTGGGCCGCGGTCCTGGCGGATCGCCACCACCGAGGGTTCGTTCAGCACGATGCCCTGTCCACGCACGTAGATCAGCGTGTTGGCGGTGCCGAGGTCGATGGAGATGTCGTTGGAAAAGATCCCGCGAAACTTCTTGAACATGGGTCCGCCGTGGCTCGGCTTGGCTAAAAAGTAAGCTGGCCAGTCTAGTCAGCGTGGCAGGCATGCGCAAGGACAATAACGTTAAGAAACCCTTCCACAACACGACCATAAGCACACTTTCTGCGTGGCGGAATGAACTCGACGCGATCGCAAAAATTCGCCAATACGGGCGGATGACGGTACGATTCGAGTCTTTGGCCGGAACCGGCCGCTTCGGCATCCGGCCGAGCGCGGCATCCGCGACCTTTCCACCTTTGCCCGGGGCTCCCGCTCATCATGTCTGCCGTCATCTGCGGATCGCTGGCCTACGACACCATCATGGTGTTCCAGGACCAGTTCAAGAACCACATCCTGCCCGACCAGATGCACATCCTGAACGTGTCGTTTCTGGTGCCGCGGATGCGCCGCGAGTTCGGCGGCTGCGCCGGCAATATCGCCTACAACCTCAAGCTGCTCGGCGGCGACCCGCTGCCGGTAGCCGCGGTGGGCCAGGACTTCGCGCCGTACCGCGCGCACATGGAGCAGTGCGGCATCCGGCTCGACGGCGTTCGCGTGTTCGACGACCAGTTCACCCCGCAGTGCTTCATCACCACCGACCTGGACAACAACCAGATCACCGCCTTCCATCCCGGCGCGATGTCCAGCGCGCAGGAAAACCACGTGCGCGACATCCCCGGGATCGACTTCGCGATCGTCGCCCCGGACGGCCGTGAGGCGATGCTGCAGCATGTTGAGGAGTTCGCCGCACGCGGCGTGCCGTTCGTGTTCGACCCCGGCCAGGCGATGCCGCTGTTCAGCGGCGACGAATTCCGCGCAATGATCGCCAAGTCGACCTACGTGATCGTCAACGATTACGAATCGCAGCTGCTGCAGGCGCGCACCGGCTGGAGCGCCGCCGAGATCGCCGAACGGGTGACCGCCTACATCGTGACCCAGGGCCCGCGGGGCTCGGTCATCCACGTGGGCGGCGACAGCCACCTCATTCCGCCGGCGCGCGAACGCCGGGTGGTGGATCCGACCGGCTGTGGCGACGCGTACCGCGCCGGCCTGATCTTCGGCATCATGCGCGGCAAGGACTGGCCGACGGTAGGCCGGATGGCCTCGCTGATGGGCGCGTTGAAGGTGGAACATCCGGGCACCCAGAACCAGCGCTTCGACTACGCCGAGTTCGCCGCGGCATTCCTCGACCAGTTCGGTTACGCGCTGGACTGACCCGCCTCGACGCTGCGGCGACGGGGCCCGCCACGCGCGGGCCTCGTGCGTTTCAGCCGACGCGAAAGCCGATGGTGGCGCTCACCGCATCGCGCCAGCCGCGGTACAGGCGTTCGCGGACCGATTCGTCCATTGCCGGTTCGAAGCGTCGATCCACCTGCCACAACGCCGCGATCTGCTCGCGGCTTTCCCAGAAGCCCACAGCCAAGCCGGCCAGGTAGGCGGCGCCCAGCGCGGTGGTCTCGGCAATTTTCGGCCGCAGCACCGGCACGCCCAGCATGTCGCTCTGGAACTGCGCCATGAAGTCGTTCGCGATCGCGCCGCCGTCCCCGCGCAATTCCTTCAGCGGGATGCCGGCGTCGGCCTCCATCGCGGCCAGCACGTCGCGCGACTGGTAGGCCATCGACTCCAGCGCCGCACGCACCACGTGCTCCTTGCGGGTGCCGCGCGACAGCCCGAACATCGCGCCGCGCACGTCGCTGCGCCAGTACGGGGCGCCCAGCCCGACGAAGGCCGGCACCAGGTACACGCCGTCGCTGGAATCCACGCTCTCGGCGCAGGCCTGCGACTCGCTGGCGCAGGTCAGCATGTGGAGGCCGTCACGCAGCCATTGCATCACCGAACCGGCCACGAAGATGCTGCCTTCCAGCGCGTACTCGGCGACGCCGTCCAGCTCCCAGGCGATCGTGGTCAGCAGGCCGTGCCGCGAAGGCACCGCCTGCGTCCCTGTGTTCATCAGCATGAAACAGCCGGTGCCGTAGGTGTTCTTGGCCATGCCGGGCGTGAAGCAGGCCTGGCCGAACAGCGCCGCCTGCTGGTCGCCGGCCACGCCGCTGATCGGCACGCCGGCCGGCAGGCCGGGCATGGCTGCGGTGAGCCCGTAGACCTCGCTGCACGGACGCACCTGCGGCAACAGGCTGCGCGGGATGTCCAGCATGCGCAGCAGCTCGTCGTCCCAGCGCCGCGCGTGGATGTCGAACAGCAGCGTGCGCGCGGCATTGCTGGCATCGGTGACGTGCAGCCTGCCGCCACTGAGATTCCAGATCAGCCAGCTGTCGATCGTGCCGAACAGCAGGTCGCCACGCTCCGCGCGGGCACGGGCGCCATCGACGTGATCGAGGATCCAGCGGATCTTGCTGCCGGAAAAATACGCATCGATCAGCAGCCCGGTCTTCTCGCGCACCAGCGGCGCATAGCCGTCCGCCTCCAGCCGTTCGCACACCGCCAGGCTCTGCCGCGACTGCCACACGATCGCGTTGTAGACCGGCTGACCGGTGCGGCGATCCCACACCACGGTGGTCTCGCGCTGGTTGGCGATGCCGATGCCGGCCAACTCGCCGGTGTCGACCCGAGCCGAGGCCAGTACCTCGGCCACCGTCGCCAACACGCTGGCCAGGATCTCCCGCGGGTCCTGCTCCACCCAGCCCGGCTGCGGGAAGATCTGGCGGAACTCGTGTTGCGCCATGCCGGCCACCGTGCCGGCCCGATCGAACAACATCGCGCGCGAACTGGTCGTGCCCTGATCTATCGCCAACATGTAGCGTCGCGCCACGGCCACCTTTTCCCATGAACCCTTTGGCGAAGAGTAGCAACTGGCCGATGCGTCGAGCGATGGCCTGCAGCTTCCCCTGGCGCTCAGCGTGCCGTGACGTGCCAGCCGGCGGGAGCTCGTCGGCATTGTGCCGGGTCGCGCCCCACGCCTGCGATTGCCACAGCGGCGGCGGCCAACCCCGCCAAAGACGAAGGCCTCCCCGGGGGGGGCGTCGGGCCTTCGAAGGATAAAGCCCCTGGCGGTGACCTGTTGCGGGTCGCGACCTGCGGTCGCCACAGCAACCGCGCCCAAAGAAAAA
>NZ_LVJR01000119.1 GCF_001617365.1 Rhodanobacter sp. FW104-R8
GTTCGGCCAGCGCCTCGTCGAGGCGGTTCAGGTCATCGGCAACGGCGGGGGAAAAACGGAACAGCGTGAGGTTGCGAAAAAACATTCAGGAATCCGGGTCAGTGCTACGGGAAGCAGGTGGTTTCGCCGTCATTCCGGCGAAAGCCGGAATCCAGTGGCTTGATAGGGCCAAAGACGCTGGGTCCCGGCTTTCGCCGGGATGACGGTCATGGATGTCAGCGGATGACGGCGGCGACCGCGGCGGCGACGGTGTCCAGGTTCGCCTGGTTCAGCGCCGCCACGCAAATGCGACCGCTGTCGAGCGCGTAGATCGCATGTTCGTCGCGCAGCCGGTGCACCTGCGCCTTGCTCAGGCCGGAGTACGAGAACATGCCGGCCTGGCGGTTGATGAAGCCGAAATCCGGCGCACCGTGCGCGGCCAGCCGTTCGACGAAGCCGGCGCGCATCGCGTGGATGCGCTCGCGCATGCCGCCCAGCTCCTGCTCCCAGCGCGCGTGCAGCTCAGCGCTGCCGAGCACGCCGGCGACCAGCGCGGCGCCGTGCGTGGACGGGCTGGAATAGTTCGCGCGGATGGTCTGCTTGATCTTCGACAGCAGCCGCGCCGCCTCGTCGCGGTCGGCGCCGACCATCGACAGCGCGCCGACCCGCTCGCCGTACAGCGAGAACGACTTGGAGTACGAATTGGCGACCACGAACGCCTCGATCCCCGACGAGGCCAGCAGGCGCACGCCGGCGGCATCGGCATCGGTGCCCTGGGCGAAGCCCTGGTAGGCCATGTCGACGAACGGCAGCAGCCGGCGCTCCCTGAGCAGCGCGATCACCTGCTGCCACTGCGCCGCGTCCAGGTCGACGCCGGTCGGGTTGTGGCAGCACGCGTGCAGCAGCACCACGGTGCCGGGCTCGAGCTTGCCCAGGTCCTCCAGCATGCCGGCGAAGTCCAGGCCGTGGCTGGCCGGGTCGTAGTAGCGGTACTCCAGCAGTGCGAAACCGGCGGTGCGGAACACCGCGTGATGGTTGCCCCAGCTGGGGTTGCTGATGGCGATCTTCGCGCCCACCCCGGCCACCTGCTTGAGCAGGTCGGCCGCCACCCGCAGCGCGCCGCTGCCGCCGACGGTCTGCACGGTGGCCACGCGGCCGGCCGCCAGCAGCGGCGAACCGGCGCCGAATACCAGCTGCTGGGTCGCCTGGTTGTACGCCGGCATGCCGTCGATCGGCAGGTAGCCGCGCGGCTTCGCCGCCGCGGCCAGCGCCTGCTCCACCTCGCGTACGCTCGGCAGCAGCGGGATGCGGCCATGCTCGTCGACGTAGATGCCCACGCCCAGGTTGATCTTGCCAGGGCGCGGATCGGCCACGTAGGTTTCGGTGAGGCCCAGGATCGGATCGCCCGGGGCCATTTCAACGGATGCAAAGAAGGACACGGCGGTTACTCGGCTCAGGTGGTGGAGGGGTGGAGGGTTCGGGCCGGCGCGGTCTCGTCCGCTGCGTCGCCGGGCCAGGCCGGCGGCGCGGCGGGCGGCGCGCCGAAGCTGAAATCGAACAGCCGGCGGTCGGCCAGCTGCGAGGGCGACACGTGGCCCAGCGCGCGGAAGATGTTCTCGCTGCGCCCGGGCTGCTGCCGTTCCCATTCGGCCAGCATGCGCTGCACCGCCTTGCGCTGCAGGTTGTCCTGCGAGCCGCACAGGTTGCACGGGATGATCGGGAACTGCCGCTGCGCCGCGTATTCGGCGATGTCGCTTTCGCGGCAATACGCCAGCGGGCGGATCACCACGTGGCGGCCGTCGTCCGAGCGCAGCTTCGGCGGCATCGCCTTCAGCTGCGCCTGGTAGAACAGGTTGAGGAAGAACGTGGCGAGGATATCGTCGCGATGGTGGCCCAGCGCGATCTTGGTGATGCCGTTGTCCGCGGCCCAGGTGTACAGCGCGCCGCGGCGCAGCCGCGAGCACAGGCTGCACATGGTCTTGCCGGCGGCGATCACCCGCGTCACCGTGCTGTAGGTGTCCTGCTCGATGATGTGGAACGGCACGCCGCGCGCGGCGAGGTAATCCGGCAGCACGTGCGCGGGGAAGTCCGGCTGTTTCTGGTCCAGGTTCACCGCGATCAGCTCGAAGCGCACCGGCGCCTTCGCCTGCAGCTGCAGCAGCAGGTCCAGCAGGGTGTACGAATCCTTGCCTCCGGACAGGCACACCATCACCCTGTCGCCGTCCTCGATCATGCCGAAGTCGCCGATCGCCCGGCCCACCTGCTGGCGCAGGCGCGAGGCCAGCTTGCCGGCCTCGGCGGCGGCGACAGGTGGACGGGGGATCCCGGGTTGGGCGGACATAGCGGCTGGCAGGACGACGGGGAACGCTCATTGTAGCCCGCCAGGCGCCCCGCCACCGGCCGACGAACGGCGTTAAACTCAAGGAACCGCCCCAGCAGCCGCCGACGCCATGCAGGTTCAGGATCACGCCGAGATCGTCCATCTTCTGGCCGAGTTGCGGATGGAGCATCGGGATCTCGACGCGGCGATCGAGCAGCTCGCCTCGGCGATCGGCCGCGACGAACTGCAACTGACCCGGCTGAAGAAGCGCAAGCTGCTGCTGAAGGACAACATTGCCCGGCTCGAGAGCAAGCTGATCCCCGACCTCGACGCCTGAATACCGCACCGGACTCCCATGAACCCGTTCGCCCCGATCCGTCTGCACGACGAGTACGTCGTGCTGGAACCCTTGAGCCTCGACCATGTGCCGGCACTGGAAGCGGCCGCTGCCGACGGCGAGCTGTGGAACCTCGCGGTCACCAGCGTGCCGCCGCCGGGACACGCGCGCGCTTACGTCGAGAAGGCGCTGCAGGGCCAGGCCGAGGGGCACATGCTGCCGTTCGCCGTGCGCGAGGCCGGCCGCGGCGAGATCGTCGGCAGCACCCGCTACTACGAGATCGACACCGCGCTGCCGCGCCTGGCCATCGGCTATACCTGGTACGCGAAACGCTGGCAGAAGACCCACCTCAACACCGCCTGCAAGCGCCTGCTGCTGGAGCACGCGCTCGAGGCGCTGGACTGCGTGGCCGTCGCCTTCCATACCGATGAATTGAACGAGGATTCGCAGCTCGCTATCGAACGCCTCGGCGCGCAGCGCGAAGGCGTGCTGCGCGCGCACAAGCGGCGCACCGACGGCAGCCTGCGCAACACGGTCTGCTTCAGCATCCTCGCCGACGAATGGCCGAACGTGGCGAACTGGCTGGAGATGCGCCTGAGCCGCCTGACCGCTTCGTAGGGCGGGCACAGCCCGCCGCTTTCGCCGCGGCGTATCGAAAAACCGGCGGGCATTGCCCGCCCGAAACTTGCCGCGCAATCGTAGGAGCGCACCCTGTGCGCGAATGCTCTTGGCACCGATCGACATCAGAGCATTCGCGCACAGGGTGCGCTCCTACAGCAGCCGGTTGACCAGCCGGTCCAGCCGCGTGCGGTTCAATCGCCGCAGCAGCCGGCGCACCTCGGCCGGGTAGCGCCGCGGGCTTTCCAGCGCGCGGTAATCGGCCAGGCGCGTGGCATGCCGGCGCAGGGCCGCCCACTCCGCCTCGTGCTTCGCCTGCAGCAGCCGCGCGGGATCGCGCAGCACCAGGCCGTTTTCCAGATCCAGCGACCACGCGCGCGGGTTGAGGTTGTTGCCGGTCAGCACGGCCACGTCGTCGTCGATGAACAGGCCTTTCAGGTGGTAGCTGTTGTCGCCGTCGCGCCACAGGTGCAGGTTGAGCTGGCCGCTCTCGATCTGCCGGCGATGCGCCCGCGCGAAGCGGCGCAGGTTGTTCTCGTACAGGTACGGCAGCAGGCCGATCGTCTTGAACGGTTGTCCCGGCGGGATGTAGAAATCGTTGGCGACCTTGTCGCCGACCATGATGTCGAGGGTGCAGCCGCGGCGCAGCAGCTGGCCCAGCACCGCCCGCACCGGCCGTGGCAGGTTGAAGTACGGCGTCAGCAGGATCAGCCGCCGGCGCGCGCCGCCCAGCAGCGCCAGCAACGCTTCGTTGAGCGCGTTGTCGCCGCGGCCGAAGCCGAGCAGCGGCGTCACCGCCACCTCGCCGATGCCCGGCGTGTCGCGCGGAACCTCGTACGCGGCGCGCTGCAATTCCTGGCGGAACTCGCGGATCGCCGGCTGCAGCATCTTCGTGGACGGCACCTCCGCTACGTCCAGCCGGCGCACCGCCGCGCTTTCGGCGAAGTACCGCTGCACGAATGCCGCCATCGCATCGGCCAGGCCGCGATGGCGCAGCAGGTGGTAGCGGTCGAGCCGGTAGCGTCCGTACCGCGCCAGGTAGACGTCGTTGAGGCTGGCGCCGCTGTACAGCACCGCGTCGTCGATCACGAAGCCCTTCAGGTGCAACACGCCGAACAGCTCGCGGTTCTGCACCGGCACGCCGTGGATTTCCACGCCCGGCCCCAGCCGCGCGGCGCACTCGCGGTACATGCCCGCATTGCCTTCGTTCTTCTGCTTGCCGATCAGGCCGCGCTGCGCACGATGCCAGTCGACGAACACCGACACCTGCAGCGCCGGCCGGCGCGCCTTCGCCGCGTACAGCGCGTCGAGCACCTCGCGGCCGCCGTCGTCGTCCTGCAGGTACAGCGCCACGATCACGATGCGCCGGGTGGCCTGCGCGATGCGCTGCAGCAGCTCGCGCCGGAACGCTGCCGGATCCGGCAGCACGTCGATGGCCCCGGCGGGGATGGCGAAGGACGGCAGCGCGACCGGCGCCGTGCGCGGCTTGCGCCGGAACGGCAGCAGGCGCGCAAGTCGGCCGGGAGCGGTGATCAGCTTGTTCATGACGGCGCCGTGGTGCAACGGCGCCCATCATCGCAAACCACGGCGCACGCGCCTACCGCGGACTACTTCCCCGCTGCGCGCGGCTGCACCTCGATGGTGGCGGTCATGCCGGCGGCGATCAGCGTGTCGGGCGGCAGCTTGCCGGTATCGATCGCGATGCGCACCGGCACCCGCTGCGCCAGCCGCACCCAGTTGAAGGTGGGATTGACGTCGGCCAGCAAGTCGCTGCCGGTGGGGTTGTCGCGGTCGGTGATGCCGCGGGCGATCCCGGTGATGGTGCCCTTCAGGTGCACGCCGCCGGCCATCAGGCGGATGTCGACCGGGTCGCCCACGCGCAGCTGCGGCAACTTGGTCTCCTCGAAATAGCCGTAGATGTAATAGCCGTGGCTGTCGATCAGGGCCAGCCGCGGGCTGCCGGTACTGGCGTAGTCGCCGACGCGGATGTCGAGGTTGGTGACGTAACCGTCCACCGGCGCGCGCACCTCGGTGCGCTCGAGATTGAGCCTGGCCTGGTCCAGCGCGACCTGCGCCTGCTCCACCGCGGCCTGCGCCTGCTCGCGCACCGCCGAGGCCTGGCTGCCGCCGGCCTGCGCCTGGGCCCAGGTGGCGCGGGCGGAGTTCGCGGTGGCGGTGGCATTGGCGCGTTCTTCCTGGGTGACGATGCCGCCCAGGCGCTGGCGGCGCGCGGCCTCTTCCGCCCGCATGTCGTATTCGGCCTTGCGCGCCGCGGCGCTGGCCAGCGCCGCGCCGATGTTGGCGCCGGCGGCCCGGGCGCTGGCCTCGGCGGCATCCAGGTTCGCCTGCGCCTGGCCGACCGCGTAGCGGAACCGCGCGGGGTCGATGTCGAACAGCAGGTCGCCCTTGTGCACGAACTGGTTGTCGCTCACCTCCACGCGGGTGACCAGGCCGGAGACGTCCGGCGCGATCCGCACCACCTCGGCGCGCACGCGGCCATCGCGGGTCCACGGCGAATACAGGTAGTGCTTCCACAGGGCGTGGCCGAGCAGGGCCGCCACGATGACGATGATGCCGGTGACGGCAAGGCGCAGCAGCAGGGGTTTGTTGTTCATGGAAGGGGACTCAGTGGATCAGCAACAGTCCGGCGGCGCCGAACAGGCAGACGAACAGCGCCAGCCGCACCAGCGATGGGTGCAGCACGTAGCGGTACAGGCCGAGCCGGCCGAGCACCGTATCGAACAGCCACATCAGCAGCAGGCAACCGAAGAAGACCACGACCAGGCCGGGCATCATGGCTCCGCCGATCGACACTTCATGAGGCATGGACAGGCTCCTCAGCCGCCGGCATGTACGGCGCCAGCGCCGATTCGTCGTCGCGCAGCACGCTGCGCAGCTGGTGAAGGTGCAGCAGCACGCGGCGGCTGCCGGCCTGTGCGCCCGACTGGCCGCGCACGATCTCCGTGATCGCCTCGGTGACCGTCTGCTCGGCCTGCTGCCAGCGCGCGGGGTCCGGTGCCTCGAACAGCCGCGCCACGGCCTGCACCGCCTGCTGCGCCGGCTGCTCCACCGAGGCCGGCAACTGGCTGCCGGCCATGTCCTGGCGCAGTTCGATCAGGCCGCGGCCGCACTCGTGCACGGTCAACGCCCAGGCCAGCAGGTCGCGCGATTCGCGGCTGTCCGGCCGGGTATACGTCACCACCTGCAGGAAGAGATCGCGATTCACGCTCTCGAAGCGGTATGCCAGCCCCGCCAACGGCGCACTGGCGGCCTGCACCACCTGCCGGCGCAACTGGCGCAGCTGGCGCGCGCGCTGCCAGCCGGTGCCGGTGATCGCGGGGATCGCCATGAAAGCCACTGCGCAGAGCCCGAACCCGGCCAGCTGCGCGATCGCCTCGTTGATGAAGAACGCCGGGTCGTAGCTCATCCGGTTGGTCAGCAGCATGCTGGAGACGAAACCGATGCCGTAGCCCACGCCCATGGTGGAAACCGCCGGCTTCGACTGCACGTAGAAGCCGGGAATCAGGAACGGGAGCGTGGCCACGATGAACATCGTGTAGCCGTCGCAGCGCGGCAGCAGCCCGAACGTGACGACGAACGCCACCGCCATGCCCACCCCCTGCGCGAACAGCGTGTGGAACGCCGCCGAGACCGGGTTCGGCGCCATCGCCAGCAGACCGGCGAAGATCGTGGCGATCAGCATCGCGCTGGCCCCGTGCGGCCAGCCGCTGGCCAGCCAGAACACGCTCAGGGCGACCATCGTGAGGAAGGTGCGCAGCACCGCCAGGCCGGCACTGGCGTAGTCGTTGCCGCGGCGGAACTGCACCCGCTCCACGTTGCCGCGCAGGCGCTTTGCGCGCAGCGAGTTCTCCACCAGGGCGAAGTCGCGCAACTCGTCGGCGAAGCGTTGCAGCAGGATCGCGCCGGTATCGAAGTCCAGCCGCGCCGGCGCCGGCAGCGCATCGCGCAATTGCCGCGCCAGCGCCGGCAGCACCTGCTCGCAGGCCTGCAGCCGCGGCGCCAGCACGGCCGGGTCATGCTGCTGCGCCGGCTCCGGCGACAATGCCTCGCCGATCGGCCGGTACAGCGCGATCAGCGCATCGGCGGCATCGGCGCGGCCGTTGCGCTGCAGCCGGTTGATCAGGTGATGCACCGACTGGAACGTGGTGGTGGCGGACATGTAGAACTGGTTGATCAGGCGGATGCGACTGCTGCGCGCGCGCGCCTCGGGATCCTCGAAGATCACCGCGGCGCGCAGGTTTTCCAGCTGCACCGCGCCGCGCACGAAGCGCAGGTAGGCCTGCTCCATGTCGCGGCGGGCGATCGTGCCGCCGGTGCTGCGACGGGCGAAGTCCAGGAAGTGCCCGAACTGCTCGCGTGCACTGCGCCGCAGCACCTCGCGCAGGCGGGTGGGCAGCACCAGGTCGCTCACCGCGCCGGCCACGATCACGCCCAGCAGCACCTCGCTCACCCGCATCACCGCCGAGTCGAACACGGTGAGCGGATTACCGATCGCCGGCAAGGTGACGATCGCGGCGGTATAGCCGGCCAGCACGAAGCCGTAGGACATGAAGTTGCGGTACAGCGTAGCGCCGCCGGCGCACAGCGCCACCCACAACGACATCGACAGCAGGAACAGCTCGCGCTGCTGCGGGAACAGCGCCATCAGCAGCACGCCGAACACGCTGCCGGCCAGCGTGCCGATCGCCCGGTAGAAGCTCTTCGCCAGCACCATGCCGCTCTGCGGATGCATCAGCAGCGCCACGGTGATCATCGTGGTGGACGGCTTCTCCAGCTGCAGCCACATCGCCAACCAGGTCGCCGCATACAGCGCCAGCGCGGCCTTGAACACGAACAGCCACGCACTGCCCTCGCCGGCGAAGGCCTCGGCCAGCCATTGCCGGAGCGGGGGCCGCGTCCCGGATTCGATGACGGCGACGGTCACAGCCTCAGGCCTGCTCGAGATGGTCCAGGAATTTCTTCAGCAGCTTTTCCAGCTGCGCAGCCTCGCGCGGCTGCAGGCCGGCGGTCTGGCGCTCCAGCAAGGCGCAGACGTCAGGCAGGAAGCCCTTGATCACCACCACCCCCGCCTTGGTCAACGTGAGCGCGATCTTGCGACGATCCTCGTCGCTGGCGGTGCGCTCGATCAGGCCCTTGTCGCACAGCTCGTCAGTCAGCCGCGTGATGTTGGCGGACTTCTCCCCCGCCGCCGCCGCCAGCTGCGACGGGCTGAGCGTATACCCCTCGGTGCCGTACAGCATCATCAGCAGGTTGTATTCCGGGTGGTTGATGCCCCACGGCTTCAGCAGCGTATTGGCGTCGTCGTGCAGGCGCTTGTAGAGATGCTTGACCAGCCGCACCAGCACGGCCGGCTCGCGCGGAAACGCGGGGTGCCGCCGGCAGGTGACCGCCAGGCGCTGCTCGGTGGGGGCAAAACTGTTCACGGCATTCATCATTAATTGTCGTGCATATTATACATAAATGTACTATATGTTTATGAATGCCATGCCGCTCCCCGGCACGGCGCAAGCACCCGGTCGGCACGCACGAAAAAGGCGCCCCGCGGGGCGCCCTTCGATGGCCGGACCAGGCGGGTTCAGCCGCCGTGCACGGGGAAGGTCTGCAGCTGGCCCGGGGCCGAGCCGGCAGCGGCCGGCGCCCGCGGCGCGGCGGCCGCTGCCGGCCGGTTCGCACCGCACTGGTACGCGCCCCACGGCTGCGAGCCGTCGGCCGGCTCGGCCAGCGGCTTGATGGTGTCGGCGTGCATCTTGGCAGCCTCGTTGCGGGCCAGCACCTCCAGCTCGTCGCGCACCTTGATGTCGTTGCGGTCGACCGGGCCGACGCGGTTCATCACCGAGACGGTGACCTTGCCCAGCTCGCGGCAGGAGGAGACGTCGCCGCTCCAGGCCGTGCGCACGTTCTTGGCGGCATCGTCCAGGGTGATGCCCCAGCTGCAGGCGCCGAGCAGGAGGACGGGGACGAGCAACAGCAGGGTCTTGCGCATGGGGTGGCTCCGCGACGATGGCTTGGGCATGGAAGGAGGCCGCACGTTGCCGGCCCGAGCTCCATCCTAGCGCGGGCACGCCGACGCGTCCCCGAACCGATCCACAACGGGCGGCGCCGGCACGGGCCGGCGCCACCCGCGGGCCTACTTTGCCGGCTTGGCGTCGGCGTCGAGCACCTGCACCTGGCCGAGATTCAGCGCGCGGATCGGCGCCTCGATCTTCTTGAGGTCGCCGACGATCACCCAGGTCAGCCGGTCCGGGTGGATGACCTCCTTCGCCGCCGCCTCGACCGCGGCGTCGGTCTGCGCCTCGATGCGCGACTTCAGGGTCTGCACGTAGTCGTCCGGCCGCCGGTACTGGGCGATGCCCTGCAACGCCCCCATCACCGCCGTGGTGGTCTGGTAGCTGCCCGGCATGCTGCGCACGTCGCCGACCTTGATCTTGTCGATCTCCTGCGCGGTCAGCGGCTTGTCGCCGATCACGCCCTTCGCCTCCTTCAGCATCTCGGCCACCGACGGCGCGGTCCGGTCGGTCTGCACCGGCGCGTACAGCATGAACGGGCGCTGGCCCACCGCGTTCTGCAGGAAGCTGAAGGCGCCGTAGGCCCAGTGCTTGTCCTCGCGCAGGTTCATGTTGAGGCGCGAGGTGAAGGTGCCGCCGAAGGCACCGTTCATGGTCTGGATCTCCAGGTTGTTCGGTGCCTCGGTGGACGGCGCCAGGCTGCCGGCGAGGATCAGGCTCTGCTGCGCGCCGGGGCGATCGACCAGGTACACGCGCGCCTGCGCCGGTGGCGCCACCTTGCCGACGTTCTTCGCCGGGACCTTGCCGGCCGGCGCCTTCCAGTTGCCGAACGCCGCGTTCAATTGCGGGATGATCTTGTCCAGCGTGGTGTCGCCGGCGACCAGGATCTTCATGTTGTCCGGCCGGATGAAGTCGCCGATGAACGCGCGCATGTCGGCGGCGCTCAGCGACCTGATCGAGGCCTCGGTGCCGGAGCCAGTGAACGGGATCGCGTAGGCATGGCCCTGCCCGTACAGCAGCGGCGGCAGGGTGCGCAGCGCGATGCCGGTCGGCTGGCTCTTCTCCTGGGCGATGCGCGCCAGCCACTGGCCGCGCAGGCGGCCGATGTCGGCCTCGCGGAACGCCGGATTGCGCACGATGTCGGCGAACAGCTCGAGCGACGGCTTCAGCTGGTCGTCCAGCGCGTTCAACGAGGCATTGCAGTAGTCCAGCCCGCAGCCGCTGGCGATGATCGCACCGAGGCGCTGCTTGCGCTTGGCGATCTCGACCGAATCGAGTTCCTTGCTGCCCTCGTCCAGCATCGCCATGGTGAAGCTGGAGGTGCCCAGCTTGCGGCCCTGGTCGGCCGCGTAGCCGGCGTCGAACAGCAGCTGCAACTGCACCGCCGGCACCGTGTGGCGCTCGGCCAGGATCACCTCGACGCCGTTGTCCAGCTTGCCGCGCTGCAGGGCGGGAAAGCTGAGGTCCGGGAACGTGCCGACCGCGGGCACGCCTTTGCCGCGGTCGACGTCGCTCTGCACCGTGCGGTAGTCGCCCCTGGCCGACAGCACCGGCGCCGGCGCGCCGCCGGCTGCGGCACGGCCGGCCACGGTGGCCATGTCGGTGGCCTCGACCTTGCCCGGCACCACGGTCAGCGTGTAGTCGCCCTTGGCGATCCACCGGTTCGCCACCGCGGCGACGTCGGCCGGGGTGGCCGCCATGAATTCCTTGAAGTCCTTCAAGTAGGCAGCCGGATCGTTGCGGTACAGCTGGCCCTGGGCCAGGATCGAGGCCTGCGAGTTGACCTTTTCCAGGCCGCGCACGAACGAGGCGCGGGTTTCCGTCTTGACCCGCGCCAGCTCGTCGGCGCCGGGGCCGTCCTTCAGGAATTTCCGCCACTCGTCGGCGATCGCCGCCTCCACCCTGGCCGGATCGGCGCCTTTCTTCACGTCCACCTGCAGGTTGAACATGCTGGCCAGCACGTGCTGCTCGACGTCGACCGAGACGTCGTCGGCCAGCTTGTCCCGGTAGACCAGCCGCTGGTACAGCCGCGAGGTCTTGCTGCCGCCCAGCACGGCGGCGGCCAGCTCCAGCAGGTTCTCGTCGCGGCTGCCGCGGCCCGGCACGTTCCACTCGCGGTAGATGCGCACCTGCGCCACGTTGTCGGTCATCGTGCCGCGGGTCGAGCCGTGGCGCGGCGCCACCCACGGTTGCGGCCGCGGCACCCGCGGGCCGGCGGCGATGTCGCCGAAGTACTTCAGCATCTTTTCCTTCGCCAGCGCCGGCGTGATGTCGCCGGACAGCACCGCCACCGTGTTGGCCGCGCCGTAGTAGTCGCGGAACCACTGCTTCACGTCGGCCAGCGAGGCCGCGTTCAAATCGTCCATCGAGCCGATGGTGTCGTGGTGGTACGGATGGTTGGCCGGGAACGCCTCGGCCTGGATCAGCTCGCCGGCGCGGCCGTACGGCTGGTTCTCGCCCTGGCGCTTCTCGTTCTGCACCACGCCACGCTGCTCGTCCAGCTGCGGCTGGCCGATCGCGCCGAGCAGGTGGCCCATGCGGTCCGATTCCATCCACAGCGCCATGTCCAGCGCGGTGGTCGGCACCGTCTCGAAGTAGTTGGTGCGGTCGAGCCAGGTGGTGCCGTTCTGGTCGGTGGCGCCGGCCAGCTCGAACGGCTTGAAGAACTCGTCCTTGTGGTTCTCCGAACCCTGGAACATCAGGTGCTCGAACAGGTGCGCGAAACCGGTCTTGCCCTTCGGCTCGTACGACGAGCCCACGTGGTACCACACGCTCACCGCCACCACCGGCGCCTTGTGATCCTCGTGCACCACCACGGTCAGCCCGTTAGGCAGGGTGAAGCGCGTGTAGGCCAGTTCGGGGATCTGCTGCTGCGCCGTCGCAGCCGCCACGGCGGTGTCGGGTGCGGCCAGCGCCAGCGGCATGCCGCCGGCCAGGGCGAGCAGGCCGGCGATGAGCAGGGCGAGCGGTTTCTTCGTCACGGTGAACCTCCTGTTTCACGGATAAGTCTCCGCAGGCTAGCGACGCCCCACGGGCACCGCAAATGACTTGTGGCACGGTCGCCGCCGGGTTGTCCGGTTGTCCGGCAGCGGGCGGACAGCTGTCCGCGGACAATGCTGCGGCTGGCCAATCCATTTATTTATATTTTAAAAATCAATGGCTTGAATCCAAATGGCTGCCTGGCACGGGGATTGCTCAGAGGAAAGCGCAGGAACCTTCCCCTCATACGGAGACATGACCATGAAATTCGAGACCATGATGTTGCGCGGCCTGTTCATCGCCTGCCTGGCGGTCTGCGGCCTGATCCTCGCCGCGATGGTGACGACCACACCGGCATCGGTGCAGCTCGCCGCCAACGGCGGCATCGGCGCGATCCTGCTGGCCGCACCGACCAGCTGCGCGTTGCGGCCGGACGGCGTGGTCTGCCCGCAGATCGGCGGCTGAGCACTCGACGCGGATCGGCACGGGCACGCGATAATGGCGGAATGCTGCACGTCATCCTGTTTCGCCCCGAGATCCCGCCGAACACCGGCAACGTGATTCGCCTGTGCGCGAACACCGGCGCCGCGCTGCACCTCATCCGGCCGCTCGGCTTCACGCTCGACGATGCCCGGCTGCGCCGCGCCGGACTGGATTACCACGAATACGCCAGCGTCGCGGTGCATGACGACCTGGCCAGTTGCCTTAATGCGATCGGCAGGCCGCGGGTGTTCGCCTTCACCACCCGCGGACGGGTTGCCCACGTCGACGCCCGCTTCGCCGACGGCGACGCGCTGCTGTTCGGCTGCGAGACGGCCGGCCTGCCGGCCGACGTGCTGGAAGCGATTCCCGCCCAACGACGCCTGCGCCTGCCAATGTGCCCGGACAGCCGCAGCCTGAACCTGTCGAACACGGTCGCCGTGGCCGTCTACGAAGCGTGGCGCCAGCTGGGCTTTCCCGGCGCGACCCCGTAGGAGTGCACCCTGTGCGCGAACGGCGGGCATCGCCCGCCCATGTTTATGGCGAGGCAACCGCAAGAGCATCGCGCACAGGGTGCGCTCCTACAGATCACGGCCCGCACGGCTACAATCGCCGGATGAACGCTGCCACTCCCAACTCCTGGTTGCCGCAACCGCTACGCAAGCTCGCCGGCCGTGCGCTGGAAACCGCGCTGAACCACACCCTGTCGCTGGATCCCGACACGCAGCAGAAGCTGGCCGCGTTGAACGGCCGCAGCGTGCAGTTGCACCTGCGCGGGCCGGAACTCGCGCTGGCGGTCACCGTCGACGACGCACGCCTGAAAGTCGGGCCGCCGCAGGACGACAGCCAGCTGAAGGTGGCCGCCACGCCGGGCAGCCTGCTGGCGATGCTGTTCCGCCGCGACGACGACGGCATCGCGCCGGGCAAGGTGGAGATCGCCGGCGACGCCGAGCTGGCGCGCCGGCTGGAAAAGCTGGCCGGCAAGTTCGCCCCGGATTTCGAGGAAGCGTTCGCGCGCAGCTTCGGCGACGTGCTCGGCGTGCCGCTGGCCAGGGCCGTGCGCAAGGCCCTCGCCCTCGCCCGCGACACCGCCGGCCATCTCACCGAGGACACCGCCGACTGGCTGCGCGACGAGGCGCGCGTCGCCATGGCACCAGGCGAGGTCGAGGGCTTCCTCGACGGCGTGGACAACGTGCGCGAGCGCAGCGAGCGGCTGGAAGCGCGCGTGCAGCGGCTCGTGCAGCGCCTGCAGGGCAACACCGCGTGACGCCGCTGAAGGTGGTGCCGCGCCTGCTGCGGGTCGCCTCGGTGCTGCTGGCGTACCGGCTCGACGAACTGGTCGACGCCACCCACCTGTACCGCCCGCTGAAACTGCTGCGCCCGCTGGTGGCGCGCCCGCGCACCGATATCCGCGGCCTGCCGCGCGGTGCGCGCCTGCGCCACGCGCTGACCGAACTGGGGCCGATCTTCGTCAAGGCCGGCCAGGTGCTGTCGACCCGCCGCGACCTGGTGCCGGCCGACATCGCCGACGAACTCGCCCTGCTGCAGGACCAGGTCGCGCCATTCCCCGGCAGCGGCGCGCGCGCCATCGTCGAGCAGGAACTGAAATCGCCGATTGGCCGTCTATACGCCCAGTTCGACGAGACGCCGCTGGCCTCCGCCTCGATCGCCCAGGTGCATGCCGCCACCCTGCACGACGGCCGCGAGGTGGTGGTGAAGGTGCTGCGCCCCGGCATCGACGCGCAGATCGCGCGCGACGTGAAGCTGCTGCGCTCGCTGGGCGAGCTGGCCCAGCGCTGGCACCCGAACGCCGACAAGATCCGCCCGCTGGACGTGGTCGCCGAAGTCGAGAAGATGCTGGAAAACGAGCTGGACCTGCAGCGTGAAGGCGCCAGCGCCAGCCTGCTCCGCCGCAACTTCGCCAGCGGCGTCGACCTCTACGTGCCCGAGGTGCACTGGGAACTGACCAGTGCGCGCGTGCTCACGCTGGAGCGCGTGCACGGCATCAGCAGCGACGACATCGCCGCGATCGACGCCGCCGGCCTCGACCGCAAGGCGCTCGCCGCCAAGGGCGTGCGGGTGTTCTACGAGCAGGTGTTCCGCGACAACTTCTTCCACGCCGACGCCCACCCCGGCAACATCTGGGTCGACCCCTCGCACACCGGCGAGCCGCGCTTCATCGCGCTGGACTTCGGCATCATGGGCTCGCTGCCCGAGGCCGACCAGTACTGGCTGGCGCAGAACTTCATCGCGCTGTTCGAACGCGACTACGCGCGCATCGCCAAGCTGCACGTGGACGCCGGCTGGATGCCCGCCGACGTGCGGCTGGACGAACTGGAGGCGGCGGTGCGCACGGTTTGCGAGCCGTACTTCACTCGCCCGCTGGCGCAGATCTCGCTGGCCGAGCTGGTAGTGAAGCTGTTCCAGACCGCGCGCCGCTTCGAGCTGACCCTGCAGCCGCAGCTGATCCTGCTGCAGAAGACCCTGCTCAACATCGAGGGCGTGGGCCGCATGCTCGACCCGGAAATCGACATCTGGGCGGTGGCGCATCCGGTGCTGAAGCGCATTCTGCGCGAACGCTACAGCCCGCGGCACACCCTGCGCGAAGTACGCAAGCGGCTGCCGGAATGGCTGCACGAGGCGCCGCAATTCCCCGGGCTGGTGCGTGATGCACTGCGCCAGATCGGCCGCGGTGAACGGCGCACTTTGAGCGATCCTGTCGAACTCAAGCTGCTGCACGACAACGCGCAACGCCAGCACAGGCTGCTCGCCTGCGGCCTGCTCGGCAGTTCGCTGCTGATCGCTGCTGCCCTGCTGTGGGCGCTGGCGCCGCAACACGGCAACTGGCCGCCGCTGTGCGCCGGCATCGCCGGACTGCTCGCATTCGCGACCGGCTGGCCGCGCGCGCGCTGATCAACGAGAAGCCCCCTCGGGACGTAGGGCGGGCACTGCCCGCCGCTTCGCGCCGAGACGCGGCAAGAGCCGGCGGGCGCTGCCCGCCCGGCGTCGCTCCCGCAACCTCATCGACACCTCGCCTGCATGCTCGACATTCTCTACCAGGACGATGCGCTGATCGCGGTGAACAAGCCCGCGAACCTCGCCGTGCACCGCTCGAAGATGGTGGGCAATGCCGAGGAGTTCCTGATCGACCTGCTGCGCGAGCAGATCGGCGACAGCGTGTACCTCGCGCACCGGCTCGACCGCGCCACCAGCGGCGTGCTGTTGATCGCGCGCACGCGCGAGGTCGCCGCCGCGCTGGGCGAGCAGTTCATGGGGCGCGCGGTGCACAAGCAGTACCTGGTGGTGGTGCGCGGCTGGCCGGAGCCGGCCGAGGGCGTGATCGACTATCCGCTGCCCGGCTCGCGCGAGACCGGTCCGCGCCGCGAGGCGCGCACGTGCTACCGGCGGCTGGCCACGGTCGAGGTGCCGATCGCGCTGGGCCGCTACCCGCAGCAGCGTTACGCGCTGCTGCGGGCCGAACCGGAAAGCGGCCGCTTCCGCCAGATCCGCAAGCATCTGGCACACATCCACCATCCGGTGATTGGCGACTGCCAGCACGGCCGCGGCGACCACAACCGGCTTTACAAGCAGCATTTCGGCTGCCACCGGATGCTGCTGCACGCGTGGCGATTGCGCTTCGCGCATCCGGTCACGGGTGCCGCGATGGAGATCGAGGCGCCGCTGGACGATGCGTACGCGGGGTTGCTTGAGCGCTTCGACTGGACGCTTGAAACAGGAGTGAGTGGAGAGGAGTGAGAAGTGAGAGAGAGCCAAAGCAAGCCGCGCCCGGGCTTTTCTCTCACTTCTCACTCCTCTCCACTCACTCCTCGCTTCTCCCCTACACTTCCCCGCATGCTGACCATCAGCCGCACCCTCTCCCTGCCCGAATCCGAACTGGTCGAGCGTTTCCTGCGCGCTGACGGCCCCGGCGGGCAACACGTGAACCGCACCGAGAGCGCGGTGGAGCTGCGTTTCGACGTGATCCACTCGCCCTCGCTGCCGGAGGAAATCCGCGCACGCCTGCTGGCGCGCCGCGATCGTCGACTGACCAGCGAGGGCGTGCTGGTGATCCAGGCGCGCCGCTTCCGCGACCAGGCGCGCAACCGCGACGATGCGCGCGAGCGGCTGGCCGAGATCATCCACGGCGTGCTGACGCCGCCGAAAAAGCGGGTCGCCACCAAGCCGACCCGTGCATCGAAAGAACGCCGGCTGGCCGGCAAGCAGCAGCGCGGCCGGATCAAGCAGGGGCGTTCGCGCAAACCGGAGCTCGAATGAAGGGTCACCTCCCGACGCCTGCCCGGCTGCCGCCACGGATGCCGCGACTGCACGACGGCTGGCAGCGTCGCCTCTGCCGCGCGGTGCTGCGCATGGCCGGCTGGAGCCTGGTCGGCGAGTTCCCCGACACGCCGAAACTGGTGCTGATCGCCGCGCCGCACTCGTCCTGGTGGGATGGCGTGTGGGGGCTGCTGATCAAGGTGGCGATCGGCGCCGACGTGCATTTTATGGCCAAGCAGGAACTGTTCCGCGGGCCGTTCGGCGCCTTGCTGGTCAGGCTGGGCGGCATGCCGATCAACCGCGGCAGCGCGCAAGGCGTGGTCGAGCAGATGATCGACCAGTTCCGGCGGCGCGACCGGCTGTGGCTGGGCATCGCACCGGAAGGCACGCGCAAGCGGGTAGCGCGCTGGAAGAGCGGCTTCTGGCGCATCGCCCGCGAGGTCGGCGTACCGATTTTCCCGGTCGCCTTCCACTACCCCGACAAGACCATCCAGCTCGGTCCGCTGTTCGCCACCAGCGCCGACATGGAGGCGGACCTCGCCCGCCTGCGCGCGTTCTACGCACCCTTCAAGGGCAAGCACCGCGACGTCTGACTGCACCCCATACATCCCGGACCCTTCCATGCTCGGCATCCAGCACTACGACGCCTTCCTGCTCGCCTGCATCGCGCTGAACCTCACGCCAGGGCTGGATACGTTCTACATCCTCTCGCGCAGCGGCCGCGAAGGACATGCGGTGGGCCTCGGCGCCGCGCTGGGCATCAACGCCGGCTGCGTGGTGCACTCGTTGGCCGTGGTACTGGGGCTGTCGGCGATCCTGATGACCTCGTCCACCGCGTTTACCGCACTGAAGTATCTCGGCGCCGCCTACCTGGTGTGGATCGGCTTGCGCATGCTGCTCGGCCAGCAAGCGACGCATGCACCCGCCACGACACGTGGCCATGGCTTCACCGCCGCGTTCCGTCAAGGCAAGCTCACCAACGTGCTGAACCCGAAGGTAGCGCTGTTCTACCTCGCCTTCCTGCCGCAGTTCGTCTCGCTGCAGGCGCCCCGGGCGCAACTCGGGCTGCTGGTACTCGGCCTGAGCTTCATCGGCACCGGCCTGTGCTGGTCGCTGGTGCTGGCCCTGCTCGGTTCGCGCATCCACCGGTTGCTGCAGCGTCAGCCACGCATCGGGCGCCGGATGGACCGCCTGTGCGGCGCCGTGCTGCTGGGTTTCGGGCTGAAACTGGCGCTGCAGCAGCGCGGCTGAACCGGGCCCCCGCCCTGGGCGGGAGACAGCTCCGGCCTACGCCCTCCATGGTCCTTTCCTGACCCCGCAGGGCCATCCCGGCCCCTTCCCGCGGCACCGGAGGTCACCTCCCTGGCTTCGGAGCGCCCTTAGCACATGTCTATCGGTCATGGCACGGCGCATGCTTGTCTATTTTTACGGAAAATGTGATACACATCACATTCTGTGGATTGTTACCTGGCTCAACAACCGGAGCGGTTCGCACAGGGGGTTCCAGACATGCATGTGTTGATCACGGGCGGAGCCGGTTTCATCGGCTCCCATCTGGTAGCGCTGCACCTCGCGCAGGGGCACAAGGTCCATGTGGTGGACGACTTGTCGACCGGCCTGCGTTCCAACCTGGCGCCTTTCGAGGCGTCGCCGAGCTTCCGCTTCGACGAGGCGGACATGCTCACCTGGCCGCTGCTGCAGCAGGCCGCGGCCTGGGCGGACCGCGTCTACCACCTCGCCGCCGTGGTCGGCGTGTACCGCGTGATCGCCGAGCCGACGCGCGTGCTGGCCACCAACATCGCCGCCTGCGAACGGCTTTTCCGCACCATCGCCGCCAGCGGCTGGCGGCCGCAAGTGGTGGTCGCCTCCAGCTCCGAGGTCTACGGCCACCGCCACGCGGAACTGCTGGGCGAGGACATGGACCTCAGCGTGTCCACCCGCGCCGGCACGCGCTGGAACTATTCGGTCAGCAAAATCGCCGACGAGGCGCTGGCGCTGTCCTACGCGCAGAAATTCGGCATCCCGGTGCTGGTGGCGCGCTTCTTCAACACCATCGGGCCACGCCAGACCGGCCGCTACGGCATGGTCGTGCCGCGTTTCGTCGACCAGGCGGTACACGGCGAGCCGATCACGGTGTACGGCGACGGCAAGCAGACCCGTTCGTTCTGCGACGTGCGCGACAACGTGGCCGCGCTCGACCTGCTCGCTTCGCGCGAGAGCGGCGACGCGCTGGTGGCGAACGTCGGCAACGACCGCGAGATCAGCATGAATGCGCTGGCCGAACTGGTCCGCGAGCGCGCGGACAGCGACTCGCCGATCACCCATGTGCCGTACATGAAGGCGTACGGCGAGGATTTCGAGGACATCCAGCGGCGCCGGCCGGAGCTGACCCGGCTGCGCATGCTGACCGGGTTCCGGCACCGCTACACGCTGGAAGACACGCTCGACGAGCTCATCCAAGAACGGCGCAACGCCTTGGCAGGGACCGAACATGGCCACCGCACCCTGGTTTGTCATCAGTCCTAACGCACTGCTCAGCGTGGTCGGATTGCTGCGCGGTCCGGACCGGACCGTGCCGACGCCCGCGCAGGACTGGCGCACCGCCACGGTGGACGTGGTGATCCCCGCCTACCGCGAGGCGGAGAATATCGCCCATTGCCTGGTCTCGGTGGCGCGGCAGACGCACAAGCCGCGCAACATCATCGTCGTCGACGACGGCAGCAGCGACGATACCGCCAGCCGCGCCGAGCAGACCGCGCAGCGGCTGGGCATGAAGATCATGGTGATCCGCCGGCAGGCGTCGATCGGCAAGACGCCCACGCTCAAGCGCCAGGCGCGCGAGTTCGACGCCGACGTGGAATTCATCCTCGACGGCG
Organism: Rhodanobacter sp. FW104-R8; assembly: GCF_001617365.1. Classification (GTDB taxonomy): domain Bacteria; phylum Pseudomonadota; class Gammaproteobacteria; order Xanthomonadales; family Rhodanobacteraceae; genus Rhodanobacter. The sequence goes on from NZ_LVJR01000119.1 coordinate 19,891, forward strand.
ACACCTTCCTGGAATCGCCGGACTACATCGCCCGCTGCGTCGAGGAACTGTACAAGGGCGTCGGCATCGCCTCGGCCTGCGGCCGCGTGCTGCCGATGCGCCTGTCCGACCGCCGCCGCCTCGCGGAAACCCCGGAATACGCCGCCGTGCTCGCCGGCAAACCATACATCGACCCCAAGTCCAGCCGCACACGCCTGCAGCTGATCTGGTGGGGCCTGACCAACATCTACCGCGACTGCCTGTATCGCTACCTGCAGGGCTTCGTGTTCCACGGGCAGATGGTGTTCTTCGGCGGCATCACCAACCCGGTGGGCTGCGCGGTGGCCTACCGCCGCGAATACATCAAGGACCTGTTCGCGCGCTACGAGCCCCATTTCGGCGACAACCTCACCAATTCCGAGGACATCTTCATCGGCTTCGCGCTGATCAACCAGGGCTACCGCAACGCCCAGCTGACCGACGTCACCGCCCGCTCCGAGGAACCGCTGGCCACGCAATTGCCCAGGCAGATCTCGCTGTGGTCGTCCTCTTTCCTGCAGAGCTGCTACTACTTCGACGCGCTGGTGCGCAGCCCGTTCAAGGCCTTCGCGCGGCTGCACCGCCGCTGGCACGAGCGGCACGGCGAACACGGCGAACACATCCGCGAGATGCGCAAGATCGCCGAACCCTACCGGCAGGCGTTCGGCGAAGAGGTCACCCGGCGCTATGGCCGCCCGCTGGGCTGGATCATCTTCATGTCGGCGATCGAGAAGATCGGCTTCCCCACCGCGCTGATCGTGATGCCCCTGCTGCGCATGTGGGAGCCGCTGCTGATCACGGTGCTGGCGGAATCGCTGCTGTCGCTGATGGTGCTGGTGGTGATCTCCAAGGGCGAGCGCTGGAAGGCGTTCGGCAAGAGCCTGCTGGTGACGCCGCTGCGCTACGCGCTGATCCTCACCGAGATCGTCACGATCGGGCGATTCGCCAGCGATCTCTGGATCACGAGGAACCGGAAATGGCGCAAATGACCCCTCGCCGCCGGACATCGGCTCGCGCTTCCGCGCTGGGTCGGGCCAGCCTGCTCGCCTGCGCGCTCGCTTGCGCCTTGTCCCTGGAGCCGGCTTTCGCGCAGAACGCCGTCGCCTACCAGCCGGCGCTGGACGCTGCCTGGACCGGGCGCACCAGCGAGGCGCTGCGCCTGATCGACGCCTACCTCGCCAAACACCCGGACGACCATGCCGCGCGGCTCGACCGGGCGCGTTTCCTTGCCTGGCTCGGCGACTACGCCAGGGCGGACGACGCGCTGGCCGGGTTCGGCGCCGACGACAAGGAGGCCGCCGCGCTGCATGCGCGAGTGCTGGCCTGGGCCGAACGCCGCGATGCCGCGCTGGCGCTCAACACGCCGTTGTACGCGGCCGACCCGGACGACTATGACAACGCCTGGACCCAGGCGCTGATCCTGCGACAAGGCGAATGGCCGCACCAGGCCTTGCCGGCACTGGCCACCGTGCAGGCGGTCAAGCCGGACGACAAGGACACCATCGCCCTCGCCAAGGCGGTGCGCCTGCCGCTGTTCTCCTCGATCGGCCTGGCGCCTTCGCTGTACAGCGATTCGGATGACATCGAAATTCGCGGCATCGCCGCCGATGCCAACCTGTGGCTGTCCGATCGCTGGCGGTTGCTGGCCAGCGCCACGCGACGCGAGCACTCGGCCGCCTTCGGCGGGCCGTTCGCGCCGTTGCTCGGCAACAACCACGTCGACGAGGATCGCGTCGGCACAGGACTGCGCTTCGCACCGTCGCCCGACACCGCGCTGGAGCTGTGGCTGGGCAATTCGCGGACCGACAACGGTGTCGGCAGCGACAACAGAACGATCGGCCACCTGCAGATCTCGCAACGCGCCAGCGACGCCTTCCTCTATGCACTCACCTTCGACCGCGACCGCGTCGACCAATCACCGCGCGCGCTGGCGGTGATGCGCCACGGCCTCGCCGCCGACCTGCGCTGGACGCCGACGCTGCGCGACCGCTTCGATGCGCGCATCACCGGCGGCGATTTCGACGACGGCAACCGCCGTGCCTCGGTGCTGGCCAGCTATACCCGTGCCGTGTACCGCAGTGGGCGAGTGATGTTCGACCTCGGTCTGCAGGCAGAGGGTCAACACAACACCCGCCACACCGGCAATGGCTACTACAGCCCCGACCGCTACCGGCGCTATGCCGTCGCGGCTTCCAGCTACATCTCGCTGGGCCAGGAAGCCGGGCTGTACCTGTCGGCCGCGCTCGGCCAGCAGCGGGACGAGACTTTCGACAACTGGAAGCGCGCCACTGACGTCAATGCCGAGCTGACCCTCGGCATCTTCAGCCACTGGCAGTTGGTCGGCCGTGCCGGGTACAGCCAGCGCCTGAACCAGTTTGGCCGCTACGAGGGCGCCACCGTCGGGCTGGGACTGCGCTACCGCTTCTGCGAGTTCCGTGCCGACCGCTGCCCATCGGTGCCTTGAACGGCCCGATGGGGCCTGCGCCGGGCGGCGGCATCGCGCGCCGCCCGGCGCGATGGATCCGGCCCTGTTCGACTCGTCCTGCGCGGCCGGCTCCCGACCGGATCGATTTCGACGAAGGCGCGCGCCGGCGGTGGCCGCGCGCCTTCCGGGAACCTTCCATCGCGCTGCCGCCATGGGTCGCCGCACCGGTTCGCGCGCAGCCCCACTGCCGCGCATGGGCCGGCTCGAGCACGTATCCGGCACCGCGTCGGGGGAAGCACATGAAGGGATTGCTGCACCTTGCCTGCATCGCGCTCATGTGCCTGTTGCCGGCGGCACCCATGGCGGCGCCGGCAGCCACTGCATCCCATGACCGGCGCATCGCGATCACCTTCGACGACCTGCCCTGGGCCAGCCTCGATCCGAACACGCCGCTGCCCGCGCAGGGTACGGTACCGCCGCGCATCGCGGCCGAGTCCGTGCGCCTGCTGCAGGCCATCGAGGGTGCGGGGACGCCTGCCATCGGTTTCGTCAACTCCGCGCGTCTGCTGGTCGGCGGCCAGCCGCAACCGGACCGCACGGCGATGCTCGACGCCTGGCTCGATGCCGGACTGGAACTGGGCAACCACACCGCCACCCATGCCGACCTGCACGCCGTCGGCGTACAGGCCTACGAGGGCGACATCCTCGCCTGCGACCGTGTGCTGCGCCCGCTGCTGGCCAGGCGTGGCCGTGAACCGCAATGGTTCCGTCACCCTTACCTGCGCACCGGGCGCACGCTGGAAGACAAGGCAGCGATGGGCGTCTTTCTCGCCGCGCACGGTTACCGCATCGCGCCGGTCACGGTCACCAACTCCGACTGGATCTGGGCCGCCGCCTACGCCAAGGCGCTGAACAGCGGCGATGCCGCCACCCAGGCGAAGCTGCGCGCGCAATACGTGCCCTACCTGCTGCGCAGGGTGAACTACTTCGAGCACCGCTCGATCAGGCTGCTTGGCTATGCGTTGCCGCAGGTGATGCTGCTGCATGCCAATGCGCTCAATGCCGACACCTACCCCGATTTCGCCGCCGGCTTGCGCGCACGCGGCTACCGATTCGTCGGCCTCGACGAAGCCATGCGCGACCCCGCCTATCGGCGCGCGGACAAATTCACCAGCGCGCTCGGCACCAGCTGGATCCATCGCTGGGCGATCGCCGCAGGCAGGTCATGGAAGTTCTACGGCGGCGAACCGACTTCGCCGAAATGGGTGACCGACCTGGCCGGCGTGCCCCCGGAGTAGCACCCGCTTGCAGGCGGCAGCGCGGTACGGCGGCCGGCCACGATGCGATGGCCTCGTGATGCTGCTCAGCGACCCGAGTGCCCCGGCTCGTCGTAGTCGCGGTGGGTCAGCAGGCCGGGCCGGATCAGGTCGACGAAGGCGCGCGCCTCGGCGCTGAGGAACTTGCCCTTGCGCATCACCACGCCGTAGCTGCGCTGCGGGAAGTACTGCTTCATGTTGCGCACCGCCAGCCGCGCGTGGTCGGCCTCGGTGATGCAGATGCCGGTGACGATGGAGATGCCCATGCCCATCGCCACGTATTCCTTGATCACGTCCCAGCCGCCCACCTCAATCGCCACGTGGTACGGCACCTGGCGCTGCTGGAACACCAGGTCGACCAGGCGGTAGGTGGACAGCCGCTGCGGCGGCAGAATCAGGCCGTACGGTGAGATGTCCTCCAGCGTGATCTTGTCCTTCGCCGCCAGCGGGTGGTCCGGCGGCAAGATCAGCATCGGGTCGTAGTGGTGCACCGGTGCCCAGGCGATGTCGTTCGGCACGTCCAGCATCGAGCCGACCGCGAAGTCGGCCTCGTCGGCGCGCAGCAGCGCCAGGCCGTCCTTGCCGGTGACGTTGGCCAGCTGCAGCTGCACCGCGGGAAAGCGCTCGCGATAGCGGCGCACCAGCGCGGGCAGCAGGTACTGGATGGTCGAGGTGCCGGCGGCGATGGTCAGCCGGCCCGCCTGCAGGCCCTTCACCCGGGCCTGGAAGTCGCGGTCCAGCGTGTCCCAGCCCTCGACCAGCGGCCGCGCCAGTTCGTACAGCGCCTCGCCCGCGTCGGTGAGGTTGATGCGCCGGCGCCGGCGCTCGAGCAGGCTCACCCCCAGTTCCCGTTCCAGCGCCTGCAACTGCAGGCTGATCGTGGGCTGCGACAGGTACAGCGCCTCGGCGGCGCGGGTCAGCGTGCCCAGCTTCACCACGCTGACGAAGGCGCGCAGCTGCTTGTGGCGGTTGCCCTTGTAATAGAAGCGACCGGCGTCGGCCGGCTCAGCGCCGGCGCGCTTTTTTGTTGCGCTGCGATGTATTTTTTTTGACTTGCCCGAGACACCGGTTGGCTTCTTCATTGAAGGATTTCAGTTGGTTGAGTGATACATTTACATTGCTCATAGTAGTAATTGAAACATTCACTTTGTCAAATACATGGTGGCTGCCCTAGCTTCGAGTCATCCACGACACGGAGCGAACCCATGGCAGTACCGCAGGAACGACTCGACATCGGCGCCGTCGAGATCCACGCCGACCCCGCCGGTTACGCAGGCGTGCTGACCCCTGCGGCGCTGGCCTTCCTGGCCCGGCTGCACCGCCGCTTCGAGGCGACCCGGCGGCAGTTGCTGCAGGCCCGCCGCGAGCGCCAGGCGGGCTATGACGCCGGCGGCCTGCCGGACTTCCGCGCCGACACGGCGGCGATTCGCGCATCCGACTGGCACGTGGCGCCGATCCCGGCCGCGCTGCAGGACCGTCGCGTCGAGATCACCGGCCCGGTCGAACGCAAGATGATCATCAACGCGTTGAACTCCGGCGCGAAGGTGTTCATGGCCGACTTCGAGGATTCCTCCTCACCCACCTTCACCAACCAGCTCGATGGCCAGCTCAACCTGCGCGATGCGGTGAACGGCACCATCGCGTTCACCTCGCCCGAGGGCCGGGAGTACCGCGTCAACGCCAAGCCAGCGGTGCTGGTGGTGCGTCCGCGCGGCTGGCACCTGCACGACAGGTTCTTCAGCGTGGACGGCGAACCGGTGGCCGGCGCGCTGGTCGACTTCGGCCTGTTTGTCTTCCACAACGCCCGAGCCCTGCATGCACGCGACCACGGCCCGTACTTCTACCTGCCGAAGCTCGAGGCGATGGAAGAGGCCGCACTGTGGGACGCGGTGATGGCGGCGGCCGAGGACGAGCTGCAGCTGCCGCCCGGCACGATGAAGGCCACCGTGCTGATCGAGACGCTGCCGGCGGCATTCCAGATGCACGAGATCCTGCACGCCCTGCGCCGCCGCGCAGTCGGCCTCAACTGCGGCCGCTGGGACTATATCTTCTCGTACCTGAAGACCCTGCGCGGGCATCGCGACCGCCTGCTGCCCGAGCGCGGCCAGGTGCAGATGACCGCGCCGTTCCTCAAGGCCTATTCCGAGCTGCTGATCCAGACCTGCCATCGCCGCGGCGCGTTCGCGATGGGCGGCATGGCCGCGCAGATCCCGATCAAGGGCGACGACGCGGCGAACGAAGCCGCGCTGGCCAAGGTGCGCGCCGACAAGCTGCGCGAGGTCAGGGCCGGCCATGACGGCACCTGGGTGGCGCACCCCGCGCTGGTGCCGGTGGCGCAGCAGGTGTTCGACGAATACATGCCCGCGCCGAACCAGCTCGGCGTGCTGCGCGAGGACGTGCAGGTGAGCCGCGAACAGCTGCTCGCCGCACCGAACGGCACGATCACCCGCGCCGGTTTCGACAACAACGTCGAGGTCTGCCTGCGCTACACCGCGGCCTGGCTGGACGGCCTCGGCTGCGTGCCGATCCATCACCTGATGGAGGACGCCGCCACCGCCGAGATCGCCCGCGCGCAGCTGTGGCAGTGGCTGCATCACGGTGACCTCGAGTTTCCCGACCACGCGCCGATCGACTTCGCGCTGTTCGACCACGCGGTGGCCGCGCACACCCATCGCCTGCGCGACAGCCGCCACCCCGGCGCCGCCCGCGCCGACGACGCGGCCGCCTTGCTCAGCGCGATGACCCACGCCGACCAGCTCGGCGACTTCCTCACCCTGCCCGCCTACGAACAACTCGCCTGACCGATCTCGACCTGTAGGAGCGCGCCCTGTGCGCGATGCTTTTTGCACGACCAACTCCAGAGCATTCGCGCACACGGTGCGCTCCTGCAACAACACCATCACCGGAGCCACGCCATGAAGACCCTGCCCACCGCCGAACAGATCACCCTGGACTGGAACAACAACCCGCGCTGGACCGGCGTGCAGCGCAACTACTCCGCCGAGGACGTGGTCCGCCTGCGCGGCACCGTCGCGGTCGAGCATTCGCTGGCCCGCCGCGGCGCCGAGCGGCTGTGGAAGTCGCTGCACCAGGAGGACTTCGTCAATGCGCTGGGCGCGCTCACCGGCAACCAGGCGATGCAGCAGGTCAAGGCCGGCCTGCAGGCGATCTACCTGAGCGGCTGGCAGGTCGCCGCCGACGCCAACGTGGCCGGCGAGATGTACCCCGACCAGTCGCTGTACCCGGCCAACTCGGTGCCGCTGGTGGTCAAGCGGATCAACAACACCCTGCTGCGCGCCGACCAGCTGCACCATGCCGAAGGCAAGGACGACTGCGACTGGCTGGTGCCGATCGTGGCCGACGCCGAGGCCGGTTTCGGCGGCGTGCTGAACGCGTTCGAGCTGATGAAGGCGATGATCGAGGCCGGCGCCGCCGGCGTGCACTTCGAGGACCAGCTGGCCTCGGTGAAGAAGTGCGGCCACATGGGCGGCAAGGTGCTGGTGCCCACGCGCGAGGCGGTCGACAAGCTGAACGCCGCGCGCCTGGCCGCCGACGTCGCCGGCGTGCCGACCCTGCTGGTGGCGCGCACCGACGCCGACGCCGCCGACCTGCTCACCTCCGACATCGACGCCAACGACCGGCCGTTCATCACCGGCGAGCGCACCGTCGAGGGCTTCTTCCGCGTCAGGCCCGGCCTGGACCAGGCGATCAGCCGCGGCCTCGCATATGCGCCGTACGCCGACCTGATCTGGTGCGAAACCAGCAAGCCGAACCTGGACGACGCACGCCGCTTCGCCGAGGCGATCCACGCGAAATTCCCCGGCAAGATGCTGGCCTACAACTGCTCGCCCAGCTTCAACTGGAAGAAGAACCTGGACGACGCCACCATCGCCAACTTCCAGAAGGAACTGGGCGCGATGGGCTACAAGTTCCAGTTCATCACCCTGGCCGGCTTCCACAGCCTCAACTACGGCATGTTCGACCTGGCGCACGGCTACGCGCGCCGCCAGATGAGCGCCTTCGTCGAGCTGCAGGAAAAGGAATTCGCCGCCGCCGAACGCGGCTTCACCGCGGTGAAGCACCAGCGCGAGGTGGGCACGGGCTACTTCGACCAGGTAACCCAGGCGATTCAGCAGGGCCAGTCCTCGACCACCGCGCTGAAGGGCTCGACCGAGGAGGCGCAGTTCCGGCAGGCGGTGGCGTAAGACACGCGTAGGAGCGCACCCTGTGCGCGATGCTCTTTCGCCACGTGACGAAGAGCATCGCGCACAGGGTGCGCTCCTACGCCGCCGTCGGCGGCACCAGCGCGATCACCGTCCAGCCCGGCTTCGGCTCCAGCTCGCGCTTGGCCGAAGCCACCCGCAACGCGCCTTTCTCCTCCACGCCGAACATCAGCACCGTGTCCGAGCCGTACTGCTCGATGAAATGCGGCCAGTCGAAGGTGGCGCTGAGCCGGGTCGACTTGATCCGCCAGCCCTGCGCCAGCAGTTCGGCAAAGCGGCCGTGGGTCATCTCCTCGTCGAACAGCGGCGGCGCCAGCAGGCCGTCGGCCAGCGCCGCGCGGTCGGTGTTCTCCTGCGGCGTGAGGTTGCGCAGCCGATACACCTTCTCGCGCCCGAACTCCTGCCGGTAATGCACGCAGGCCAGCGAGTTGCGTTCGCGGTGCGTCGATACCGCCAGCAGCCGGCCGATGCCGGTGAGGTCGAGATGCCGCTCGGCATGCGGCGAGGCCGGGTTGCCGAAGAACGTGGCGAGCCCCTCCATCCGCGCCAGCCGGATGCCGTCCCAGTCGTCGTCGGCCAGCACCACGCGGAAGCCGGCTTCGTCCAGCGCCTTGCCGATCGCGCGAGCGACCCGGTCGGAACCGAAGATCAGCACGCCGCGCGGCTCCGGCTCGGCCACCTTCAGCCAGACCGCCAGCGGCCGCGCGGTGGCGCTCTGCAGGATCACCGTGCCGACGATCAGGGTGAACACCAGCGGCACCAGCGCCTCGGCGCCAGCCACGCCGAGCGCGTCCAGGCGCAGCGCGAACAGCGCCGACACCGACGCCGCCACGATGCCGCGCGGCGCCACCCAGCCGATCAGCGCTCGCTCGCGCCAGTTGAGGCCGCTGCCCAGGCTCGACAACGCCACGGTCAGCGGACGCACCACCAGTTGCGCGATCACGAACAGGGCGATGCCCGCGCCGAGCATGCCGTCCGGCAGCGGCCAGTGCAGCCGCGCCGCCAGCAGGATGAACAGCAGCGACACCAGCACCGTGGTGAGGCTTTCCTTGAAGTCGAGGATGTCGTCGATGTGCACGCCGCGCAGGTTGCCCAGCGCGATGCCCATGATCGTCACCGCCAGCAGCCCCGACTCGTGGGTAATCGTGTTGGAGACGCTGAAGGCGAGCAGCACCGCGGCCAGCACGGCGTAGTTCTGCAGGTACTCGGGGATCAGCTGGCGACGCAGGAAGAACGCCATCAGCCAGGCGGACAGCGCGCCGATCACCGCCCCGCAGCCGATCGTGGCCACGAAGATGCCGATGGTGTGGCCCTCCTGGCGCGACACGATCGCCTCGTAGACCAGCACCGCGAACAGCGCGCCCAGCGGGTCGATCACGATGCCTTCCCAGCGCAGCGTGTTGGCGATGCGGGCGTTCGGACGCAGGGTGCGCAGCATCGGCGCGATCACCGTCGGTCCCGTCACGCAGGCCAGCGCGCCGAACAGCAGCGCGATCGGCCAGGCCAGCCCGGCAACGAGGTGCGCGGCCAGCGCCAGCAGCAGCAACGAAGCCACCGCGCCGTAGCTGACCAGCCCGCGCACCGCCTTGCCGATCCCCGGCAGTTCGTGGAAACGCAGGGTCAGGCTGCCCTCGAACAGGATCAGCGCCACCGCCAGCGACACGGTCGGGAACAACAGCCTGCCGAGCACCTTGTCAGGATCGAGCACGCCGCCGACCGGGCCCAGCACGATGCCCGCCAGCAGCAGGAACAGGATCGCCGGCAGCTTCACCCGCCATGCCAGCCACTGCGCCAGGAAGCCGATCATCAGCATGCCGGCGAGCATGAGGCCCAGGTCGATCGTCATCGCAATCCTTGGACACATCGGCCGTCATCGAAACACGCGACGGCGCGCGCGTCCAGCGCCCGAAAAGCTTAAGGAGTGAGTGGAGAGGAGTGAGAAGTGAGAGGGAGCACGCATCTGCTCTTGCTCACTTCTCACTCCTCACCACTCATTCCTGCCTTCAGAAGCGGCGGTACTGCAGCGCCTCGGCCAGGTGCTCGCGCTCCAGCAACGCGGCGCCGCCATCGAGGTCGGCGATGGTGCGGGCCACCCGCAATACGCGATGGTAGGCACGTGCGGACAGACCCAGCCGCTCCAGCGCGGCTTCGAACCAACGTCGCTCGGCCGGTCCCAGCGCGCAGTCGCGCTCCAGTTCGCGCGTGCTGATCTCTGCATTCGGCCGCCCCGCGCGCATCAGCGACTGATGCCGCGCCTTGAGCACGCGCGCGCGCACCGTGGCGGAATCCTCGTCGCGCTCGCCGCGCGGCGTGCCCAAGTCGGCCAGCGGCACCGGCGGCACTTCCACGCACAGGTCGATGCGGTCGAGCAGCGGCCCGGAGATGCGCGCGCGGTAGCGCTGGATCTGGTCCGGCGTGCACTGGCAGCGCGGGTTGCCGGCATAGCCGCACGGGCAGGGGTTCATCGCCGCGACCAGCTGGAACTGCGCGGGAAACATCGACCGCCGCGCCGCCCGCGAGATCATGATGTGGCCCGACTCCATCGGCTCGCGCAGCACCTCCAGCACGTGCCGGCTGAACTCGGGCAGCTCGTCCAGGAACAGCACGCCGTTGTGCGCCAGCGAGATCTCGCCCGGGCGCGGGCTCGAGCCGCCACCGACCAGCGCCACCGCCGAGGCGGTGTGATGCGGCGCGCGAAAGGGTCGCCGGCGCCAGTGCTTCGGGTCGGTGACCTGCCCGGCCACCGAGAGCACGGCGCAGGTCTCCAGCGCCTCCGACTCCGACAGCGGCGGCAGGATGCCGGGCAGGCGCTCGGCCAGCATGGTCTTGCCGGTGCCGGGCGGCCCCACCAGCAGCAGGTGGTGGCCGCCCACCGCGGTGATCTCCAGCGCGCGCCGCGCCTGCAGCTGGCCGCGCACGTCGGCCAGGTCCGGACCGCCATCGGCGCCGCCGTCGCTGGGAATGCCCACCGGCATCAACAGTTCGTGCGCACCGCGCAGCCAGCCGCATACCTCGGCCAGCGTGTCGGCCACCCGCACATCCATGTCGGAGACCAGCGCCGCCTCGTTGGCGTTCGCGCGCGGCACCACCACGCGGCGGCCGCGCGCGCGCGCGCGCAGCAGCGCCGGCAGCACGCCGGAGACGCCGCGCAGCGAGCCGGTCAGGGCCAGCTCGCCGAGAAATTCGCAGTCGTCCAGTTTCTCGCGCGGCACCTGGCCGCTGGCGGCGAGGATGCCGAGCGCGATCGGCAGGTCGAAGCGGCCGCCGTCCTTGGGCAGCTCGGCCGGCGCCAGGTTCACCGTGACGCGACGGCCCGGATACTCGAATGCGGTGTTCTGGATCGCCACGCGCACGCGATCGCGCGCCTCGCGCACCGCGGCCTCGGGCAGGCCCACGATGCTGGTGCTCGGCAAGCCGCCGGAAAGATGCACCTCGACCATCACCTGCGGTGCGGCGATCCCTTCCTGGGCCCGACTCAGGGTGACGGCAAGACTCATGCGACCGCTGGTCGGTGGCGCGTGGCGGACAGGGTGCTGACAGGCACGGACATCGGCGGCTCCATCAGCAGCGCTGAATAAATAACCGCCTCCGATCGTTCTCGGGGTGAGGGTGACGGATCGGAGGCGGCTCCCGGGAGATGGTTGTCACGAACCCGCGCGGGCAGCCACCGCGGCCTCCAGTTCGGCCACGCGTCGCTCCAATTCGTCGACCTTGGCGCGGGTGCGCGCCAATACCTGGGACTGGACTTCGAATTCTTCGCGGGTGACCAGATCGAGGCGGCGCAATCCCTGCGCCAGAACATCTTGGAAGTTGGTTCGCAAATCCTGATGCGCCTGTGCCACCCCTGGCGGTACCAACGACACAAGTCGCAGGGCAATCTGGTCGATATCCTGCCTATCCATCATGGATAGCGCCTCGAGCTCGTCGAGGTAAATACTAGGTGAATGGAAATCGCGGGCACCATCGGTATGCTCCATCAAAAGTTGTAGGGATTGTCCTACACGAGCCGTTTCCAGGCGACAACCCTCCACCGGGCAGGCAGAATGCCAACCCGACCCATCCGATGCCCTGCTAAGGAACAAACCATGAAGCTGGTCGTGGCGATCATCAAGCCGTTCAAGCTGGACGACGTGCGCGAAGCGCTGGCCGAGGTCGGCGTGCAGGGCATCACGGTCACCGAAGTGAAGGGTTTCGGCCGCCAGAAAGGCCATACCGAGCTGTATCGCGGCGCCGAGTACGTGGTCGACTTCCTGCCCAAGATCAAGCTGGAGGTGGCGGTGGCCGACGACCAGCTCGATCGCGTGATCGAGGCGATCCAGACCTCCGCCCGCACCGGCAAGATCGGCGACGGCAAGATCTTCGTGAGCGCCCTGGAACAGGTGATCCGCATCCGCACCGGCGAGCTGGATCACGACGCCCTGTAATTTCGCGGCAGCCCGCACCGGCCCTCGCCGCAAGCGTCCTGCATACCGACTTATACACAAGTTGTTGGGTTGACCCTGCCCGGGCCACCCGATATGTTGTGTGCGTCGGTGCCCGACCAGATATTTAACTGGCGGGCTTGAGGGAATCCGGTGTAACTCCGGAACTGCCCCGCAGCGGTAGAGCGGAAACGAACGTCCCCACATGCACTGGCCCTCGGTGGCCGGGAAGCGAGGACAAGTAGGCGGATCGCCAGATCCATGTCCGCAAGTCCGAAGACCTGCCGGCACACCGGGACGAACGTGTCCCGGTGCGTAGTGACGGCTTCCGCGGGGAAGCGCGTCGTGGAGCCGGACGCCACAGGGCGCCCGGCTCGCGCGCTGCCCCCGGCATCCATCACTATCAGGCCCTGCGCGCGGGAGCAGGCGTTTGATGTCCATGCCGGAGCCACCAGCCATGCAACCCCTCGATACCGTTGGGCGCGAGCGCACCGTCGCGCGCGCCGACTCGCCCGCCGCTGAAGCGGCCGTACCGTCCTCGCCTGAAACCACTTTCACGCTGACCCCACCGCACAACCCGTCCCAGATGCGCGTGACCAAGCGCAACGGCAACCAGGAAACCGTCGACGTCAACAAGATCGTGCGCGCCGTGACCCGCAGCAGCGAAGGTCTGCACGGTGTCGACCCGCTGCGCGTGGCGCTGAAGACCATCGGCGGCCTGTACGACGGCGCCACCACCCAAGAGCTGGATCAGCTGTCGATCCGCACCGCCGCCGCGCTGACCGCGGAGGAGCCGGAATACGGCCAGCTCGCCGCGCGCCTGCTCGGTGCGTACATCGACAAGGAAGTCAGCGGCCAGGAAATCCAGAGCTTCTCGCAGTCGATCGCACGCGGCGCGGAACTTGGCATTCTCAACGATCGCCTGCGCGATTTCGTGGCTGCCAATGCACGCAAGCTCAACGACGCGATCGACCCGCTGGCCACCCGCCGCTTCGAATACTTCGGTCTGCGCACGGTGTACGACCGCTACCTGCTGCGCCATCCGCAGCGGCGGCTGGTGATCGAGACGCCGCAGCACTTCTTCATGCGCATCGCCTGCGCGCTGGGTGGCAACGAGATCGGCGAGACGCTGGAACTGTACCGGCTGCTCTCCTCGCTGGAATACCTGGCCAGCTCGCCCACCCTGTTCAACGCCGGCACCGCGCACGAGCAGCTCAGTTCGTGCTACCTGCTCGACTCGCCGCTCGATTCGCTGGAGTCGATCTACGACAAGTACGCCGACGTGGCCAAGCTCAGCAAATTCGCCGGGGGCATCGGCCTGGCGTATTCGCGGGTGCGTTCGCGCGGCTCGCTGATCCGCGGCACCAACGGCCATTCCAACGGCCTAGTGCCGTGGCTGAAGACGCTGGACGCCTCGGTCGCCGCGGTGAACCAGGGCGGCAAGCGCAAGGGCGCCGCCTGCGTGTATCTGGAATCGTGGCACGCCGACATCGAGGATTTCCTCGAACTGCGCGACAACACCGGCGACGACGCGCGTCGCGCGCACAACCTCAACATCGCGAACTGGATCCCCGACGAATTCATGCGCCGAGTCGAGAACGACGGCGACTGGTCGCTGTTCGATCCGAAGCTCGTGCCGCACCTGGTCGACAGCTGGGGCGAAACGTTCGATCGCGCCTATCGCGAGGCAGAAGCGAACGGCCTTGCCGTGAAAGCGGTGAAGGCACGCGAGCTGTACGCACGCATGATGCGCACGCTGGCGCAGACCGGCAACGGCTGGATGACGTTCAAGGACCGCTGCAACGCCACCAGCAACCAGACGGCGCAGGCGGAGAACGTCATCCATCTGTCCAACCTGTGCACCGAGATCCTGGAAGTGAGCTCGGCGACGGAAACCGCCGTGTGCAACCTTGGTTCGGTGAACCTGGCGCGGCACGTGGCCAACGGCGCTTTCGACTTCGAGCAGCTCGCCGCCACCGTGCGCACCGCGGTGCGCCAGCTCAACCGGGTGATCGACCTCAACTATTACCCGATCGAGACCGCGCGCACCGCGAACATGAAGTGGCGTCCGGTCGGGCTGGGTGTGATGGGCCTGCAGGACGTGTTCTTCAAGCTGCGCCTGCCGTTCGACTCGGCCGAGGCGCTGGCGCTGTCCAGCCGCATCGCCGAGGAAATCTATTTTCACGCGTTGTCGCAATCGGCCGAGCTGGCAGAAGCCGAAGGTGCGCATCCGGGCTTTGCCGAAAGCCGCGCCGCCAACGGCGAGCTGCAATTCGACCATTGGCCGAACGCCACGCCGCACGACGTCGCGCGCTGGAACGCCTTGCGAGAACGCGTCAAGCAGCACGGCCTGCGCAATTCGCTGCTGATCGCCATCGCGCCCACCGCCACGATCGCCTCGATCGCCGGCTGCTACGAATGCATCGAGCCGCAGGTATCGAACCTGTTCAAGCGCGAGACGCTGTCCGGCGATTTCCTGCAGGTGAATCGCCATCTTGCCGATGAGCTGAAGACGCTGGGCTTGTGGACGTCCGAAATACGCGACGCGATCAAGCTGGCGGAAGGTTCGATCCAGGGCATCGCCGCGATTCCCGAACGGCTGCGTGCGATCTACCGCACCGTGTGGGAGCTGCCGCAGAAATCGCTGATCGACCTGGCCGCTTCCCGTGGCGCCTGGATCGACCAGAGCCAGTCGCTGAACCTGTTCATGGAGAACCCGAACATCGGCCAGCTCAGCTCGATGTACATGTACGCATGGAAGGCCGGCATCAAGACCACGTATTACCTGCGCTCGCGGCCGGCGACGAAGATCGCCAAGACCACGGTGTCGGCGGTGTCCGACCAGGCGCAGGCGAATGCCGCGGTGTTCTGCTCATTGGAAAATCCCGAGTACTGCGAGGCTTGCCAGTAACCCCACGCTCGCCATCCCAGCGAAAGCTGGGATGACGCTGAGCGGACGGACGGCTCAGTCACAAATCTCCGCATACAAATCCCGCCAATACGGATTGGACTTCTCGATGAGCTTGACCTTCCACGTCCGCTTCCACGCCTTGATCGCCTTCTCACTGGCAATCGCGGATTCCATCGTGTCATGCACCTCGAACCAGACGAGGCCATGCACGTGATGACGCTGGGTAAAACCAGCGACCACGTTGTTCCGGTGCTGCCAGATGCGTGCAGGCAGGTTGGAGGTGACACCGACGTACAGCGTGCCGTTGCGCTGACTGGCGAGGAAATAAACACAGGGATTTCGTTCTTGCATACGGCGGATCCGTTCACTCCATTCAAGCGCCAAGAAACTTACCCATAAAACGTCCGTCATCCCAGCGAAAGCTGGGATCCAGAGCCTTTTGCTTACATGACATCGCGGTGAAAGCCGAAGTCGCTGGATCCCAGCTTTCGCTGGGATGACGGTCAAAAACACCCGCGCCTCGCTGGCTGCGAACCCACACAAGGAACCCCATATGTCCGCCCAACCCACCCGCAACGCCCACATCCTCGATCCCGGCTTCGAGCTCACGCTGCGCCCGATGCGCTACCCCGGCTTCTACGAGATGTACCGCAACGCGATCAAGAACACCTGGACCGTCGAGGAGGTGGATTTCTCGATGGATACGCGCGACCTCGACACGAAGATGTCCGCCGCCGACCGGCACCTGATCCGTCGGCTGGTGGCGTTCTTCGCCACCGGCGACACCATCGTGTCGAACAACCTGGTGCTGAACCTGTACCAGCACATCAACGCGCCGGAAGCGCGCATGTACCTGTCGCGCCAGCTGTACGAAGAAGCGCTGCACGTGCAGTTCTACCTCACCCTGCTGGACACCTATATCCCCGACCCGGCCGAGCGCAACGGCGCGTTCGCGGCGATCGAGACGATCCCGTCGATCCGCCAGAAGGGCGCGTTCTGCTTCAAGTGGATCGACTCGATCCAGGACCTGCGCCGGCTGGAGACGCGCGAGCACCGCCGCCAGTTCCTGCTCAACCTGATCTGTTTCGCCGCCTGCATCGAAGGATTGTTCTTCTACGCCGCATTCGCCTACGTCTACTACCTGCGCTCGCGCGGGCTGCTGCATGGGCTGGCCGCCGGCACCAACTGGGTGTTCCGCGACGAGAGCGGGCACATGGCGTTCGCGTTCGAGGTGGTGCGCACCGTGCGCGCGCAGGAGCCGGAATTGTTCGACGAGGCGATGCGCGCACAGGTCGAGGAGATGATCGAGGACGCGATCGCCTGCGAGACCCAGTTCGCCGAGGACGTGCTTTCCGGTGGCGTGGCCGGCATGTCGGTGCAGCAGATGCGCCAATACCTCGAGTATTGCGCCGACCAGCGCCTGGCCCAGCTCGATCTGCCGAAAAAATATGGCGCGAAGAATCCGTTCGACTTCATGGACCTGCAGGACGTGCAGGAACTCGCCAACTTCTTCGAACGCCGCGTCTCGGCCTACCAGGTCGGCGTGCAGGGCGAGGTGGCGTTCGACATGGCGTTCTAGGGCCGGGATGACCAGACGTTCGTCTGTTGAGAGCCGGGATTCGGGAGAACGTATGCCGCGAGGCACTTGACTACATCTGTAAGCATGGCGTAGCTTGCCTACAACTGTAGTCAACCGAGCCACCGGGCCATGCGCAAACCCACCATCGGCGACCAGGAACTGGCGCTGCTGCATCACATCGACGAGTGCGGCTCCGCCTCGGTAGGCGAGGTGGCCGCGAGCTTCGGCGAGCCGCGCGGGCTGGCCCGCTCCACCGTGCTGACCATGATGGAACGCCTGCGCGGCAAGGGCTATCTCAAGCGCCGGCAGCTCAAGGGCATGTTCCGCTACAGCACCGCCACCGGTCCGGGCGAAGTGATGCGCAGCGCCGTGGGCAGCTTCGTCGAGAAGACGCTGAGCGGTTCGGTATCGCCGTTCGTGGCGTGGATGTCGGAACGCGCTGAAGTCTCCGACACCGAGTTGGCCGAACTGGAGGCGCTGGTGGCGCAGTTGCAATCCCGGCGCAAGGAGTCGTGAAATGGACGCACTCGGCCATTTCGCCGACACCTTGCTCACCCGGCTGCTGTGGACGTCCATCCAGGCCTCCCTGCTGATCGGCATCGTCTATCTGCTTGGCTGCCTGTGGCCGCGCCTGTCGGCGGCGATGCGCTGCATGCTGTGGTGGCTGGTCGGCGCGCAGCTGTTGCTAGGCCTGCTGTGGCACGCACCGCTGGAACTTCCGCTGCTCTCGCCCACACCATTTGAAGCGACCGCGCCGGTCACGCCGCCCATGACGTTCTTCGCCGCGGCGGCTGGCGACGTTGCGCTGCCGTCGCTCGCTTCGCCACCGACACATGCGCTGTCCTGGCGCACCGGCATCGCCCTGTCGTGGTTGGCCGTCTTGCTGTTGCAGGGGTTGGTCGCGCTGCGCCAATGGCGGCAGGCACGCAGCGTGCTGCGCGAATCACGACCCTTGCGCGATGCCTCGCTGCAGGCGCTGTGCGCGCGCCAGGCGCGACAACTTGGCTTGCGCCGTTGCCCTCGCCTGCGCGTCTCGGGCGCCATCGTCTCGCCCCAGGTGACCGGCCTGTGGCGGCCCACCGTACTGCTGCCTGCCGGCCACGCGCTCAGCGCCGACGAGGCGGCGATGGCGATCGCGCACGAGCTGGCCCACCTGCGCCGCGGCGACCTGTGGCTGGCCTGGGTGCCGGCGCTTGCGCAGTGCCTGTTCTGCTTCCACCCGCTGGTGCGCTGGGCCATGCGCGAGTACGCGCTCAACCGCGAATCGGCCTGCGATGCGCAGGTATTGCGGCACGACCGCGCCGCGCCGCAGGAGTACGGCCGCCTGCTGCTGCGCCTCGGCGTGGCGCAGCCGATGCACGCAGGCCTCGCCGGTGCTTCCCCGTCCTTCCACAACCTGAAGAGGCGACTGACCATGCTGCAGCAAACCGTGAACCAGCCGCCGTCGCGCATCCGCGGCTGGCTGCTCGTCGCAGTGATCGCCCTCGTCGGCGTGCTGCCCTATCGCGTGACGGCGGCCGGCGCGGACAACACCCAGGCCACGCCTGCCTCCACCCAGGCGAGCCTGTTGCCGCCCCCGCCGGCTCCTCCGGCAGTGCCGCCGCCCACCGTTCCCGCCTTGCCACCGGCACCACCGGCGCCACCGCTGCCACCTACCCCGCCGCACGATGCCAACGGCCTGCGGGTCCACTACGCCAACGTCGCCATCCATACCGACGCCAGCGAAGGCTTCGCGTTGTTCGATGGCGATGCGGCCATCGTCAACGGCAGCGATGCCGATCTCGCCGCCGCGAAGCGCCTGCAGCGGAACGGCAAGTCCATGCTGTGGTTTCGCCGTGGCGACAAGGCCTGGCTGATCGACGACCCTGCCTACGTGCAACGCGCCAAGGCCGCCTACGCGCCGGTCGACGCCCTGGCCAGGCAGCAAGGCGAGCTGGGCGGCAAGCAAGGTGCGCTCGGCGGCAAACAGGGAGCCTTGGGCGCACAACAAGGCATGTTAGGCGCCCAGCAAGGGCAGCTCGCCGGCCAGCGCGCCATGCTGGCCAACCAGCAAGCCATGCTCGCCGCGCAATCCGGCCAGCGCGACCACACCGCTGAAATGCAGGCGAACCGCGCCAAGCTGGAAGTCAGCGAGCAGGAACTCAATCGGCAGCAGGAAAAGCTCAGTCAACAACAAGAAGAACTGGGTCGGCAGCAGACCGAGATCGGCAAGCAGCAGGAAGCGCTTGGCGCGCAACAGGAAGCACTGGGCAAACGCCAGCAACAGGCCACCAGCCAGGCCAGCCAGCAGATCAGGAAGCTGCTCGACGAAGCGATCGCCAAGGGTGTCGCGAAGCCGACGAGCCTGCGCTGAGCGCCTCCCTCTGAACTTTACGAGAGCGAACGCGTCGCCGCTCTTGTAGTCTTGCTCCCTCCCCTGCTCGAAGGGGGGAGGGCCGGGCGACCGCAGGGAGTCCTTCAGGTGAGGGGGCGCTCTTCGTCGCAAGTCAAAAGCCACCCCTTCCTGACCTCCCCCTGCTGCGCAGGGGGAGGAACCGGGTGTGTTACTTCTGCTCCCTCTCCCTTATGCCAAGGGGAGGAACAAGAGCGCCGGCATCTCCCGCACACGCACAGTCACTCAGCGCCAGGGCCACGCCTTCAGCTGGTACTCGTGCGGCGGCGTGTTGCCGGCGAGGTACTGCACGAAGTAATCCCAGCGCCGGCGGGTGGCGTACGGGGTGGCCTCGGCGTAGCCGTGGTGGACGTTCGGGATCAGCAGCAGGTCGAAATCCTTGTTCGCCTTGATCAGCGCGTCGGCCACCAGCAGGGTCTGGTAGGGCGGCACGTTGTCGTCCATGGTGCCGTGCACCAGCATCAGGCGACCCTTGAGGTTCTTCGCGAAGCTCTGGTTGGCCTGGGCGTCGTAGTTGGTCTTGCCGTCCTTGTCGGTCACCAGCAGGCCCTGCCACTTCTCGGCCCAGTCGTCTTCGTAGTTGCGGTTGTCGTGATTGCCGCTTTCGGCCCAGCCGACCTTGAAGAAGTCCGGGTAGTGGAACATCGCGGCCGCGGTGGCGTTGCCGCCGCCGGAGTGGCCCCAGATGCCCACGCGGTCGAGGTCGATCCACGGATACTGCTTGCCGAGTTCCTTCAGGCCGAGCACCTGGTCAGGCAGGGTGTTGTCCTCGACGTGCTCGAAGTAGGCGTCGTGGAACGCCTTGGAGCGCCACGGCGTGCCCATGCCGTCGAGCGCCACCACGATGAAGCCCAGCTCGGCCACGGACTGGTGGTCGCCGCGCGCGGACGAGAAACTGCGGCCGCGCACCGAGCCGGTCTGCGGGCCCGGGTAGATGTAGTCGATGATCGGGTACTTCTTCGACGGATCGAAGTTCGTCGGCTTGAACATCATGCCGTACAGGTCGGTCTTGCCGTCGCGCCCTTTCACCGTGAACGGGACCGGCGGCACCCAGCCGGCGGCCTTCAGGCGCGAGATGTCGGCGGTGGCCACGCTCGCCAGGTCGCGGCCGTCGTCGGAACTGCGCAGCACGGTGACCGGCGGCGTGGTCGGGGTGGAGTACGCATCGACGAAGGACTTACCGTCCGGCGACAGCGTGACGGTGTGGTCGGCCGCTTCCGGCGTCAGCAACACCGGCTTGCCGCCGCCCAGGCTGACCTTGAAGAACTGCTGGTAGTACGGGTTCACGCCGGCAGTGCGGCCGACGCCGCGGAACCACACGGTGCGCGTCTTCGGATCGACCTTCAGCACCTCGGTGACGTTGCCTTCGCCGGTGGTGATCGCGTGCTTGAGCTTGCCGGTCTCCAGGTCGTACAGGTACAGCTTGCCCCAGTTGCTGCGCTCGCTGAACCAGATCGCCTCGTTGGTCTCGGGCAGGTAGCGCCAGTTGACCGCGCCGTTGCCGCTTTCGTAGTACGTCGGCACCACTTCCTCGAACACGGTGCGCACCTTGCCGGTGCGCGTGTCGGCGATGCGGAACCACTCGTGCTTGTGGTCGCGCGAGGTGGAGACGAAGGCCAGGGTCTTGCCGTCGGCCGCCCACTTCACGTCGTCCCAGCCGCCGTCGGGGCCGCAGCTGACGTCGTCGCACAGGGTGGAACGATGCTGGTCCGGCGGCATCTGCAGGCGCAGCACCTTCTTCGCGGCGACGTCGACGATGACGCGCTCGATCATCGTCACGTCCTTGTCGCCGACCAGCGGGTACTTCCATTTCTCCAGCGTCGGATGGCCGACGTTGGTGCCGACCAGGTACATCTCGCCGGTCTTGCGCTGGTCCTGCTGGAAGGTGGCGATCTTCTTCGAATCCGGCGACCACTCCACGATGGCCTTGTCGGTGTGCTTCCAGCCGGCGTTGTCGGTGGCGTAGCCGAAGTTCTCCACGCCGCCAGTGGTGAGCCGGGTCTCCTTGCCGCTGGCGACGTCGCGCAGCCACAGGTTCCAGTCGCGGATGAACGCCTCGCTCTTCTTGTCCGGCGACAGCATACCCGGCTCCTTGCCGGTCTTTACCAGCGAGGCGCGGTCGACGCAGCTCGCCTCGGCGGCAGCCAGGTCGCACACGTAGTGCTTGCCGCGCACGGCGACATCGATGCGGCCATCGGGCCGTGCCTCGTAGCCGGTCACCGGCAACTTCTTCGCGTCGACCGGCTTGCCGCCGGCCTTGCCCAGCGCGGCGGCCAGCTTCGCGTGGTCGAACAGCGGCGCAGCCTTGCCGCCGGCCGCGTCCATCCGCACGAAGTGATCGCCGCCGGCGTCGTGGTCGACGTACCAGAAATGGCCGTCGTCCAGCCACTCGACCTTCTGCACCGCGTGATCGACCAGCGGCGCCGTGTTGTAGCCCATGAAGCGCTCCGCCCGCGCGTAGTCGTCCGCGCTCAGCGTGCGGCCCTGCGCGGCGACGCCGGCGGACAGTGTTCCCATGACCAGCGCGCCAAGCACGCGCGAACTGCCGATCTTCAAACCCATGTTGCGTTCCCCTTGCGAAAGCGGATTTCTGCGGTTGCCGACCCTGGCCCGGATGCACCCGAACGGCCGATGCTAACGTGAGCATGACCGATGGCACCCCTGCCATTGGTCCCGATTGTTTCGCTCATGCCGCGGAATGCGCTACCGCATGGGCGGCACACCACCCGCACCCGCCCCTACCGAAGCGATCCCGATGACCCCTGCCCCGATCGAAGCCCGCCTGCTGGAAATGGTTTTCCCCGACCACACCAACCACCTCGGCACGCTGTTCGGCGGCCAGGCGCTGGCGTGGATGGACAAGGCCGCCTTCATCGTGGCCTCGCGCTACGCACGGCGCACCGTGGTCACTGCCCGTTCGGAGGAGGTGAACTTCCGCGTGCCGGTCCGCACCGGCCAGTTGGTGGAGCTGGTGGCACGGGTGGTCAGGGTCGGCCGCAGCTCGATGCACGTCGAGGTGGAGATGACCGCCGAGGACCCGCTGAGCGGCGACCGCCGCATCTGCACCACCGGCCGCTTCGTGATGATCGCGCTGGACTCCAACGGCTCGCCCACGGCCATCCCGGCACTGCCGGACGCCGCCGGCTGACCCTCTACGCCGGCCCCGCTTGACGGGTGCGTACCGGCCATCGCACGCTGCGGCCACCGTGTTCCCGGAGCCGCCTCATGCCGCAGCGTCTCAGAGTCATCGGCAATTACATTTCGCCCTATGTGCGCAAGGTACTGGTGTGCCTGGAGCTGAAGGGGCTGGAATACGAAGTCGACCCGATCGCGCCGTTCGTCGGCAACGACGAGTTCACCCGGCTGAGCCCGCTGCGCCGCATCCCGGTGCTGCTCGACGGCGAGCTGGCGCTCAACGACTCCTCGGTGATCTGCCAGTACCTGGAGGATCGGCACCCCACGCCCTCGATCTACCCGCGCGACATCGCCGATCGCGCCCGTGCCCGCTGGCTGGAGGAATACGCCGACACGCGGCTGGCCGACGGGTTGATCTGGCGGCTGTTCAACCAGCTGGCGATCAAGCGCCACATCTTCGGCGAGGCTCCCGACGAGGCGGTGGTGCAGCATGCGCGCGAGGTGGACATCCCCGCCGCGCTCGACTACCTGGAAAAGCAGCTGCCGGACGACGGCTTCGTGTTCGGCGCGCTCTCGCTCGCCGACATCAGCATCGCCAGCTTCTTCCGCACCGCCTCGTTCGTGCGCTACGCGATCGACGCCGAACGCTGGCCGCTGGCGGCCGCGCTGGTGGCGCAGGTGCAGGCGCTGCCGGTGTTCCAGAAACTGGCCCGCTACGAGGACTGCATGCTGCGGCTGCCGCTGGCCGAGCAGCGCGGCGCCCTGATCACCGCCGGCGCCCCGCTGACCAGCGACACCCTCGGCACCAGCGCGCCACGGCCCGGCCCGCCGCGCGCGTCGTAGGCATCCGCCTCAACGCTGACCCGTCGTCAGCTCCACCAGCCAGTCGACGAACACCCGCAGCCGCGCCGGCATCTGCCGCTGCTGCGGATACAGGATGGTCATCGGCAACGACGGCGGCGGGTGCGCCGGCAGGATCTCGCGCATCCGGCCGCTCTTCAGCGCATCGACGATGCGGTAACGCGGCATCTGCGCGATGCCCAGGCCGGCTTCGCAACAGCCGAGGTAGGCATCCACGCCGCTCACGCTGACGCAGCCCGGCAGCACGACTTCGCGCCGCTTGCGGCCGACCATGAACTCCAGCGGCTCGGCCCGGTGGGTGGTCGGCGAAACCCAGTTCACCGCCAGGTGGCCGTCCTGCAGCGCGACCAGCGCATCAGGCAAGCCATGCCGGCGCACGTAGGCGGCGCTGGCCACGGTGACCTGCTCCAGCATCGCCACGCGGCGCCCGACCATGTCCGAATCGCCCAGCTCGCCGATGCGCAGCACGCAATCCACGCCCTCGCGCACCAGGTCGACGAAACGGTCGCCGGTACCGATGTCCAGCTGGATCTGCGGGTAGCGCGCGAAGAAATCGCGCAGCGCGGGAATCACCAGCAGGCGTGCCAGCGTCGCCGGCAGGTCGATGCGCAGGCGGCCCTTCGGCTGCACCCGCGCCTCGCGGAAATCCGTCTCGACCTCGTCCACGTCGGCCAGCAGGCGCAGGCAATGGCCGTAGTAGGTCTCGCCGTCGCGGGTGGCATGCACGCGGCGGGTAGTCCGCTGCAGCAGCTGCGCGCCCAGCTGCGCCTCCAACCGCTTGATCGCATGGGTGACGGTGGCGCGCGGCAGGTTCAGGTCGTCCGCGGCGGCGGTGAAGCTGCCCAGCTCGATGATCCGCGTATACAGCCGCATGGCTTCGAGTCGGTCCATGGCATTGTTGCTTGTTTTGAAATGGTGATGGCCATTATTGAGCATTTATCCGCTTACCGTCGCGGCGCACCATGCACCCACCTTCACCCACCGGAACGACCACCATGCAGACCCGCACTCTCGGC
Organism: Rhodanobacter sp. FW104-R8; assembly: GCF_001617365.1. Lineage (GTDB taxonomy): Bacteria > Pseudomonadota > Gammaproteobacteria > Xanthomonadales > Rhodanobacteraceae > Rhodanobacter. The sequence continues at coordinate 44,188 of NZ_LVJR01000119.1, forward strand.
CATAACGGTCCGACCGTCTCCGCCCTCGGCCTCGGCTGCATGGGCATGAGCGCGTTCTACGGCCAGCACGACGACGCCGAATCGATCGCCACCATCCACCACGCGCTGGATCGCGGCCTCAACCTGCTCGACACCGCCGACATGTACGGCCCGCACACCAACGAGGCGCTGGTGGGCAAGGCGATCAAGGGCCGCCGCAAGCAGGCCTTCGTCGCCACCAAGTTCGGCATCGTGCGCGACCCGGACGACCCGCAGGCGCGCCGCGTCAACGGCCGCCCGGACTACGTGCGCGCGGCCTGCGACGCCAGCCTGCAGCGGCTCGGCATCGACACGATCGACCTGTACTACCAGCATCGCGTCGACCCGGGCGTGCCGATCGAGGAGACCGTCGGCGCGATGGCCGAACTGGTTGCCGCCGGCAAGGTGCGCTATCTCGGCCTGAGCGAGGCTTCCGGCGCCACGCTGGAACGTGCGTGCAAGGTGCACCCGATCGCCGCGTTGCAAAGCGAGTTCTCGCTGTGGACGCGCGACCCGCAAACGAATGGCATGCTCGCCGCCTGCCGCAAGCTCGGCGTCAGCCTGGTCGCCTATTCGCCGCTGGGCCGCGGCTTCCTCACCGGCGCGATCCGCTCGCCGGACGACTTCGACGCCGACGACTACCGCCGCACCAGCCCGCGCTTCATGGGCGACAACTTCGCCCGCAACCTGCAGCTGGTCGAACAGGTGAAAGCGCTGGCCGCCGACAAGGGCTGCTCGCCCGCGCAGCTGGCGCTGGCCTGGGTGCTGGCGCAGGGCGACGACGTGCTGGCGATCCCGGGCACCAGGAAACGCTCGCGGCTGGACGAAAACCTCGGCGCGCTCGATGTGCAGCTCAGCGCGGCCGAAATCGCGGCGATCGACGCGGTGTTCCCGCCGGACGCCGCCGCCGGCGACCGCTACGTCAGCTCGGGCATGCACATGGTCAACGTGTAACGCCGTGCTCCCTCTCCTGCACTGCAGGAGAGGGCCGGGCGACTCAGGTGAAGGGTTCGCTCTCGATCTTTCCCGCCAGTGCCTCGCAGGGCGAGAAGCAAGGCAGCTAAACTGCGCGGCATGAGCACCCCCGAACACTCCCCGCTCGGCAAGGACACCGTCTACGCCGACCGCTACGATCCGAGCCTGCTGTTTCCGATCCCGCGTGCGGACAAACGCGCGGAGATCGGCATCGCCGAGACGTTGCCGTTCCATGGCGTGGACATCTGGAACGCCTACGAGCTGTCGTGGCTCGACCTGCGCGGCAAGCCGCAGGTGGCGATGGCCGAGTTCCGCGTGCCGGCGGCGTCGCCGCACATCATCGAATCGAAGTCGTTCAAGCTGTACCTCAACGGCTTCGCGCAGGAGCGCATCGCCGACCCCGCCACGCTGGCTGCCACCCTGCTGCACGACCTGTCCGCGGCGGCCGGTGCGGTGGTCGGCGTGCAATTGCGCGACGCGCGCGCCGACGCGCTTCCCGTCGTCGACCTGGGCGGCCTCCTGCTCGACGCGCAGGACATCGCGATCGACCACTACGGCCCGCCACAGGCCGATTTCCTGCAGGCCGCCACCAGCGCGACGCCGGTGGCGGAAACCCTGGTCTCGCACCTGCTGCGCTCGAACTGCCCGGTCACCGGCCAGCCCGACTGGGGCAGCGTGCAGGTCGCCTACCGCGGCGCGCCGATCGACCATGCCGGCCTGCTGCGCTACCTGGTCTCGTTCCGCACCCACAACGAATTCCACGAACAGTGCGTGGAACGCATCTTCGTCGACCTGACGCAGCGCTGCGCGCCGCGGCAGCTCAGCGTGTATGCGCGCTACACCCGCCGCGGCGGGCTGGACATCAACCCGTTCCGCAGCAGCACGCCGGCCACGCCCGGCAATCCACGCACGGTACGCCAGTAGCGCTGGAAGCATCGACTCATTGCGCGCCGCGCGTCGCCGGCGCGTGAAAGTTCAGCACACTGAACGCCCCTCGGTAATCGCCGCTTCAGATCGGCGGCGCTAGCCTCGGTGGCCTGACCAACGCGCCGGACGGCGCTGCGGCAGTCGCCACGGACGGGCATCCGCCTGCGACCGAGCCAGGAGTTCCCATGACACGTCCCATGCACAATACCGCGCTGTTGAGCGCCACCCTCGCCGCCCTGCTGCTCAGTGCCTGCGGCAAGAACGAACCGGCGGCGCCGCCGGCCAACGCACCCGCCCCGGCCCACACGGCCGCCGCTCCCGCACCGGCTCCTGCCCCGGCCGCCACCGCCGCGCAACCCGTAGCCACCGCCACGGCCACCCATGCCGGTAGCATGGCGCCCAGCATCGCGGCAACGCCGCCGCCCGCGCCGCTCACCGTGGCCAAACTGACCCTGGGCAGCGCGGTGAACGCCGAGTACAAGGTAACCCGCCCCGGCAACCGTTTCGCCGCCAGCGACAGGACCATCTACGCCAGCGTCACCACCGAAGGCAGCACCGGCGGCGCCACGCTCAACGCGAAATGGAGCTACCTGGAAGGCCAGGGCCAGCTGGTCAGCAGCATCAGCCAGTCGATCGCCACCGACGGCCCCGCCATCACCACGTTCAAGGTGCAGAACCCCGACCTGTGGCCCGAAGGCAAGTACCGCGTCGAGATCTCGCTCGACGGCAAACCCGTGGCGAAGCAGGACTTCGAGATCAGGAGGGTTCTACCCCGTTTTCGCGGACAGTTGAGTTAAGGCCGTAAAGGCCCGGTCCCGAACCTCGATTCTGCGTTGC
>NZ_LVJR01000120.1 GCF_001617365.1 Rhodanobacter sp. FW104-R8
CTCGCTGCACAGCACCGCCTGGATGCCGTAGTCCAGCAGGGCCCACGGTGCGTGCTCGCGCGAGGAGCCGCAGCCGAAGTTGCGGCCGGCGACGAGGATCGAGCAGCCGCGCGCTTCCGGGCGGTTCAGCGGGAAGGCCGGGTTGTCGCTGCCGTCGGCCTGGTAGCGCCAGTCGTGGAAGCACAGCCGGCCCAGCCCTGCGCGGGTGGTGGTGGTGAGGAAGCGCGCCGGGATGATGCGGTCGGTGTCGATGTTCTCGTCGGCCAGCACGGCGGTGCGCGAGTGGAGGCGGGTGATGGGGCGCATCAATGACATTCCTCGCTTCTTGCGTTGGCCTCCTCTCCCCTGTGGGGAGAGGATTGAGGTGAGGGGCGGGTGCTCGCAGGGAAGTGCAACGAAGCACGCCTTGCTCCTCCCCCTGCGTGCAGGGGGAGGTTGGGAGGGGGTAAAGCTCTGGAGCTGGAGGCAAGAGCGACCCCACCCCGACCCTCCCCTGCCGGCAGGGGAGGGAGGCCAGCGAATCGGTCGGCGTTCATGCCGCCACCTCCGCCAGGTACTCACGCGGATCGGCGATGCGCCCGGCGATCGCCGATGCCGCGGCGGTGGCGGGGCTGGCCAGCACGGTGCGCGCGCCCTTGCCCTGGCGGCCCTCGAAGTTGCGGTTGGAGGTGGAGACCACCAGCTGGCCCGGCAGCGCCAGGTCGCCGTTCATCGCGATGCACATCGAGCAGCCGGGCACGCGCCACTCGGCGCCGGCGGCGGTGAACACGCGATGCAGGCCTTCGCGCTCGGCATCGCGGCGCACCGCCTCGGAGCCGGGCACCACCAGCATGCGCACACCACTGGCAATGCGCCGGCCGTGCAGCACGCGCGCCGCTTCGCGCAGGTCGGACAGGCGCGAGTTGGTGCAGCTGCCGACGAACACCACGTCGACCGGCGTGCCCTGCATCGGCTGGCCGGGGCGGCTCTGCATGTAGTCGAGCGCGCGGCGTTCCTGCGTGTTCGCCGCCGCCGGCACCGGCGCGTCCATGGCGATCGCCATGCCGGGGTGGGTGCCGTAGGTGACGGTGGGTTTCACCGCGCCGGCGTCGATGCGCGCCTCGCGGTCGTAGCGCGCGCCGTCGTCGCTCTTCAGCGTGCGCCACTTCGCCACCGCCGCGCCCCACGCTGCGCCCTGCGGTGCGCGCGGGCGGCCTTGCAGCCAGGCGAACGTGGTCTCGTCCGGCGCGATCATGCCGGCGCGCGCGCCGGCCTCGATCGACATGTTGCAGACGGTCATGCGCTCGTCCATCGACAGCGCCTCGATCGCCGCGCCGCGGTACTCCAGCACGTGGCCGGTGCCGCCATCGACGCCGATCGTGCCGATGATATGCAGGATCAGGTCCTTCGCGCCCACGCCCGGCGGCAGCTGGCCGTCCACGTGGATCGCCATGGTCCTCGGCTTGCGCTGCAGCAGGCATTGCGTGGCCATCACGTGGCCGACCTCGGTGGTGCCGATGCCGAACGCCAGGGCGCCGAACGCGCCATGGGTGGAGGTGTGGCTGTCGCCGCAGACGATGGTCATGCCCGGCTGCGTCGCGCCCAGCTCCGGGCCGATCACGTGCACGATGCCGCGCTCGGCGCTGTCCCAGCCGTGCAGCTCGACGCCGAACTCGCGGCAGTTGCTCTCCAGCTGCGCGACCTGCGCCTGCGCCTCGGCGTTCGCGTACGGACGGCTGCCGTCGGCGTTGGTCGGCAGGGTCGGGGTGGAATGGTCCAGCGTGGCCAGCATGCGGTCGGGCCGGCGCAGCCGCAGGCCACGCTCGCGCAGTTCGCTGAACGCCTGCGGCGAGGTGACTTCGTGCACCAGGTGCAGGTCGACGTAGAGCACCGCCGGCGTGTCGGCGGTCTCGGCGGCGACCACGTGGGCGTCCCAGACCTTCTCGAACAGGGTCCGCGCACTCATGCCGATGCCTCCATGGGGGCCGGCTGTTGATGAGGAGTCCGGCCATGGATGGCCGGTTCTTGATCTTCGCGGTCAGGGGCGACCGCATTAACCAAACTCAGCCAGGACCAACGATCCTCGGTACGGCCATCGAACAATCCGAAGAACGCCTGCCGCAGCTGCTGCGTGACCGGACCGGGCGCGCCCTTGCCGACCGCCTTGCGGTCGACCGAACGCACCGGGGTGATCTCGGCGGCGGTACCGGTCATGAACACCTCGTCGGCCGAGTACAGCGCCTCGCGCGGCAGCTCGCGCTCCTCCGCCGCGATGCCGAGGCCGGCAGCCAGCGCGAGCACGCTGTCGCGGGTGATCCCGGCCAGGATGCCGGCGCTGGACGGCGGCGTGAGCAGCCGGCCGTTCTTCACCAGGAACAGGTTCTCGCCGGCGCCTTCGCTGAGCAGGCCGCCGTGACCCAGCGCGATGCCCTCGTCGTAGCCGTTGCGGCGCGCCTCCAGCCCGATCAGCTGGCTGGACAGATAGTTGCCGCCGGCCTTGGCCCAGCTCGGGATGGTGTTCGGCGCGGGACGGTGCCACGACGACACGCAGATGTCGGCGCCGCGCTCGGCCGCCTCGCCCAGGTACGCGCCCCAGGCCATCGCCATGATCGCCACCTCGACCGGCGCGCCGTCCTTCGCCAGCACGCCCAGGCCGCCGGCACCGCGGAACACGATCGGCCGCACATAGGCCGACGGCATCGCGTTGGCGCGGATCAGCTCCAGGCAGGCGGCGTTGATCTCGTCCTCGCTGTAGCCGATCTCGATCTCGTACACGCGCGCCGACTCGAACAGGCGGCGGGTGTGGTCGGCGAGGCGGAAGTAGGCCGGGCCGCGCGGCGTGGCATACACGCGCTCGCCCTCGAACACGGACGAACCGTAATGCAGCGCGTGCGTGCTGACGTGGACGCTGGCCTCGGCCCACGGCTTGATGCGGCCGTTGTGCCACAGGAATGGGGTGTTCATGCGGTGATCTCCTTGTGCGGGCGTCCCTGCGCGCGAGGATCGGCAAGCGGCCTTCCCTGACCGCGCTCTTCAATGGACGGGGCTTGCTCGTGCGGCGGGTGCTGCGCGATCCGGTTGACGATGACCAGCGCGGCCAGCGCGGCGGCCTCGACGATGTCGGTGCTGGTGCCGTGGCCGCGCCAGTCGCGCGCGGCGTGGCGCGCGCTCAGCTGGGCGTGGCCCTGGGCGTCGGCGCCTTCGCCCATCGCGTCGATCTGGAAGCGGGTGAGCGCCAGCGGCGTGCCGGTGGCGCGCTCGATCGCGCGCAGCACCGCGTCGACCGGGCCGTCGCCGATCGCCGCCTCGCCGACCTCGTGGCCGTCGTCGTGGGCCAGCTTCACCGAGGCTGAGGCGCTGCCGCCCAGGTGCGAGCTGGCGTGCAGCTGCACCAGGCGCCACGGGCCGCCGGCGTGCGGGTCGCGGCCCAGCGCCAGCGCTTCCAGGTCCTCGTCGTGCAACTCGCGGCCGTGGTCGGCCAGCGTCTTGAAGCGGGCGAAGATCTCGTCCAGCGCGGCGTCGTCCGGCGCGTGGCCCAGCGCCTGCAGGCGCTGGCGCAGCGCGGCGCGGCCGGAGTGCTTGCCCATCACCAGGCGGGTTTCGGCGATGCCGACGTCCTGCGGCCGCATGATCTCGTAGGTGCCGCGGTGCTTCAGCATGCCGTGCTGGTGGATGCCCGACTCGTGGGCGAACGCGTTGGCGCCCACGATCGCCTTGTTGCGCGGTACCGCCTGGCCGGTCAGCTCGGTCAGCAGGCGCGAGGCGGGGTACAGCTGGCGGGTGTCGATGCGGGTGTCCACGCCGAAGTGCGGCGCGCGCACCTTCAGCGCCATCACCACTTCCTCCAGCGCGGCGTTGCCGGCGCGCTCGCCGATGCCGTTGATGGTGCATTCCACCTGGCGCGCGCCGGCGCCCACCGCGGCCAGGCTGTTCGCCACCGCCATGCCGAGGTCGTCGTGGCAGTGGCTGGAGAAGATCACCCGCTCTGCGCCCACGACGTGGCGGCGCAGGTATTCGAACAGCTCGACGATCTCGGTCGGCGTGGTGTAGCCCACCGTGTCCGGCGCGTTCAGCGTGCTGGCGCCGGCGGCGACCGCGGCGCTGAACACCTCGGCGAGGAATTCGGGCTCGGTGCGCAAGGCATCCTCGGCGGAGAACTCCACCTCGTGGCACAGCCCGCGGGCGCGTTCGATCGCGCGCACCGCGGTGTCCAGCACCTGCGCCCTGCTCATGCCCAGCTTGTGCTCGCGGTGCAGCGGGCTGGTCGACAGGAACAGGTGGATGCGCGAGTGGCGGGCCGCCGCTAGCGCGCGGGCGGCGCTGTCGATGTCGCCGTCCTGGCAGCGCGCCAGCGCGCACACCGTGGTGTTTTTCAGCGCCCCGGCGATTTCCGCGACTGCGGCAAAATCGTCCGGCGAGGCCTGCGGGAAACCGGCCTCGAGCACGTCCACGCCGAGCGCCTCGAGCTGCCGCGCCATGCGCAGCTTGGCGCGCCGGTCCATCGAGAAGCCGGGCGCCTGCTCGCCGTCGCGCAGGCTGGTGTCGAAGATGCGCACGCGCCCGGCGACTACGTCGTCGTCGCTGGCGGGGGTGTCGTGCTGGCCGGGGTTTTTCATCATGGCTCCGCTGTGGGCGGCGCCGAAGGCACAAAAAAACCCCGCATCCGTTACCGGGTGCGGGGTTCTTCGGGTGTTTTCAGGTTTTCTTATTTACCTGGACACATGCCCTCAGCCCGCACCTCCGTTGGTAATAAGGAGTACGAGTACGAGGGTAATAATGAGCGTGCCGCGAGCCCGCAGCAGGCCGGCAACCGTCACGAGACGGTTTTCCTTGGCGATGCTGCGGTGGCTGTTGCGCTGCGACATGGGACCGACCGTAAAGCAGTTCGTCGACGGCTGTCAACAACTTTTTTCAAAATGGCCGGAATCGGCCATGCGGCGGGCATTTGGACGTCCAGATGGCCAGATGAATCTCGCGATGCGCGCGCGTATGGCCCGCGGCATGGTTTGCACGAGCCCGTGCGTAGGAGCGCACCCTGTGCGCGATGCTTTTTTATATGCCCGGAAGAGCTCGCGCACAGGGTGCGCTCCTACGTTGGCAGCAACCAGCTTCGCAGCGCGGTGTCGCTGGCGGCCAAGGGTTCGGCACTGGCGCTGCGCGTCAGCATCGCCGCCAGCGCCGGGGGCACGTCGACCGGATGGCCGACCTGCGGTTCCACCACGCTCTCGAACTTGGCCGGATGGGCGGTGGCGACCACCGCCCACGACGCGTCGTCGCCATCCGCGCGCAGCCGGTCGAGCAGGTGCATCGCGGTGGCGGTGTGCGGGCAGAACACCTCGCCGTGTTCGCGTGCGTGGCCGGCGATGGTGCGGCGGATGGCGGCGTCGTCCACGCTGTGCGCCTGCAGCCGCTGGCGCAGCCGGGCTGCGTCAGGGTACGTCCAGCGCAGCCGCTCGAAGTTGCTGGGCGCGCCCACGTCCATCGCGTTGGCGAGGGTGGCGACCGCTTCGCGCGGCGCGTAGTCGGCGCCGGCGAAGAACTCGGGCAGGGTGGCGTTCGCGTTGCAGGCCAGCCGCACCTCGCCGACCGGCAGGCCCAGCTCGCGCACCCACAGGCAGGCCAGCGCGTTGCCCAGGTTGCCGGTGGGCACGATGAAGTTCAGCGGCGTGCCGTGTTCGCGCCACCAGCCCAGTGCGGCGTGCGCGTAGTAGCTCATCTGCGGCAGCAGCCGGCCGAGGCTGATGCTGTTGGCGGAGGACAGCGGCCGCTGCGCCTGCAGCCCGGCGTCGTTGAGCGCGGCTTTCACCATCCGCTGGCAGTCGTCGAAGCGGCCGGCAACGCGCAGCGCGCGGACGTTGTCGCCGAAGCAGCCGAGCTGGTGCGCCTGGCGCGGCGAGACCAGGCCGTCCGGATACAGGATCACCACGTCCACGTTCGGTTGGCGGTGGAACGCGGCGGCCACCGCGGCGCCGGTGTCGCCCGAGGTGGCGACCAGGATGGTCAGCGGCCGCGCGTCGGCGCGCGGCAGCCGGCGCAGGCAGGCGGCGAGGAAGCGCGCGCCGACATCCTTGAACGCCGAGGTGGGGCCGTGGAACAGCTCCAGCATCGCCGTGCGCGGATGCGCCGGCAAGGCGCGCAGCGGCGTGTCGAAGGTGAACGCCTCGGCGCAGATGGCGGCCAGCTCGCCGGCCAGCGCATCGCCAGCGAAGAACGGCGCCAGCAGGGTGGCGGCGGTATCGGCCAGCGAGCCGTGCGGGTCGAACGCGGCGGGATCGAGCGTGGGCAGTTGCTCCGGCACGTACAGGCCGCCGTCCGGCGCCAGTCCGGCGGCGATCGCCTGGCTGATCGGCACGGTCGGACCGGCGCTGCGGGTGCTGCGGTAGCGGATCGGCTCGTGCTGGTTCATGCGCCGACCTCGTCCGAATGAAGCGGTCTCGTAGGGCGGGCACGGCCCGCCGGCTCCCTGCGATAAGGAACAAGGGCGGCGGGCAGTGTCCGCCCTACAAAGGCGTTCATGCGTCGGCCTCAAGGGTTGCGACCAATGCGGCGGCGGGGCCGTCGATCGGCGACACCCACGCATCGCTGTCCAGCCCGGCCCCGGCGAACGCGGCCTGCATCGCCACGCTGGCCGCGGCGGCGTCGGCGCGATTGTCGTACCAGCCGAACACGCTGGGGCCGGCGCCGGAGATGCTGGCGCCCAGCGCGTGGTGGTCCAGTGCGGCCTGCTTCACCCGCGCGAAGTGCGGGATCAGCGGCGCGCGGCGCGGTTCCACCAGCACGTCCTTCAGGCCTGCGCGCACCAGCGCGGCATCGCCGCGCCAGCAGCCGGCCAGCACCAGGGCGAGGTTGGAACTCTGCGCCACGAACTCGCCCAGCGCGTAGTGGCCGGCCAGCGCCGCGCGCGCCCGCCGCGTTTCCAGCACCACGTGCGGATGCACCAGCGCGCAGTGCCATGCGGCCGGCACGTCGATGCGCAGCAGCCGCTCGTGGGTGGCCAGCACCAGGCCGCCCAGCAGCATCGAGCCGAGGTTGTCGCCGTGGCGGCTGCCGCTGGCCACCGCCTCGCCGTCCAGCGCGAAACCGTACAGCGCCTCGCGCGGCAGCGGTTGCGCCAGCAGCGCGTTGGCGGCCACCAGCGCGGCCACGCACGAGGCGGCCGAGCCGCCCATGCCCGAGCCCAGCGCGATGCCCTTGTGCAGGGTCAGCTCGAAACCGTGGGGCAGGCCGAGCGCCTCGCGCAGCGAGAGGAGCGCCGTGCCGGCGGTGTTCGCGCGCGGGTCGGTGGGCAGGTCGGTGACGCAGCCGCGGATCGCCGCGATGCGCACCACCGGTTCGTCGATGCGGCGCACCTCGGCGCGGTCGCCTGCGCCGGCCACGCTGTGGCCGAGCAGGTCGAAGCCGACGCCGACGTTGCCGACGCTGGCGGGCGCGAAGGCACGGGCGACTTGCGGGGGATTGGCGCGGCGCGGTGAGGCCATGACGGGTTCCAGCAAGGAGGAATTCATGCGCGCGCCTCCAGCGACTCGGCGATGCGCAGCAGGTCGGTGAACACGCCGGCGGCGGTCACCTCGGGGCCGGCGCCGGGGCCTTGCACCGACAGCGGATTATCGCAGTAGCGGCGCGTGCTGAACTGCACGATGTTGTCGGTGAGCCGGGTGTGCGCGAACGCATGGCTGGCCGGCAGCACCTGCAGCCGCACGCTGGCGCGGCCGTGCCGGTCCAGTTGCGCCACGTGGCGCAGCACGCCGCCTTCGGCGTGCGCGGCGGCCAGCTTCGCGGCCATCGGCGCGTCGAGTTCGTCGAGCCGCTGCATGAACGCCTCCAGCGGCAGCGCGGCCAGCGCAGGCGGCACCAGGCCTTCCAGGTCGACGTCCTCCAGCGACAGCGGCCAGCCCGCCTCGCGCGCCAGGATCACCAGCTTGCGCGCCACGTCGAGGCCGGACAGGTCGTCGCGCGGGTCGGGTTCGGTATAGCCCAGCGCGTGCGCCTCGCGCACCAGCGCGGAGAACGGCTGGCGCCCGTCGTGGCGGTTGCACAGCCAAGCCAGCGTGCCGGAGAACATGCCGTGCACCGCGAACAGTTCGTCGCCGGTGTCGAGCAGGTCGCGCAGGGTCTGTACCACCGGCAGGCCGGCGCACACGGTGGCTTCGTAGCGGAAGCGCGCGCCGCTGGCGCAGGCGGCGCGGATCGCCTGCCAGCGCGGCAGCGGGCCGCTGCCGGCCAGCTTGTTCGGCGTCACCACGTGCAGGCCGGCGGCGAGCCAGCGCGGGTAGTGCGCGGCCACCGCGTCGCTGGCGCTGCAGTCGATCAGCAAGGCATGGCGGCCGTCGTTGCCGCGCACGTGCCCGGCGAACGCCTCCAGGTCGTTCGGCCGCCAGATCTGCGCGCCGCCGTGGCGGGCGTTGAGTTCGGCGTCGTCGCAATCCAGCCACATCCGCTTGCTGGCCACCACGCCGCAGAGTTTAAGCTCCAGCGCGCTGTCGCGGGCCAGCCGCGGCTGCGCCGCGCGCAGTTGCTCCAGCAGCGCGCTGCCGACCCGGCCGGGGCCGATCACGCCGACCGCCAGCACGCGCCGCCGGGTCGTGCCCATGCGGGTCATCGACGGCGGCGGCAACGGGGAATGCTGGACTTGCTCGGGTGCACAGGTGATCACGATGGCCTCTCCGGTGGAGGCCCGTTCTCGCTGGCGTGTCGGCATGGGCCGGTCCGCCTCGTCGAGGGCGGGCCGTTGCGTGGGAAAACTCAGCTACGCACGACGCTCCGCCCGGGACCCGTGGTACCGGTGGTAATCGTGGTGGTAATGACGGCGGCGACGATGCCCGTGCACGACGGCATGCAGCCGGTGCGAGCCGGTGCGGAAGGCGTGCGTGCGGGCATGGAAAGCGGCGACATGGCGTCGACCATAAGCGGATTGCTGCACTGCGGTCAACAGGTGCATTTGCAACTTTCGCGGATGCCGGATGGGGACGGACGACGGCCGGCGACCTGCGGCAGGTTGTCGCGATCGGCCGATCCGCGCCCGGGCAGCGGGGCGCGCGGGCCTACAATCGGCGGATGAACTGTCCTGTTTTCCTGCGCGGCGTGCCTCGCGCGGTCGTCGTGCTGCTCGCGCTGGGCATGTGCGGTGCGGCCTCGGCCGCCGGGCCCCAGGCCGGTGCCGCGCCGGTTCCCGATACCATGCAGCAGCGCGTGGCCGCGTGCACCAGCTGCCACGGCGCGCACGGCGAAGGCTCGCCGGACAGCGTGGCGATCCCGCGCCTGGCCAGCAAGCCGGCCGGCTACCTGCTGCAGCAGCTGGAATATTTCCAGAGCGGCCAGCGCCGGCACGCACCGATGGAATACGTGGTGCGCCAGCTGAGCCCGGCGTACCTGCGCGAGATCGCCGAGTACTTCGCGCGGCAGGACGTGCCCTACCGGAAGCTGCAGGTGCCGGCGGTGTCCGTGGAGACCCTGCGGCGCGGCGAGCAATTGGTGATGCGCGGCGACTCCACCCGCGGCGTGCCGTCGTGCGTCAGCTGCCACGGCGCCAGGCTCACCGGCGTGGAGCCGATGATGCCGGGCCTGATGGGCCTGTCGTACGACTACCTCAACACCCAGCTGGTGTCGTGGCGCACGCGCCAGCGTGCGGCCGAGGGGCCCTACTGCATGGGCGTGGTCGCCAACCGCATGCGCGAATCGGACATCACCGCCGTTTCCGCGTGGCTGGCCAGCCATGAGCCGCCGGCCGACATGCGCCCGGCGCCGGCCAGTACGCAGACCGAACCGTTGCCGGGCTGGTGCGTGATGGGCAAGAGCGGAGCGGGTCGATGACGTGGTGGCGACGTGGGGCGTGGGTGACGGGGCTGCTGGTGCTGGCGGTGTCCGGCTGGCTGTACTTCGGCCAGGGTGTTTCGCGGTCGGCGTCGCCGGAACAAGGCGACGCCGATGCCGCCGCGCTGCACGATCCGGCGCTGATCGCCCGCGGCGAATACCTGGCCACGGTCGGCGATTGCGCCGCCTGCCACACCGCGCGCGACGGCCAGCGCTACGCCGGCGGCCGCTCGCTGGCCACGCCGTTCGGCGACGTGCCGGCGCCGAACATCACGCCCGACCCGGAAACCGGCATCGGCCGGTGGAACTTCGACGATTTCCGGCGCGCGCTGCACGAAGGCAAGGGCCGCCAGGGCGAACTGCTGTACCCGGTGTTCTCCTACACCTCGTTCACCAAGGTGACCCGCGACGACGCGCTGGCGATCTTCGCCTACCTGAAATCGCTGCCGCCGGTGCGCCGCGCGGACGGCGAGCTGGGGCTGGGCTTTCCCTACAACGTGCGCAGCAGCCTGCTTGCGTGGCGCGCGTTGTACTTCACGCCGGGCGAATACCAGCCCGACCCGGCGAAATCCGAGCAGTGGAACCGCGGCGCGTACCTGGTGCAGGGCCTGGGCCATTGCAACGAATGCCACGCCGCGCGCGACTCGCTCGGCGGCATCGCGCAGGACCGCCAGCTCACCGGCGGCCGGATTCCGCAGTTGGACTGGTACGCACCCGATCTCGACACGCAGCCGGGCGGCGGCCTCGCCGGCTGGAGCGCGCAGGACATCGTCGACCTGCTCGGGACCGGCCGGTCGGCGAAGGGCACCGCGTTCGGGCCGATGGCCGACGTGGTGCGCATGAGCACCCAGCACATGACCGAAGCGGACCTGCAAGCGGTGGCGACCTATCTGCAGGCGCTGCCGCCGCGCACGCCGAAGGCGGATGCGGCGCCGTTCAAGGCGGCGGCCAGCCACGAGCTGGGCGGCACGCTCTACGCGCAACGCTGCGCCGACTGCCACGGCAGGGACGGCCGCGGCGTGGCCGGCGTCTACCCGCCGCTGGACGGCAACATCTCGGTCACCGAGCCGACCGGCATCAACGCCATCCGCAGCGTGCTGCTCGGCGGCTTCGCCCCGGCCACCGCCGGCAACCCGCAGCCGTACTCGATGCCGCCGTTCGCGCAGCAGCTGAGCGACACCGACGTCGCTGCGGTGGTCAGCTACGTCCGCCAGTCGTGGTCGAACAAGGCCTCCGCCGTGCAGCCGGCCGACGTGGGCAAGTACCGGAACACACCACTCGATTGAACGGGGCCGGGGCCGTCGTCACGGCGCCGCCGGCCGTTGCGTCGACGGATGGCGGTGCCGGTACACCGCGACCAGGCCGAGCAGCGCCAGGGCGGCGAAGGCGGCGCCGGCCAGGAAGGTCGCCTGCGAACCGATCGCGCCCCACAGCCCGCCGGCGAGCACGCTGGCGAGCAGCAGGGCCACGCCGGTCACCAGGTTGAACACGCCGAACGCGGTGCCGCGCAGCGACGCCGGCGCCGCGTCGGCCACCAGGGTGGCCAGCAGGCCCTGCGTCATGCCCATGTGCAGGCCCCACAGCGTCACGCCGATCACCAGGCCGGCCAATCCACCGATCAGCGCCAGCGCGAGATCCGCCAGCACCAGCACGGCGAATCCGCTGGCCAGCAGGACGCCGCGGTCCAGCCGGTCGGCGAGCTTGCCGATCGGGTAGGCCACCAGCGAATAGACCACGTTCATCAGCACCAGCACCGCGGGAATCAGCATCAGCGACAGCTTGAGCTCCTGCGCCCGCAGCACCAGGAACGCCTCGCTGAAGCGGGCCAGGGTGAACACCGAGGCGACCGCCACGATCCACCAGTACACCGCCGGCAGGCGCGACAGCTCGGCGCGCGACAGCGGCATGCGCACCTGCTGCGCGCCCGGTTCGCGCGCCGCGTCGTGCACCCCGAACGTGATCAGCGCGAACGAGCCGAACGCCGGCAGCACGGCAAACCAGAACACCAGCGGGATGTCGTCGCCGGTCAGCCACATCAGCCCGATCGCCAGCAGCGGGCCGAGGTAGGCGCCGGTCGTGTCGAGCGACTGGCGCAGGCCGAACGCCGCGCCGCTCATGCCCGGCGGTGCCAGGTCGGCGATCAGCGCATCGCGCGGCGCGCCACGGATGCCCTTGCCGATGCGGTCCACGAAGCGCGCCGTCACCACCCAGCCCACCGTGTGCGCCAGCGGGAACACCGGCTTGGTGAATGCCGCCAGCCCGTAGCCGATCGCGGCCAGCAGCTTGCGCCGGCCCAGCCAGTCCGACAACGCGCCGGAGAACACCTTCACGATCGCCGCCGTCGACTCGGCGATGCCCTCGATGAAACCCACCGCCAGCGTCGAGATGCCGAGCGTGCCGACCAGGTACACCGGCAGCAGCGCGTGGATCATCTCCGAGGAGACGTCCATCAACAGGGACACGAAACCCAGCGCCCAGATGCCTTTCGGGAGACGCTGCAGCGCCGTCACGGTGCGGGCGCGGCCGGCCGGTGGGTCAATCTTGCTCATGCCGGGTGCTTCCACGCGGGATCAGGGGGGCCGCCGGCCGTGCAGGCCGTTGGCGGAGGCCAGGTGCGACAGCTCGAAGGTGCAAGTCGTCGGCTCGCTGCTCGATGGGTACGCCGGGATTTGCCGCCCGTGCCGGAGCCGTGACGCCGGACCGGGGATGCTTGCCGCCGATGATAGCGGTTCGGCGACGGGATTCGCGGGCCGTCGGCGCGACAGGCCGGCCGCCCCGTGCTGCGGCATCCGTACGCAGGTGGCGGCCGGCACGGATTGACGTGAGTCATGGCGCCCGCGCCGCCGCGCCCGCACGCTGCGCGGATGCCGATCCGGCGTCGGCTGTCGCGCGGTGGAACCGATGCCGCGCCGGCTGCCGCCGCAGAGTCGGGCAGACGGCGCACTCGAGTTCCACCATCGCTTGCTCACCACGGTTCCCGGGCATGATCCAGCTCAGCTACAGCACCTTCGGCCTCACCAACCTGCCGTTCCTGGCGGCCATCGACGCGGTGGCCCGGGCCGGCTACGCAGGCGTCGAGCTTTCCTTCCACCGCGAGCAGTTCAATCCCTTCAATCTCAGCGAGGCCGACCTCGACGACGTGCAGCGGCATCTGCGGACGGCGCGGATCGTGCCGGCCTGCGTGGCCACCGCCTCGCACTTCTTCACCCCGTCGCGGCCGCACGAGCCGTCGCTGCTGACGCTGGACGTGGCCGGGCGCAAGCGCCGCATCGACCTGGTCAAGCGCGGCATCCGCGTGGCCCGCCGGCTGGGCGTCGGGCTGGTCACCTTCGGCAGCGGCTTCCTGCGCGAGGAGCACGTGCGCCAGCCGGCGGTCGATCCGGGCGAGCTGCTGGCGGACAGCATCCGCGAATGCCTGCGCGAGATCCGCGACGACGAGGACATCACGCTGCTGATCGAGCCCGAGCCGGGCATGTACATCGAGACGCTGGAGCAGGGGCTGGCACTGATCCGCGCGGTCGGCTCCCGCCGTTTCGCGCTGCACATCGACATCTGCCACGCCTACTGCTCCGAGCCGGACTACATCGGCGCGCTGGCGCAGGCCGCGCCGTTCGCCCGCTACCTGCACATCTCCGATGCGCGCGAGGGCCGCAATCTCAGGATCGTGCGGGACGATGCGGTGGCGGACTTCGACCTGGATGCCGCCAGCACCCTGGTCTATTTTCCCGACACGGCGGACTACCTGCTGGTGGATCGCCGCCATCCGCTGTACTTCGGCGACCGCGCGCCCGACCCGGCGCGGCGCCGACGCATCGAGGCCCTGCTGGCGCAGGCCGGCATCGACCGGCCGGCGGGCATGGTCGACTACGGCAGCCTGTACGCCGGCGCCTCGCCGCTGGACGACGAGATCTTCACCTACCTGATCTCGGTGCCGGGGCTGAGCTTCGACGTGCTCGAACGGGCCTGGCCGATCGTCGCCCACCTGCGCGGCGTGCGCGGCCCGGCGCTGTTCGACCGGATGGTCGCCAACACCCGCACCGGCATCGTGCATTTCCACGAGATTCCCGGCGAAGGCACGTTGGACCTGGCCGCCAGCTTCAAGGCGCTGAACGAGCACGGCTTCGACGGCTTCGGTTCGGTCGAGCTCTACCACCACGTCGAGGGCTGGCAGCAGGCGCTCGACGACAGCTACCGCCACCTGGCCGCGATCCCGCAGCCGGCGTGAACGCCCGGCCGTACCACCGAGCAACCACCATGATCGACTTCGAGGCACTGGGCTGGCACAGCGATACCGTCGGCGAACTGGACCACCGCCGGCTGAAGGCGCCCAGCGTCAAGCTGCGCGGCGCCCATGCGGGGGCCGCGGGCGACATCGTCTACACCGTCGACCTGCGCCTGCGCCGGCCGAACGCCGGCGCCTGCCTGTCGGACACCGAACTGCATTCGATCGAGCACTTCCTGCTCGAAGGCTTCGGGCGCCTGCTGCCGCAGCATTTCGTCGGCATCGGCGTGATGGGTTGCCGGACCGGCTTCTATCTCACCCTGCTCGGCGAAGGCCGGCGTGCCGTCATCGAGGACGCGCTGGCGGCGATCCTCGAAGGCGTGCTCGCGGCCGACGCCGTGCCGTATGCGCGCATCGACCAGTGCGGCCACTGGCGCAACCACGACCTGGCCCGCGCCCAAGCCGTCGCGCGCGAGGTGCTGGCGCGGCGCGCGGCGTGGCGGGACGTGGCATGAGCACCACGCCGGGCTCGCGCTGGCAGGTCAGCGCCACGCGTCGGATCGAGTACGACCTGCTCAACGTGGCCGACGTGTTCGATCCGCGCAGCGACGCCCTGCTGTCGATGGGACGCGTGCAGGACGGGCGCCGCTTCGTGGTGGTCGATGCCTGCGTGCACGCGCATCATGGCGAACGCATCCGCGCCTACTTCGCCCATCACCGGGTCGACGCCCACATCATCACCCTGCCGGGCGGCGAGGGCGGCAAGACGCTGGAGGCGTGGCTCTCGGTGCTGCGCGAGCTGGACGGCTTTCCCATCCATCGCCGCGACGAGCCGGTCATCGCCATCGGCGGCGGCGTGCTGACCGACGTGGTCGGCTACGCGGCGGCCAGCTACCGCCGCGGCGTGCCGCACATCAAGGTGCCGACCACGCTGATGGGTTACGTCGACGCCGCGGTGGGGATCAAGACCGGGATCAATTTCAACGGCCGCAAGAACCGCCTGGGCAACTTCGAGCCGCCGCGCCGGGTGCTGCTGGATCGCAGCCTGCTGCGCACCTTGCCGCCGCGCCACCTGCGCAACGGCCTGTGCGAGATCGTCAAGCTGGCCGTGATCAGGGACGCCGCGCTGTTCCGCCTGCTGGAGCAGCACGGTGCGCCCTCGCTGGCGACGGCCTTCCAGGACGCGCGCGGCGGCGACATCCTCGACCGCGCCATCGGCGGCATGCTGGAGGAGCTGGCGCCGAACCTGCACGAGGAAGAGTTGGCGCGCAAGGTCGACTTCGGCCACACCTTCAGCTACGGCCTGGAAACCCGCCACGGGGACGACCTGCTGCACGGCGAGGCGGTGCTGCTGGACATCCTGGTGTCGACCGCGATCGCGCGGCGGCGCGGCCTGCTCGGTGCCGCCGCGGCCGGGCGGATCTTCGCCCTGATCGGGCGCCTGGATCTCGCCCCCGACCTCGCCCTGCTCGACGCCGAACTCATGTGGCAGTCGCTGCTGGATCGCGTCGAGCACCGCAACGGCCAGCAGCGCGTGCCGCTGCCCGCGGCGGTCGGCGAATGCGTGTTCGTCAACGACATCGCGCGCGCAGAAATCGAAGCTTCCATCCAAACCTTGCATGACCGGACCACGACAAGCCATGACCGAATCGCCGAATGTTGATGCCGGGGAAATCGCCCACTTCAACCGCATCGCCCAGCTGTGGTGGGACCCGCACGGCAAGATGGGCCAGCTGCACGCGATCAACGAGCTGCGCCTGCGCTTCATCACCGACCGCATCGGCGTGCCCGCGCCGCGCGTCGTCGACGTGGGCTGCGGCGGCGGCATCCTGGCCGAGGCGCTGGCCCGGACCGGCGCGCGGGTGACCGGCATCGACCTGTCGCGATTGTCGCTGGACATCGCCCGCCAGCATGCCGAACGCGGCGGGCTCACCATCGACTACCGCTACCTAGACGCGGAAACCCTCGCGCGCGAGGAGGCTGGCAGCTTCGACGCCGTCACCTGCATGGAAATGCTCGAGCACGTGCCGCATCCGGACCGGGTCATCGCCGCCTGCGCCGCCCTGCTCAGGCCGGGCGGCGTGGCGTTCTTCTCCACCATCAACCGCACGTTCAAGGCGTTCGCCTTCGCCATCGTGGCCGGCGAGTACATCCTCGGCCTGCTGCCGCGCGGTACCCACAGCTACCGCAAGCTGATCCGGCCGACCGAGATGCGCGCGTGGGCCGCCGCCGCGGGGCTCGAGTTCAAGGCGGTGGACAGCCTCATGTACAACCCGCTCACGCGCCGGTTCCGCGTCGCGCCGAATCGCGAAGACATCAACTACATGGCCTGCTTCGTCAGGAAGGGCTGAAATCCCATGCAGCGTTTTCTCGCCTTGTCGCGCTCCCTCCACGGCGTGCTCGACATCGCCATGCCGGGCTTCGTCGCGCTGCTGTGGCTGGGGCGGTTTCCGTCGTGGCCCGTGCTGGCGCTGTGCCTGGCGACGGCGCTGGCCGGCTATACGGCCATCTACGCGCTGAACGACCTGATCGGGGTGAAGGACGACCAGGAAAAGGTCGCTGGCGGGATCACCCCCGGCTACGCGGTGGAGGCGTCCGCCATGCGCTACCCGCTGGCGCAGAACCTGATCAGCATGAAGGGCGCGCTGGCGTGGTTCGGCTTCTGGTTCGCGCTGGCCGTGCTCGGTACCTGGCTGCTGAACCCGATGATCCTGCTCATCGTGTTCGCCGCGGCGGCGCTGGAAGTGGTCTACGTCAAGCTGCTGAAGGTCACCTGGTGGCGCACCGTGGTCAGCGGCCTGGTCAAGTCGGCCGGCCCGGTCGCCGCCGTGTTCGCGGTGATCCCCGCGCCGCCGTGGTCGGGGCTGCTGGGGATGCTGATCTGGCTGATGCTGTGGGAAATCGGTGGGCAGAACATCCCGGCCGACTGGAACGACCTCGAGGAAGACCGTCGCATCGGCGCGCGCACCATTCCGCTGGTCCTTGGCCTGCGCACCGCCAGCGCGCTGGTGGCGATCAGCCTGGGCCTGACCGTGCTGGCCAGCGCACTGCTGCCGCGCCTGTCGCCGCTGGCGGGCGGCTGGCCGTTCCAGCTCGCCATCCTCGCCGCCGGCGCCGGCCTGCTGCTGCCGGCGGCGTTCCGGCTCGCCCGCACGCTGGACGGCCGCCAGGCCGCGCGCCTGTTCGACCGCGCCAGCCTGTATCCGCTGGTGTTGCTGGTCATTGTCACGGTGTTCGTGTTGATTCGCTGAGGCGGCCGTCGAATCGCCACCGCAGGGTTCTTGCCCGGTCGCATCGTGCTGTTGCTCCCGCGCACAGGGCCTTCGGCCCGTGCCTCTGTAGGAGCTCGCTCGCGGGCGATGCTCTGGTTTGTCTCCGCGTCCGGAACGAACAGCTTTCAAAGCAAGAGCTTTCGTGCGCCTCCGGCGCCCGAGTTACTTTCTCTTTGCGTGCTCAAAGAGGAAGTAACCAAAGAGAAAGAGCACCCCGCTTCCGCGCTTTCCGGGCATCCTGCCCGGAAAGTTCGCGTGCGGGCTCCGGGGTTTGTCGACAGGGCATCCTGCCCTGACGACAAACTGGTTCGCATCCATGCGAACCACCCTTCGGGCTTTTCCTCCGCCCGCCCGCCGCTGCAGAGGGGACCCGGAAGAGCAGCGCGCATCCTGCGCGCACTCTTCAGAAGAGCCAGATCAAGAGCGAGAGCGAAGCCACAGCAAATCGACGCTTTGCTGTGGCTGTTGCTTTTCAGCTTCAACGCGAGCGCGGTGGCGAAAGCCGTAAAGCCAAGAACAAGAAAGTCCGACTGCGAGCGGGACTTTTCAATGCCACCAATGTCTCAGTTCGGCCAGGAGCGGACATGTCCACGCAGAGACGATTGCCGAGTTTGCGAGAAGCCGGCTATATCACTGCCCCAATCACCGATTCGGTCGGAGCTCCAATGCGTCAACGTTGCTGAGGACGGCGAGGACGGTCTCGACATGGACCATGTCGAAATCGTCCCGGTTTGGCTCTTCGTGTGCGCCCTTGTTGAGGAGCGTCCAAACCAAGTTGTCCTCCGGGATGCCCAGGATCGTGTTCAGGTTCTCGAGCAGCGGCGCCTTACTATCGTGGGCGAAGGTCTGCGCGTCCATCAGCTTCTTGCGCAGCGCCGTGCACAGGCCATAAAGCTGTGGCTCCTTGCCGGGCCCTTCGATTTGCACCGAAATGTTGCCCACCCGATGCGATTCGAGCCACTTCCAAGCTTTGTGGGTGAGCATCTCCAGTGACTTGCGCGCGAATGAGAGCGCATCGCGAGCGTTGAAGCGTTCGTCGATTGCTTCCCTTGCGCGCGCCAGATAATTTTGAGTCCCCGGTGGGTTTACGCGTGGCTGATAGTCGCCGCGGTGGTGCAGTAGCACGTACTGGTGGCAGTCGTCTCGGAGATCCCGCGGCAAGTGGTTCTCGATATCCTTGACGAACTCGGGGCTGTGGCAGGTGAGGATGATCTGCGTCTGCCGAAAGCGCTCCGACTCGAAAATCGCCGCGCGGATGCCGCTGCGATGGTCGTGGTCGATCGCATTGATTGCGTCATCGAAGATGATGAGCGGAGCGCCCACAGCCTCAGCCTTCGCCAATAGGATCGCGAGACCCAGACAGCGGATGTGTCCCTCGCTCAAAGCGGCGAGCGCGTTCACTCGCTGCTGGGGGTTACCGCGAAAGGCGATGTCAATGATGCCGTCGCCAGTGAGCGGCAGGCGGAGGTCAGCTAGCTTGTCCTCGCTGCGGTCTCCGTGGTTGAACTCGTTGTATAGCGCCATGGTCGAAGCGTTCAGGTCCGCCATAAGCATGCCGGGAAGCTGCTCGCGAAAGCGTCCAAGCAGACCGTAGAAGCTGTCATAGGCCTCTTTGATAGGCCGATCGCGCACGTTGGCCTGCTCTTCCTCGCTCGCGCGCCTGATCAGGTCGGCGTTCGCTTCTTCCCACAGCGTGATGCGGCCTCGGGCCTGCGCGGCGTTCTCTATGACCTGGCTGCGGCGACCGTCGTGCTCCGCCATCCAGACGCGGGCTTCGTTCAATCGCGTCTGCTCTGCCATATCTTCGTCGCGCCGTAGCAATGCCTCGCGTGTGCGTTCGTCGCGCGCAGCGGCTTGATCGGCCACGACCAAAATCTGCTCAAGCGATGGCGTCGCGCCGGTCTCGTCGGTCTCCGGCGAGTACACAGCTATCCACCAATCGGGAGCCTCGGGGTTGCGAGGTAGGGCGTGCAGGTAGGCCCCGACCAGTGTGTCCGCCCTGCCTTCGCTCACCAGAAACTCTTCGAGATTGCGAAGGCCGGTTCGCAGGGCGCGGCTTGCCTCGCCTGCTGCGCGCCGCAGACTATCGTGGTCAGCTTCGAGTCTCGCGAGCTCTTCGAGTTCGCGCAAGCCCGCGTCGGCCCGCTCGAACGGGTTGCTCGCTACTTCGGTGATTGGCGTCAGGCACGCCGGGCAGCGATCCTCGCGCTCTGCGCGCAGAGCCTGCACTGCGGCGAAGAGCTGTCGGAAAGAGACTTGGCTGCGTTGCTCGTCGAGACTGCGTTGCGAGGTTGCCAAGTTCTTCACGCCAATATCCGCGTTGGCGAATAAGTCGGCAACAATCTGGCGCGAGCAATTCGTGACTGCCGGTATCAGCGAGCGCAGCTTCGTGTCGAGCTCCTGCAGGCGACTGGGCGTCTCCTCGCTTCCAAACACCAACAGCTTGAGATTGTTATAGGTGAGGTTCTCGGCGACGCCTGTGGCGTAGTCGGCCGCGGCTTCATCAAGGGCACGGAGCTGCTCCACCTCGCCGTCGCGCGTCAGTTCGTCGGTCCGCAGGGCTTGCCTGCAACCGGCTAGCTGTGCCTGCGTCTCGGTGGTGAGCGTGAGCGCAGCGTCCATCGACTCATTGAAGTGCAAGGCGAAGTTGTTGAACTGCTCCATTCCGAACAGAGTCGCGATCAGGTCGGTCTTGCGCCCGGGAGACGTCGCGGCTATCCGCGAGAAGTTATCGATCCGGTTCTTTTCGACGAAGAAGAAGCGAAACGCGTCCTCGTCGGCGGCGACCCGGACCTCACCGCCCTCAGCATCAGTAGCTGTGAGATTTGGGTTGGCGAAGCGACCGGCGTGGATATTGGCAAGGTAATCACGCTGCTCGATCCGCCTCGAGCCCGCCTCTTCTACGGCTCCGCACAGCGCGTATTCGAGCGCCTCGCACAAACTGCTCTTTCCGCTGCCGTTCGGCCCGTAGCAGAGGGTGACTCGTTTGCTCAGATCGAAGGTCTGGGGCTCGCGAAAGCCGCGAAACGGCCCTAGGGTTAGGGAGCGCAGCCGAAGCCATGGCCATTGCCCTTGGGCGGTCGCGTCGGGGAGATCTGGAAGATCCGCGCTCGTGGTCGCAAGGTGTTGGCGGGCCAAGCGCGCCAGGAGTTGCGAACGGTTGTTGCGCTGCCTGGCCATCGCGGCCACAGCCTCGAAGTTCGCCAGCGTCAGGTTGGCCATCCTGCGCGAACTTTCAGGGGCGAGGCGTCCGGGGTCGTTCAACCAGCGCACAAAGCGTTCAAAATCCTGTCTTGCGGTGCCCATCCTGCCCCCTGCACGCGACCACGTTGCTGTGATGCGGTTTGGAGCATAGCGCGCTACGCAATATCGGCAGCTTCCCCAATGTCCGCTCCGGGTCGCAAGCGGACATTCCGGACCGATCAAGTCTGTACTGTATTGGATCTCCCGCAGGCCGGCCCTGAGGCCGACTCAACGAGCGGAGCGCGAGATGTTTTTGGCGCGTGTGACGCGGCGGGATGGCAATTGCCAACAACATTGAAGGCGCAGGCAGCGCGGCCTTGGCTTTTCTAAAAAGTGCGGGCCAGGATGGCCCGCTGCTCTACCCGGGGTCCCTTGCGCGGCGGTGAGTTGGGGACGACAGGCCGCGCCAGCGGGCGTTGCCAGGGATGGCAACGCCTTTTCGCACGGGCAGGCGACGGCATGGATGCCGGAGTTGAGGCAACGCAGGAGCAGTTGCCCGAGCCTGCTCGAAAAGCCCGGCCCCGACTCACGGACTTGCCGGGCAGGAGCCCGGCAAGCGCCAAGCGGGGTGCCCCTCTCTTTGGTTACTTTCTCTCGGGCAAGCGAGAGAAAGTGACTCGCCCTCCGAAGGAGGACGAAAGCTCTTGCTCTTCTAGTGTGCATACCAGCGCAGAAGGGAAGGGCGGCGAACCATGCAGCCCCTCGGTTCGAGCAACCCGGACGTCAGTGCGGTTTCCCGCGCGCGCCAGCGTCAGTGCGACAAGTCAATCGCATACGTCGCGGTGCCGTCGCCGTGATCCTTCAGCTGGCGGATGTTGCCGAGGCCCGCTTCGCGCGCCACGGCCTGCTTGCCGCTGGCGTCGGTGAACACGACCGGGCCGCGGGTCTTCAGCGGGGCGAACTGCCATGACGTCGGTTCGAGGTCCTTCGCGCCGATCCGCTTGTGGCGTTCCAGCCACTTCGCCAGGATCTCGCGGGTGCCGTCGGGGGCGGCCAGCACGATGTTGCTGCCGTCGAGGCCGGGGAAATGGCCGCCGCCGCTCGCGCGGTAGTTGTTGGTGACCACGACGAACGGCTGGCTCGGCTCGACCGGCTTGCCCTGGAAGGTCAGCGTGGTGATGCGCTGGCCGACCGGCTTCGAGACGTCGATGACGTAGTGGATGCCACCCTGGATCTGGTCGAAGTTGTAGCCGGTGTAGCGGCTGTTGATCAGCGCCTGCTCGCCGGCCTTCGCCGGGTCGATCCGGTTGAAGCGTTCGGCGGATTTTTCCAGCCAGGCCTTGAGCCCGGTGCCGTCGATTTTCACCGCGGCCAGCGTGTTCGGATAGAAGTACAGGTCGGCGGCGCTGCGCAGGGTGAGCGGGCCGGGCGCGACGTCGGTGTAGTCGTCGGGACCGCCGAAGCCGGTGCGGAACGCGGCGGCGGCGGACAGCACCGGCACGTTCGCCAGCTCGGGGTGCGAGCGCGGCAGTTCGCTGCGCACGTAGTCGGCCTGGGCTGCGTTGACCGGCGCCAGCGCGGTCATGTTGCCTTCGTCGGCGAAGTGGCTGCTCATGCGCAGCGCGCTTTCGCCGATCGGCGTGTTGACGTAGGCGATCGCCGCCTCGTGCGCCTGCCGCACCCGCGGCGCGATCGCGGGGTCGGCCGGCACGCACGCGTTCTTCTGCGGGCAGATGCGCCGCACCTCGCTGTGGCTTTCCGCGTGGTCGACCACCCAGCGGCCTTCCTTGCGGTCCAGCACCAGCCGGATCACGCCCAGGTCCTTGCCGAAGAAGTCCGCCATCACCGCCGGCACGCCGCGCACCAGGCCGCGCTGGGCGTCGACATCCTTCAGGCCGGCGTAGCGCGGGCCGGGGAATTCGGCGTGCGAGTGGCCAAGCAGCAACGCGTCGATGCCGGGCACGCCGGCCAGATGCCAGCCGGCGTTTTCCATGTCCGGGGTGTACGGCGCGGTGTCCAGGCCGCCGTGCAGGATCGCCACCACCAGGTCGGGATGCTGCGCTTGCAGTTCCGGCAGGTACTTTTGCGCGGCCTCGATCACGCCGCTGACGGTGACCTTGCCGGCCAGGTTCTGCTTGTCCCAGTCCATGATCGGCGGCGGGGTGAAGCCGATGATGCCGACCTTCAGCGGCACGCTGAGCTTGCTGCCGTCGGCCGTGTACGCCTCGATGTGCTTTGTCACCACCGTCCACGGCTGGAAGATCGGCTTGCCGTCGCGCGCGCTGTAGACGTTGGCCAGCACCAGCGGGAAGCGCGGGCCGGCGCAGCGCTCGCGGTGGCCGCCATCGACGTTCATCGGCGTGCCGGTGACCTGCGACAGGAAGCGCAGGCCGTAGTTGAACTCGTGGTTGCCGGCGGTGCCGCCGTCGTAGCCCATCGCGTCCATCGCCTGGTAGATCGCCAGCTCCTGCGCGCAGGTCACCGGTTTCACCAGCGCCTGGTAGTCGGCCAGCACGCTGCCCTGGATGGTGTCGCCGCTGTCGAACAGGAAGGTGTTGGGGAACTCGGCGCGGGCGCGGCGGATCAGCGTGGCGGTGCGCTCGTAGCCGAGCGAGGCGTCCGGCTTCAGCTTGTAGTAGTCGTAGCTGAGCACGTTCGCGTGCACGTCGGTGGTCTCCAGGATCGCCACGCTCGCGCGCGCGCCGTCGGGCGTCCTGCCGCCCTGCCAGGGCAGCCCGGCGCAGCCGGCGAGCAGGGCGGCGGCAGCGAGGGCGAGCAGCGGGGCGGCGAACGGGAACGGGCGTGGCGACATGGGGGTTCCGTGAAGTGCGGGGTCCAGGCCGCGGGAAGGTAGCAGATCGGCATGACGGGTTGCCGGCGCCGCGGAGGCTTTCCCCCGCGGGCCCGGGGCGAGGCCGCCCGCACCCCGGTGCGATCCCCAACGGCAGTGGAACGGCATGCCCCGGTGTCCGATCCGTTGCCGTTGCAAGTCAGTAGGATGACGCCAAGGTGACATCCGGTCCTGCAGGGGGACTCCGACCCATGCCTCGAATCCCGTTGTGTGCTGCGCGAACAGGTGCGGTGGCGCTGTGCGCATTGGCCTTTTTCGCGCTCAGCGTCGCGTGCACCGCCTGGCAGGAGCCGCTCCCGCTGCAGCGGGCCTTCATCGCGGGACTGATGCTGTGCATCTTCGGCATGCTGCTGTTCGCCTTCGGCCGCTTCGCCACTGCGCTGCTGGTCGGCGGCGGGTTGTTCCTGCTGCTGAAGTCCGTAGCGGTGCTGAAGCTGCGCTACCTCGACTCGCAGCTGATGCCGTCGGACTTCGTCTATTACGTGCGCAGCAGCCTGCTCGACACGCTGCTGCATTATCCGCACTTGTATGTCGCGGCCTTCGGCGTGGTCGCGCTGCTGCCGCTGCTGTACCTGGCATGGCGCTGGGACTGGCGCGTGCTGGCGCCGCTGCGGCCGCGCCATGCCGCCGGCATGCGGGTCGGCGGCACGGCGCTGTATGCGCTGGCGTTCTGGCTGTGCCTGCTGCCCACCGGGCCGTTCGCGCAGGTCCATTCGCGCAACGCGTGGGAGAAGATGTCCGACGACGCGCAGCTGACCAACTTCTTCGTCAACCTGCACGACGCCGGCGTGCAACTGCCGCCGATGGCCGACGAGGCCACGGCCGAGGGCGACTGGGGCGCCACCGCATCGGGCCGCGCGGGCGGCGCGCCACCGTACCCGGACATCGTGCAGGTGCTGGAGGAGAGCACGTTCGACCCGTCGATCTTCGATGCCTGCGGCATGCCGGCGTGCCGTGCCGCGATGTTCCGCCCCGACGCGCGCACCCGCGCGCACGGCATGCTGCGCGTGCATACCTTCGGCGGCGGTACCTGGGTCAGCGAGTTCGCCGCGCTGACCGGCATGCCGCAGGACATCTTCGGCCCCGGCGGCATGTACGCGCCCTACGTGCTGGCGCCGAACGTACGCGACGCGCTGGCGCTGCAGCTGCGCCGGCTCGGCTACCTCACCATCGGCATCTATCCCACCGGCGCCGATTTCATCAACGGGCGCAACGCATACCGGGCCTATGGCTTCGACCACCTGTACGGCGCCGACGAGCTGGGCCTGGAGGAGTGGGAGGAGAGCGACGCGCAGATGTTCGCGGCGGCGAAACGCATCTACGACAAGGTGAAGACGCCGGGGCAGCCGGTATTCGTGATGATCCTGACGCTGAACCAGCACGGCCCGCACGACCACCAGCCGATGTCGAAGCTGCCCAAGCCCTACCGCAACCTGCTGCGCGGGCTGTCGCGCGATGCGGCGCTGAACTTCGACGCCTACCTGGCGCGCCTGCACGCCTCGGACACGGCGATGCGCGCTCTGGAGCACGCCTTCCTCGACCGTCCGCAGCCGACCGTGCTGCTGCACTTCGGCGACCACCAGCCTTCCTTCAACGGCCTGATCCGCAACCTGCCGCGGCGGTTGCCGGCCGACCTGCAGCCGTACCGCGACTACCTCACCTACTACATGCTGAAGAGCAACTTCGCCGGGCCGCCGCTGCCGCAGTACCCGCTGCTCGATATCGCGTTCCTGCCTAGCATGGTGCTTGAGGCCGCCGGCGTGCCGGCCGACGCGTACTTCGCCGCGTCGACCGGGCTGCGCGACCGTTGCGACGGCCGCTACGACGACTGCGCGGTGCCCGGCCTGCTGGCGTCCTACCACGCGTGGACGATCGGGCGGTTGCACGTCTACCAGTGAACGGGCGGCGACGCGCTCTCGCCACGGGCGACCGGGAGCGGCAGTTTCGGCCGCGATCGGGCAGCGGGGCAGGCCGTCGCGGCGGCCATGGACCGCGTGCCGCGGGCGTCGGACAACGCTGGCAGGCGTCTTGCTTGCGATCCGGCATGAACAAGCGCAAGCCCGAATCCGCTGAAACCTCCGACCCAGGCATGGAACAGCGGATGGCCGACAGCGACCTGTCGGACGGCACCCGGCGCTTCCTGCGCCACCTCCACGCGGCCGAGCGGCAGATCAACGAGGTGTTCGAGCAGGCGCACCGGGACGGCGGGGCGGAGGCGCAGCTGGGCGAGGCATATCGCAGGATGTACGGCGCCGATGGCGCGTCGGCCCCGGTCACGCCGGTGCCACGGAAAGTTCGCATGCCATGATTAGGATCGCGGGCGATTCGCGTGGCTGTTCACGCGACGCCCCATGAAGAAGATCCGCATGCCCCGTTTCCTGTCCTGCCTCCGTCCGGCCCTGCTGGGCGCCTGCCTGTCCCTGCTCGGCGCCTGCGCCAGCCAGCCGTTGTCCGCGCCGTCGGCGTCGACGGCCACGATCGCGGTGCCGGCGATCCAGCGGCCGCAGGGCGAAACGGCGTCGTGGTGGTTCCGCAGCGGCGCGGCGCAGGCCGCGCTGGCCTCCGCGCAGGCGAACGCGAACGGCCAGCGCGCGAAGAACGTGATCGTGTTCCTCGGCGACGGCATGAGCATCCCCACCATCGCCGCCGCGCACGTGCTGGCCGGCGAGCGCGCCGGCACGGATGGCGAGAGCTACCGGCTGAGCTTCGAGAAGTTTCCGTTCAGCGCGCTGAGTCGCACCTACGAGACCGACCAGCAGACGCCCGACTCGGCCGGCACCATGACCGCGATCATGACCGGGGTGAAGACCCGCGCCGGCTACATCGGCGTGTCGCAGGTGCCGAAGCGGCAGGACTGCGCCGGCAGCCGTGGACAGGAACTGGTCACCGCGCTGGAGCTGGCGGCCTCGGCCGGCATGGCCACCGGCGCGGTCACCACCACGCGGATCACCCACGCCACCCCGGCCGCCACCTACGGCCATCTGCCCGAGCGCAACTGGGAGGTGGACGCCGACCTCAGCGAGGCGGCGAAGGCCGCCGGGTGCAAGGATTTTGCCGCGCAGCTGATCGACTTCCCGGTCGCCGGCGGCCTCACCGTGGCGATGGGCGGCGGCCGCACCGAATTCATGCCGGCGGGCGCGGACGACCCGGAATACCCGACCAGCGTGGGCCAGCGCCTCGACGGCCGCGACCTGATCGGCGAATGGACGTCCCGGCACCCGGACGGCAGGTACGTGTGGAACGCGGCGCAGCTGAAGGCGCTGGACCTTGCGCGCACGCCGCGCCTGCTCGGTCTGTTCGAACCCTCGCACATGAACTACGAGCACGAGCGCCCGCACGACAAGGCCGGCGAGCCCAGTCTGGCCGAGATGACGGCCAGCGCGATCGAAGTGCTGAAGCGCAACCCGAACGGCTTCTTCCTGATGGTCGAGGGCGGCCGCATCGACCATGCGCTGCACGCCGGCAACGCGTATCGCGCGCTGGACGAGACGATCGCCTTCGCCGACGCGGTGCAGGCCGCGCTGCAGCACACCGACCCGGCCGAGACGCTGATCGTGGTCACCGCCGACCACAGCCACACCATGACCTTCGCCGGCTACCCGCGCCGCGGCAACCCGATCCTGGGCAAGGTCGTGGGCCACACCGACAGCTTCGACGACGAAAGCGCGCCGGGCATGGCGCGTGACGCCACCGGCTTGCCGTACACCACGCTGGGCTTCGCCAACGGCCCGGGCAACACCGGCGCCAGCGAGCGGCAGCCGGAGGGCAGCAAGCGCTACCCGCACAACCCGCGCGAGTACGACGCGATCGGCAAGGGCCGCCCCGACCTGCGCAAGGTCGACACCACCGACCCCGACTACATGCAGGAAGCGACCGTGCCGCTGAAGGCCGAGACGCACGGCGGCGAGGACGTGGCGATCTTCGCCACCGGCCCCGGCGCCGCGGCGTTCCACGGCGAGCTGGAGCAGAACGTGATCTTCCACGTGATGGTGCAGCACACGCCGCGGCTGCGCGCCGAATTGTGCCGGCTCGGCAGCTGCAACGCCGACGGCGTGCCGGTGGACCAGCCGAACTGGCAGCAATGGCTGAAGCTCGGCTCCGCCGCGGCCGCCTCGCCGCTGTAAAGACCGTTACACATGCGGCCGGCAGAGTCGGTGCCTTGCCCGTGCCGCCAGGCCGGGCATCCCGCCGATCTGCAGGAACCGCACGCATGCCGTCATCTTCGTTCGCGAAACACTTATGCTTGGCCGTCCTCCTGATCGGATTCGCCGGCATGTCCAACGCCACGGGAGCCGAGACGCCGCTGGCCGCCAAGGTGCTGGTGATCGGCCACCGCGGCGCCAGCGCGCTGCGGCCGGAGCACACGCTGGCCTCCTACGGCAAGGCGATCGCCGACGGCGCCGACTTCATCGAGCCCGACCTGGTGATGACGCGGGACGGCGTGCCGGTGGCGCGCCATGAAAACGAGATCGGCGGCACCACCGATGTCGCCCGGCATCCGGAATTCGCCGCGCGCAAGACCACCAAAACCATCGACGGCCAGCCGGTCACCGGCTGGTTCACCGAGGACTTCACTCTCGCCGAGCTGAAGACGCTGCGCGCGCGCGAACGCCTGCCGGAGTTGCGCGGCACCCGCTACGACGGCCAGTTCCAGATCCCCACGCTGGACGAGATCATCGACTTCGTCGCCGCCGAGTCGGCAACGCAGGGACGGTTGATCGGCATCATTCCCGAGATCAAGCACGGCACGTATTTCCAGAAGGCCGGTCTGCCGATGGAGGATCGCGTGCTGGCGATCCTCGCCGCGCACGCGTACACGCGCACGGTGCCGGTGGAGATCCAGTCGTTCGAGATCGCCAACCTCAAATACCTGCGCAGCAAGCTCGGCCGCGACCACCGCAACATCCGCCTGCTGCAGCTGATCGACGACGCCGACCAGCAACCGTACGACGTGGCCGCGGCCGGCGGCCGGCTGACCTACGGCGGGATGACGACGCCGGCCGGCCTGCGCGAGATCGCCGGCTACGCCGATGCGATCGGCCCGAGCATCCGCGCGATCATCCCGCTGGCCGGCGACGGCACGCTCGGCCGGCCGACCTCGCTGGTGCACGACGCGCACGCGGCGAAGCTGGAGCTGCACCCCTACACATTCCGCCCGGAGAACCAGTTCCAGGCGAAGAACTTCCGGCAGGGCAGCGACCCGAAGACGTTCAACGAGGCCGGCTCGATCGCCGAGATCCGTGCTTACCTCGACGCCGGCATCGATGCGTTCTTCACCGACGATCCGGCGATCGGGCGCAAGGCGCTGGACGGGCGCTGAACGTTTCCCGCCGGCTCGCGCGCCGATATCGGCGCGCCGGCGCGTGTGCGGGCTGCCGTCACGCGGTCCTGGTCGACAACGCGATCATCGCTGAATTCGCGTCGACCATACGGACGTCCATCCGAAAAGATGACATTCGGCTGTAAGGCTCCATACACAAAACACCGCCATGCTTGTGCGTACGGTCGCTGAGGGCGGCTGTTATCCCATTCCACATATTGATGTCGTGGCTTCCCGCGATCGCGGGCGGCTGCGCCAAAGGATGCATGCGCATGTCCATCAACAAACGCTTCTTCCGCAGGACCGCTCTTGCCCTGGCGCTGTTCGCCGTGCTGGATGGCGCGGCGCTGGCCGCACCGGCTGACAACGATGCGCCGGCGCCCACCACCGACAAGGCCCGCACGCTGGAGTCGGTGTCGGTGATCGGGCAGGGCGAGACCCGCCAGGTCCAGCGCATCACCGTGCAGGACGTGAAGGTGCTGCCGCCGGGCTCCAGCCCGCTGAAGCTGCTGGCGAAGCTGCCGGGCGTGCATTTCGAATCGGCCGATTCGTTCGGCAACTACGAGTGGTCCACCCGCATCAGCCTGCGCGGCTTCAACCAGACCCGGCTCGGCTTCACGCTGGACGGCATTCCGCTGGGCGACATGAGCTACGGCAACAACAACGGCCTGCACATCAGCCGCGCGCTGATCGCCGAGAACCTGGGCGGCGCCGAGCTGGCCGCCGGCATCGGCGCGCTGGGCACCGCCTCCACCGGCAACCTCGGCGGCACCGTGCAGTTCTACTCGACCGATCCGACGAGCAACTACGGCGTGACGCTGGCGCAGAGCGTCGGCAGCGACAGCGCACTGCGCACCTACGCGCGGCTGGACACCGGCGACCACCAGGGCTTCGCGATGTACCTCTCCGGCGCCTATGCCGACAGCGACAAGTGGAAGGGCGACGGCGCGCAGAAGCAGCAGCAGTTCAACGGCAAGGCGGTATACGACTTCGGCGACAACCATCTCGCCGCGCTGCTGAATACGTCCAGCCGCAACGAGACCGACTACCAGGACCTGTCGCTGGACATGCAGCGGCGGCTGGGCTGGAACTGGGACAACTACGCGCCGGACTGGCAGCGCGCGGTGAACGCGGCGAAGGGCATCTTCACCGGCGGCGTCAACAACCTGGACGATGCGTACTACGCCGGCCGCGGCCTGCGCGACGACAGCCTGGCCGGCCTGTTCGGCGACTTCGGCCTGGCCGAGGGCGTGCGCCTGAAGGCCACCGGCTACTACCACAGCAACCGCGGCCAGGGGCACTGGTTCACGCCGTACCAGACCTCGTTCGCGGGCACGCCGCAGGAGACGCCGATCTCGATCCGCACCACCGAGTACGGCATCGACCGCTGGGGCTCGATCGCCTCGCTGGGCTGGGACCTCGGCAACCACCACCTCGAAGGCGGCTTCTGGTACGAGAACAGCCACCACACGGTGCAGCGCAACTTCTATTTCATCGCCGGCCCGGTGGACGACCAGTACTTCCTGCACAACCCGAACATCCGCAAGTTCTACCAGCACTACGAGACCGAGACGCACCAGCTGTACCTGCAGGACAGCATCACCCTGCTCGACGGCAGGCTGCACGTCGACGTGGGCGTCAAGAGCCCGCAGACGCGCACCCGCACGCACGCCGTGGTGGGCAGCTACGCGAACGGCGAGCTGACCGCGGACAAATCGCTGCTTCCGCAGCTCGGCGCCAGCTACAAGCTGGGTGGACAGGATGAACTGTTCGCCTCCTATGCGCAGAACATCGCCGCTTTCCAGGCCGGCGTGAGCGGGCCGTTCGCCACCACCCAGGCTGCGTTCGACGTGATCAGCGGCAAGCTCAAGCCCGAGCAGTCGCGCACCGTCGAGGCCGGCTGGCGCCATGCTGAGGAGCTGTTCGAAGGCTCGCTGGCACTGTACGACGTGAAGTTCGACCACCGCTTGCTGGCGATCCAGCAGTGCTCGTCCGGCATCCAGGGTTGCCCGTCTGCCTATGCGAACGTCGGCTCGGTGACCAGCCGCGGCGCCGAGCTGACCTTCATCCTGAAGCCGGCCAGCGACCTGCGCTGGTACAACGCGCTGTCGTACAACCGCTCGCGCTACGACAGCGACTACCTCAACGGCACCACCGTGGTGGCGACCCGGGGCAAGACCGTGGTCGACAGCCCGAAGCAGCTGTTCTCCTCGGAGATCGCCTGGACGCCGGGCGCGTGGGACCTGCGCCTGTCCGCCAACTATACCGGCAAGCGCTACTACACCTACGTCAACGACGCCTCGGTGCCGTCGTACTGGCTGTTCAACGCCGCCGCGGCGTACGACTTCGGCAAGCTGGGCGTGGCCGAGGACCTGAAACTGGCGCTCAACGTCACCAACCTCGCCGGCAAGCACTACTACGGCACGATCGGCTCCAACGGCTTCACCGCGACGGACCCGACCGGCGAGTTCGCCACCTTGCAGGTGGGTGCGCCGCGCGCGGCGATGCTGACCGCCACCGTGCGCTTCTGACCGGTCGCCGGTCGCGCCGGGCGCCGCCATCCACTGCGATGGCGGCGCCCTCGTTATGATCGGCCGGGTATCGTCCACGGTGCCCTGCATGGTCGCGACGGCTTCCCGCTCCTTGTTGCCCGCCGGCATGCGCCGGCTCGCGTTCGCCACCTCGTGCGCGGCGGCTGCGGCCATCGCCGGCGCGCTGCTGGCGACGGGCGGGGCTGGCCAGGGCTGGCTGTGGTTGCACTGGATCGGCAAGCCGCTGGCTACCGCGCTGATCTTCGTGCTGGCGTGGCGCGCGCGGCCCGCGGCGTCGCCGCGTTACCGGCGGCGGGTGCTGGCCGGCATCGCCTGTTCGCTGGCGGGCGATGTATTGCTGATGCTGCCGGGCGACCTGTTCGTGCCGGGGCTGCTGGCATTCCTGTGCGGCCACCTGTGCTTCATCGCCGCGTTCCTCGACGACAGCCGTTTCGGCGCGCGGCCATGGCTGCTGCTGGCCAGCCTCGGTTACGGCGCGGCGAACCTGGCCCTGCTGTGGGATGCGATCGGTGCGCCGCTGCGCGCGCCGGTGATCGTCTATGTGGCGGTGCTGGCGGCCATGGCTGGCCAGGCGCTGGGGCGGGCACGGGTGTTCGCCCGGCGCGGCGACGTGCAGGCGCCGGCCGCGCGGCTGGCCGCGCTCGGCGCGCTGGCGTTCATGCTCAGTGACAGCGTGCTGGCGTGGAACCGCTTCCACGGTGCGATCCCGTGGTCCAGCCTGTGGGTGCTGTCGGCGTATTATCTGGCCTTGTGGTGGATCGCGCGCTCGGTGCGGCGCGTCGACACGGCGAGCAAGGCGGGGGCGGCGAAGTGAATACGCAGGAACTCATCATCACCTGGGCCACCCCGGTGTTCTTTCTGCTGATCGGGATCGAGCTGCTGGTGGCGAAGCTGCGCGGGCGCGAGGCGTATGCCACCAACGATGCGATCAACAGCATCGGGCTGGGGGTGATCTCGCAGCTGGTCGGCGTGTTCGGCAAGCTGCTGACGATCGGCATCTATGCCTGGTGCGTCGGGCACCTGGCGTTGTTCGCGCTGCCGGAGAACAACTTGCTGGTGTGGCTCGGCGCGCTGCTGTTGTACGACCTCTGCTACTACTGGCTGCACCGCTGCGGGCACCGGGTGAACATCCTGTGGGCCGCGCACGTGGTGCATCACCAGAGCGAGCGCTACAACCTGTCCACCGCGCTGCGCCAGACCGGCAGCGGCGTGCTGCTGGGCTGGCTGTTCTACCTGCCGCTGGCCGTGCTCGGCGTGCCGCTGAAGGTGTTCGTGGTGGTGGCGCTGATCGACCTGCTGTACCAGTTCTGGGTGCACACCGAGCAGATCGGCCGGCTCGGCTGGTTCGACCGGGTGTTCTGCTCGCCGTCCAACCACCGGGCCCACCACGCGGTGAACGACCGCTACCTCGACCGCAACTACGGCGGCATCCTGATCGTGTGGGATCGCCTGTTCGGCACCTTCGTGGAGGAGGACGACGGCGACCCGCCGGTGTACGGCACCCGTTCGCCGCTGCACAGCTGGAATCCGCTGTGGGCGAACGCCGAGGTGTACTGGCATGCCGCGGTGGACGCCTGGCACGCGCGGCGCTGGCGCGACAAGCTGCTGGTGTGGATCAAGCCGCCGGGCTGGCGTCCCGCCGACGTGGCAGCGCGCTACCCGAAGCCGGCATTCGCGCTGCCCACCGAGCGCTACGACCCGCCGTTGCCGCGGTCGCTGAAGCTCTACGTGCTGCTGCAATTCGCCCTGCTGCTGGGCATGACCACGCAGTTCCTCGGCATGGCCGGCACGGCCAGCCTGCCGGCGCTGCTTGGCTACGCGGTCTACCTGGTGGCTGGCCTGTGCGTGACCGGCGCGCTGATGGAAGGCCGGCGCTGGGCGCCATGGGCGGAAGGCGTGCGCGTGCTGGCCACCGCCGTGGTACCGCTGCTCAGCGGACGCTGGTTCGGCATCGTCCATCTGGACGGCCGGATCGCGCTGGCGATCGCGGTGGTGTTCGGACTCAGTGCAGTCGCACTGCCATGGCTGCGTTCGTCATCGGCCCGCGCGGGCGTGGCCGCCGTTCCCGCTGAACTCGCAACCGCCCCGCTGCGGTAGGGCGGGCACGGCCCGCCGGCTGTTTGTCTTGACAAGGTGGCGAGTCGTGCCCGCCCTGTCGGGTTCGCGTGGACCTTCGGCGGCGACCGTGCTGCACCGCGCTGTGTGCCCGCATGCGCATTCGCTATGATCGCCGTTTGCCAACTCGGGGGGCGGGCGATGGGATTCTTCAGCAAGCTGGTGCGCCACAAGACGGTCGAGCAGTTGCAGGCGGAGGCCGGCACGCGTGGTGATTTCCGCCGCGTGCTGGGCTTGTGGCAGCTCACCGCGATCGGCATCGGGGGCATCATCGGCGTCGGCATCTTCGTGCTGGCCGGCCAGCAGGCGGCGATGAACGCCGGCCCCGCGGTGGCGATCAGCTTCCTGATCGCCGGCTTCGGCAGCGCCTGCGCCGCGCTGTGCTACGCCGAGTTCGCCGGGCTGATCCCGGTCACCGGCAGCGCCTATACCTACGGCTACGCCGTGCTGGGCGAGTTCGCCGCCTGGATCATCGGCTGGGACCTGCTGCTGGAATACGCGCTGGTGGTGGCGGTGGTGGCGATCGGATGGTCCGGCTACGTGCAGGTGCTGCTGGCCTCGGCCGGCGCGCACCTGCCGGAGTGGGCGCAGCAGAGCATGAGCGCGCAGACCATGGAGTACTACCTGCAGCAGCTGTTCGGCCTGCACGGTTCGACGGCGATCGCCGCGCCCAGCGACGGCCACCGCTTCAACGTGATCGCCGCGGCGGTGTCGCTGGCGGTCGCCGTGCTGCTGACCGTGCGCACCGAGTGGGGCGCGCGCTTCAACACGCTGGTGGTGGCGATCAAGGTGATCGGCGTGCTGCTGGTGGTGCTGGTCGGCGTGTTCTACATCGACACCGCGAACTGGCACCCGTTCGTGCCGGCGCGGGTGGTCGACGCCGCCACCGGCATCGGCCACTTCGGCTGGCAGGGCGTGCTGACCGGCGCCAGCGTGGTGTTCTTCGCGGTGTTCGGCTACGACACGCTGACCACCGCGGCAGAGGAGTCGAGGAACCCGCAGCGCGACCTGCCGCGCGCGGTGCTGCTGTCGCTGGCGATCGCGATGGTGCTGTACATCGCGGTGTCGCTGGTGCTGACCGGCATCAGCCACTACAGCAGGCTGGGCGGCGAGGCCTCGGTATCCGACGCGTTCGAGCAGATCGGCCTGCACTGGCTCAGCGTGACCATCGCGGCGGCGGCAGTGATCGGCGTCACCAGCGTGCTGTTCGCCTTCATGCTGGGCGCGGCGCGGATCTGGTTCGCGCTGGCCCGCGACGGCCTGCTGCCGACCTGGTTCGCCAGGGTCAGCCCGCGCTTCGGCACGCCGGCGCGGCCGACCCTGATCCTGGGAGTGTTCACCGCGCTGGTCGCCGGCTTGCTGCCGATCGGCGAGGTGGCCGAGCTGGTCAACATTGGCACGCTCAGCGCCTTCATCATCATCTGCGCCTCGATCATGCTGCTGCGCGTGCGCCGCCCCGACCTGCAGCGCAACTTCAGGACCCCGGCGGTGTGGTTCACCGCGCCGCTCGGCATCGTGTTCTCCGTCGCGCTGATCTACGGCCTGCCGTGGATCACCTACGAGCGCTTCATCGTCTGGATGGCGGTGGGCTGCGTGATCTACTTCGCCTACGGCATCCGCCGCAGCAAGCTGGCGGCGGCCGGAGGCTGAACCCGGCCGGGGTCAGGCAATGACGACCCGGTCGCGGCCGTCGCGCTTGGCCTGGCGCATCGCCTGGTCGGCGCGGGCCAGCAGGGTTTCGATGGCTTCGTCGGCCTGGCCGCATTCGGCCACGCCGATGCTCACGGTCAACGGGCCGTCCGGGCGCCGGATCTCGTGCATCGACTGGCGCAGCTGCTCGGCGCGTGCGCCGGCCTGCTGCAGGTCGAGGCCGGGCAGCAGCATCGCGAACTCCTCGCCGCCGATACGGCCGATCAGGTCGCCCTGGCGCATCTGCCGGCGCATCGTCGTGGCCAGCGCGATCAGCGCGGCATCCCCCGCGGCGTGGCCGTGGTCGTCGTTGAGCGGCTTGAAGTGGTCGGCATCCAGGTAAAGCACGCACACCGGCTGCTGCCGGCGACGGATATCGCCCAGCGCGAGTCGCGCCAGTTCCAGGAAGCGGTTGCGCACCAGCAGGCCGGTGAGGCCATCGGTGTTGGCCTGCTCGCGCAGCTGGCGCTCAAGCCGGAACTGCTCGAACAGGGTGCGCGCCATGAACGCGCGCAGCACCGTCGACAGCGCGATCGCGATCGCCATGTAGACCAGGTACTGGAAGACCTGCGCGCTGTCGGCGTTGCCGAACAGCAGCATCGGCAGCGGCCCCAGCGCGCACAGCAGCATGGCGGCGACGAAATCCCAGCGGCCCAGCCAGATCACCGACGACGCCACCGGCAGCAGCAGCCCGGGCAGCACCACGGACTGCCGGTGTATGTCGTCCATGCCGTTGAGGTTGATGCCGATCTCCAGCAGCAGGACGCACAGCAAGGTCAGCGCGCTGAGCAGGCGCGGCTGCCGCACGTGCCGGGTCGATGCGGCCACCAGCAGCAGCGGCGCCAGCGGCGCGAGGCGCAGCCACAGCGGCAACGGCGAGTGGCGCACCAGGGTGCTGGCGGTGACCGCCACCAGATAGGCCAGCGCGCCCACCAGCATCAGGGCGTGGATCATCGGCCCCATCTGCCGTGCCAGGTAGTGGCTGTACTCGCGGCGCTGCTCCGTGTCGTCGGCTTGCCGGAGGTGCTTGAACAAGGCGTGCATGCGGGTTCTTTCGGATGGAGAGCCGGGAGGCTCGACCCAAGCCGAGCAAGATGGATGCCAGATCCCGGCCATGGGCCGGAACGGGTTCGTGCGCGAGCCATGCTCGTGACCTTCGGCAGGGGTGAAGCCCGGCGTTGCCGGTCTAGCATCGACGCCTCGGATGCCTGCCGCGGCAGTCTTTGCGGCACGGATTCCCGGAGCCCGCCTGGCCTGGACGGCCTCTCGACGCAGACCCCGGCTCGCCCGGCAGGCTCCCATTTTCCACCCGGAGAACGCATTGAAAGCCACCCGCCTCGCTTCCGCCCTCGCCGCCGCCGCTCTCGGCCTGGCCAGTTTCGCCGCGCTTGCCGATGTCCCTGCGCCGCGGGATGTGCCGTATCAGGGCACCTTGAAGATCAAAGTGGACGCTACCGACGTGGCGCGCCGGATCTTCCGCGTGCACGAGGTGATTCCGGCGCAGCCGGGGCCGCTGACCCTGCTGTATCCGCAGTGGCTGCCCGGCAACCATTCGCCCAGCGGTCCGGTCGACAAGCTGGCCGGCCTGGTGGTGACCGCGAACGGCAAGCCGCTGCCGTGGAAGCGCGACACGCTGGACGTCTACGCCTTCCACGTCGAGGTGCCCGAGGGCGCCAGCAGCGTCGAGGTGTCGTTCCAGTTCCTGTCGCCGCAGAGCACCCGCCAGGGCCGCGTGGTGATGACGCCGGAAATGCTGAACCTGCAGTGGAACGCCAACACGGTGTACCCGGCCGGCTATTTCGCCGGGCGCATCATGGCCGAGGCCAGCGTGACCTTCCCCGCCGGCTGGCAGTTCGGCAGCGCCTTGGAAGTGGCCTCGCGCGACGGCGACACCGTGCACTTCAAGCCGATCGCGTACGACGACCTGGTCGATTCGCCGATCTACGCCGGCAAGTACTTCAAGCGCGTGGACCTGGACCCGGGCGCGAAGGCGCCGGTGCACCTCAACATCGTGGCGGACGCGCCGAAGTACCTGGAGATCACCCCGCAGCAGCTGAAGCTGCACCAGAACCTGGTGCAGCAGATGTACAAGCTGTACGGCGCGCATCACTACAACCACTACGACTTCCTGCTCTCGCTCAGCGACAAGATGAGCGGCAATGGCCTGGAGCACCACCGTTCCAGCGAGAACGGCACCGGCACCGGCTACTTCACCGAGTTGGACAAGAACGCCCTGGGCCGCGACCTGCTGCCGCACGAGTTCAACCACTCGTGGGACGGCAAGTACCGCCGCGGCGCCGACCTCGCCACGCCGAACTTCAACGTGCCGATGCAGGATTCGCTGCTGTGGGTCTACGAGGGCCAGACCCAGTTCTGGGGCCAGGTGATGGCGGCACGCTCGGGCCTGTGGAACCTGGAGCAGGCGCACGACATGCTTGCCTTCGTCGCCGCCACCTACGACCGCGGCCGTCCCGGCCTGGCCAGCTGGCGCAACGTGCAGGACACCACCAACGACCCGATCATCGCCAAGCGCGCGCCGCTGCCGTACCGCAACTACCAGGGCAGCGAGGACTACTACTCCGCCGGCCAGATGATCTGGCTCGACGTCGACGCCAAGCTGCGCGACCTCAGCAAGGGCAAGCATGCCATCGACGATTTCGCCAAGGCGTTCTTCGGCATGGACAACGGCCAGTGGGACGTCAACACCTACACCTTCGAGGACGTGGTGAAGACGCTCAACGACATCCAGCCGTTCGACTGGGCCAGCTACCTGCGCAGCCGCCTTGACGGCCACGGTCCGCTGACCGGCGGCATCGAGAGTCACGGCTGGAAGCTGGTCTACACCGACAAGCCGTCCGCCGCGTTGAAGGCGATCGAGGCGCGCCGGCACGTCGCCGACCTCACCTATTCGCTCGGCCTCTCGGTGGGCAAGGACGGCGGCATCGCCGACGTGCTGTGGGACAGCCCCGCGTTCAAGGCCGGCATCTCGCCCGGCATGACGGTGGTCGCCGTCAACAGCCACGACTACGATCCCGACGCGCTGAAGGATGCCGTCACCGCCGCCGCGAAGGACAAGAACCAGCCGGTCGAGCTGCTGGTGAAGAACTTCGACCAGTACCAGACCGTGCGCATCGACTACCACGACGGCCTGAAGTACCCGCACCTGGTCCGCGACGCCAGCCGGCCCGATACCTTGGGCGAGCTGCTCAAGGCCCGCTGATGCCGCGCCTTGCGCCCTTCCCCTGACGGGAGAGGGCGCCGGAGCGAGGGCACGGCCGAAGCGCCACCCCGCGCCGTGCCGCGCATGCCGTCCGGCGGCAACTCGGCTATACTGCGCTCCCCCGCGGTGCCGGCCTCCGGCCACAGCCCGCGCGCGGCTTTGCATGCGCCCGTAGCTCAGCTGGATAGAGTACTGCCCTCCGAAGGCAGGGGTCGTGGGTTCGAATCCCGCCGGGCGCACCATCCTTTTGCGAACGAACCGACGCGGTGGACAAATCACCATAAAGTGTCACTTTTGACGCTTTATGCCGTCTCGGGTTCTGACACGAATTGCCGTTTTTTCGTTATGGTCCATAGCGTTGGATCGTGGAATGCCCACGACTGAGTGTCACTTAGTGCTGTATGTTGCTGGATGGCTTGGCGAAGGCAGTTACAGCACCTCGACGACCTTTGCAAAAAGTCGCTCGAAACGCCCTAGCGCATCAGGTTTGAGTCCCGTGGCCGTCAGCGCCGGTAGCACGGCCTGGGCGACACGGTAGTGGTTGAAGCCACCATCCTTCAACAGCGTAATACTCTTCGTCTTCAGCCAATGGTTGATGCGTTCAATCATGCGTGGCTGCTCGCTCAGCTCGGCGACCGTCAAAGTGACACCGTTGAGTTCCTTGGCGTAGGCCTGATTGAACGCTGCGATATAGGCGTCGGCCGGTAGAAGGTCTTCGATGTCGGCCTCGCCCGCCTGCGACTCAAGGAACATCGAAAAGTCAAGGACACGTTTGCGTTCGATGAGCTTCTGGCGGACCAGGTCCTCAAGCCTCTGGTGTGGGGTGGCGGCGCGGTCGTGTAGCACCACAAGCTTCAGCTTGTTCGATCCGAGAAGTGCGACAAAAGTGGCGAGCTTGTCTAGGCCGCCGACTGGCACCAGGATCGCGTCCCCCAGGCCTTGTTTGCCTTCGGCTTCCAGCAATGCGCTCACATGCTGCAGCAGGATCAGGTCGGCGGGACCTTCGATCAATATGTTCTTCTTTGCGATGAACAGATTCTGCGCAATGGAGTATCCGAGCGCGGCCTGCAGGGGAAACACGCTTTCGTCCGACGAGCCAGCTAGGTCGCCGGTAACTTTAGTGCCATCCTTGATGCGATCCTCGACGACACGCACATCTTCAAGGCGCGCACTGTCCACCATGAACGGCGAGTGCGTCGAGTAGATAATCTGGTGCTGCTCCGACAGCTCGCGTATATAGGCTAGAAAGTCGGCTTGTGCCAACGCGTGCAGATTCAGGCCCGGTTCGTCGAGAAGCAGCACGAGAGCATCCTTTGTCGCGGCGCGCGACTGAACGGCGTCGAACCAGACCAGGAAGCTGAAGAACCAGATGAAGCCTTTGCTACGCTGGTCAAACGGAACTGTCACACCGTGCCGGCGGTTCTTGATGCGAATGTAAAGATTGACGCCGCTGTTGTATGGCGCAACATCCTTGGCGTCGCTTTTGAGATCGAACTCGACATCCAGATCCTGATTCTGTTTCCAGAACTCGAAGATTTTCTGCGTGATGTTCAGCCCAATTGCCTCTAGCTTGGCTTTTGCGGTTTCGTAGCCTTCGTCGCTCATCAGCTCCTGTAGCGTTGTGCCGGCAAGTTGTAAGAGGCCTTGCGCCGTTTCGTCGGCATCCGTCAGTTTGCCTGCGGCTGCACGCTGTTGCAGCGCCGGCAAGTTGATCTTGCCTTCAAGCAGCTTGTAGTCGTCAAAATAGAGGAATTTCGGCAGTGCCGGCGAAAGGTACGCTCTCCATATATATCCCTTGACGAGATCCCAGCCGGAATCCTTGACGTCGCGAGCACGCCATTGCGTAACGAAAGTGGCGAGCTTGCTATCCGCTGGCAAAGTCAGAGCTTCGATCTTTGTCAGCACATCGACGAGTGTGCGCGCTCCGGCGAAGACTTCGTCCTTGTGCTCCAAGTCGCCGAGCGACTGCTTCAGGGCAGCCAATGCCGCATTCTGGTCAATCTGGAATCCGATGCTGCTCGTGTTGGCGATGGTCGTGTCGCGTGTAAACGTGGTACCAGCAGCGACGATCTCGGCGCCCCCAAAGGCTTCCTTGTTGATCTTATCGGCCAGTGCCTTCTCAATGCGGAATGTCAGCTCGACGACTTGCTGATAATTCTCGGCGTCGTGCTGCGGCCGGTAGTGCACCAAGTCCTTGCGCGGGTAGTCGGCGACGAAGTCGTACTTGGCGGTACCGAGCGGCATGGCCTTGTGCAGCGCTTCGAGGAACGCGGTCTTGCCGGACTCGTTCTTGCCGACCAGTACTGTCACGTCGTCTGCGAGCGCCACAGGCGTCGAGTCCTCAATGGACTTGTATTTCCAGACCTGCACTTTGATTAGCGTTAGCACAATTCCTCCGAAGGTAATCTTGTTGGGATCCGGATTCTGGCGGGCTCCGTGATCAGTCCCGAAAGCGTCCAACTCAATGCTTGTGTAGGAAAGTCACCGTAGCCTCGGGCGGTCGCTCCACACTGCGGCCTGGATATCCAGTGCACATGCGTTGATTCAATTGATCATCAGAAGTGCGATTGCTTGGCCGGGGATCAGCGTCTACTTCTTCCTCTGCGTGAGCGCGCTACCCGCCAAAGTCTTCGTGACCCGATTTGTCCGGCCGTCGTCCAGCGCCTTGGCGGCCTTGCTGGCAACAGAGGTCGAGGTTTCCTTGTTAGTTCGCGATTGCGCCAGGACGCTACCGGCCAAGGACTTGGCTGTGCTGCTTGAACCCGGATTCCGAAGGACGCTTGAGGCTTCATGCGACACGCGGCTGGATGTCTTTTCGCTCTTTGCCATCTCGATCACCACTAAATGCATCAATACGATTGATGCTTAATTTATGCGAGAACATAGTTGTCTATCTAGCGCATGTCAAGTAATATTCGCATCATGTCGAATGACGCATATCAAACAGAACTCCAAGCCTTGGCCGATATCCGCCAAGGTCACCCGTTCCGAAGTGCGATCACCGAGACACCAGGCGGTTCCGTTGCCGTGGTTCAGATGAAAGATGTATCGCCGACTGGTCTCAAAAATCGCGACGAGCTGGTACGCACCGAAATCCGTGGGCGCAAGGAGCCCGACTGGCTGCAGGAAGGGGATCTCCTGTTCACCGCCCGAGGGGCATCGAACTACGCCTGCGTGGTAACCGGGCTACCTGGTCGCACGGTCTGTACCCCTCACCTGTATGTGTTGCGGCTGAAGCAGCATGGGCAAGTGCTTCCGGAGTTCCTGGCGTGGCAACTCAACCAAGGGCCCGTCCAGCGCTATTGGGCACAAGCCGCCGAAGGCAGTTCCCAGCTCAGCATCCGCAAGCCGGTACTCGAGGCCGTCCCCATCAAGGTGTTCCCCATCGGCAAACAACAGGCGGTCGTCGCTCTGGCCAAGCTCGCCGCCGCCGAACAACAAGTGCTGCAATC
Source organism: Rhodanobacter sp. FW104-R8 (assembly GCF_001617365.1). Lineage (GTDB taxonomy): Bacteria > Pseudomonadota > Gammaproteobacteria > Xanthomonadales > Rhodanobacteraceae > Rhodanobacter. The sequence continues at coordinate 41,666 of NZ_LVJR01000120.1, forward strand.
CCTGCTCCGGAATCGTGACATGGAACTGGCAGCCGTCGCCGAGCAGCTGCTCGGTTGAATCAGTAGAGGATCGAAGATGAGCGTGAAAGACATCGCCCAGGACATCATCAACGCTGCCGTCTGGTCGGCGTGCGACACATTCCGTGGCACCGTGGATCCAAGCGTCTACAAGGACTACGTCCTTACGATGCTGTTCCTCAAGTACGTCTCGGACGTCTGGCAGGACCATTACGACGGCTACAAGGCCGAGTACGGTGATCATCCCGAGTTGATTGAGGAGATGCTCAAGAACGAGCGTTTCGTGTTGCCGTCACGGGCCAACTTCTACGCGCTCCATGAGCAGCGGCACTCGCCAGGCAACGGCGAGCGCATCGACAAGGCGTTGCACGCTATCGAGGAAGCCAACATTGGCAAGCTGCGCGACGTGTTCCAGGACATCAGTTTCAACTCGACCAAGCTGGGTGACGAGCAGCAGAAGAACGATATCCTGCGCCACCTGCTGGAAGACTTTGCTAAGCCGGAGCTCAACCTACGTCCCAGTCGCGTCGGCACGCTGGACATCATCGGCAATGCCTACGAATTCCTGATCAAGAACTTCGCCTCCAGCAGCGGCAAGAAGGCGGGCGAGTTCTACACGCCGCCGGAAGTCTCCACCCTGATGGCGAGGTTGATGGACCCGCAGGAGGGTGACGAAATCAGCGACCCCACCTGTGGCTCGGGCTCGCTGCTGCTCAAGGTCGGCCGCCTGATCCGCGAGCGGTCTGGTTCGCGCAAATACGCACTCTATGGCCAGGAAGCCATAGGCAGCACCTGGGCGCTGGCCAAGATGAACATGTTTCTGCATGGCGAGGACAACCATCGCATCGAGTGGGGCGACACCATCCGCAACCCCAAGCTGCTTGATGGTGAAACCACGCGGGATCCGTTCTCGGCGGTACGCGGGAAATCAAAATCGGCGTCGCAGCACTCAACAAAGCCGGCCAGCCTCAAGCACTTCGACATCGTCGTGGCCAATCCGCCGTTCTCGCTGGAGAAGTGGGGTCATGAAGGTGCAGACATTGACCCCTTCGGCCGCTTCCGCCGTGGCGTTCCACCGCGCACCAAGGGTGACTACGCCTTCATCCTGCACATGATCGAAACCATGAAGCCACGCACCGGCCGCATGGCCGTGGTGGTTCCGCATGGCGTGCTGTTTCGCGGCGCGGCCGAAGGGCGACTGCGCAAGCAGTTGATCGACGAGAACCTGCTCGACATCGTGATTGGGCTGCCCGAAAAGCTGTTCTACGGCACCGGCATTCCCGCCGCCGTCCTCGTCTTCCGCAAGAAGAAGACGGACGACAAGGTGCTGTTCGTCGACGCCAGCCGCGACTACGAAGACGGCAAGAACCAGAATTTCCTGCGTGACATCGATCTGCAGCGCATCCTCGACACCGTCAAGGCCCGCGCCAACGTCGACAAGTACGCCTATCTCGCCACGCCGGCCGAGATCGCGGAGAACGACTACAACCTCAACATCCCGCGCTACGTCGACACCTTCGAGGAGGAGGAAGAAATCGACCTGATGGCCGTGCGCAAGGAACGACGGGAATTGAAGGCCGAGCTGGCCAGGCTGGAAGAGCAGATGGCCGGTTACCTGAAGGAGCTGGGCTATGAGTAAGCAAGAGAAAACACCCGCCGACAACGCGCCAACCGCGTTTGAAAGCCAGGTCGTTCGTCGTACCTGGCATGAAGGCGAATGGTGGTTCGCCATCGTCGACGTGGTCGGCGCTCTGACCGACTCGGTTCAGCCTGAGGGCTATCTGAAAGATTTACGCAAGCGGGACGCGGGTTTAGCCGAAGGGTGGGGGCAAATTGCCTCCCCCCTTCGTCTGACCACCCCGGGCGGCGTGCAACTGCTCAATTGCGCCAACATGGAGGGCGTGCTGCGGGTCATTCAGTCCATCCCCTCGCCCAAGGCAGAGCCTTTCAAGCGCTGGCTGGCGCAAGTGGGTTACGAGCGCATCCAGCAGGTGGATTCCGCCAACGCATTCTCGGCACTCAGTGAGGATCAACGACGACTCATGCTGCGCGACGAGCTCTCGCAGCACAACAAACACCTTGCCGCCGCCGCACAGCAAGCCGGCGTGGCAACTCCCGTTGATTACGCCGTGTTCCAGAACCATGGCTACCAGGGCCTTTACGGCGGGCTCGGCAACAAGGAGATTCACGCGCGCAAGGGGCTGAAGAAGAGCCAGAAGATCCTTGACCACATGGGCAGTACCGAACTGGCCGCCAACCTGTTCCGCGCCACCCAGACCGAAGACAAGCTCAAGCACGAGGGCGTCCAGGGAAAATCGGCCGCCAATCGCACCCACTTCGAAGTGGGCACGAAGGTCCGCAAGGCCATTGCCGACATCGGCGGCACCATGCCCGAACAGCTTCCGGTGCCAGACAAAAGCATCAAGCAGATCGAACGCGAGCGGAACAAGCGCATCGGTAAGGGCAAGGCATGAGTGCGTGCAACACGAAACGGCGGAAAACCGCGGCGTTAGCGGCCGTAGAGAATGCAGGTGCAAGGGAGGCAAGCATGCTTCCTAAGGATTGGTGGCGCACCAGGCTGGAAAGCATTGCGGACGTGCGAACCGGTTTGGCAAAGGGAAAAACTGGCCTGAAAGATCCAGTAGAGCTTCCCTATCTCCGCGTGGCGAACGTCCAAGACGGGCATTTGAATCTGGCCAAGGTCAAGACGATCTGGGTCGAACGCGACCAAATCGACCGCTATAGATTGAAGCGTGGCGACGTCTTGATGACGGAAGGTGGCGACTTCGACAAGCTCGGCCGGGGGGATGTCTGGCGCGAGCAAATTCCATTGTGCCTCCATCAAAACCACGTTTTTGTCGTTCGACCCGACCAGAACCGCCTCGATTCTGGGTTTCTTGCCGCTATGGCGGCTAGTGAGTACGGCCGGAACTATTTTCTGAGTTGCGCAAAACGCAGCACGAACCTCGCAAGCATCAACGCCACCCAATTGAAGGCCTTCCCGGTATTACTCCCTTGCTTGGAAGAGCAACGTGGAATCGCAGCTGCATTGGCCACCTGGGATGCCGCCATTGCCACCACCGAACGGCTGTTGGCAAACAGCCTTGAGCAAAAGCAGGGGTTGCTTGGAAGGCTTCTGATCCACGACCGCCAAGCGAATACAAAGCAGCGCGGCTGGTCGTTTGTCGATTTCGACGAGGTGTTCGAGCGAGTCTCGCGTAAGAACACGGAAGGCAACACCAACGTGTTGACGATCTCTGGCGCGCTTGGACTGGTTAATCAACGCGACTATTTCAAGAAGTCCGTATCCAGCGTAGACCTGACGGGATACACGCTGCTACGACAGGGAGAGTTCGCCTACAACAAGAGTTACTCGGCCAACTACCCCATGGGCGCCATCAAGCCGCTGACGCGCTATGCGTCAGGCGTGGTTTCCAGCCTCTACCTCTGCTTTCGTTTCCGTGAAGGCATCGCGGTCGACGCGGACTTTTTTCGCCACTACTTCGATGCCGGCATGCTCGATGACTGCCTTGCTGGCATCGCTCAGGAGGGGGCACGCAACCACGGACTGCTCAATGTGCCGATAGGTGATTTCTTCAAGCTTCGCCTACACATTCCCGACGTCGATACCCAACGCCGTATCGCAGTCGCGCTGAACATGACAGAACGCGAACAGCACCTCATCAGAACACAGATCGCGAGGCTCCGAACCGAAAAGTCCGCCCTGATGCAACAACTCCTCACCGGCAAGCGCCGCGTGCGTCTGCCTGCCTCACCAGAGGCCGCGTCCGCATGAACGACAGCGCCCCCGATACCCGCGAACAGACCAGCGCACAGATTCCCGCGTTGCATCTGCTAGTCAATCTCGGTTGGCGCTACCTCACGGTTGCCGAGTGCCTGAGCCTGCGCGGCAGCACCCGCGAAGTGATGCTCAAGCCACGCCTGATCGAAATGCTGAAAAGCCGCCGTTTCGATTACAAAGGCGAGCGTTACCCGCTGTCGCCCAGCGCCATCGACCAGATCGTGCGCGAGCTGTTCGCGCTGCCGCTGGCCGAAGGGTTGCTGGCGGCGAACGAGCGGCTGTACAACAAGTTAGCGCTGGGCATCACCGTCACCGAGTTCATGCCGGACGGCAAAAAGCACCAGCCGACTATCGCCATCATCGACTGGACCGACCCGGCGGCGAATTTGTGGGATGTCACCGAGGAGTGCGAGCTGCTGTCCGCGCAAGGCACGCATCACCGCACGCCGGATATCGTCTGCTACGTCAACGGCCTGCCACTGGTGGTGATCGAGGCGAAGCGGCCCGAGTCCGGCCAGGTCGGCAAGGCGATGGTGACCGAGGGCATCAGCCAGCACCTTCGCAATCAGCGCCAGGACGAGATTCCGCAGCTGTTCGCCTACGCGCAGCTGCTGCTGTCGATCAGCCAGACCGATGGCCGCTACGGCACCACGCATACAGCCACCAAGTTCTGGGCGCGCTGGCGCGAGGAGCAGCTCGACGAGAAGCAGCTGGCGGCGATCAAGAACCGCGCGCTGCCTCTGGATACGCAACGCGCCTTGTTCGACGGCAGGCCAGCCAGGCTGCGCGTCTATTTCGAGGCGCTGTGGACGCAGCCGATCCTACCCACCGACCAGGATCGCCTGCTCGCGGGGCTGCTTGCGCCGGCTCGCCTGTTGGAGTTCCTCCGCGGCTTCGTGCTGTTCGACCGCAAGGTGGGCAAGGTGGTCGCTCGCTATCAGCAGTTCTTCGGCATCCGTGCGCTGCTGGCGCGCATCGCGCAGAAGCGGCCCGATGGCGGGCGTGAGGGCGGTGTGTTGTGGCACACCACGGGTTCGGGCAAGAGCTTCACTATGGTGTTCCTCACCAAGGCACTGCTGTTGAACGACGGATTGAAGGAGTGCCGGGTGGTGGTGGTGACCGATCGCGTCGACCTGGAAACCCAGCTGGCACGCAACTTCATTACCGGCGGCGCGTTCGGTTCGGCCATCGCCACACGTAAAGAAGGCGAGCATAGCAAGGCCACATCCGGTCGCGAGCTGGCGCGGCGTATCGGCCACGGCACCGAACGCATCACCTTCTCGCTGGTGCAGAAATTCAACACGGCTTCCAAACTTCCTGAGTGCCGCAACGACTCGGCTGACCTGGTTGTGCTGGTGGACGAAGGTCACCGTAGCCACGGCGGTGAAACCCACGAACGCATGCGCAAGGCGCTGCCGAAGGCAGCTTACATCGCCTTCACCGGCACGCCTTTGCTGAAGGACGAAAAGACCGCGAACAAGTTCGGTGCCATCGTGCACGCATATTCCATGCAGCGCGCGGTGGAGGACGAAACTGTGGCACCGCTGCTCTACGAAGAACGCGTACCCGAGCTGGACATCAACGAAGAAGCGGTCAATCGCTGGTTCGACAAGATCACCGCGGCGCTGTCGTCGGCACAGAGTTCGGATCTCAAGAAGAAGTTTGCCAGCAAGCGGGCCATCTACGGTGCAGCCAACCGCATCGAGCTGATTGCATGGGACATCGCCACCCACTTCAACGAAAACATCAAGAAGCTGGAGCTGGGCCTCAAGGGCCAGGTGGCCACCGATAGCAAACTGGACGCGATCCGCTACAAGAAGGCGCTGGACGATACCGGGCTGGTAAGCAGCGCCGTCGTGATCTCTGCCCCTGATACGCGAGAAGGCAATGCCGAGATCGACGAAGACGCGATGCCGGAAGTGCAGAAGTGGTGGAAGCAGAACATCGTGGATCAGAAGCTTGATCCGGAGGAGTACGAGAAGCAGGTGCTGCAAGACTTCGGCGGCGATGGTTCGCCCGACCTGCTGATCGTGGTCGACAAGTTGCTTACTGGCTTCGATGCGCCGCGCAACACCGTGCTGTACATCGACAAGCCGCTGAAGGGTCACAACCTCATCCAGGCCGTGGCGCGCGTGAACCGCCTGCATGATGCCAAGCGCTACGGGGTGCTGGTGGACTACCGCGGAATCCTCAAGGAGCTGGATGTGGCGGTGCGTGCATATCAGGATCTGGAGGCGCGCACCCAGGGCGGCTATGAGCTGGCCGACCTCGATGGCCTGTACCAAGACTTCAGCACGCAGTACAAACGCCTGCCTGCCTTGCATGAGCGTCTGTGGTCCTTCTTCAAAAGCGTGGCCAACCGCAAGGACACCGAGCAGTACCGCGAGATCCTGAAGCCGCATCTTGTGAAGGGAGGCGATGGCGAGGAGTATGACGCGCGGCAGAAACTGCGTGACGATTTTTCAGAGGCGCTGACCGAATTCGGCCTGTGCCTGCAGACGGCGTTGTCCTCGCGCGGCTTTTTCGAAGACCAGAGCTTCTCCGAGGAACTGATTCGTCGCTACAAGGATGACCTGCGCTTCTTTTCCAGTCTGCGCCTGATTGCCCGTCGTGACGCGATGGAGACAATTGACTACAGCGTCTACGAGGAGCAGATCCGCAAGCTGGTGGACAGGCAGGTGATCGGCCGCGAGGTGCGCGATCCGCAAGGTGTGTACTTGGTGCATGAGCTGGGCAAGATCGAGGATCCGCAGGATTGGTCCGAAGAAAAGACCCGCAACGAAACCGACCTTATCAAGACGCGCGTGCGCAAGACCATCGAGCAGGAGCTCGCCGACGACCCCTACGCACAGAAAGTTTTCGGTGAACTGTTGCGGCAGGCCATCGCCGAGGCGGAGGCCATGTTCGACCATCCGTTGAAGCAATACGCACTGTTCAAGGCCTTCGAGCAGAAGGTCGAGGCACGTGAAACCCCTGGCATGCCGCCCGCGCTGGCGAAGAACCGGCACGCGATGGCCTACTTTGGCGCCCTGAAGCTGGTGCTGGGCGACGCAGCCTTTGACGGCATGGGGGAAGCGGAGCACCGGGCGTACACCGATCTCGTCGTGGAGATAGATCAGGTGGTGCGCGATGCCATCGCCGAGAACTCGCTCAACCCACAGAACATCGAGGCGGCGGTGCGCAAGGCGCTGCTGCCAAAGCTCTTCGCGCGAGTGGGCCTGGATCAGGCGAAGGCCGTGGTCGACCAGATCATCCAGATCGTGCGGGTGGGCTTAAGCCGTGCGTGAAGTGTTGCTTCATGAAGCCGGCTGGAGCATCCAGTACGGTGAGGAGATCATCCGGTTCGCAGTACGTAGGCAGCCGCAGCGCCGTCGCGGAAGCATCGCCATCCACGTCGAGCCGTCTGGCTGCGTCGTCGTGGACGCCCCGGCTGATGCTTCGCGACCGACCGTACTCGCCGCGGTGCGGAAGCGTGCGCGGTGGGTGCATGAACATCTCGCCAGCTTCCGCCGCCGGTATGTTCATGTATTGCCACGCGAATACGTCAGCGGCGAGGCCGTGATGTACCTCGGTCGTCGTTATCGTCTGAAAGTGATTCCTGCCAACGCGGCCGACGCCGGCGTGAAGTTGTGCGGAAGCCACCTTGAGGTTCGCTGCGTCGAGCCGACGCCGACGTCGGTTCGTGAGGCCATGGAGGCCTGGTATCGCGCCCGTGCCCGCTCGGTTTTCGCCGCACGCGTCGACGATATGCTCGCGACCATTCGCTGGAAGCAATTGGCGCCTCGGATGCGCTTGCAGGCCATGAAAACCCAGTGGGGCAGCTGTTCGCCGACGGGGAAGATCACACTCAATCCGTGGCTGGTGAAAGCGCCGCGCGATTGCATCGACTACGTGATCCTCCATGAGCTGTGTCATCTCAAGGAGCACAACCATAGCCCGCGATTTTTCAAGCTGCTTGATCGGCACATGCCGACATGGCGGCAGCGCAAAGCGCGCCTGGATGAACTCGCCGAAGTGATACTGAACCTATAGATGCGGCAAACGCGCGGTTACAGTGTTTCCATCAAGCTCCGAAAATCTGCACACCGCCGTTGCAGATCTCGTCGAGCGACTCACCTGGCTCCAAGAACCTCATGTCGATCGGCAGGGCAAGCTTCAGCGCTCCTGCTTTGAATGCGAGTGCAACCAGCTGGAGGAGGCGCTCCTGATGCGCCTTGGCGGCCACGACGGTAAGGAGCAGGATGACTGCTGCGCTCTCGTCCTGACGATGCAGCTCCGTCAGGAAAGCCGCTTTTACCGTGGCCTCCTGTTGGAACAGATTGCGTAGGATCATGTTTAGTGCAACCGTCGACACAGACGGTGGTCCGATCAGGACCTCGGTCTCCGCAGGTATCTCGTCCATGGCGAAACTGCCAAGTGCTCTTCCCTCCAAGATGGCTGTGATCTCTGGCGGGTAGAGCGCGATCGCATCCACGTTCGGGTTAAGCATCAGCGAGGCACCTTGCGTCAGCTCGAACAGATCTCGGCCCGACATCGCCACGATGAGCGCTGCGTTGCTCGCTGCCTCTTCTGCTTGCCCCTTGTCACTGAAGAACGGCAGCATGGTTTGTCCGTTGTCAGGGCGTATGAACTGAATGAAACGCATGACACCTTCAGGCGGGGTCTCCATCGGTACATGGGCGTAAACCGTCGCGTTGAGCAACGCCTTGAAGAAGGCGTCTTGCGCGTATTCAGGATTCACCCCTTGCGGGGGAGCCTTTGCGACAGCCGGGTTCTACCCCGTTAACGCGGACACTTCTAAGAAGACCGATCATGGTCAAAAAGGAGTGTCATGTCCAAGC
>NZ_LVJR01000121.1 GCF_001617365.1 Rhodanobacter sp. FW104-R8
GCCTCCACCGCCACGCGGGCGCGGCACCAGGAAGGCAGCACGCCTTCGCGGTATTCCAGCGGCTGCGCATCGAACGCCTCGGTGCACGGCATCGACACCACGCGCACGGCCACGCCCTGCTGGGCCAACGCGCGCGAGGCTTCCATCGCCAGTTCCACTTCCGAGCCGGTGGCGATCAGGATGGCCTGGAACCTGGTGTCCAGCGGATCGGACAGCACGTAGCCGCCGCGCGCGATGTCGGCCACCTGCTGCGCGCTGCGCTGCTGGTGCTTGAGGTTCTGCCGCGAGAACACCAGGCAGGCCGGGTTGCCCTTGCGCTCGATCGCCGCCTTCCACGACACCGCCGATTCCACCGCGTCGCACGGGCGCCACAGCTGGTTGTTCGGGATGCAGCGCAGCGAGGCCAGGTGCTCCACCGGCTGGTGGGTCGGGCCGTCCTCGCCCAAGCCGATCGAGTCGTGCGTGTAGACATGGATCGCATGGGCCGGGATCAGCGCGCTCATGCGCACCGCGTTGCGCGCGTAGTCGGAGAACACCAGGAACGTCGCGTCGTACGGGATGAAGCCGCCATGCAGGGCCAGGCCGTTGGCGATCGCGGTCATGCCGAACTCGCGCACGCCGTAGTAGACGTAGTTGCCCTTGCCGCCGGCGCTGTCGCCGGTGGCGGCGTCGAGGCTGCCCTTCCACTTGGTGAGGTTGGAGCCGGCCAGGTCGGCCGAACCGCCGATCAGCTCCGGCAGCAGCGGCGCGAACGCCTCGATGCTCATCTGGGAAGCCTTGCGCGAGGCCACTTCGGGACCGTCGGCCTGCAGCTTGTCGATGAACGCCTGCGACTTCGCGGCCCAGTCGGCCGGCAGCTCGCCGCGCATGCGGCGGTCGAACTCGGCGGCCAGCTCCGGATGGGCGGCGGCATAGGCCGCGAACGCCTCCTTCCAGGCCTGCTCGCTGGCCGCGCCGGCCTTGCGGTGGTCCCAGCCGGCGTAGATCTCGGCCGGGATCTCGAACGGCGCATGGTGCCAGCCCAGCTGTTCGCGGGCGGCGGCGATCTCGTCCTTGCCCAGCGGCGCGCCGTGGCTTTCCTCCTTGCCCTGCTTGTGCGGCGCCCCGAAGCCGATGATGGTCCTGGCGCAGATCAGGGTGGGCTTGTCGCCTTGCGCGGTAGCCTTCGCGATCGCCTGACCGATCGCCTCGGCATCATGCCCGTCCACGCCGCGGATCACGTTCCAGCCGTACGCCTCGAAGCGCGCCGGGGTGTCGTCGGTGAACCAGCCGTGCACTTCGCCGTCGATCGAGATGCCGTTGTCGTCGTAGATCGCCACCAGCTTGCCCAGGCCCCAGGTGCCGGCCAGCGAGGCGACCTCGTGCGAGATGCCTTCCATCAGGCAGCCGTCGCCGAGGAAGACGTAGGTGTGGTGGTCGACCACGGCGTGGCCCGGGCGGTTGAAATGCGCCGCCAGCACCTTCTCGGCCAGCGCGAAGCCGACCGCGTTGGCCAGGCCCTGTCCGAGCGGGCCGGTGGTGGTTTCCACGCCGGGGGTTTCGCTGGCTTCGGGGTGGCCGGCGGTCTTCGAATGCAGCTGGCGGAAGCGCTTGAGCTGGTCCATCGGCAGGTCGAAGCCGGTCAGGTGCAGCAGCGCGTACTGCAGCATCGAACCGTGGCCGTTGGAGAGCACGAAGCGGTCGCGGTTGAACCACTTCGGGTTGGCCGGGTTGAACTTCAGAAAGTCGTTCCACAGCACCTCGGCGAGGTCGGCCATGCCCATCGGCATGCCCGGATGACCGGACTTGGCCGCTTCCACGGCATCCATGGCAAGGGCTCGCACGGCATTGGCGAGTTCGCGGCGGGTGGTCATCAGGCAGTCTCCGGCGGGTGCAAAAGCGCGCATTGTCGCCGATCCGGCCCCACGCTGTCGCCGGCGCCACGGGAATTAACTGCCGCTTAACCCCGGGCCATACGGTTCGAATGCCTTCAGCAAGGCCCCGTTATCAATACGCCCCGCAACGCCATCCCCAGGCGCTGCCCGACCGCGTGCGTCCTTCCCCGTGACCACCGGCCCGGCTCAAAAAAGTGGAGTATCCCCATGAAAAAGACTTTCCTTGCACTCGCCATCACCGCTGCCGCCCTGGGCACCCTGCCCGCCTTCGCGCAGGACAACCCGACCAACCCGGCGGCCGGCGGCAACTTCCAGCCGTCCCAGCCGATCGGCAGCGGCAACTGGTTCATCAACGGCAGCGTCGGCCAGGCGCACATGCGCGTGGGCCCGTACGGCGACCACCCCACCACCTACGCGCTCAACGGCGGCTACCGCTGGAAGGTGGGCCAGGATCTCGGCCTGGGCGTCGAGGTCGGCTACAACGACCTGGGCAATTTCAAGCTGAAGAACGCATTCAACAGCAACGCCGTCAACCTGACTTCGCAGCGCCAGGCCCTGCGCGGATGGACCGCCGGCGCCAACGGCAAGATCAACGTATGGCAGGGCCTGTACCTCAGCGGCCGCACCGGCATCTACGGCTGGAAGGGCGACGGCTACAGCAACCAGGACATCAATCGCCATCACCTGGATCGGGTCGACTACTACGCCGGCGCCGGCGTGGGCTACGACTTCAGCGAGCGCTTCGGCCTGGGCCTGGCCTACGACTACTACCACGCGAAGAAGGACCACATCGGCCTGAGCACCGATACGGCATCGCTGACCGCCGAGTACCGCTTCTGACGTACGGCCCGCATGGCGCGGCGCCCGCTGCCGCGCCATGCGGGATTGCCGGATTAACGAATGCTTAATACTGAACCAACCGGTATTGAGTCTTCCGGCGCCCGCCCTATCTAAGTCTCAGGTGCGCCGCCCAGCCTGGGCGGCGCACCGCCAGCAGCGGCCACTCCCCCCTTGGGCCGACTGCCACGATAACAACTGGAGAAGCTCCATGAAAATGAAAAAGACCCTGCTTGCCCTCGCCCTCAGCACCGCCGGCCTGCTGGCCGTGCCCGCCGTGTTCGCACAGAGCGCGTCGACCCAAAACGGCGGCTGGTTCATCAACGGCAATGTCGGCCGCACCGCCATCAACCAGGGCCCGTACGATGGCCATGACACCGGCTATGCCCTCAACGGCGGCTATCGCTGGTCGCTGGCGCCGAACTTCTCGCTGGGTGCCGAAGTGGGTTACAACGACCTGGGCAATATCCATGCGAAGAACGTCTTCAACAGCCAGCCGGTGATCGCCCCGGGCAAGTCCCAGCTGCACGGCTGGACCGTCGGCGCGAACGGCCGCTTCGACCTCAGCCCGAACTGGTACGTCGGCGGTCGCGCCGGCCTCTACAGCTGGACCGGCCACGGCCTGAGCAACGACATCAACCCGATCAACAAGAGCCTGAGCTCCAACAGCTGGTACGCCGGTGCCGGGGTGGGCTACAACCTCACCAGCAACCTCAGCGTCGGCCTGAACTACGACTACTTCGACGCGAGCAAGCGCAACGTCGACCTGAGCACCGACATGGTCTCGGTCAGCGCGGAATACCGCTTCTGAGTTTCAATGTTCCATGCATCAAAAAAGGGCGCCTCACGGCGCCCTTTTTGCTGTAGGAGCCCGCTTGCGGGCGATGCCTTTGGGCCGAGACGACCACACATCCATCTGTTGAGAGCCGAGATTGGAGATTCGGCACTCGCAAAAGCCAAAGGCTTCGCCCGCAAGCGGGCTCCTACAACGCGGATCACTTGGCCGCCGTCAGGGACGGCGCTTCCGGATGATCAGCCGTTCCACTGCCCCAGCGCGGCCAGGCCGTTGTCGCGCGCACGCGCGTGCACGGTCTTCTGCGCCTCGGCGTAGTTCGCCTTCATGTCCTTCGCCCACAGCTTCAGCGCCGCCTGCTGCATGGCGCGGCCGTAGGAGAACGACAGCGGCCACGGGTGCGGGCCGATCTGGTTCATCGCGTTCAGGTGGGCGGTGGACTGCTGGTCGGTCTGGCCGCCGGAGAGGAACACGATGCCCGGCAGCGAGGCCGGCACGGTGGACTTCAGCACACGCACGGTGGCCTCGGCGACTTCCTCGACGTCGGCCTGCTCGTCGCAGTCCTTGCCCGGGATCACCATGCTGACCTTGAGGATGGTGCCTTCCAGCATCACGTTCTGCTCGTACAGCGCGTTGAACAGGCTGCGCAGCACCGCTTCGTGCACCTCGTAGCTCACCTCGATGCTGTGGTCGCCGTCCATGATCACCTCGGGCTCGACCATCGGCACCAGGCCGGCTTCCTGGCACAGCGCGGCGTAGCGCGCCAGCACGTGGCAGTTCGCCTCGATCGCGGTGGAGCTGGGGTTTTCCTCGGAGATGTTGATCACCGCGCGCCACTTGGCGAACTGGGCGCCCAGCTTCACGTATTCCTGCAGGCGCTCGCGCAGGCCGTCGAGGCCTTCGGTAACTACGTCGCCGGGGAAGCCGGCCAGCGGCTGCGGGCCCTTGTCGACCTTGATGCCGGGGATGATGCCGTTCTTCTTCATCAGCTCGGTGAACGGCACGCCGTCGCGGGTCTTCTGGCGGATCGTCTCGTCGTACAGGATCGCGCCGGAGATGTGCTCGTTCAGGCTCGGCGTGGTCAGCAGCAGCTCGCGGTAGGCGCGGCGGTTTTCCTCGGTGTTTTCGATGCCGACGGCCTCGAAGCGCTTCTTGATGGTGTTGGTCGACTCGTCGATGGCGATGATGCCCTTGCCGGGCGCGACCATCGCCAGGGCGATGCTTTCGAGATCTTCAATACTCATGGCGACTCCGTGGCGCGGGGGCTCGCCGCCCGCACATGGTTGACGCCGCCTCGAGACCGAGGCGGCACGTTTCAAAACGGCGATTATAGGCCAGATTGGCGGCCGGACGTGCCGGGCCGCCGCGGGCCGGGGATCAGGCGCCGTAGCCGCCCAGCTTGCAGGCGTCCAGCAGATGCTGGCGCTGCGCCGGATCGGCCGGGGCGTTGAACGGCACGATGTAATAGGTAGCCACCGGCTCGCTGATGCGGTTGGTCAGCGAGGGGCCGTAGCGGAAGTCGGACACCGCGCTGCGCGCGACCGGGCCCAGGTCGCTCTTGGGCGCCACCTTGACCACCTGCACGTCCATCGGCACGCCGTCGGAGCCCACCGTGTAGGTCACCGCCGCGCAGCCCGGCTTGTCCAGGTTCAGCCCGCTGTTGGGCGCGACCGCCTTTACCTGGGTATTGAGCAGGATCCAGTAGCGGTACAGGTTCTGCTGGTCGACCTTGCGCGCCTGCGCCAGCACGGGTGCCGCGGCCCCCACGAGCAACGCCAGCAGCAGGCCCTGGCCCAGCGGACGAAACGACATTTTCATGGTGATCTCCTGTGCACGCGGCGGTCGGCCCAGAGTGTAACCGCCCCGGCGCCCGCCGGCGGTCGACGGCCGTCCGCCGGACAGCTGCGGGCCAGCCTGGGAGATCGCGAGCAGGCCGTTACAGGTCGCGCAGGCTCTCGACCGTGCCGTCGGGACCGACCGAGAGCAGCTTCAGCGTGTTGGTGCCGCCGACATGGCCGACGCGGTCGCCGTAGGTGATCACCACGCTGTCGCCCTCGACCAGCTTGCCCTGCTCGAACAGCAGCTGCACCGCGGCGCGGGTGGAGGCGGCCATGCTCTGGTTCTCGCCGTGGCTGAACTCCACCGGCTGCACGTCGCGCAGCACCAGCATGCGCCGGCGCGCCGCCCCGGACGGCGACATGCCGTAGATCGGCACCGCGCTGCGGTAGCGCGACAGCCACTGCGCGGTGGCGCCGGATTCGGTCAGCGCCACGATCGCCCGCACGCCGAGCTGGCCGGCCAGCACCATCGCGGCCAGCGCGATCGCCTGGTCGGTGCGGTTCATCTGGTGGCTGGCGCTGGCCAGATCCTCCTTCGGTTCGAACTGGCGCTCGGCGCCGAGGCAGATCCGGGTCATCGCCGCCACCGCCTTGTCCGGGTGCGCGCCGGCGGCGGTTTCCTCCGACAGCATCACCGCGTCGGTACCGTCGATCACCGCGTTGGCCACGTCCAGCACTTCGGCGCGGGTGGGGATCGGCGAGCGCACCATCGACTGCAGCATCTGGGTGGCGGTGATCACCGCGCGGTTGCGCTGCACCGTCTCGCGGATGATCTTCTTCTGCAGGCCGGGCAGCTCGGCGTCGCCGATCTCCACGCCGAGGTCGCCGCGCGCCACCATCACCACGTCGGAGGCGTCGATGATCTCGCCCAGCACCGGGATCGCGTCGGCACGCTCGATCTTCGCCACCAGCGCCGCGTTGCCGCCGGCCTCGTGCAGCAGGCGGCGGGCCTGGTGCATGTCGTCGGCCGAACGCACGAACGACACCGCGAGGAAATCCGCGCCGATCTCGGCGGCCAGCTTGATGTCAGCCTTGTCCTTGTCCGACAGCGCCGTCACCGACAGCCCGCCGCCCTGCCGGTTGAGCCCCTTGCGGTTGGACAGCCTGCCGCCGATCAGCACCTTGCAGCGCACTTCGGCGCCGGCCACCTCCTGCACGGTCAGCGCGACCAGGCCGTCGTCCAGCAGCAGCACGTCGCCGGCGTGCACGTCGTGCGGCAGGCCGTAGTAGCTCACGCCGACGCGGGTCGCATCGCCGGGCGGCGCGTCGGGGCGGCAATCCAGCACGAACGACGCACCGTCGGCGAGTTCCACCGGCCCGGCGGCGAACGTCTCGATGCGGATCTTCGGCCCCTGCAGGTCAGCCAGGATGCCCACCTCGCGCCCGGTGGCCAGCGACGCCGCGCGCACCGCGCTGGCGCGGGCGCGGTGATCGTCCGGCTGGCCGTGCGAAAGGTTCAGGCGGGCGACGTTGACGCCTTCGGCGATGATCCGCTCGAGCATGCCCGGCGCGTCGGTGGCGGGGCCGAGGGTGGCGACGATCTTGGTGCGGCGCAGGGGATTCTCGTTCATGCGCCGAGGCTAGCAGATGCCACGCGGCGCGCCATCACCCTGCATTCGTATGCATGCCGCCGATGTGTACCGGGGCACAGATGACGCCTCCGGCGCTACCGCGTCAGCGCGAGGTTCAGCACTTCGGCCAGCCGCCGCCCGGCTTCGCGCAGACGCTGTTCGGCCAGCGGCAGTTCGGCAACAACATATGCCTGATCGATCTTGTGGCCGTCCGGATAGAAACCCGCCGCGCCGGTGAACCGGCAGGACTCCTCGGCCCATTGCGCGTAGGGATTGTCCAGCGGCGCGATCGGCGCCGGCAGGTCCACCGGCCCGGCCGCATCGAGCTGGCGCGCATAGGCCTGCCAATCGAGGCCGCGGGTGTTCAGCAGGCCCGAGTCCCATACCTTGTGCAGGTTGCTGCCCTTGCCGGCGAACTGCACCTGGTACGTGTTGCCGCCCTTGTCGTCGCGGTAGCCGGCATGCAGCGGCTGGTGGATGTCGCCGGCGAAATGCACCACGAACTTCAGCGCCTCGCGCCGCGCCGCGTCGGGCTGGCTGCGGTCGCCCAACACGTCCGTGTAATGCCGCAGCGCGGCCACCACGCAGCGGTCGTCGCGGCAATCGCGCGGCGGCATATAGTCGCAGTCGCTGCCGCCGCGGAAGTTGACGTAGTGCTGGCTGCGGGTCTGCTGCCACAACGCGGCCTGCGCCGGGTCGTCCTGGATCTGGTCGGCCCAGTTGGCCACGTCGGCCAGTCGCCCGGTGTGCTCCGGCGCCAGCAGCCGCTCGATCTCGGCCTCGGCCGCCGGGCTGAGGTGCCGTTGCGCCAGCTCCGCGACCACGCGGTGGCCGAGCGGCCCCCAGGCCTGCGCCAGCGGCGCGACCGCGAGCATGGCCAGTGCGATGGCAAGGGAACGGCGCAACGGGATCATGGTGTTTTCCGGCGGAAGGATGACCGGAGTCTGCCACAGCGGCCGCCGCGACCTGGCCGCTTTCATTGTAAGATTCGCGGCTGAAACGCGGCGCCGCGGTCGCGGCTGCCCATTCGCCACCCCATCGCTATCGGAGGACGTTCCCTCATGACCATCAAGGTCGGCATCAACGGCTTCGGCCGCATCGGTCGCAACGTGCTGCGCGCTGCCGTGCAGAACTTCGGCAACGATATCGAGATCGTCGCGATCAACGACCTGCTGGAGCCGGATTACCTGGCCTACATGCTGAAGCACGACTCCGTGCACGGCCGCTTCGAGGGCGACGTGAAGGTCGAGGGCGGCCATCTGGTGGTCAACGGCAAGAAGATCCGCCTGACCCAGGAGCGCGACCCGGCCAACCTGAAGTGGAACGAGGTGAACGCCGACGTGGTGATCGAGTCCACCGGCCTGTTCCTGACCAAGGAGGCGGCGCAGAAGCACATCGATGCCGGCGCGAAGAAGGTGATCCTGTCCGCGCCGTCGAAGGACGACACGCCGATGTTCGTCTACGGCGTCAACGAAGGGAAGTACGCCGGCGAGGCGATCGTCTCCAACGCCAGCTGCACCACCAACTGCCTGGCCCCGGTGGCCAAGGTGCTCAACGACAAGTGGGGCATCAAGCGCGGCCTGATGACTACCGTGCACGCCGCCACCGCCACGCAGAAGACCGTGGACGGCCCGAGCAACAAGGACTGGCGCGGCGGCCGCGGCATCCTGGAGAACATCATCCCCTCGTCCACCGGCGCGGCCAAGGCGGTCGGCGTGGTGATCCCCGAGCTCAACAAGAAGCTCACCGGCATGAGCTTCCGCGTGCCGACCTCGGACGTGTCCGTGGTCGACCTCACCGTCGAGCTGGACAAGCCGGCCAGCTACGCCGAGATCTGCGCGGAGATGAAGGCGCAGAGCGAGGGCGCGCTGAAGGGCATCCTCGGCTACACCGAGGACAAGGTGGTGGCGACCGACTTCCGCGGCGACGCGCGCACCTCGATCTTCGACGCCGAAGCCGGCATCGCGCTGGACAGCACCTTCGTCAAGCTGGTCAGCTGGTACGACAACGAGTGGGGCTACTCGAACAAGTGCCTGGAGATGGTGCGGGTGGTGGCGAAGTAAGCCGCCGCGAAATCCTTGCGATCATCCCTGATCGCGAAGTCAAACGGGCGGCCATCCATGGCCGCACTCTTCAAAGCAAAAAAGCCCGCGATTCGCGGGCTTTTTGTGTCTACCGCTTCAGCAGCGGCAGCTTGTCCGGCACGCCGTCCCACTTGTCGGCGTCTTCCATCGACGGGATCTTGCTGGTCAGCACCGGCCATTCCTTCGCCAGCTCGGCGTTGATCGAGAGGAATACTTCCTGCCCGGCCGGCACGTCGAGCTCGGGGAAGATCGCGCCGACCGGGCACTCCTCCACGCACAGCGTGCAATCGATGCATTCGTCCGGGTCGATCACCAGGAAATTCGGCCCTTCGTGGAAGCAGTCCACCGGGCACACCTCGACGCAGTCGGTGTGCTTGCAGTTGATGCAATTTTCGGTGACGACGTGCGTCATCGTGCCTCCTTCCGGCTTCCGCCAGCGATGGCTAGAGTGTCGATGACAGCAGGTGCCATGGCAATGACCCAGATCAGTGCCCGCCCCACGCCGCCATCGCAGAATCCACCCGAACTTCACCACCTCCTCCAGGAGCGACACCCATGCGCAAACTGATCGCCATTGCCCTGCTCGGCCTGCTTTCCACTCCGCTGATGGCCGCCGAGTGCTCGACCACCGTCGAGGCCAACGACGCCATGCAGTTCAACACCAAGACCATCACCGTGCCGAAGACCTGCAAGGCCTTCAAGGTGACCCTGAAGCACACCGGCAAGCTGCCGGCCACCGCGATGGGCCACAACTGGGTGCTGGCGCACTCCTCCGACGAGGCCGGCGTGATTTCCGACGGCATGAAGGCCGGTGCGGCGAACAGCTACGAGAAGCCGGGCGATGCGCGCATCCTCGCGCACACCAAGCTGATCGGCGGCGGCGAGTCCGACACGGCCACGATCGACGTGACCAAGCTCAAGGCCGGCGAGCAGTACGCCTATTTCTGCACCTTCCCCGGCCACGCCGCGCTGATGAAGGGCACGCTGAGCCTGGGCAAGTAAGCTTTCGGTAAGGCGGCGCATCCGGCTGTCATGGCCGGATGCGCTTTTTTGTTTCGGCTCCTTGCCATCGCTACGCGCACGGCCCCACCATGTCCCGCATGCAACCGGCAACATCATTCGACGAGGCGGCGATCGCCAGGCTGGTCGACCATTTCTACGAGAAGGTGCGGGCCGATCCGCGGATCGGCCCGATCTTCAACGCGGCGGTGCACGACTGGGACGGACACAAGCGCCTGCTGACCTCGTTCTGGGCCTCGGTGGCGCTGCGCGCGGGCAGCTACCGCGGCAACCCGATGGCCGCGCATCGCCCGCACCCGATCCGCGTCGAGCACTTCGACCACTGGCTCGCGCTGTGGCGCGAGACCTGCGCCGAGGAACTGGACGAGGCCCACGCCGCGCAGATGCTGGAGTACGCCCGGCGCATCGGCAGCAGCCTCAAGCTGGGCCTCGGCCTGCACCCGCAGGCACGCCCGTTCGGCGTGCCGATCATCGGTACCAGCCGCTGACGCGAGATGGCACGTAGGGTGGGCACCGCCCGCCGTTTTCGCCCCGCCGTGAGACCACGTGGAGGCAACAGGCGGCGGGCGATGCCCGCCCTACGAAATCGGCATCAGCCGAGCGCTTTCAGCGCCGCATCGTAGTTCGGCTCGTGGCCGATCTCGCCGACCAGCTCGGCGTGCAGCACCTTGTCGTGCCCGTCCAGCACCAGCACCGCGCGCGCCGCCAGTCCGGCCAGCGGGCCGCTGGCGATCGCCACGCCGTAGTCGTCGAGAAACCGGCGGCCGCGCATCAGCGACAGGTTGACCACCTTGTCCAGCCCCTCGGCGCCGCAGAAGCGCGCCTGCGCGAACGGCAGGTCGGCCGAGATGCACAGCACCACGGTATTGTCCAACTTGCCGGCCACCTGGTTGAAATGGCGCACCGAGGCGGCGCACACGCCGGTGTCGACGCTGGGGAAGATGTTCAGCACCTTGCGCTTGCCGGCATAGGCCGACAGCGACACGTCGGACAGGTCGCTGCCGACCAGCGTGAACGCCGGCGCCGTCGAACCGGCCGCGGGAAACTGGCCGTCGACCTTGATCGGCTGGCCCTTGAACGTGACATGGGACATGGTGCACCTCGTGCGTGGAAGGATGGCTACAAGTAGAACATGCCCTTGGCCAGGAAGACGATGCCCACCATCAGGCCCAGCACGATGCGATGGGTATGCCGGAACCGGCACAGGTCCATCCTGCCGCGGCGCATCGCCCACATCGCGTTGACGAACACGCCGAGCACGCCGAACGCCAGCAGCACCTTCAGCAGCAGCCAGTTGCCGAAGCGCGAGCCGACGCAGGCGAAGCCGTCGCAGCGGATGTCGAACAGCGCACCGCCGCTGATAAACAGCAGGATCACCACCACCGGCATGAACCTGCGCACCCGCGCCATCACGGCCTGCTCGATGCGCTGCACGGTGGCCGCGTCGAAATGCCGGTGGAACGATTCCACCACCAGTACCTCGAACGCCACCGCGCCGACGAACACGATGGCGCAGGACAGGTGCAGCAGGACAATCCACGGATACCAGGCAGGCATGGCGAATCCCGAAGCGCGAATGAGAGGCATACAGGCTCCGCCGCGAGCCGTGCCGGCGCCATGACCTGCATCATGGCTTGCCGGATCGTGCGCCGGCAGGCGCGATGCAAGCGGTCCGGCCGGCCGCCGCTGCCTGCGACAATTCGTGCCGCACCTGACGCGGCGCAAACTGACTTGAATCAGGGAGGGCGCCCGGCCCCGCCCCCAGCATGCGCGCATCCTTACAGGGAGATGCGCAATGAGCAGTACCCGAAAACTCTGGCTTGGACTCGCGGCCTTGCTGGTCGCGTCCTTTGCCGTGCTGCTGTGGGTCGGCAGCCTGGTCCACCAGCAGGCCCCGCCCTTGCCGGCGGCGGTGGTCACCAGCGGCGACGAGACGCTGTACACGAAGGGCGACATCGAGCTGGGCCGCGAGGTCTGGCAGAGCATCGGCGGCCAGCAGCTCGGCTCGATCTGGGGCCACGGCGCGCTGCTGGCGCCGGACTGGAGCGCCGACTGGATGCACCGCGAGGCGCTCGCCATGCTGGAGCTGCTGGCGCACGACCGGGGCGCCGCATCGTTCGACTCGCTCGATGCGGAACACCAGGCCGCGCTGAAGGCGCGCGTGCAGGCGGAAATGCGCACCAACACTTACGACCCGGCCACCGACACCATCAAGGTGTCGCCGCTGCGCGCGCAGGCGATGATGGTGGTGGGCGCGCACTACATGAGCCTGTTCAGCAACGACCCGGCCACCGCCAGGCTGCGCAAGGTCTATGCGATGCGTGACAACACCATCGCCGAGCTGGACCATCGCCGCGCGGTCACCGCGTTCTTCTGGTGGGCCAGCTGGGCCACCACCGCGGACCGGCCGGACAGCACCATCAGCTACACGCAGAACTGGCCGTACGATCCGCTGACGGGCAACACCGCCACCCCGGCCAGCTTCATGTGGTCGGTGTTCAGCGTGCTGTTCCTGATCCTCGGCATCGGCCTGCTCGGCTGGCACCATGCGCGCCAGGTGAGCCACGAGCCGCTGCCGCCGATTCCGGCGCGCGACCCGCTCACCGAGCTGAAGCCGACGCCGTCGATGAAGGCCACCGGCAAGTATTTCTGGACCGTGCTGGCGCTGTTCCTGGCGCAGATCCTGCTGGGCGCCACCACCGCGCACTACCAGGTGGAAGGCCAGCAGGCCTACGGCTTCGCGCTGGCCAACTACCTGCCGTACAGCCTCACCCGCACCTGGCACACCGAGCTGGCGGTGCTGTGGATCGCCACCGCGTGGCTGGCCACCGGCTTGTACATCGCCCCGCTGATCTCCGGCCATGAGCCGAAATTCCAGCGGCTCGGGGTGAACTTCCTGTGGGTCTGCCTGCTGGTGATCGTGGTCGGTTCGTTCGCCGGCCAGTGGTTCGCGGTGATGGACAAGATGGGCCTGCAGTACAACTTCTGGTTCGGCCACCAGGGCTGGGAATACACCGACCTCGGCCGCTTCTGGCAGATCTTCCTGTTCATCGGGCTGATGCTGTGGCTGTTCCTGGTCGGCCGCGCGCTGTGGCCGGCGATGCGCGGCGACAAGGAGGGCGCCTCGATCGTGGGCCTGCTGTTCCTCTCCACCGTGGCGATCGGCCTGCTCTACGGCGCCGGCCTGATGTGGGGCGAGCACACCCACATCGCGATGGTCGAGTACTGGCGCTGGTGGGTGGTGCACCTGTGGGTGGAAGGCTTCTTCGAGGTGTTCGCCACCGCGGTGATCAGCTACCTGTTCGTCAAGCTGGGCCTGCTGCGCGTGGGCACCGCCACCACCAACGTGCTGTTCGCCACCATCGTGTTCATGGCCGGCGGCGTGCTGGGCACCCTGCACCACCTGTACTTCAGCGGCACCACCACGGCGGTGATCGCGCTGGGCGCCAGCTTCTCGGCGCTGGAAGTGGTGCCGCTGGCGATGATCGGGCTGGAAGCCTACGACACCTGGAAGAAGCAGCACGCCGCGCCGTGGATGGCGCGCTACCGCTGGCCGATCATGTTCTTCGTGGCGGTGAGCTTCTGGAACCTGGTGGGCGCAGGCCTGTTCGGCTTCCTCGTCAACACGCCGATCGCGCTGTACTACATGCAGGGCCTCAACCTCACCGCCACGCACGCCCATACCGCGCTGTTCGGCGTATACGGCATGCTCGGCCTGGGCCTGATGCTGTTCTGCCTGCGCGGCATCAAGCCGGAGGCGCAGTGGCGCGAGGGCTGGCTGCGCGGCTCGTTCTGGTGCCTCAACATCGGCCTGTCGATGATGGCCGCGCTGACCCTGCTGCCGCTGGGCATCCTGCAGCTGAAGGCGGTGCTGGAACACGGCTACTGGTTCGCCCGCTCGGCCGAGTTCATGGATCGCCCGCTGATCCACCTGCTGGTGTGGATGCGCGTGCCGGGCGACACCCTGTTCGCCGTCGGCGCCGTGCTGATCGCGGTGTTCGCCGCCGCGCTGTGGCTGGCGCCGAAGCGCCGGCCGGCCCCGGCGGCGTTGCCGCAGGCGGCCCGCGACAACGCGTGACGCAAATCAGGGCGCGCCGCGAGGCGCGCCCTGATGCTTGTCCCATTCCCCATTCCCGCGCCCGAATCCCCGATGCTCGAGTTCTATCCGCAGATCAAATGGGTGCACATCGCCTGCGTGCTGGCCAGCGGCCTGCTGTTCGCCTTGCGCGGCCTGCTGGTGCAGGGCGGCCACGCCGGCGCCGCACAGTGGGAGCCGGTGCGCTGGCTCAGCTACGCCATCGACACCACCCTGCTCACCGCCGCGCTGATGCTGGTGAGCATCCTGCCGCACGCGCTGTACGCCAACGGCTGGCTCGCCACCAAGCTGGTGCTGCTGGTGGCCTACGTGGTGCTGGGCACGCTGGCGCTGAAGCGGGCGCGCACGCCGCGCATGCGGCGGATCTTCTACGTGGCCGCGCTGGCCACCTACGTCTACATGCTCGGGGTGGCACGCATGCATCATCCGCTGGGCTGGCTGCACGGATGGTCCGCGTGAGCGCGGCGCAGCCCTTCCCCACGGAAGAACCGCGCGACCACGCGCTGGACGCCTGCTTCCTCGGCCCCTACGGCGAGAACGACACGCTGCTGGAAAAACTGCTGGTGGAGTTCCTGCGCGACCACGTCTACTGGCGGCGCAACTTCCACCCCGAGGATCCGCCGGCGATCGCCACCGCCGCCGCCCATCATCCGGACTACCTCGCCTTCGAATCGCGCATGCGCCGCGAGCTGCACCAGCTCTCCGCCGCGCTGAAGAGGTCGGTGCCGTTCCACAGCCCGCGCTACATCGGCCACATGGCCTCCGACCTGCTGCTGCCGGGGCTGGCCGCGCAGATGCTCACGTTGCCGTACAACCCCAACAACGTCAGCGAGGATGCCGCCCCGGTCACCGTGGACCTGGAGGTGCAGGTGGGCCTGCAGCTGGCGCGCATGCTCGGCTACCCGCACGATCCCGCGCAGCCGGCCTGCGCGTTCGGCCACCTCACCTCCGGCGGCACCCTGGCGAACTACCAGGCATTGCGGCTGGCGCTGGCGCTGAAGGCGTTCCCGGTGGCGCTGCGCGCGGCCGGCGTGCCGGAGCTGCCGCTGCCGGCGGACGCCTGGGCCGCCTTCAATCTTTCCACCGCCGACGGCATCGCGCTGCTGGAGGCGTGGCAGCGCTGGCTGGCCGCGCAGACGCCGGCACAACGCGCGCACTGGCTGCAGCGGGTGGAGCGCGAGCGCATCGAGCAGCGCGGCCTGGCCGGCTTCTTCGCCGCGCATCCGCAGCTGCGCGTGCCGCTGGTGCTGGCTCCGGTCACCGCGCATTACTCCTGGAGCAAGGGGCTGAAGCTGCTCGGCCTCGGCCGCGACCAGCTGGAGCTGCTGTCCACCGACGGCATGCGGCTGGACCCCGCCGCGTTGCACGACACGCTGGAACGCTGCGCACGCGAGCTTCAACCCGTGCTGATGTGCG
The DNA here is from genome assembly GCF_001617365.1 of Rhodanobacter sp. FW104-R8. Taxonomy (GTDB): domain Bacteria; phylum Pseudomonadota; class Gammaproteobacteria; order Xanthomonadales; family Rhodanobacteraceae; genus Rhodanobacter. The sequence continues at coordinate 15,530 of NZ_LVJR01000121.1, forward strand.
TGGCCGTGCTCGGCGGCACCGAGTACGGCACCATCGACCCGCTCGACGCGGTGCTCGACGCGCGCCATGCATCGCGCCGGCGCGGGCTGGATTTCGCGGTGCACGTGGACGCCGCCTGGGGCGGCTACCTGGCCACGCTGTTCCGCCACGAGGACGGCTCGCTGCGCACGCGCGACGAAGTGGCCGCCGACTACACGCAGTTCCCCACGCCCGCGGTGCATGCCGCGTTTGCCGCGCTGGGCGACACCGACTCGGTCACCGTCGACCCGCACAAGCTCGGCTACCTGCCCTACGGCAGCGGCGCCTTCATCTGCCGCGACCACCGCGCAATGGCGCTGCTGGCCGAGCGCGCCGACTACGTGTTCCATGCCGCCACGCCCGCCGACTACCTGGCGCGCTACCGCAGCCTGGGCCAGTTCATCCCGGAGGGCTCGAAATCCGGCGCGGCGGCTGCCGCGGTCTACGTGACGCACAAGGTGCTGCCGCTGGACCACGCCCACTTCGGCCGGCTGCCGCGCGCCACCGTGCGTGCGGCCGAGGCGTTCCACGCCCGCGCGCAACGCTTCGCGCTGGAGCTGGCCGACTGCGTGCACGCGCTGGTGCCGTTCGCGCCGGACAGCAACCTGGTCTGCCTGGCGCTCAACCCGCCCGGCAACGCCTCGGTGGCGACGGCGAACGCATTCGTGCGCGCCCTGCACGACGAGCTGCGCTGCGACCCGCAGCAGCCGCTGCAGACCAGGGAGTTCTTCGGCTCGGTGACCAGCCTGCGCCCGGAGATGCTCGGCGCGGCGCAGACGGCGCGTATCCTCGGTGCGCTGGGCCTCGACCCGGCCAGCTTCGTTCCCGGCGACGACCGCCTGCTGATCCTGCGCCACACGCTGATGAACCCCTACCTGATCGATCGCGAAAACGGCATCAGCTACATCGACCGCTACTTCGACTTCCTCGGCCGGCGCGTGCGCGCCCTGCGCGACGCTGCCGGCTCCCGCCCATGATCACGGAGCCTGCGATGGACACCGTCCTACGACTGGTCAATCCGCAACGCGAGGCCGACCGGCGCTGGGTGCACACCGCGCTGGTGAAGCTGGCGCAGGAAGCGGCGCGCTCGGCCGACACCCACCTGCTGAAGCTGAACTTCCCCGGCTTCCACGGCATCGACTTCTACTTCAAGGACGAGGCCGCGCACCCCAGCGGCAGCCTGAAGCACCGCCTGGCGCGCTCGCTGTTCCTCTACGCGCTGTGCAACGGCCGCCTGCGCGGCGGGCAGACCGTGGTGGATGCCTCCTCCGGCAGCACGGCGATTTCCGAGGCGTGGTTCGCGCGCCTGCTGGGCCTGCCGTTCATCGCGGTGATGCCGGCCTGCACCGCGCCGGGCAAGATCCGCGACGTGCAGGCGCTGGGCGGCGAATGCGACCTGGTCGAGGATCCCGCCCAGGTGCATGCGCGCGCCGCCGAGCACGCCGCGCGCGGCGCCTGCCACCTGGACCAGTTCGGCCTGGCCGAGCGCGCCACCGACTGGCGCGGCAACAACAACATCGCCGAGTCGATCATCGGCCAGCTCGCCCTCGAGGCCGAGCCCGAGCCGGCCTGGATCGTCTGCGGCGCCGGCACCGGCGGCACCTCGGCCACCATCGGCCGCTACCTGCGTTACCGCCGGCTGTACACGCAGCTGTGCGTGGCCGAACCGGCCGGCAGCGGCTTCGTGCACGGCTGGCTCACGCGCGACCCCCAGGCACGGGCCAGCCAGCCCACCCTGATCGAGGGCATCGGCCGGCCGCGGGTGGAGCCGGGCTTCCTGTTCGACGTGGTCGACCGCGTGATCGAGGTGCCCGACGCCGCCTCGATCGCCGCCGCCTGGCTGCTGGAGGAACTCATCGGCCACCGCTACGGCGGCTCGTCCGGCACCAACCTGGTCGCCTGCCTGCAGCTGGCCGCCTCGATGCGCGCCCGCGGCGAGCGCGGCAGCATCGTCAGCCTGCTGTGCGACCGCGGCGAGCGCTACGCGCAGACGCTGTTCGATCCGTCGTGGCTGGCCGCCCGCGGCATCGACCTGGCGCCATGGAGCGCCGCGCTGCGCGACAGCCTGACCAGCGGCAGCCTGCCGATGGCGGCCGGCGCCGTGCCGTGACCTTCGCCATCCTCGGCTACGGCCGCTTCGGGCAGGCCTTCGCCGGCCTGCTGCAACAGGCGGGATACCCGGTGCGCGCCTTCGACCCGCAGGCCAGGGTGCCCGCCGACCTCGCCGCGCCCTCGGCCGCGGCGGCGATCGACGGCGCGGCGTGGGTGGTGCTGGCGATGCCGGTGCCGCACCTGCGCGCGGCCCTGCGCGCGCTGCGCCCGCAGCTGCACGCCGGGCAGACCGTGCTCGACGTGGGCAGCGTGAAGATGCATCCCTGCGCGACGATGGACGAACTGCTCGGTGCGGCGATCCCGCACGCCGGCACGCATCCGCTGTTCGGCCCGCTCAGCCTGGCCCGCGGCGAGCCGCTGCGCACGGTGGTCTGCCCCGCCGCGCAGCATCCGCAAGCCGCCGCCCGCGCCGGCGCGCTGTTCCGCACACTCGGCTGCGAGGTGATCGAACAGGATCCGGAAAGCCACGACCGCGCCATGGCGATGACCCACGCGCTGGCGTTCTTCATCGCCAAGGGCTTGGTCGACCTCGGCGTGGACGACGGCGTGCCGGTGGCGCCGCCCTCGTTCCAGGGCATGAAGCACATGCTGGCCGCGGTGCGCGGCGACGCCGGCCACCTGTTCGCCGCGATCCAGCGCGAGAACCCGTTCGCCGCCGAGGCACGCGCGCAACTGCTGGCCGAACTCGAACGGGTGCACCGGCAACTGCTGGCCGACGCAGACGGCGACAGCCTGGCGATCCCTGCACCGCCGGCATGAGCTTCCACGGGCCGTGCGGCTTCCTCGCACAGCCCGTACCGGCGGTGTCCACCCGCGGATTCGTCGGCCTGCTGCGCGGCCAGCGCACGCGCGCGTGGCCGGACGCGCTGCACGCAGCACCGCATGCCCGCGCGGACGAAGCCCGCACCTTCCCGGCAACCCCGCTGCGGCGCCGTGCCACAACGCTTTCCGCGCCGTGGCATGGCAGCATGAACTTGCCGAAAGTTCCCCGTCAGGCTATCGGGAAAGTCCTTGCGCCGCACGCGTGAAATCCGCATCTTTTTTGCCTGCCTGGCCTGGTTCGCCCTCGGCCTGACCATCGTTGCGCCGGTGGTTTCCCGCACCCTGGCAAGCGTCACCGCAAGCGCTGCGCACGGCGCGCATCACGCCATGGACATGTCGGCGCAGATGACCGCAGGACACGCCGACACGCACCGGCACGACAACGCACGCGGCGACCGCGACGGCATGCTGATGGAGCAGTGCGGCTACTGCAGCCTGCTCGGCCACAGTCCTCTGCTGATCGTCATCGCGTGGCTGCCCGGCCTGCTACCGCGCGCCACGCCGCGCCAACCGGTGCCGACTGCGCCGCAGCGCAGCCCCGAACGTTACACGCTGACCGCCGTACCGCGCGGCCCGCCTGCATTCCTGCCCGGCTGATCTGCACCGACCCGCGGCCGGGGTGCTGTCCGCGCCCGCCGCCCTGCCAGAACAACGAGGAATGCCATGTCTGCCCGTATCTTTTGCGAGCGCGCCCGTGCGGCTGCGCCATCGTCACCGCGCGCCACCGCCGCGCCCCTACCCGTCCGCCATGCCCTGCCGCGGACGATCGGAGTTGCCCTGCTGCTGGGCCCGCCGCTGGCCGCGGCGGCCACCGAGCCACCGGTCCAGGTATTCGCACCCATCGTGGTCACCGCGGTGATGCAGGACAGCCCGCTCACCGTGATCACCGATCCGAAGGCACCGCGCCAACCCGTGCCGGCCAGCGACGGCGCGGATTTCCTGAAAACCATCCCCGGCTTCGCCGTCATCCGCAAGGGCGGCAGCAACGGCGATCCGGTATTGCGCGGCATGACCGGTTCGCGCCTGAACATCCTGATCGACGGCGGCCAGATCGGTGGCGGCTGTCCGTCGCGGATGGACCCGCCCACCGCCTACATCTCGCCGCAGCTGTACGACCGCGTCACCGTGATCAAGGGGCCGGAAACCGTCCAGTACGGCCCCGGCAATTCGGCTGGCACGGTGCTGTTCGAGCGCGATTTCAAGCGCTATACGCAACCGGGCCATGCATTCGAGGGCAGCCTGCTCGGCGGATCGAACGGCCGCAACGACCAGATGGTCGACCTGCGCGCCGGCACGCCGGACGTCTACATGGGCATCAGTGCCAACCACACCCATGCACAGGACTACGAGGACGGCGACGGCCACCGCGTGCATTCCTACTACGACCGCTGGAACGCCGACCTGACCCTGGGCTGGACGCCGGACGACGACACCCGCCTCGAACTGACCGCCGGCAAGGGCGACGGCAAGGCCGCCTACGCTTTCAGCGGCATGGACGGCGCGCAGTTCCTGCGCGAGAGCGCGGGGCTGAAGTTCGAGCAGCGCTACGCCGACAGCGCGCTGGAAAAGCTGGAGGCGCAGCTCTACTACAACTACGCCGACCACGTGATGGACAACTACACCCTGCGCCGGCCCGACCCCAGCGGCATGATGCCGATGGCGATGGCCAGCGACGTGGCACGCACCACCGTCGGCGGTCGCGTCGCCGCCAGCTTCCGGTGGGATGAGTCGCTGGAGCTGGTGGCCGGCGCCGACGGTCCGGCCAACACGCACAACGCGCGCATGGGAGGACCTGCCGGCGGGATGCTGCCGGACTATCGCAACCAGCCGCGCCTGCGCGACGCGCGCATCGGCACGCTCGGCGCCTTCGGCGAACTGCGGTGGACGCTGGCCGAGCGCGACCGGCTGGTCAGCGGCGCGCGCCTCGATCGGGCGCACGCGCGCGGCTACCGCCTGACCGCACCCGCCACCGGCATGGGCGGCATGGGCGGCATGGGCGGCGCAACGAAGCTCGCGGCGAGCCGCTCGTCCACCCTGCCCGCCGGTTTCGTGCGCTACGAGCACGACCTGGCCGCGGCACCGGCCACGTTCTACGCCGGCATCGGCCACGTCGAGCGCTTCCCCGACTACTGGGAACTGTTCGGCCAGCATGTCGACAAGAGCGTCGCCGCGTTCCGCCGACTGGACCCGGAGCGCACCACCCAGCTCGACGTCGGCCTGCAGTACAACGACGACCAGCGGCTGAAGGCCTGGGTGTCCGGCTATGTCGGCGTGGTCGACGACTTCATCCTGCTCGACTATGGCCGCGGCATGATGGGCAAGAGCCAGGCGCGCAATGTCCGGGCGCGCATCGCCGGCACCGAGGCCGGCCTGGTCTATGCGTTCGACCGCCACTGGAAGGGCGACGCCACGCTGTCCTGGGCCTGGGGCGAAAACCAGAGCGACCACCGTCCGCTGCCGCAGATGCCGCCGCTGGAGGCCCGCCTCGGCCTCACCTACGACAGCGGCATCTGGTCGGTGGGCGCGCTGTGGCGGGTGGCCTCGGCGCAGCACCGGGTGGCGCCGGGCAGCGGCAACATCGTCGGCCAGGACCTCGGCCCCGGCGCCGGCTTCGGGGTGTTCTCGCTGAATGCGGGCTACCGCCTCAGCCGCACGCTCACGCTGAGCGCGGGCGTGGACAACCTGCTCGACAAGACCTATGCCGAGCACGTCAACGCGGCGAATGCGGGCCTGGTCGGCTATGTCAACACGCTGCGGGTGAATGAGCCGGGCCGCACCGGCTGGCTGAAGCTGGACGTGAAACTCTGACGGCGCAGCGGGAGGCGTCCCGGACGGCCCGCCTCGTGCGCGCCGTCCGGGATGGGTTGCCTCACGGCTCGTCGTGCATCGCGTGCTCGACCGGTGCCGGCTTGTCCCAGCCCGGGTCGTTGAAGTACTGCGGATAGTGCGCGATCGCCGCGCGCATATCGGCCACCGCCGAGACCTTCTTCGGATCGGCCTTCAGCGCCTGTGCCGCGCCCAGCAGCGGCACCAGGATGCCGTGCAGCGCGGCATCGGGCTCGGCCGCGAGTTTGCAGTTGGCGAACATGTAGGTCACCGCCTGCTCGACCTCGGTGGCGCGATCCACCGCCATCGGCGCGCTCATGTGGCCCATCTCGTAGTGGGCGAGCTGGTCCACCGCCGCGTGCGCGCGGCGCATGCCCTCGGCCAGCGGCGCGTCGGGCGTCCAGCGCTGCGCCGGCAGCGGTGCGGCGGCCGCGGCGGCATGCGCCGCGTGGCTTTCGTGGGCGTGCTGGGGGGAGGCCTGCACGGCCGTGGCCAGGCCCAGGCTGCACGCCAGTGCAAGTACGGCATGGAACGGTTTCATGCGGAATACTCCGGCAAGCGGCAAGGTGGCCGCGGGTGGGAAAAGGCTAGCGCGACGCACCGTGGCCCCGGCTGACCCACGTCAACCCGGCACCACCGCCGCCGGCGCCTGCGACAAACGGCCATCCGGCCCGACCCGGCGCTGCAGCCACGCGTAGTACAGCAGCGGGATCACCAGCAGGGTCAGCGCGGTCGAGACCAGGATGCCGAAGATCAACGATACCGCCAGGCCCTGGAAGATCGGGTCGTCGATGATGAAGAAGCCGCCGATCATCGCCGCCACGCCGGTCAGCACGATCGGCTTGGCGCGCACCGCCGCCGCGTCGATCACCGCCTCGCGCAGCGGCTGACCGGCCGCCAGCGCGTGGTTGATGAAGTCGATCAGCAGGATCGAGTTGCGCACGATGATGCCGGCCAGCGCGATCATGCCGATCATCGAGGTGGCGGTGTACTGCGCGCCCACCAGCGCATGCCCGGGCATCACGCCGATCACGGTCAGCGGGATCGGCGCCATGATGATCAGCGGCACCACGTAGCTCCTGAACTGGCCGACCACCAGCAGGTAGATCAGCAGCAGGCCCGCCGAATAGGCCAGGCCCATGTCGCGGAAGGTCTCGTAGGTGATCTGCCACTCGCCGTCCCACTTCACCGAGGCATCGGTGGTGTCGGTCGGCTGGGCGATGAAGTGTTGCTGCAGCAGCTGTCCCGCCACCTTGTCGTGGCCGAGCTTGCCGACCAGCGAGAACATGCCGTACAGCGGGCTGTCGGTGGCGCCGGCGTCGTCGCCGGTGACGGTGGCATAGGGCAGCAGGTCCTTGTGCCAGATCGCCTGCTCGCGCTGCGCCGGCTGCACCGCGACCACCTCGGACAGCGGCACCAGCGCGCCGCCCCGCGCCCGCACGCGCAGGGCCAGCAGCTGGCTCATCGCCGCCTGGTCGCCCGCGCCAAGGCGCAGGCGGATCGGCACCGCGTACTTGGCATGGCCGTCCATCAGGTAGCTGGCGTCGTCGCCGGACAGGGCGGTGCGCAGCGCCTGCGCGATGGCGGCCTGGTCCAGCCCCAGCCGCGCCGCGCGGGCGCGGTCGACCACCAGCACGTCGCGCGGCGCCTGCGCCTCCACGCTGGTGTCGACGTCGACGATGTCCGGGTTGGCCTTGAAATCCCGCTCCAACCCCAGCGCGACCTTGCGCACGGTGGCGTAGTCCGGGCCGTAGACCTCGGCCACGATCGGCGCCAGCACCGGCGGCCCGGGCGGCACCTCGACCACCTTCACCGAAGCGCCGTAGCGCGCGCCGATCTTCGCCAGCGCCGGGCGCACGGCCAGCGCGATGGCATGGCTCTGGCGCTGGCGCTCGTGCTTGTCGACCAGGCTCACCTGCAGGTCGCCCACGATCGGGCCGCTGCGCAGGTAGTACTGGCGCACCAGCCCGTTGAAGGTGATCGGCGCGGCGGTGCCCGCGTAGCCCTGCCAGTCCTTCACCTCGGGCACCTCCGCCACCGCCTGCGCCAGCTCGCCGAGCAGGCGGTTGGTGCGTTCCAGCGTGCTGCCCTCGGGCATGTCCACCACCACCTGGAACTCGGACTTGTTGTCGAATGGCAGCATCTTCAGCACTACCGCCTTGACCACCACCAGCCCCACCGCCGCCAGCACCAGCAGGCCCATCACGGCGAACAGCCGGCGGCGGCGGCGCGGCGCGCGGTCGCCGTGCAGGAACGGCGTCATCACCCGCTGGAACAGCCGCGGCAGCCAGCCGCCGGCCGACTCGTGCGCAGCGGCCGTGGCGGCTTCGCCGGCAGGGTGGCCGTGGCCGAGCAGCCGCAGCGCCAGCCATGGCGTGACCACCAGCGCCACCGCCAGCGACAGCAGCATGCCGGCCGAGGCGTTGATCGGGATTGGCCGCATGTACGGCCCCATCAGGCCGGACACGAACGCCATCGGCAGCAGCGCGGCGATCACCGTGAAGGTGGCCAGGATGGTCGGCCCGCCGACCTCGCCGACGGCCTCGGGGATCGCCTCGCGCAACGTGCGCCCGCCCAGCGCCATGTGCCGGTGGATGTTCTCCACCACCACGATGGCGTCGTCGACCAGGATGCCGATCGAGAAGATCAGCGCGAACAGCGAGACGCGGTTGATGGTGAAGCCCATCGCCCACGAGGCGAACAGGGTCAGCGCCAGGGTGACGATCACCGCGCTGCCGACCACCACCGCCGCGCGCCAGCTCAACGCCAGCAGCACCAGCAGCACCACCGACAGGGTGGCGAAGATCAGCTTGTGGATCAGCTTGTCCGCCTTGTCGGTGGCGGTCTGGCCGTAGTCGCGGGTGACCGCCACGTGCACGCCGGCGGGAATCGCCACGCCCTGCAGCGCGTCCAGCCGCCGGCGGATCGCGCCGGTGATGTCGGCCGCGTTGGTGCCCGGCTTCTTCGCCACCGCGATGGTCACCGCCGGCGCGTTGCCGGTGGCCGGGCCGGCCTTGCCCGCGGGCGCGCCGAACCAGGCGTAGCTGTCGGGCAGGTCGGCGCCCTGGCGGATCGTGGCCACGTCGGAGAGGAACACCGGCTGGCCGTTCTTCAGGCCGATCACCAGCTGCGACACCTCCGCCGCGTCGGCGAGGAAGCGCCCGGCGGTCACCGGCACGTCGCGCTCGCCGCCCACGCGGTCGCCGGCCTGGCTCACCGCGTTGGCCGCCTTCAGGGCGTTCGACAGATCGCCCGGCGTCATGCCATAGGCGGCCAGCTTCGCCGCATCCAGCTCCACCACCACCGCGCGCGCGGGCGCGCCGATGGTGTAGACGTCGCGCGTGCCGGGCACGCGCTTCAGTTCGGTTTCCAGCGTGTGCGCCACCTCGGCCAGCTGCACCGGCCCCTGCGCGGGCAGGTCGCTCCACAGGGTCAGCGCCATCACCGGCACGTCGTCGATGCCCATCGGCCGCACCAGCGGCGGGCCCACGCCGAGGCCCGGCGGCACGAAGCCCTGGTTCTGGAACACCTGGTTGTACAGCCGCACGATCGCCGCCTGCCGCGGCACGCCGACCTGGAACTCCACCGTCATCACCGCCATGCCGGGCCGGCTCACCGAATAGACGTGCTTGACGCCCTCGATCTCCGCCAGCTTCTGCTCCAGCGGAAACGCCACCAGGTTCTCGACGTCGCGCACGTCGGCGCCGGGGAACGGCACCATCACGTTGGCCATGGTCACGTCGATCTGCGGCTCTTCCTCGCGCGGCGTGATCATCACCGCGACCAGGCCCAGCAGCAGCGCCGCGATCGCCAGGATCGGGGTCAGCGGCGAGTCCTGGAATGCGCGGGCGATGCGGCCGGAGAAGCCGAGCCGTGGCCCGCTCATGGCGTGGCCCCGCGCCGCTGCCCGGCCAGCCAGCGCGCCGCGGCGGCCGGGTCGGCGGCGATGCGTTCGCCGTCGTCGAGCCCGGCCAGCACCTCGATCCGGTCGCCGTGGCGATGGCCCAGGCGCAGCTGGCGCAGCGCCACGCCATGCTCGCCCAGCACGTACACGCCCACCAGCTCGCCGCGCTGCACCAGCGCGTCGAGCGGCAGCAGCAGGCGCTTCGCCTCGCCGCTGGCGAACGCCACCTTCACCGTCATGCCCGGGTACAGGCCGGTGTCGCCGCCGGGCAATTCCAGTCGCACGCCGAAGCTGTGCGTCTGCGGATCGGCATACGGGAACACGGTGACCTTGGCGGCCGTCACGCGGCGGCCGTCGTCGAGCACCACCTCGGCGGCGTGGTAGCGGCGGATCGCGGCGATCGCGCTTTGCGGCACCTGCACGCTGACCCGCAGGTCCTGCAGCGACGCCAGCGCGATCAGCTGCTGCGGCGTCGGCGGCCCCGCCTGCACCGCCTCGCCCACCTGCACGAAGCGGCGGGTGACGATGCCGTCGTACGGTGCGCGCAGCACGGTGTAGTCGAGCTGCTGGCCGATCTGGCTGGACTGCGCCCGCGCCGACTGCAGCGCCGCCTGCGCCGCGTCGCGGCGGGCGCGCTCCGCATCGAGCTGTGCCTTGGCGACGAAGCCCTGCGGGTAGATCGCGACGAGCCGCTGGTAGGAGGCGGCCGCCTCCGTGTAGGTCGCCTGCGCCGCGGCGATCTGCGCCTGGGCGGCGCTGCGCGCGGACCTCTGCTCGACGTCGCTGAAGCGCACCAGCACGTCGCCCTTGTGCACGGCGTCGTTGACGTCGTAGGGCAGCTCGGTCACCCGCGCGTTGGTCTGCGCCGAGATCACCGCCTCGTGCACCGCCTCCACCACGCCGTCCCAGGCCTGCTCGTCGTGCGCCGGCTCGGCATGCACGGCCAGCGCGGCCAGCGGCGGCGGCGTGGCCGCCGCGGGCGGCGGCGCCATGCGCCCGCAGGCCGCGAGCGCGGCCACGGCAAGCGCAGTGGTGGCAAGGCGCATGGCGCGCCCGATGGTGTATCGGCGATGCATGTTTTCTTTCCGTCGTCGGGGGGCGGCTGGCGTGCTCATTCGTCGCCCGTGCCGGGCCGGATGCGCGCGATGCCCAGGGCCTTCATCACGTATTTTTCGTAGACCGGCGTGGTGTTGCCGGTGCGGATCTTGCGCATGAAATATTTCTCGAACGCCACCTTGGCCAGGTGCACCCATTTGCCCTCGCGCGCCCAGGTCACGTTGCGCGGCGGGATCTGCGGCAGCGCCACGAAGGCGGCGCCGCTGTCGCCCATGTCGGCCAGGCACACCGCGTTCCAGGTCGCCTCGGCGGTGGCCGGGCGGCCCTCGATGTCGGCCTTGATGTTCGCGGCCAGCGTGCTGACCATCGACTCGATCATGAAGCCGGTCTTGGGGGCCCCGGTGGGCACCGGCGTGGCTTCCACCGGGGGAATCGCCACGCACACCCCGGCGGCGAACACGTTGCGGAAGGCGGGGTTGCGCTGGTGCCGGTCGATCAGCACGAAGCCGCGCGGATTGACCAGGCCCTCGACGCCGCGCACGGCGGCGACGCCGGTGAAGGCGGGAATCACCATCGAATACCGGAACGGCAGCGCATGCCGTTCCAGCGGCTGGCCATGCGCGTCGAGTTCGGTGGCGTGCAGGGTGGCGTCCTCGACCTTGTCGATCCGCGCGTTGCAGATCCACTTGATGTGGCGCTGGCGCAGTTGGCGCTCCAGCAGGCCCTTGGAATCGCCGATGCCGCCCAGCCCCATGTGGCCGATATACGGCTCGCTGGTGACGAAGGTCATCGGCACGCGGTCGCGCAACTGGCGCCGGCGCAGGTCGGTATCGAGGATCAGGGCGAATTCATAGGCCGGGCCGAAGCAGCTGGCGCCCTGCGCCGCGCCCACCACCACCGGTCCGGGATTCTTCAGGAACTCCTGGTAGGCCTGCCACGCGGTGGTGGCATGCGGCGTGGTGCAGACCGACTGGGTATGGCCGCCGAGCGGCCCCAACCCCGGGATCTCGTCGAACGCCAGCCGCGGGCCGGTGGTGACGACCAGGTAGTCGTAGGCCAGCTCGCGGCCATCCGCCAGCGTCACGCGGTTCTCCGCCGGGCACACCGCGCTGGCCGGCGAATCGATGAACTCGATGTCGTGCCGGGCCAGCGCGGCGGCCACCGGCACCTGCACGTCGGCCGGCTGGCGCCAGCCGATGCCGACCCACGGGTTGGACGGCGTGAACGAGAACTGTCCGCCCTCGCCCACCACCGCCACCCGGTGCGCCGCGCCGAGGGCGGCCTTGATCTCGTAGGCGGCGCTCATGCCGCCGATGCCTGCGCCAAGAATGATGATCTGCGACATGACATGGACTCCATGGTGGAGAAGGCGGCACGCCGTGCCGCAGGGACCGCACACCCGACAAGCTCGACCGGTCGTCGCCGGTCCGCGGCGAGTCAGCCGTGGCCGGCATCCCGCCGGCCTTTTCCGTCATCCCCGCCGCCGGCCTCATCGATGCTGCGCATGACCACCGCCTGCACCTCGCGGGCGACCTGCGCCAGTGCAGGGTCGGGCGAGAGCATGGCCAGCATCGCCACCGGCTCGATCATGCCGATCCGGGTGCCGCCCGCCTCCGTGTACACCGACACGCGGCAGGGCAGCGCCATGTTCAGCCGCATGTCGACGCCCAGCACGCGGGCCGCCTGACGCGGGTTGCACACCTCGAACACCTTGCACTCGTGCTCGAACGGGACGCCCTTGCCGCGCAAGGTGGCGCCGAGGTCGTGCACGTGCAGCACGCCAAAGCCGTTGCGGGCGATCGCCGCCTCCAGGTCGGCCGCGGCCTGGTCGAAACTCTTGGGTGTTTCCACGACGTAGTACATGGCTTGCCTCGACATGCGCTGGAACGACTCAGGAAGGGAAGGCGCAGCCGGGCTTCAGGCCCAGCTTGCGCAGCAGCATGGCCAGCGGGCAGAAGCCGGTGAACGAGGACTGCAGCAGGTTGGCGCCCACGAACACCGACAGCCAGATCCAGCCGGGCGCCACGAAATGCGCCAGCGCGATACCGACCAGCACGACGGTGCCGGCGAAGCCGAGAACGAGACGATCGACATTCATGATGCAACTCCCGATATGGGTTGAAACGGCCGCCGCGCCGGTGGCCATGGGTCCGCGCAATCCGTTTGCGAGGTGTTTACTAATTTAGACTTATCTTAATTAGAAGATTGTAGTAAAGTCAACCCGCGCAAGCGAACTTCCGAGAGAACCCGTCCGATGAACCTGCCCGCCAACGCCGATCTCAATCTCATGCAAGCGCGCGCCGAGGAAGCCACCCGGCTGCTGAAGGCGCTGGGCAACGCCCAGCGGTTGCGCGTGCTGTGCCTGCTGCTGGACGGCGAGATGCAGGTGAACCAGATCAACGAACGGCTGCCCGAGCTCAGCCAGTCGGCGCTGTCGCAGCACCTGGCGCGGCTGCGCGACGAAGGCCTGGTGAGTACCCGCCGCGAGGCGCAGAGCGTCTGGTATACCCTGCCCCAAGGCCCGGCCCACGACATCATGGCCACGCTCTACGGCATCTACTGCGCCACGGGCGGCGGCCGGCGCGCCGCGAAGAAGGCCTCCGCGCGCGCCTTGCACAACGGCCGGCGCGCCGGCGGCTGATCCGCGTACTCAGAACGCGTAGCGCAGCACCGCGACGTAGTGGCAGCCGGTGCCGGCGAGCACACACAGGTGCCAGATGAAATGGCTGTAGCGCAGCCGCTCGTGCAGCAGGAAGAACAGCACGCCCAGCGTGTAGGCCAGGCCGCCGCCGAACAGCCAGGCCAGGCCGCCCGGGGGCATGTGCTGCCACAGCGGCCGGATCGCGGCCAGGGCGGCCCAGCCCATCGCCACGTACAGCGCGGTGGACACGCGATGGAAGCGCGCCCCCACGACCAGCTTGAACACCACGCCGAGCACCGCGAAGCTCCAGATCACGCCGAGCATGGTCCAGCCCCAGCCGCCGCGCAGCACGCCCAGCGCGATCGGCGTGTAGGTGCCGGCGATCAGCAGGTAGATCGCCGCGTGGTCCAGCCGCTGCAGCGCCGCTTTGATGCGCACGTGCGCCACCGCGTGGTACAGCGTGGACGCCAGGTACAGCAGGATCGCGCTGCCGCCGAACACGGCCGCCGCCACCACCGCCATGGTGCCGCCATCGCGCAGCGCGCCGATGACCAGCACCGGCAGGCCGGCGATGGCCAGCAGCAGGCCGAGGCCGTGGCTGACGCTGTTGGCGATTTCCTCGCCGAAAGTGGAGTCGCGCGAGACGGCGGCCGCGGGTGTCGATGGCATGCGTGGATGCTCGCTGCAGTGGCGGGGCGCGGCCGCCGGTCCGGCGGCCGCAGGCAAGCCGGCGCGGCTACACGCTGGCGAACACCAGGCTGGCGTTGGTGCCGCCGAAGCCGAAGCTGTTGGACATCACCGTGCGCAGCGGGGCGGAGCGGGTCTCGCGCACGATCGGGAAGCCCTCGGCGCGCTCATCGAGCCGGTCGATGTTGGCGGAACCGGCGACGAAGCCTTCCTTCAGCATCAGCAGGCTGTAGATCGCCTCGTGCACGCTGGCCGCGCCCAGCGAGTGCCCGCTCAGCGCCTTGGTCGAGGACAGCAGCGGCACGTCGGTGCCGAACGTCTCGCGTACCGCCTGCAGCTCCACGATGTCGCCCAGTGGCGTGGCGGTGCCGTGGGTGTTGAGGTAATCGACCGGGCCGTTCACGCCGGCCAGCGCCATGCGCATGCAGCGCACCGCGCCCTCGCCGCTGGGCGCCACCATCTCGGCGCCGTCGGAGGTGACGCCGTAGCCGACCAGCTCGGCGTGGATGTTCGCGCCGCGCGCCTTCGCGTGCTCGTACTCCTCCAGCACCAGCATGCCGCCGCCGCCGGCGATGACGAAGCCGTCGCGGCCGCTGTCGTACGGGCGCGACGCCGCATGCGGCGTGTCGTTGTAGCTGCTGGAAAGCGCGCCCATCGCGTCGAACTGCGCGGTCATGCCCCAGTGCACTTCCTCGCCGCCGCCGGCGAACATCACGTCCTGCGCGCCGTGGCGGATCAGGTCGGCGGCCGCGCCGATGCAGTGCCCCGAGGTGGCGCAGGCGGCGGCGATCGAGTAGCTGAGGCCGAGGATGCCGAACGCGGTGGCCAGCGTGGCCGACACGGTGGAGCACATCGTGCGCGGCACCATGTACGGGCCGATCTTGCGCACGCCCTTCTCGCGCAGCAGGTCGCCGGTCTCGATCTGCCACTGTGCGGAACCGCCGCCGGAACCGGCGATCACGCCGATGCGCGGGTGGCGCACCTGCTCGATGGCCAGCCCGGCATCGGCGATCGCCGCGCGCATCGCCACGTAGGCGTACGCCGCCGCGTCGCCCATGAAGCGTTTCAGCTTGCGGTCGATCGCCGCCTCCAGGTCGATCTGCGGCACGCCGGCCACGTGGCTGCGCAGGCCGCGCGCGACGTAGTCGGGAATCGCGCGGATGCCGCTGCGGCAATCGCGCAGCGCCTGCGATACGGTCATCGGCAGGTTGCCCAGGCACGACACCATGCCCATCCCGGTCACCACCACGCGACGCATCTCAAAAGCCCTCGGTGGACTGGAACAGGCCCACGCGCATGTCGCTGGCCACGTAGATCAGGCGGTCGTCGACGAAGGTCTTGCCGTCGGCGATCACCAGCGCCAGCTTGCCGCGCATCACGCGGCGAATGTCGATCTCGTAGCGCACGCGCTTCGCGCTCGGCTTGACCTGCCCGGTGAATTTCACCTGGCCCACGCCCAGCGCGCGGCCGCGGCCGGGTTCGCCCAGCCACGGCAGGAAGAAACCGCTGAGCTGCCACATCGCATCCAGCCCGAGGCAGCCGGGCATCACCGGATCGCCGAGGAAGTGGCAATCGAAGAACCACAACCGCGGATGGATATCCAGTTCGGCGTGGATCAACCCCTTGCCGTAGGCACCACCTTCGCTGGCGATCCGGGTGATGCGGTCGAACATCAACATCGGCGGCGCGGGCAGCCGCGCGTTGCCGTCGCCGAACAATTCGCCGCGGCCGCAGGCCAGCAGTTGCTCGTAGTCGAACGAGGAAGGACGTGTCATGGAAAACTCGCGGAGTGAGGAAGCCGCAGTGTGCTGGGTGGCCGTCGCAGGCGTCTTGATCCGGGTCAGCCGCGGCGGCGACGCGCCGTTTCCTCGTGGGACATATCGTCGCAGCCGCGGTCGGACCGGTCATGCGCACCGAGGCTGCGCCGGCGCAACCGGGCGGCGCGCAGCAGGGCCTTGGCCAGGCGCATCTGCCAGCCGGCACCCGCCGCCGCGGCGCAGGTGCGCCAGGCATCGCGCAACGCCGCCCCCTCGCGTACCGGTCCCGCCGCCTGCCACAGCAGCTCGCCCAGCGCGGCCTGTGCGTCCGCGGCCAGCGCGTCGCCGCGTTCGACCCAGCGATGCTCGCCGCCGGCGCCGGGCGACGGCGCGACCTGGGCCAGCACGGCACCGAGCCGGCGACCGCAGGCCACCGCTTCCAGCAGCGAATTGCTGGCCAGCCGGTTCGCGCCGTGCACGCCGTTGCAGGCCGCTTCGCCCACCGCGTACAGGCCGGGGAGCGTGCTGCGGCCATCCAGGTCGGTGGCCACGCCGCCCATGTGGAAGTGCGCCACCGGAGTGATCGGCAGCGGTACTCGGCGCGGATCCAGCCCGTGCGCCAGGCACGCCGCCAGCACGGTGGGGAAACGCACGCGCCAGTCGCCCTCGACCGCCGTCGCGTCCAGCCACACCCGCTCGCCCGTGCGCTGGGCCTGCCACACGCGCCGCGCCACCACGTCGCGCGGGGCGAGGTCGCCCAGCGGGTGCAGGCCGCGCATCAGCGGCGCGCCCGCGGCGTCGAGCAGGCGCGCGCCGGCGCCGCGCAGCGCCTCGGTGACCAAGGGCAGGCAGTGCCCGCCGACGTCCAGCGCGGTGGGATGGAACTGCACGAACTCCAGGTCGCGCGGCAGCGCGCCGGCGGCCAGTGCCAGGGCCAGCCCCGCGCCGTTCGCGCCGGGCGGATTGCTGGTATGCGCGAACAGCGCGCCGATGCCGCCGGTGGCCAACACCACCGCCGCGGCCTCGATCTGTTCATGGCGACCGCGCACGTCGCAGGTGCGCACGCCGGCCACGCGGCCGTCGCGCAGCAACAGCGCGTCGACGTCGACGCCGCCGCGCCACTGTATGTGCCCCGCTTCCTGCACCCGCGCGCGCAGGGCGCGCACCAGGGCGGCCCCGGTGGCGTCGCCGCCGGCGTGCACGATGCGCGCCGCACCGTGGCCGCCCTCGCGGCCCAGCTGAAGGCGCCCGTCGGCGGCATGGTCGAACGCCACGCCCTGCGCCTGCAGCCAGGCGATCGCCTCCGGCGCGACGCGGGTCAGCCAGTGCACCGCCGCCGCATCGTTGTGGCGGGCGCCGGCCTGCAGGGTGTCCTCGGCGTGCGCACCGGCGCTGTCGCGTTCGTCGACGGCGGCCGCGATGCCGCCCTGCGCCAGCGCGCTGGCGCTGCCGGTGCCGTCGTGCGCCCGGCACAGCAGGCGCACCGGCGCCGGCGCCGCGGCGAGCGCGGTGGCCATGCCGGCCACGCCGCCGCCGACCACCACGATGGGCAGGCGCGCGTGCCTCACACGGTCTCGCGCCGGCCCACCGCCAGCATGCGCTCCAGCGCGCGGCGCGCGCCCGCAATCGTGCCGGCGGGGATCTCGATGGCGTGCTTCATGTCGCGCAGCGCCGCATAGATGTTCGGCAGGGTGATGCGCTGCATGTGCGGGCACAGGTTGCACGGCTTGATGAACTCGGTGGCGGGGAATTGCGACTTGAGATTGTCGGCCATCGAGCACTCGGTGATCATCGCCACCCTGGCCGGCTTTTCGCGCGCCAGCCACTTGCCCATGGCGGTGGTGGAACCCACGAAATCGGCCTCGGCCAGCACCTCGGGCGAGCACTCCGGATGCGCCACCACCCGGGTGCCGAACTGCTCGCGCACGTGGCGCACTTCCTGCGCGGTGAACTTCTCGTGCACCTCGCAGCGGCCATGCCACAGCACCAGTTCCACCCTGGTCTGGCTGGCGACGTGACGGCCGAGGAATTCGTCGGGCAGGAAGATCACCCTGGCCGCGCCCATCGACTCGACCACCTGCACCGCGTTGGCCGAGGTGCAGATCGCATCGGACTCCGCCTTCACCGCGGCCGAGGTGTTGGCGTAGCTGACCACCGGCGCGCCGGGGTGCTGCGCGCGCAACGCACGCACGTCGGCGGCGGTGATCGACGAGGCCAGCGAGCAGCCGGCCTCCAGGTCGGGCAGCAGCACGGTCTTTTCCGGCGCGAGGATCTTCGCGCTCTCGGCCATGAAGTGCACGCCGCACACCACGATCAGGTCGGCGTCGCAATCGCGCGCCGCCTGCGCCAGGCCCAGCGAGTCGCCGGTGATGTCGGCCACGCCGTGGAAGATCTCCGGCGACTGGTAGCTGTGCGCCATGATCACCGCGCCGCGCAGCTTCTTCAGCTTGTTGATCGCGTCGATCCACGGCAGGTGCAGCGGGATCTCCAGGCAGGGCACCAGCGGTTCCAGGCGCTCAGCCAGCGCGGCGTACTCGTGTTCGAGCTCGTCGCGCCAGACCGGTACGGGCAGCGTTGCAGAGGCGGTCATCGTGATCGTTTTTCAGTGGGGAAAACGGATTGGCTCGGGCCGCCCCGGCGCGGTGCGGAGGAGGCGGGCTCGGACGGGGCGCTCATGGTGGCCGGCATCATGGTGGGCGATGGCATCGGCGCGCCTTGACCGGGATCAATCGCCGCCCCCTGCGGGCGGCAGGCGCCCGCGATCGTCAGGCCCGCGGGGGTGCCGCGCGGCCAGCGCATCGCGCAGCGCCTGCGCCGCCGGCAGCACCTCGGCGGCATACACCTGCTGCGCCTCGGCCGAGCTGAAATCGGCATGCAGGCGCTTCTTCACACCGTAGTCGGAAAGCACCAGGTGCGTGTCGGCGACCACCCCCGCCCGGGCCAGGCAGGCCGCCACGCATTTCAGCACGCAGCCATCCAGCGCGAGGATCGGCCGCCCGCGCTGCGCGGTGCGCACCAGGCCGGTCACGCCGCCGCCGACGCCGGCGATGCAGGACATCTCGGCCACGCCGGCACGATCCAGCGTCAGCGCCAGATGGTTGGTCATCTGCGCCGCGCTGGAGCAGCCGGAGCAGGCATAGACGAGCGGCAACCCGGCACTCATGGGCGGTACTCCACTTTCAGCAGGAAATCGTCGGCGCGCCGGCGCACGCCGCGCAGTGCCGACCATGCGGCCAGCCATGCCAGCAACAACGCCAGCCCGGCCGCGCAGGCCAGCCACGGCCGCGGCCACAGCACGGCGGCCGGCAACAGCAGCAGCGGCAGCTGCGCCAGCAGTACGCCGAACTTGTCGCCATCGGGCAGCAGGCGCTGCACGCCCGGCAGTTGCACGCCGCGGCCGCAGCGCCGGTGCAGCTCGATCCAGTCGACAAAGGGGACGATCTCCATGGCCATGCCGAGCAGCAGCAGCGGCAGCGCGATGCCCAGCCCCAGCGCGGCGGCCAGCAGGCCGCCGCGTGCGCCGAAGGCCAGCGCCGGCGCCGCCAGCGCCAGCGCGACCAGCCCGGCGCGCCAGCTCCACACCAACGGTCCGCGGCGCTGACGCGAGGCGCGCCACTGCAGCCACAGCGCGGCGATCACGAACAGCAGCGCGTGCAGTGCCACCGCGCCGGCCAGCCAGCGGCCGTCCGCGCCGGCCAGCCGCCCGCCGCCCGCGCCGAGCAGGGCCAGCCAGGCGCTGCCCAGCCACAGCGCCTGCACCCGCGCATCGACCGCGGCGGTGCCCTGGAACATCGGCATCACCACCCGCGCCACGCTGGCCAGCAGCACGATCACCCAGCCCAGCACGCCCCAGCCGGCATGCACGTCCACCCACGCCGGCGCCGGCGGCATCCACCGGCCGGCCAGACCCAGCGCCAGCACGCCGCCGAGCAGCGCGACCGCCATGCCCGTGCCGATCGCCGCGCCGATGCCGGCGCGCAGCAGCCGCTGCCCCGCCGCCTGTACCAGGCCGGGCAGGGTCATCGCGGCCAGCGTCGCGAACGCCAGCGGCAACAGCACGCCGGCGCCGAGCAGGCCGCCGCGCCAGCCCTGGTGCAGCCCCGCCACCAGCAGCAGCACGCCGAGGTTGAACGCCGCATGCAGCGGTGGCCCGAGCCGCGCGCCGCCGCGGACCCGCACGCCGGCGGCCGCGGGCAGGAACTGCAGCACGCTGCCGAACATCACGTTGCCCAGCACGCCGAGCGCAAACACGTGCGCCAGCGCCAGCGTGCCCGGCTGCCAGCGCGTGCGCAGCAGCGCGTCGCCATCGACCAGCAGCAGCACGCCGGCGAGCATCCCCCACGGCGGCGCGCTCAGCAGGAAGCGCCGCGGCAGCGAGGCGGCGGGCGCGCGGTCAAGCGCCAGCCGCGCCATCGTCGTCCGGGCGGCGGATCAGCACGCGCGCGCCGCCGGCGGGCAGCGCGGATGCCGACGCGTGCAGCCCGCGTGCGGCCAGCGCGTCGAGCAGCGGCACCGGCAGCAGCGGGGTGAGCACCTGCACCGCCTGCCCCGGCGCCAGCGCATCGG
Organism: Rhodanobacter sp. FW104-R8; assembly: GCF_001617365.1. GTDB lineage: Bacteria > Pseudomonadota > Gammaproteobacteria > Xanthomonadales > Rhodanobacteraceae > Rhodanobacter. The sequence goes on from NZ_LVJR01000121.1 coordinate 35,919, forward strand.
CTGCCGCCAGCGCGCGCAGCATCGGTTCCGGCGACGGCAGCCGGCGCAGGTCCAGTTCGGGCGGTGCGCCGTGGTCGACGCGGCAACCGGGCGATGGCGGATCGGCTCGCATGGGCGTCATCTCAACGCAAGCGCCGCGCGGATGCGCTGACCTGCATCAGGCGCGGCGCCGGTCGCTCAGCGTGCGTCCGCCAGCGCCTGCCGCCCCTTCCATTCGAGCTGCAGCCACACCTTGGCGCTGTCGCGGCCGAAGCCGTCGGCGCGATAGTCCGCCAGCTTGACCAGGCCGCTCAGGCCCGCCGCCAGCGGGAAGCTCAGCGACGCGTTCCACTCGCTGCCGTAGCGGCCGCCGCGGTCGGCACGGTAGTCGTGCCAGGCCAGCGCCCAGCCCAGCTTGCCGGCGAAACCGCTGCGGCCGAGCTTGCCGGCGACGCTCGCGTAGCGGTCCTCCAGGCCGCCGGGCGGCGTCACCGCGAACTGGTCATCCCAGCCGTTGAACGCGTGCAGCGTGGCCAACGGCGTCTGCAGCGCATGGCGGCCGTTGCCGCCCAGATGTTCCCAGCCCAGCTTCGCGGTAATGCCGGCCTGGGTCCAGGCCGGTTCCAGCAGCCAGTAGTCATGGCCGAAGTGCAGCGGGTTGTTGGCGTAGTCGTCCTGCCGCGCCGCCTCCAGCGTCCAGCCCGGACCGTTGCCGCCACGCAGGGCGCTGCCGCTCCAGCGCACGCCCCAGGTGGCGGTGGACGCGCTGGCCACGTCGCGGTCCTCGTGCAGGTAGGCATAGCCCGTCCACTGCTGCGCGCCCTGCGTCCAGGCGAGGTTGAGCAGGTGCGTGTCCAGCCGGCGCTCGCGCGCCGGCGGGCTGAGCGCGTCGGGGCCGGCCACCCGGTGCACGCGGTCGAGCCAGGCGTAGCGCACGTTCAGCGCCGACAGCGGCTGCCATTGCAGCGACAGCGCATCGAAGGTCTGCTCGTACTGGCGCCAGCCGCTGTTGCCGACCCAGCGCTGGTTGTCCAGCAGCAGGCGCTGGCGGCCGAGGATCGCGCCGAACGTGCCGTTCTGCCAGCCCAGCCAGGCCTGGTTGAGTTCGCCGCCGTGCGGGTCGGTGATCGCCGGGTACTGCGTGCGGCCATTCGCGCCGCTGTTGTAGTGCTCACCGGCGCTGGCCACGCCGGCGCCTTCCAGCAGCCCGCTCCAACCGCTGCCGAAGTTCGCGCGCAGGCCCAGCCGCAGGCGCAGGGTATCGGCGCGCGCGTCGCGGCTGAAGGCATCGTCGTCGACCTGCTCGTGGCGCAGACGCGCGTCCCATTCCAGCTGCAGCGGCGCGCTGGCCGGCGTCGCCGACAGGTTGTCGGCACTGGCCCGGGTCGCTGGCGCGGCTGTTGCAGCCAGCAGGCAGGCGACGGGAAGCAGCTTGCGTGTCATGTTCATCGTGTGACCCCTTGTGGACTGCGCGCAGTCTGCGCATGCCGGGGCGGCACGGGCTTGACCGCGGTCAGCCGGTCGTCACGAAAGCGCCGACTGTGACAACACGCCACGCGGGCACACACGAACACGCCGCCATGACGGCGGCGTGTTCGTGGGGCGACGGATCGTTGCAGGACGTATGGACGTCCATTTGCCGGTGCGGCTCACGGCGCGACGGCTGTCTCGTTGACGGCCTTGACGAAGGCCGGATCGAGCCGGCCGATCACCGTGGTGCGCGCCGCGATGCGGCCCTCGGCATCGAGCAGGATCAGCTCGCTGCTGTGGTTGAATTCGCCGTCCGGCAGGCGCCGGTACTGCAGGCCAAGCACGCCGGAGAGCTGGCGCACCTGCGCGGGCTCGGCCCGGGCCAACGTCCAGATGCGCGGATCGAGCTTGCGCTTCTCGGCGTAGGCATGCAGCGTGGCCACGTCGTCCCTGGCCGGGTCGAAGCTCACCGCCAGCAGGTCGATCCGCGAACGGGCCGCCGGGTCCAGCGCGTTGCGGGTCAGCCGCAGGCTGTCGATGATCATCGGGCAGACCATCTGGCACGAGGTGTAGAACATCGTCACCAGCTGCGGCCGGCCGCGCCGGGCGGCCAGCAGCTGCGGCCGGCCGTTCTGGTCGGTGAGCTGCACCGCCAGCTGGTAGACCGAATCGCCGGGCAGCGGCGTGGCGGCCCGCGCGGTGGCGCCGCCGAACAGCAGCAGCATCGCGAACAGGGGCAACAGGCGTTTCATGGCGTATTCCTCACTCGGACTTCGCGCAGCGGAAGCCCATGTTGTTGGTGGTGTCGGACGCCTTCAGCGCGGACAGCATCGCGATGCGCATCAGCACCGCGTAGTTCTCCTTCTCCTGCAGGCTGATCGCGCCGGCGCCGCAGAATTTCAGCAGATCGGGATCGCCCTGCTGGCGGCTGTCGCTGGCGACCATCAGCGCGTTGAAGTCGTCCACCCATTCCCACACCAGGTTGTTGAGATCGCGCACGCCGTAGACGTCGGGCGGGCCGCCGACGGCCGGCAGCGCCGCGCTGGAGGGGCGCGAGTACCAGCCGAGGATGCCCTCGCGCCAGGCCGGATCGGCGCGGGCGTCGCGGCGGGTGGCATCGGCCGCCGCCGCGTACTCCCACTCGTACCAGCTCGGCAGGCGCGCCTGCTCGCTCTCGCAGTACGCCTGCGCGGCGAACCAGCTGACCCGGGTGACGGGCTGTTGCGGCAGCGCCTGCTCGCCCAGCGTGTCGGCACCGGTCCAGTGGCTGAGGTAGCGCGCGTCGGCCAGGATGCTGGCGACGCGGTCGCGCCGCCATTGCGGATGGGCCTTCACGAAGGCCAGGAACTCGGCGTTGGTGACCGGCTCGGTGCGCAGGCGGAACGGCGCCACCTGCGCCGCTGCCGCCTTGCCGTCCGCCGGCAGCACGCTGCTGAAACTGCCTCCCGGCAGGGCGGCATAGTCCGCCGCCGCCACCGGGAGTGCCAGCACCAGGCCGAACCACGCCAGTGCCAGTCGAACGCGCATCGTCAGTGCCCCGCCGCCGGTGCGGGGGTCGCCGCGGCACGCGCCTTGGCCACCTCGTCCTTGCTGAACTGGCCACCGGGGTTGCCCCAGCTGTTCAGCACGTAGGTGAGGATGTTGGACACCTCGTCATCGGTCAGCTGGCTCATCGGCGGCATCACCGAGTCGTACTCGTGCCCGTTGACGGTGACCTTGCCGGTCAGGCCGTGGGTGACGATGGTCATCGCCCGCTTCGGATCGGCCGCGAGCAAGTCCGACTTCGCCAGCGGCGGGAACACGTTGGGCAGGCCCTCGCCGTTCGCCTGGTGGCAGACCGAACAGGTGCCGGCGAACAGCTGCTTGCCCGCGGCGATCTGCTCGTCCTTGGTCAGCGTGCCGGCCGCATGCGCCTTCGCCGCCGTGCTCACCGCCTGCAGGTTGGCGCCGGCACGGTCGCCCAGGTACACCGAGTCGACCTCCTTGCCCGAGTAAATCGCCTTGTTCTCCGGGCCGTCCACCTTGAGGATGCCCAGCGCACCCTTGTTGAAGGCGCGGAAGATCGAGTGGTCGACCAGCACGTAGCTGCCCGGCACGTCGGTGTGGAACTCCACGATCGCGGCGCCGCCGGAGGGGATCAGCGTGGTCTGCACGTTGTGCTGCGCCACCGTGCCGCCCTCGGGCTGCACCTTGTCGAAGATCTCGCCGATCACGTGGAAGCTGGAGACCAGGTTCGGGCCGCCGTTGCCGACGAACAGGCGCACCTTCTGGTCGATCTTGGCGGTCAGCGCGTTGTCGCCGGTGATCGCACCTTCCCTGCCGTTGAACAGCACATAGGTCGGGTGCTCGTCGATCGCCTTCTCCATGTCGAACGGCTGGTGGCCCTTCTCGCGGTACTTGCCGGTGGTGTAGAAGTCGCCCTGCATCACGTAGTACTCGTGGTCGACCGGGCTGAGGCCTTCCGGCGGCTCGACCAGGATCAGGCCGTACATGCCGTTGGCGATGTGCATGCCCACCGGCGCGGTGGCGCAGTGGTAGACGTAGATGCCCTGGTTGAGCGCCTTGAAGGTGAACTGCGACTCATGCCCCGGCGCGGTGAAGCTCGACGCCGCGCCGCCGCCCGGCCCGGTCACGCCGTGCAGGTCGATGTTGTGCGGCATCTTGCTGTCCGGCGCGTTCTTCAGGTGGAACTCCACCGTGTCGCCCTGGCGCACGCGGATGAAGCTGCCCGGCACGGTGCCGCCGAAGGTCCAGAACGTGTAGCTCACGCCCTCGGAGATCGGCATCTCCTTCTCGACCACTTCCAGCTCGACGATGACCTTCGCCGGATAGTTGCGGTGGATCGGCGGCGGCACGTGCGGCGGGCTGGTCAGCACCGCGTGGATCGGCTCGCCCTGCGGCGGACCGAAGTCGCCGCGCTCGGAGGCGACCGAGGTGCTGGTGACCGGCGCGGTCGCATTGGCGGCCGGGCCGGAGGATGAAGCGGATGGTTTGCCTGAACAGGCTGCCAGCGCCAGCATGGCGGCAGCAGCGACGTAGAGGTATGGACGTGTCATGGAACGTTCTCCCTGGGTACTGGTGCCAGCGTAGGGAAACGTAACATGTTGCGTTTGACCTGAGTCAACCGACCTCCATTCGAAGCGCTTCTGCGTCACCCTGCCACAGCGGCGAAGCGCCCGGATTTCAGCCCGGCTTGCCGTCGATCCGCGGGGTCAGGTAGATCCATGCCGAGCGCAGCACCCACGGCAGGAACGCCAGCAGCCAGCCGTACGCGGCGATCACCAGCCAGAGGTAGACATCGCCACCCAATTCGGCGCGGATGCGCACCAGTGCCACCAGCTGCAGCAGCGCGAAACACAGCCAGGGGATCGCGCTCATTTCCAGCGGCCGGCCGGAATGGCCCTGGGTCACCCGGGTCACCATCGCCACCAGCATCGAGCCGAAATAGCCGATCGCCAGCGCATGCAGCGGCGCGCGGCCGAGGATGTGGTGGCCGCCCACGGCATAGACCACGTCCTGCACCGCGTACAGCACGAACGCCACCGGCAGCCACGCGAACGCCAGGTGCAGCACCGCCAGCAGTCCGGGGCGCATCGCCTTCCACGGCTGCCAGGCCAGCGCATGCCAGGCGAACACCAGCGCCAGCGGCACGTCCGCCAGCCACAGCCAGCCCAGCGCGCTGCGCCACTCCAGCAGCAGGTGCGCCAGCAGCAGCAGCCACACCACCTGCAGGCTCCAGCGCGGGCGCACCACGACGTAGCCCTTCGCCACGTTGCCGCTGAAGAACGGCAGCATGCGGTGGGTCACCGTGAAATAGATCGGCAGCAGCAGGCCGTAGGTGCCCAGCTTGATCGCCAGCAGCGCGCACTCCGCCGGCGCACCGAACAGGAAGGCCAGGAACACCGCCAGCCCCAGCGTGCCCAGCGTGAGCGCCGCCAGGCAGGATTTCGCGTGGTGCAGCTTGTCGTCGCCCCCGCGCAACACCCCGGCCAGCGTGACGACGCCGACCAAGTAGCCCGCCAGCATCAGCGCCACGCCCAGCCGCAGCAGCCACATCAGGTCGAGCAGGCCCACGTTCGCCAGCACGTAGCCGCCGAAGATGCCGCCGGCCACCGGCACGTAGCGCGAGCGCGGCAGCGCTGGCCGGCCCAGCCAGCGCGGGAACGTGGTCAGCAAGAAGCCGAACATGAACAGCGGGAACAGCCCGTACTGGATCAGCATCGCGTGCGCCCAGCCCGGCGGGATCGGCGGCTGCGGCCAGCCGGCCAGCCCGAAGCGCATCCAGGTCAGTTCCACCGCCCACCACGCCATGCTCAGCATCACCGCCACCGTGCCGGCGAAGAACAGCAACCGGTGCGGCGCGGAGGCCAGCAAGGCCGGCAGTTCGGCGAAGGTCGCCGGCTTCGCCGTCGACGTCGGTGATTCGGCCATGGTGTGCTCGCCTGAAATGAGAATGATTCGCCATGCTGACAGATCGCCGGAGGCGCTCGCCATGATTTGTATCAGACCCGCCGCCCGCAGGCGTGCGGGACGCCGCGGCCGCACGGACCCGCCGTGCAATTGACTCCGGTCAACGCCGACCCGTGCCGACTCGCGCACCCTGTCGGCATGCAACCGGGAGGCACGCTGATGGGCAGGCTCGATGGCAAGGTGGCACTGGTGACCGGCGGCGCCGTGGGCATCGGCGCCGCCTGCGCGGCGCGGCTGGCGGAGGCGGGGGCGCGGGTCGCCATCGTCGACCTGCACGGCGAACCGGGGCGGCAGCTGGCTGCCCGCCTCGGCGCGGCCGCGCGCTTTTTCCACGCCGACGTATCGGTGGAGGCCGAGGTGGTGGCGGCGGTCGCCGGCGCGGTGGCGGCGTTCGGACGTCTGGACGTCCTGGTCAACAACGCCGGCATCGCCGGAGCGAACAAGCCCACCCACGAACTCACCGAGGCGGAATGGGACCGGGTACAGGCGATCAACGTGAAGGGCGTGTTCTTCTGCACCAAGCATGCGATCGCGCCGCTGCGCGCGGCCGGCGGCGGCAGCATCATCAACCTGTCGTCGATCTACGGCCTGGTCGGCGCGGCGGACTCGCCGCCGTACCATGCGTCCAAGGGCGCGGTGCGGCTGATGAGCAAGACCGACGCGATGCTGTACGCGGCCGACCGCATCCGGGTCAACTCGATCCACCCCGGCTTCATCTGGACGCCGATGGTGGAGCAGCACCTCGCCTCGATGGGCGGCGACCCCGCGCAACACCGGCGCGAGGTCGGCGCACTGCATCCGCTCGGCCACCTGGGCGAGCCGGACGACATCGCGTGGGGCGTGGTCTATCTTGCCTCCGACGAATCGAAATTCGTCACCGGCAGCGAGCTGGTCATCGACGGCGGCTATACCTGCCGCTGACGCTTTCCCCCACGGAGTATCCCCTCATGTTCAAGCACATCCTGCTGCCCACCGACGGCTCCGAGCTGTCGCTGCGCGCGGTCGACACCGGCATCGAACTGGCGGCGCGGCTGGGCGCCCGCGTGCATGCCTTCCACGTGCTGGTGCCGTTCCCCGCCACCGTCTACTTCGCCGAGTTCATCCAGGCCAGCGAGGCGGCCTATACCCGCGAGGCGGTGGCCAACGCGGAAGGCTACCTGGCGGAGGTGCGCCGGCGGGCGGAAGCGGCCGGTGTCCCCTGCGAGAGCAGCCACGAAACGGATGCGCGCCCCTTCGCCGCCATCGTCGGCGCCGCCAGGAAGCACCAGTGCGACCTGATCGTGATGGCCTCGCACGGCTGGCGCGGCTTCGACCGGCTGCTGCTGGGCAGCGAAACGCACAAGGTGATCTTGAACGGCGACGTGCCGGTGCTGGTTTGCCGCTGAGCCGTTCCCGCGCGCCGCACGCCTTGCCGCCCGGCGCGCGGCGCAAACGCGCATGAGCGCCACCAGGCCGCCCCGCCCCGCCAACCTGGCCGGGCTGGACCCGGCGGAGGCCGCACGCCGGCTGGCCGAACACGGACCGAACCTGCTGCCCGGCAGCGCGCCGCGGACGCTGTGGTCGATGGTCGCCGGCGTGTTGCTGGAACCGATGTTCCTGATGCTGCTGGTGGCCGGCGGCCTGTACCTGGCGCTGGGCGACCGTGCCGAGGCGGCGTTCCTGCTGTCGTTCGTGTTCGTGATCATCGGTATCACGCTGGCGCAGGAGCGCAAGACCCAGCGGGCGCTGGAATCGCTGCGCGAGCTGTCCGCCCCGCGCGCGCTGGTGATCCGCGGCGGCGCGGAGATCCGCATCCCCGGCCGCGAGGTGGTGGTGGGCGACCTGCTGGTGCTGCACGAAGGCGACCGCGTCGCCGCCGATGCCGTGCTGCTGGACGGCCACCTGGACGTCAACGAGTCGCTGCTCACCGGTGAGGCGGTGCCGGCCACCAAGCTGCCGGGCGGGGAGGCCGGCCAGCTGTTCGCCAGCACCGTGGTGACCAAGGGCGTGGGCGTCGCCGAGGTGCATGCCGTGGCCGGCGCCACCGCGGTGGGCCGCATCGGCCAGGCGCTGGCCGATACCGTCGAACCGGTGTCCGGCCTGCAGCAGGCCTCGCGCCGGCTGATCCGCAATCTCACCGTCGGCGGACTGCTGCTCGCCGCGGCATATGCCCTGCTCGGCTGGCTGTGGGACGGCCACGGCCTGCTGCAAAGCGTGCTGGCCGGCATCGCGCTGACCATGGCGATCTTGCCGGAAGAGATCCCGGTGATCCTCACCGTGTTCCTCGCGCTGGGAGCGTGGCGGATCTCGAAGCAGAAGGTGCTGACCCGCCGCGTGCCGGCGGTGGAGGCGCTGGGCGCGATCTCGGTGCTGGCGGTCGACAAGACCGGCACGCTGACGCAGAACCGCATGCAGGTGGCCGAGCTGCGCCTGGTCGACGACAGCTGCCACGGCGAGGAGGCGGCTGAGCTGCCCGAGCCGTTCCACGAACTGGTCGAGTTCGCCATGCTGGCGACGCCGGCCGACCCGTTCGATCCGATGGAGAAGGCGATCCAGCAGTTCGGGCTGTACTGGCTCACCGATACCGAGCACGTGCACGCCGAGTGGGCGCCGGAATTCGAATACGCGCTGTCGCCCGACATCCTGGCGATGACCCACGTGTTCCGCGGCGACGCGCGCCACGCGCACCTGCTGGCCACCAAGGGCGCGCCGGAGGCGGTGATCGACCTGTGCCACCTGGGCGATGCCGACGCCGCGGCCATCCTGCGCCAGGTGGAGGCGATGGCCGAACGCGGCCTGCGCGTGCTCGGCGTGGCCCGCGGCGAATGGCAAGGCGCGGCATGGCCGCGCAGCCAGCACGATTTCGACTTCCGCTTCCTCGGCCTGGTCGGCTTCGTCGATCCGCCGCGCCCGGAAGTGCCGGTGGCGATCGCCGAATGCCGCGATGCCGGCGTGCGCATCATCATGATGACCGGCGACCATCCCGCCACCGCGCGCGCGATCGCCCGCCAGGTCGGGCTGAGCGAACGCGCCGAGGTCATCACCGGCGCGGAGATGGCCGTGCTGGACGACGCCGCGTTGCGCGAACGCCTGCGCCAGGTCGACCTGTGCGCGCGGCTCAAGCCCGAGCAGAAGCTGCGCCTGGTGCAGCTGCTGCGGGACGGCGGCGAGGTGGTGGCGATGACCGGCGACGGCGTCAACGATGCCCCCGCGCTGAAGGCCGCCGACGTCGGCGTGGCGATGGGCGAGCGCGGCACCGACGTGGCGCGCGAGGCGGCCGCGCTGGTGCTGCTGGACGACAGCTTCGCCAGCATCGTGGCGGCGATCCGCCAGGGCCGGCGCATCTACGACAACATCACCAAGGCCACCCGCTTCGTGTTCGCCGTGCACATGCCGATCATCGCCCTGGCGCTGGTGCCGACCCTGCTGCACTGGCCGGTGCTGCTGATGCCGGTGCACATCGTGCTGCTGGAGCTGCTGATCGACCCGGCCTGCTCGGTGGTGTTCGAGGCCGAACCCGCCGCCGCCGACATCATGCGGCGACCGCCGCGCGCGCCATCGGATTCCCCGTTCGCCGCTGCCAACCTGCGCCATGCGGTGATCCAGGGGCTCGGCTTCGCCGGCATCCTGCTGCTCGGCTACGGCCTGCTGCTCGGTCGGGGCCTCGACGCCGCGCAAGGCCGCAGCGCGGTGTTCATCGCCCTGGTGCTCGGCCTGTTCCTGCTGACCCTGGCCAACCGCGACGTGTCGCGCCCCGCACTGAGCCGCATGCCAGCGCGCAACCCCTGGCTGCCACGGATGTTCGGCGGCGTGGCGCTGATGCTGGCGATCGTGGTCGGAGTGCCGTTCTTCCGAGGCGTGATGGGGCTGACGGTGCCCGGCACGTTCATACTGCTCGCTACCGCCGGCATGCTGGCCGCCGCCATCGCCTGGCTGGAACTCTTGCGCCGCACGACGCGCGGCAACCTGCGCTAGGCCGTGGCGCACTGAGGTGGCTGCGCACCCCGACGTGCCGCGCGCAGCGGAGGCGATTACGCCAGTCGCACAACGAGTCCACCGCCCGGCGGCGGCTCAACCCGCCCGCCGCAGCACGCCGGAAAGGCGGGTGCCCGGCGCCACCGTGTTGAACACCGTTCCGTACTTGCGCACGTTGTCGTGCAGCAGGATGAGCCGCTGCTCGCTCTCGTCGCTGTCCACCAGGATCTCGTAGTCGATTGATTCCAGGCGCGGCGGCACGTCCTGGCGCACGCCATGCACGCGCACCTCGACCCCGCGCAACTGGAACTGCAGGATCGGCGTGACCCGCTCGATGCCCTTGATCATGCAGGCCGACACCGCGGCCAGCAGCAGTTCGGCGGGATTGAACGCATCCATGCGGCCGGCCAGGTCGGTGTCCAGCAACGGTTCGGCATCCTTGCAGCGGGCGACGCCTCCGTGGGCGTCGGTTCGACGTGCGGTGACCTGGCAAGTCAGCTTGCGGGTAGTTTCAGTCATGGGATCCTCCGCGGGCATCCATGGGGCCCAGTTGCTCAGACATAGTCGGGCGCATGCGGCGCAAGGGTCGCGACGCGCGGAAGGCTCAGGCTGACCCGCGCTCCGCCCAGGGCGGAGCGGCCGAAGGCGAGCTGGCCGTGGTGCAGGTCGACGATCGCCTGCGCGATCGACAGGCCCAGCCCGCTGCCCTCGCCCAGGCTGCCCTCGGGACGGTGGAAGCGTTCGCCCAGCCGCGAGGTGTCGGTGGACGCAAAGCCGGTACCGTTGTCGTCCACCTCGAGGGTGACCCGGTCGGCATGGCCGCCGACGCGCACGCTGACCCGGCCGTGCTCGGGCACGTGGCGCAAGGCGTTGTCGAGCAGATTCTGCACCACGATGCAGAGCAGGCCGCGGCTGCCCTGCACGAAGTCGTTGCCTTCGTGATCCAGCGACAGCTCGATCGAGCGCGCCGCCGCGCGTTCGCTGACGTCGCACAGGGCGGCTTCGGCCACGCTCGCCAGGCGCAGGCGGCCGGCGTCGTCCAGCTCGGCCAGTTTCTCGACGCGTGCCAGCAGCAGCAGTTGGGTCACCAGCCGCTGCATGCGGTCGAGCGCCTCCTGCGCGCGCTGCAGGTGCCCCGCGCGGGTGGCCGCATCGCCGCCGCGTCCGGCGAGGTCCAGTTCCAGCCGCAGCGCCGCCAGCGGGTGGCGCAACTCGTGGGCGGCGTCGGCGGTGAAGCGGCGCTCGTGCTCCAGGCTGAGCTTGAGGCGATCGACCAGCTGGTCGATCGCCTCGGTGAACGGCGCCAGCTCGACCGGTACGCGTTCGTCGGTGAGCGTGACCGTCATCGGGCTGGCGCCGGCGGACAGGCTGCGGGTCAGCTTGCGCAGCGGTTTCAATCCACTGCGCAAGCCGGCGAACACCGTCGGCGGCACCAGCACCAGCAGGGCGAGCAGCGCCAGCAGCGCCGGCACCACCAGCTTGCGCATCAGCTCGTCGCGCTCGTCCAGCGGCGCCGCCACCTGGATCCAGTATTGCCGCTGCGCATCCCAGCGCTGGAATACCCGCCAGCGCCGCTGCCCGTAGACGACCGAATGAAAGTGCGCATCGCCCGGATCGAAGCTCAGCGCGGGCAGTTCGGTGCTGCGGACCAGCAGCCTGCCAGCGGCATCGCGCACGGTGATGGCGGGCCGATGCGCAGTGGCATCGGAATCCAGTGCCTGCCGGTCCGGCAGGCGCGCCGCCACGCCCGGCGCCGGCGTGGCCGGCATCACCGCGAACACGCTGGCGGCGGTGCGCACCAGCATCTGGTCGAAGATCTCGTCGACCTCGTGCAGGCTGCGCCAGGCCAGCCAGCCGCCGGCGGCGCACCACACCAGCACGATGCCGGCCACTAGCCGCAGCACCAGCCGCCGGTTGAGCGAGGGGCGGATCATGCGGCCTGCCCGCCAGGCGGGTCGATCGCATAGCCGATGCCGCGCAAAGTGCGGATCCAGCCCGGCCCCAGCTTGTGGCGCAAATGGTGGATGTGCACTTCCACCGCATTGCTGGCCACCTCGCGGTCCCAGCCGTACAGCGCATCCTCCAGTTGCTCACGGGAGTACGCGCGCCCGGGATGGCGCACCAGCATTTCCAGCAGCGCGTACTCGCGCGCGGTCAGCTCCAGCGCCGCGCCGGCCAGCGTGGCGCTGCGTGCGGCCTGGGTGACTTCAAGCTCGCCCACGCGTATCGCCGGCTCGACCTGGCCGTCGGCTCGGCGCAGCAGTGCGCGCAGGCGGGCGGCGAGTTCGTCCAGGTGCACCGGCTTGACCACGTAATCGTCGGCGCCGGCATCCAGCCCGGCGACCCGGTCCGACAGCTCGTCGCGGGCGGTCAGCAGCAGCACCGGGGTGGCATCCCGGCGCAGGCGCATGCCGGCGATGATGGCCGGCCCGCTGCTGCGCGGAAGATTCCAGTCCAGCACCGCGGCGGCGTAGGCGGTGTCGGCCAGCGCGGCGGCGGCCTGGTTGCCGTCGGTGATCCAGTCCACCGCATAGCCGAGCTGGCGCAGGCCATCGGCCAACGCCCGCCCCAGTGCCTGGTCGTCCTCGGCTAGCAGGATGCGCATGGCGTGATTCTATTCAGCGGCCCGCCTGCCAGCCGTGGCTGAGGCAATTCATCGCATCTTCCCGCCGCCGGCATCGTCCTGCTCCAGGGCGCGCTTGCGGCCGTGGATCATCGAGGCGACCAGGTTCTCGCCGTAATGCACGCTTTCGCCCACCGCCGCCAGCACGTGCACGCCGACCAGGGCCAGCACGCCGTAGGCCAGCACCTCATGCAGCTCCTCCAGCCAGCCGGTGCCGAAGAAGGCATCCGTTGTCTGAAGCCAGCCGGTGAGGCCCACCAGCAGCACGCCGGCGAGCAGGGCCAGGATCATCATCGCCGCGCCCGGGTTGTGCCCCAGCTGGCGCCGCGAACGCCCGACCAGGCGTTCGCGCAGGTAATCGCGCACGCGGCGCGGGCCGAGCACCCAGTCGCTGAAGCGCGCGTGCCGCGTGCCGACCCAGCCCCACGCGAAACGCACGGCGAGCAGGGCCAGCAGGGCGTAGCCGATCCCGCGGTGGACCAGCTCGCCGTCCTCGGTGAAGAAATTGGCGAGGAACAGGCCCGCCAGCGACCAGTGAAACACGCGTACCAGCGGATCCCAGACCTTGACCGTGGCGTTCATAGGCCTGTCCTCGCGCGGGTGCATGATCAGCCGCCCTTCTGCTTGACGATGCGGCCGTCGGTGGGGTCGAAGTAGATCTCCACCTTCTTGCCGGCCTTGTCCTTGCCGTAGATCTCGTAGCAGTTGCCCGAGACCTGGAACACCTTGATGGCGTAACCCTGGTCGAGGATCTTCTGCTTCATCGCCGCTTCGGTCAGCCACTGCGCACGCGGTGCGCTGGTGCATTGCGGTGCGGCGAAGGCGGACGCCGACAGCGCGGCCGCGGCAAGAAAGAGCGGTGCAACGAGTGAGCGTTTCATGGTGCGTCTCCGGTTTCGGCATGATTGCCTTGGGTGCCATTGCAGCCGGGACGGCTTATGCCAGTCTTAAGAACCCGGCATCCGGATTGACACCAGTCAGTACGCCGGCACGGGCTTGATGCGAGAGTCCGGCGAGCTGCATCCCTGAGGAAACATCCGCATGATCATCTACAGCTGCCACGGTGCCGCCAAGCAGGTCACCGGTTCCTGCCACCTGGTCACCTGCAACGACCGCCGCGTGCTGATCGACTGCGGCATGTTCCAGGGCAGCGACGAGGTCGAGCGGGCCAACGCCGAACCGTTCGGCTTCGACCCGGCCGGCATCGACGCGCTGCTGCTCACCCATGCCCACCTGGACCATTGCGGAAGGATTCCGCTGCTGGTGCGCCGGGGCTTCCGCGGCCGCATCCTCACCACCGCCGCCACCCGCGAGCTGGCCCGGGTGGTGATGCTGGACGCCGCCGGCCTGCAGGAAGAGGACGCGCGCCGCGCCCAGCGCAGCAACCGCCGCGGCGAGGCGGTGGCGCCGCCGCTGTATACGCTGGACGACGCGTTGCACGCACTGGATTTCTTCGGCCCGGATGTCGGTTACGGCGAAACCGTGCACGTCGTCGACGGCGTCAGCGCGTGCTTCCTCGACGCCGGCCACATCCTCGGCTCGGCTTCGGTGCTGCTTGAACTGGACGACGGCAGGCAGCGCCGCCGCATGCTGTTCTCCGGCGACCTCGGCAACCCGGGCCGCCCGCTGCTGCGCGACCCGACGCCCGCGCCGGCCGCCGACTACGTGGTGATGGAAAGCACCTACGGCGACCGCCCGCACCGCTCGGTGCCCGATTCCGTGGACGAGATGTACCGGGCCATCCGCGAGACGGTGAACCGCCGCGGCAACGTGGTGATCCCCACCTTCGCGCTGGAACGCACCCAGGAGATCCTCTACTACCTGCACCGCGGCATCGCGGGCGGCGCGATCCCGCAGCACGTGCGGGTGTTCCTGGATTCGCCGATGGCGATCTCCGCCACCGAGATCTTCCGCCGCCATCCGGAGTGCTTCGACGACGGCTTCCTGGACGAGCTGCGGCACGGCGACCCGTTCGCCATGCCCGGCCTGCATTTCACCCGCGAGACGGCCGAGTCGATGGCGATCAACAGCGTAGACGGCGGCGCGATCATCCTGGCCGGCTCCGGCATGTGCAACGGCGGCCGCGTGCGCCACCACCTCAAGCACAACCTGTGGCGCGAACGCAGCAGCGTGGTGTTCGTCGGCTATGCCGCCGAGGGCACGCTGGCACGGCGGATCATCGACGGCGCGGCCAGCGTGCGCGTGTTCAACGAGGAGATCCCGGTGCGCGCGCAGGTGTGGACGATCAACGGCTTCTCCGCGCACGCCGACCAGCCCTCGCTGCTGGCCTGGCTGGGCGACGCGCCGCGGCGCAAGGTATTCCTGGTGCATGGCGAACACGGCCGCGGCATGCAGGCGATGCAGGAGGTGCTGGCCGCGCGCGGCGTCGCCTGCCGGCTGCCCGGCCTGCACGAGCCGATCAAGATCGACTGAGCCACCGGCTGCCGCGGCAACGACCGCGCCCGCCCGCGCCGCGCGCATGCAGGGGCGCCGCCGCCCGGCCGCGCCCGCCATACCCGCC
>NZ_LVJR01000122.1 GCF_001617365.1 Rhodanobacter sp. FW104-R8
CCAGCGCGTTGTCCACGTAGAACTCCACCTTGGTCACGCCCACGTTGTCGCTGGCGCTGGCCGACAGCGTGATGGTGCCTGAAGTGCCGCTCTCCGACACGCTCACCGTCGGGGGCGTGGTATCGCCGCCGCCCGCGCCCTGGGTGACCCACACCGGCGCGGACCACAACTGCTTGCCGTCCTCCTGGGTGATCTTGGCGTAGTAGAAGTGGTCGCCGTTGGTCGGCGTGATGGTGGTGGTGGCGGTGCTCGAGGTGGTGGTCACCGCGCCGTTGCTGCCGGGCACGCCTTCGAAAACCTGCACGCGCTGTGCGGTGTGGCCGGCGCTGCTGGCGTAGTTGACGGCAAGCGTCAGTGGACCGCTGTTGCCGAAGCGCTCGCCCATCACATGGCCGTTCGCCGTCAGCACGATCTGGCCGGTCTTGTCCTCGGTGGCGTATACGCGGCGCGCGCGCACCGCGTCGAGGAAGCTGGCGAGGCTGAGCGCCGTGCCGCTGGGAATCAGCACGCCGGTGCGGTTGGTGTAGCTGGCTCCCCAGTTGGCGCAGTGGTTGTCCTGGTCGGAGCTCGGCGCCACGTGGTAGCCGCGCGCGAGCAGGATGTTGAACGCCGCCTCATAGCTGGTACGGCTGGTTTCGGTCTCGGTGGTGTTGGTGGAGAACGCCGAGCTGTTGAGCACCTCGGCCAGCGCCATCACGGTGTCGCCGTCGGCGGTGTAGGCGAGGTCCGTTCCGCCGATGTTGAACTGGCCGGTGCTGGCGGGATGGTTGAACTGCCCCACCCAGCCGTTCGCCTTCATCAGCGTGTACAGCGAGCCATAGTCGCTCTTGGCGGTGAACACGTCGCCGATCAGCTGGTTGGAGCTGTTGTATTCCCACTCCAGCAGGCTGGGCGTGTTGAAGATGTTGAGGTGGCCGCCGTTGCT
This sequence comes from Rhodanobacter sp. FW104-R8, assembly GCF_001617365.1. Taxonomy (GTDB): domain Bacteria; phylum Pseudomonadota; class Gammaproteobacteria; order Xanthomonadales; family Rhodanobacteraceae; genus Rhodanobacter. The sequence goes on from NZ_LVJR01000122.1 coordinate 926, forward strand.
GATGACGCCCCACTCCAGGCCGTAGATCGCCAGGAAATTCGCATGTGCGGCGTTGAACGCGCTGGCCGCCTGCAGGCCGGACTGGTAGAGGTTGTGCGCCGTGGTCGGGCTGGCCGAGGTGTTGGTGCCGGTCGAACCGTCGTACATGTGGTTGTGCTCGGACGTCATCAGGATGTCCAGGCCGTCGTTCAGGGCGTACTGGTAGGCATCCGACGGGCCATAGGCGCCGCTTTGCGGGTTCTGCGCGCCGACGCAGCTGGAGAGCACGCCGCCGCCGTCGCTGTGGTTGGTCTGGCTGTGCAGGTTGCCGAAGTAGATGGTGTACGGCAGGCTGCCGGCGCTCGTCGCCGACATCGGCGACAGGGTGGTGGCGCTGCCGGTGTGGTGGCGCAGGGCCTGGAAGTGCGGCATGACGGGAGCGGCGACGGTGCCTACCAGCACGTCGTAGCGTTGCTCCTCGACCAGCTCCGGTGCCCGCTGTCGCGCCAGCGCCAGTGCTTGGCCGGGCAGGCCGCTGCCGATGCGCGCGACCGTGGCGCCATCCAGCGCCACGGCGCGCAGCCGCACCGTGACATAGCCGCTGGGCACAGCCTGGCCGTTGTGGCCCAGCCCGTCCCAGAGCACCTGGGCCTGCGTGCTGCCGGTGCCGAGCGCGCTGTGCCCCTGCCACGTACGCAGCTCGCTGCCATCGTGGCCGAGCAGGGCGACCTCCCACGCCACCTGTGTTCCCGGCGTCGCCCCTGGATAGGCGAAGTGCATCGTCACGGGACGCGCGCCGGTGCTGCGGAACGGCACCTGCAGCGTGGCGTCGAATTCCTCGTGGTCGGGCAAACTGCCGGCGAATGCCGGAACGGCAACGACTGCGCAGGCGAGCAGCAAGCCGCCAGCGATCCTGGTTTTCCAGTTCATTGATTAGTGTCCCCGGTTGAGTGGGTCGAGCAGGGCCCCCCGGCCCTCGTCTCGACCCGCCATTTATCCCAGTGCGAGATGACAAGCATGGGACCGCCGGTACATCGGTTTTTGACCGGGTGCTCAAAACCGCCACGACGTGGTCGAAGATTTTCGCGGAGAGGCGTTCGAGCGGGAGGGTGCCCGTCCGTTTTCTGGAATGCTCCCTTGAGCTGCGGATTCGGCTGGTCGATGCAACGTGCGGGGACTGCATGGGCGGCGGCAATCCCGGCTTCCGCGCATCACCCGCGAGCCGTGCCGCGCATTGCTGCCAGACATGGTCGGCAATGGCGACGGCGAGGCGGCCCGCGGGGTGGGTTTCACCGGGGTCTTCGAGCATCATGGCCGGGGTCTTCCGCCATGGCTGCACTCATGTCATCACGTTCCACCGTTGCTCCCCTCGCGCTTGCGGTCGGCATGCTGCTGGTCAGCATGGTTTCGTACCAGTGCGGCGCGTCGCTGGCCAAGCACCTGTTCCCGCAGGTCGGCGCGCAGGGCGCCACGGCATACCGGCTGGGGCTCAGCGCGTTGATCCTGCTGCTGTGGCGCCGGCCGTGGCGCCGGTCCGGCCCTGGTCAGGGCGCTGGCCGGCGCGACTGGCGCGCGCTGTGGGGCTATGGCCTCTCGATGGGGGCGATGAACCTGGTGTTCTACATGTCGCTGCACACGATCCCGCTGGGCATCGCGGTGGCGCTGGAATTCACCGGGCCGCTGGCGCTGGCGCTGCTCGGTTCGCGCCGGTGGCTCGACTTCGTCTGGATCGCGCTGGTGGTGGCCGGGCTGGCCCTGTTGCTGCCGCTGCGCGGGCAGGTGCAGACGCTCGATCCGGTGGGCGTGATGTACGCGCTGGGCGCCGGCGTGGGCTGGGCGCTGTACATCGTGCTGGGGAAGCAGGCGGGGGCGGCCCACGGCGCCGATGCGGTGACGATGGGCACCTCGATCGGCGCGTTGCTGGCGATCCCGTTCGGTGTCGCGCATGCCGGCAGCGCGCTGCTGACGCCGGTGCTGTTGCCGTACGCGCTGGGCGTGGCGGTGCTCAGCTCGGCGCTGCCGTATTCGCTGGAGATGGTCGCGCTGACCCGGCTGCCGGCGCGTACGTTCAGCACCCTGCTGAGCCTGGAGCCGGCCATCGCGGCGGTGGCCGGCGTGGCCTTGCTGGGCGAGCGGCTCAGCCTGCTGCAGTGGCTGGCCATCGGGGCGATCATCGTGGCGGCGGCAGGTACCGCGTTGAGCTTGCAACGGCCCGCGCTGGCCGAGCCGCTGGCGAACTAGGAGTCACTGGCGCCGCTCACGATTTCAATTCCTCGCTGGCGTTCACCGTCGCCTTGCGCTCCTGCTTGCCCCAGCCTACCGACGGGCCGCGGATGGCCGTCCAGACCGAGCGCACCACCACGTAGTACATCAGCTGGCGATAGCCGAAGCGCTGCAGCACCAGCCACCACAGCAGGCTCCAGCGTTCCTTCTTCTCCATCGCGAAGGCGAGCGCCGAGGCGCCGAGGTCGACTGCCATGAAGGCTGCGTAGAAGACCAGCATGCGCAGCAGGTTGGTGTCGTCGAACTGGCCGCGATGCTGCAGGTAGTCCATGCCGGTGTTGACGATCTGCCATACCAGCACCAGGTCGACCAGCGGCGACACCACCGAGAAGAAGATCTGGAACAGCCATACCTGCGGCAGCGCCACCGTGCCCAGCGCGCCGTAGCGCGGGTTGAAGGTGGCGTTGCGGTGCTTCCACAGGCACTGCAAGGTGCCGTAGGCCCAGCGGAAGCGCTGCCGGGCGAGGCCGCGGAAGGTGTCGGGCGCTTCGGTCCAGGCGATCGCCTCGGCGTCGAACAGGGTGTGGTAGCCTGCCTTCTGCACGGCGATGGTGAGGTCCTGGTCTTCCGCCAGCGTGTCGGCGGGGAAGCCGCCGAGTCGTTCCAGCGCCTCGCGCCGCCAGGCGCCGACGGCGCCCGGCACCACGGTGATCGCGCCCAGCGCGGCCAGCGCGCGGCGCTCCAGGTTCTGCGCGGTGATGTATTCCAGCGCCTGCCACAGCGTGATCAGGTTGATCCGGTTGCCGACCTTGGCGTTGCCGGCGACAGCGCCGATCTTCGGATCGGCGAACCAGCGCACCAGGTGGGAGATGGTGTGCGGCTCGAACTGGGTGTCGGCGTCCAGCGCCACCACTACCGTGCCGTTCGACTCGCGCAGGGCGGTGTTGACCGCGTGCGCCTTGCCGCCGTTGGGGATGCTGATCAGCCGCACGCGCGGCTCGCCGGCGTAGTGCTCGCGCACCACCGCCGAGGTGGCGTCGGTGGAGCCGTCGTCGACCACGATCACCTCGAGGTTGGCGTAGCGGCTCTTGAGGATCCGGCGGATCGAGCTGACGATCACCTTCTCTTCGTTGTAGGCGGGAATCAGCACCGAGACCAGCGGCGGGTCGTCCGGCAGGGCCGGCTTTGCGCGCCGGCGCTCCTGCGTCCGGTTGAACAGGGCGAGCCCGCCGAGCAGCAGCAGCCGGGCCACGCCCAGCGTGATGGCGACGGTCAGCAGCCAACGGATCAGGTGACCGAGCCAGCCCAGCGCGAGGAAGACCGAGCGGTCGGCCCAGCGCGACAGCGAGCCGGGCGGCAGCGGCGGCATGGTCTGCTCGCGGGTGAGCCCGGCCAGTTCGGAGACGGTGACGAATTCGTAGCCCTTCGCGCGCAGGCCGTCGATGATGCGCGGCAGCGCCGCTATCGTCTGCGAGCGTTCGCCGCCGGCGTCGTGCAGCAGCACCACCTGGCCGGTGCGCTCCGGGTTGCTGGCGGCGATCTGGGTCAGCACGTTGTCGACGATCTTGTCCGCGCCGGGTCGTTGCCAGTCCGCCGAGTCCACGTGCAGGCCGACCGAGATGTAGCCCATCTTCTGCGCGATTCCGATCGGCACCAGTTCGTCGGCCGTGGTCGGTTCGGCGTCACCGAAGTAGGGCGCGCGGAACAGCCGCATCGAGCGGCCGGTGAGCGCCTCGAACAGGCGCTGGGTCGCGTTGAGTTCCAGCGACACGATGCCGGAGGGGCTGTCGCCGAGGTTGGGATGGGTGAAGGTGTGGTTGCCGACGTCGTGGCCTTCGGCGACCTCGCGCTGCACCAGCCGCGGCGACATCTCGGCGTTCGCGCCGACGATGAAGAACGTCGCCGGCACCTGTTTCGCCTTGAGGATGTCGAGGATCTGCGGCGTCCACTCCGGGTCGGGGCCGTCGTCGAAGGTCAGCGCGATCTTGTGCGGCAGGGTGCCGGCGCGCTGGATCACGTAGGAACTGGGCAGGGCGGTGTAGCTCTCGTCGTTGACGCTGCCGTCGTCCTTGTCCAGGTCGAGGGTGCGTGCGCCCGGGGAAGGCTCCGAGACGATTTCCAGCACCTCGCCCTGGCCCTCGATGTCGATGTCCTCGCCCTGGCCGATCGTGCGCAGTTCCGGCGGCGCCGCGGCTCCGTAGGGGCGGCCCAGCACCGACCACACCGACGGGTCCTCCGAGCCCAGTCGCCACAGCGCGTAGCCGTAGGGCTTGTAGTCGTCGGCGGTATGGATCTGGTTGAAGGCGGTGACGCCGTCGAGGAACCAGACCTGGTGCGCGCTGCCGTCGTCCTCGCTGTAGGAGAAGTGCGGGTTCAGCGTGTCCGGGTCGAACGTGATGTCGGCCTGCGCATCGGAGGCGCGATCCATCGCATCCTGGAAGGTCAGCGTTTCGGCGTTCTTTCCGTGCGACCAGTCGTAGCCGTAGTTGCCGATCGCGATGATGGTGTGGTCGGGGTCGAGCTCCTTCATGCGCTTGTCCAGCGTCTGCTCGAACCAGTCGACACCGGCGATGCTGCCGGCGTCCTTGCCGGCCCAGTGCTGGTCGTAGGCCATCAGCAACTCGAAATCGACGATGCCGGCATAGCCGGTGTAGTCCCAGCCGGCTTCGTCGAACGGCACCGACAACACGATGCCCCAGCCATGCGGGCCGAACGCGTCGCTGAGCTCGGACAGGAACGCCTTGAAATCCGGCTGGGCCTCGGTGGGCACTTCCTCGAAGTCGACCGTCACGCCCTGGAAGCGGTTGGCGGCGAGGAACGAGACGATCTGCGCGATGCGCGCCTGGCGCAACGCGGGGTCGGCCAGCATGCGGGCGAGGCCGGGGCCGTCCCACTGCGTGTTCGCCGCGTTCTGCAGCAACGGCAGGATCGGCGTGGACGGCTTCTTCGAGCGGATCAGGTTCAGCGCCTTGGCGTCGACGCTGGTGTGCAGCGCCATGTCGGGGCCGCTGACGCTCATCCAGGTCGGGATCACCCAGTCCAGCGTGGGCAGCGTGCGCTTCAGCGAGGCGTAGCTGCTGTCGTCCCAGTTGACGTAGAAGCCGATCGCCAGCGGCCGGCCGGCCGGCTTGTCCAGCGACGGCGGCGGCGCATGCGCGGAGGCGGCCTTGCCGGCGTGCGTGCGCGGCGGGTGCAGCAGCTTCTGCCGGGCGCGCACTTCCGCGGCCAGTTTCGCCGCCGGCTTCAGCAGCTCCGGATCGGCCGCCTTCACGTTGGCCAGCGCATGCCGGGTGCGGTTGTGTTCGCCGATATGCAGACCCACCATGCTCGGCCAGACGAACAGGCTGATTGCACAGGCTGCCGCGAGCAGCGTGCTGAGCACGCCGGCGAGCAGCACCACCCGCGAGACATGGATGGCACGTCGGCCGGTGGGGTCGAAGAAGATCGGATTCTTATGCATGCCAGGGCTGGCTCGGCGTATGTCACGAAGTGAATCGGCGTTGGTCCCGGAGCCGCCGAAAGCCGACGCGGAACCGCGGGTACGCAGTATCGCTGATCTGCGTGCCTCCACGCAGCTGGCTGGCGGAGCCGGTCAGCCCGCGTTGCCCTCCCGGCGAGGCGCTAGCCGATCACCGGGCCTGCTAGCGGATCGCTGAAGTCCTCCGGCGCGAGGTTCCGGGTCAGCCGGAATACGCCCTCGTGGATCTTGCGCGGCAGCACCACGTCGAGCACGGTGGTCTGGTGCGGGCCGAGGATGGCGAACAGGTCGTCGCCGGCGGCGCTCTGTGCCAGCGCGTGGTGCACCAGGCCGCCGAGGTCGAGCGGTTGCACGCTGGCGCCGTATGGCCGGTGGCCGGCCACGGCGGGGCGGAGCGTCTTGCGGCTGTTGCGCGGGTCGGCCACGCGGTCGTCGCCGGCGAGCAGGCTGTGGTCGAGGAACAGCGAAATGGTGGTGCGCTGCTTCGAGTTCGCCTGGCGGTCGAGCATGAAGCCTTCCGGCAGCAGGTCCGGGCTGGCCGGCGCGCCGGCGGTGAGCAGGAAGCCGGCGCCGGTCAGCGGCTCGCCGGCCTCGTCGCCGAGCCGCACGATCAGCAGGCTGCGCGGATCGTGGATGTGCACGCGTGGCGCGAACAGGCCGGCGGGCTCCAGCTCCACCTTGTCGGCGTCGCGCGCGCCGTTCTCGCGCTCGAACGCGTCGCAGAGCGCCCCGTAGTCGTCCGCGCTGCGCACCTGCAGGCAGCGCAGGATCGCCTGCATCGTGGCCGGCGCGGCGCTGGCCATGATGCCCAGCGCGTCGCCGGAATGCGCTGCGCCAGGGATCAGCTTGAACGCGCAGCGCGGGCTGCGGCTGAGGTTCAGCGCCAGCGTGTCGCTGCCGCCGGACGGCGGTGACAGCACCGCATGCCGGGCGTTGAGGTTGGCCGCGGCGATGCGCACCACGCCGTCGGAGCCGTCCTCGCCGGTGTAGCTGTTGAGGTGGTCGTACAGCTGGCGGTCGGGCCGGTCGCCGGTGAGCACGAACAGGTACTGGCCGCGTCGGGCCGGGTCGTCGCCGTGGATGTGGTCGAGGTTGAGCGACAGCGATGCCGCGCTGCCCAGTTCCAGCCAGTCGAGGATGCGCTGGCCCGGGTCCACGCCGGCGAACCACGCCTTGAGCCGGCCCAGCGTGCTCTTGCCGAGCTGCGCCAGCGCGGAGCCGAAGTTCGCCGGCGCCAGCATCACCAGGTGGCTGAGCCGGATCGTGCTGTGCGTGCCCGGCATGTCGCGCTGCGCACGCAGCCACTCGCGCACCACCGGGCCGCCGGTGGAGTGGGTGACGCAGGCGAAGCTGGCGTCGAGCAGGTGCAGGTCGCGCAGCGCGTGGTCGAACGCGCGCACCAGGTCGGGCATGGTCACCGCGTCGTCGAAACTCACGTACTCGGACAGCCAGATGTCGGCCAGGGTGAGCGCGAGGCCGGCCGCGGCGGCCTGCTGCTGCAGCTGTTGCGGCAACTGGCCGTAGGTAGCGGTGGAGGTGACGCTCCAACCGTGCACGAAGACGAGGGTGGTCACGGCCTGATCTCCCGGCGATGGCCCGCCCAGCCTAACCAGATTCGACCCGGCCGCCCACCGGTCGGTCGGCATGCCGGCATAATCGGGGTCCTTCGTCGATTTCCGCTGGCCGTGCCGATGACGCTGAACCTGCTGCTCGTGCTGATCCTGCTGGCGGTCCTGCTGGCGCGGCTGCGCTGGCGGCGTTGCAGCCGCGCGCTGCTGGCGCTGGCCGCGGTGCTGCTGCTGGCAGTGGGCTGCGGACCGTTGCCGGGCTGGCTGCTGACGCACCTGCAGGCCGACTACGCGGCGGACGCGCCGGTCGCGTGGGGCCGGCGCAACGCGATCGTGCTGCTCGGCGCGAGCACGGTACGGGTGGCGCCGGGCGGCCGGGTCGAGGCGAGCCTGTTCGCCTACGGGCGCATCGACAAGGCGGCCGCGCTGTACCGCGAATGCCGCCAGGTTGCCGGGCGCGAATGCAGGCTGGAAGTGAGCGGCGGCGACGCGCGCGGGCTGGGCCGGCCGGAGGCGGCGGTCTACGCCGCGAACCTGCAGCGGCTGGGCGTCGATCCCGCCGACCTGCTGCTGGAGTCGAGCAGCATGAATACCTGGCAGAACGCGCAGTTCAGCGGGCCGCTGCTGCAGGCATACGGCGCCGACCGCGTGCTGCTGGTGTCGTCCGGCTACCACCTGCGCCGCGGCATGCTGTACTTCGCGCACTTCGGCATCCATGCCGTGCCGGTGCGCGCCGACTACGTCAGCAGCGCCGCGTCATGGACGCCGTCGTCGTACAACTTCGCCATGGCCGACCTGGCCCTGCACGAATACCTCGGCGTCGCGCGCTACCGCGTGTACCAGGCGCTGGGCTGGAATGTGCGGGCAACCCGGCCTGGTTCGTTGTAGGAGCCCACTTGTGGGCGATGCTGTTCCGCCGCGTTGCCCCGCAAATGCATCGTTCGCGAGCGAGCTCCTGCAAATCACGATTCGCGCATCACCATCAGGCGGATCTCGCTCATGTCCTCGATCGCGTAGCGCACGCCCTCGCGGCCCAGGCCGGACAGCTTCACGCCGCCGTAGGGCATGTTGTCCACGCGGAAGCTGGGGATGTCGTTGACCACCACGCCGCCCTGTTCCAGTTCGTTCCACGCACGCATCGCATGGTCGAGGCTGTCGGTGAAGATGCCCGCCTGCAGGCCGTAGTCGGAGTCGTTGACCATGGCGATCGCCTCGTCGAACTTCCGGAACGGGGCGAGCAGGGCGAACGGGCCGAACGCTTCCAGCCGGTTGGCCTTGGCATCCGCCGGCACGTTCTCCATCAGGGTGGCCTCGAGCATGTTGCCGCTGCGCCTGCCGCCGCAGAGGATTTTCCCGCCGGCCTTCTTCGCCTCCAGGATCCAGCCATGCAGGCGCTCGGCGGCGGCCTCGTCGATCATCGGGCCGAGGAACACGCTCTTGTCCTTCGGGTCGCCCGACTTCAGCTTCCTCGTGGCGGCAACCAGCCTGCGCTTCAGCGCGCCGTACACGTCGGCATGGGCATAGATGCGCTGCACGCCGATGCAGCTCTGGCCGGACTGGTAGAACGCGCCGAAGATCAGCCGCGCCACCACCTTGTCCAGTTTCGGCCCCTGGTCGGCGTCGACGATGCAGGCCGCGTTGCCGCCCAGTTCCAGCGTCACCTTCTTGCGGCCGGCGCGTGCCTTCAGCTGCCAGCCGATCTGGCCGCCGGTGAACGAGAGCAGCTTGAAGCGCTCGTCCTCCACCAGCGGCGCGGCATGTGCGCCATCCAGGGTGAGGATCGAGAACGCACCCTTCGGCAGGTCGGTCTCGGCCAGCACCTCGCCGATGATCAGCGCGCCGATCGGCGTCTTCTCCGACGGCTTCAGCACGAACGGGCAGCCCGCCGCGATGGCCGGCGCCACCTTGTGCGCCACCAGGTTCAGCGGGAAGTTGAACGGCGTGATGAACGACACCGGCCCCAGCGGCACGCGCTTCGTGTAGCCGTGGTAGCCGTCCAGGCGGCTGGCCAGTTCCAGGTTGATCGTCTCACCGTTGATGCGCACCGCTTCCTCGGCGGCGATGCGGAACGTCTCGATCAATCGCGTCACCTCGCCAGCCGCATCCTTGATCGGCTTGCCCGCCTCGATGCACAGCGCTTCGGCCAGCTCGTCGCGACGCTCGGCGAAGCGCTGCGCGCAATGCTGCAGCACGGCCTGGCGTGCCCACGGCTTGAAGTTGCGCATCGGCGTGGCGGCTTTCACCGCGGCGGCGATGGCCTTTTCGGTGGCCTTTGCGTCCGGCACCGCGACGCGGGTGGCGATCTTGCCGCTGAACTTGTCGCGCACGTCGAGCATTTCCTTCGACGCCTGCGGCTGGTTGGCGAGGTAGTAGGGGTAGGACTTGGCGAGCATGGGAATCTCCGGGTCAGACGGCCGCGCTCAGTCGACGGATTTCCTTGTCGAGGATGCGGTGGTTGTCGCTGTAGTCGATAGCAAGGTCGATCAGGTGCACGCCGCCTTCGGCATAGGCGCGCTGCAGGGTCGGCAGGAACTCGTCGGCGCTGGCCGGGCGGTGGCCGTGCGCGCCGTGTGCCTGGGCGAACAGCACGAAATCGGGATTGCCGAATTGCATGCCGTAGTCGGTGTAACCCATCTCTGCCTGCTTCCAGCGGATCATGCCGTAGGCGTCGTCGCGCAGCAGCAGGATCACCAGGTCGAGCTCCAGCCGCACTGCGGTTTCCAGCTCCTGCGCGTTCATCATGAAGCCGCCGTCGCCGCAGATCGCCAGCACCTTGCGCTGCGGGTACACCATCTTCGCCGCCATCGCCGAGGGCAGGCCGGCGCCCATGGTGGCCAGCGCGTTGTCCAGCAGCACGGTGTTCGGCTGGCGCGCACGGTAGTAGCGGGCGTACCACAGCTTGTACATGCCGTTGTCCAGGCACAGCACGCCGTCGTCCGGCATGAAACGGCGGGTATCGGCGACGATGCGCACCGGGTGCATCGGGAAGCGTGCGTCGTCCGCGTGTTCCTTCAGCTGCGCGTGGAAGGCCTGGCGCACCTTGCCGAACCAGGCGAAGTCCCAGTGCGGCTGCGGCTCCAGCGCGTCGGCGAGTCGTTCGACCGTATGCGCGATGTCGCCGACCACCTCGATCTGCGGGAAGTACACCGTATCCACCTCGGCCGAGGCGAAGTTGATGTGGATCACCGTGCGTCGGCCTTTCTGCATGAAGAACGGCGGCTTCTCCACCACGTCGTGCCCGACGTTGACGATCACGTCGGCGGCATCGATCGCGCGATGCACGAAATCGCCGTCGGACAGCGCGGCGTTGCCCAGCCACAGCGGATGGTCCTCGTCGACCACGCCCTTGCCCATCTGGGTGGTGAAGAACGGCAGGCCGAGCTTGTCGATGAAGGCGCGCAGGGCGACGGCCGTACGTTGGCGGTTTGCAGCAGCGCCGATCATCAGGATCGGCTTTCGCGCATTGCCGATCGCCTCGGCCGCCTGCACCAGCGCGGCATCGTCCGGCGACGGTCGCCGCGCGTATTCGGTGGGCAGCAGGATCGCGTCCTCGACTTCGTCGCGGGCGATGTCCTCCGGCAGTTCCAGATGCACCGCGCCCGGGCGTTCCTCCTCGGCGCGGCGAAACGCCTCGCGCACGCGCGCCGGGATCGTCGGCGCGGAAACCAGCTGGCGCGTGTACTTGGTCAGCGGCTGCATCATGTCGACCACGTCGACCAGCTGGAACAGGCCCTGCTTGTGCGTGCGGATCGGTTTCTGGCCGGTGATCATCAGCATCGGCATGGCGCCGAGCTGGGCGTAGGCCGCCGCGGTGACCAGGTTGGTGGCGCCGGGCCCGAGCGTGGCCAGCGCCACGCCGGCCTCGCCGGTCAGCCGGCCCCAGGTCGCGGCCATGAAGCCGGCGGCCTGTTCGTGGCGGGTCACGATCAGCCGGATCGAGGACTCGCGCAGGGCTTCCAGCAGGTCCAGGTTTTCCTCGCCGGGCACGCCGAAGATGCAATGCACGCCCTCGGCTTCGAGGGCCTTCACGAACAACGCCGCCGCCTTCATGCATCGCCTCCGTGGGAGAGGCGTGAAGGATGCGTGCCGCAACGTTCAGTTTGCGTGAGCGGAGCGGTCAGTCGTCGCTGACTCGCAGCGGCAGCTCGCCGTCGGCGAGGCGTGCACGCAGCCGCGTATCCGCGGCAACGCCCTGGGCCGAGCGCAATACCTGGCCATGCGCATCGAACAGGATCGCGTAGCCGCGCTCGAGCGTGGCCAGCGGGCTGACCGCGTGCAGTGCGTGACCGATGTGGCGCAGCGTCGTCTGCCGGCGTTCGAGGATGTGCGCGATCGCGCGGCGCAGGCGCTGATCCTGTTCGGCCAGCCGGCGCGCCAGCAGCGGCAGGCGCGCGTGCGGATGCTGCGCCAGCAGGCGCGCGTGCAGGCGTTCCAGCCGCGTGTGGCGCCGCTGGCTCTGTTCACGCAGCACGACGGCCAGGCGGTGTTGCAGGTGCTGCAGCCGTTCGCGGTCGCGCAGCAACCGTGCTTGTGGCCGCTGCGCCTGCAGTCGCGCCAGCAAGTGGTCCACGCGTTGCGACTGCGCCTGCAACTGGCGTTGCTGCAGGGTGACCAGACGCTGCTGCAACTGCCGCAGGTGGCGATCGACGGCCACCGCGTCAGGCACCAGCAGTTCGGCGGCGGCGGACGGCGTGGGTGCGCGCAGGTCGGCGACGAAGTCGGCGATGCTGAAGTCGATCTCGTGGCCCACCGCGCTCACCACCGGCACCGCGCAGGCATGGATCGCCCGCGCCACCGTCTCGTCGTTGAACGCCCACAGGTCTTCCAGCGAGCCGCCGCCGCGGGTGAGCAGCAGCACGTCGTAGCGTGCGCTGTTTGATGCCTTGCGCAGCATCGCCACGATCGCCGGCGGCGCCTCGCGGCCTTGTACCGGCACCGGCAGCACCTCTACCTCGGCCAGCGGCCAGCGCCGCGCCAGCACGCTCAGCACGTCGCGGATCGCCGCGCCGGTGGCCGAAGTGATCGCGCCGATGCGCCGCGCGTAGCGGGGCAGCGGGCGCTTGCGCGCGGCGTCGAACAGGCCTTCGGCGTCGAGCCTGGCCTTGAGCTGCTCGAACTCGCGCTGCAGCGCGCCTTCGCCGGCCGGCTCCATGGATTCGGCCACCAGTTGGAACTCGCCGCGCGGTTCGTACAGGCCGACCCTGGCGCGCAGCAGCACCTGCATGCCGTCGACCGGGCGGAAGCGCAGCGCGGCAACCTTCGGCTTGAACATCGCGCAGCGCACCTGGGCGCCGCTGTCCTTCAGGGTGAAGTACAGGTGCCCGGACGCCGGCTTGACCACGTTCGACAGCTCGCCCTCGATCCACACCAGCGGCAGCGCGTCGCCCAGCAGGTCGCGCACCAGCCGGTTGAGCGAGCTGGGGGTGAGGACGTGGCGTGGCGTGGAGTCGTCGAACGGCGCTGGCATAAGGGCGCGAGCCTAGCATGCTGACGGTATCAAGTTGTGAGAAAACATCTGCTTGAAGCACGAAGTGCAGGAACATCCTGAAGCATGGAGCTTCAGTCGTCGCCGGCCTCGCGCAATTCGAGCCGGCGCCGCCGGCGTACGCGCCAGGCGCGGATGCCGAGGTTGAGGGAGAGCCAGGCGGCGAAGGCACCCAGCGGCCAGCCGACCCAGGCCGGCCACAGGAAGGCCAAGATCGCCAGCACGAGCAGTCCCAGGGCCGCGACGAGCAGCGGGCCGCTGCCGGTATCGCCGAGCACGCGGCGGTTGGCCAGCACGGCACCGACGCTGTTGGCGATGCGCAGGGCGCCGGCGGCGGCGCGGCCGGAACTGCCGCCGCCATGGCGTACCCGCCGCGGGTGGGCTTCGCTGCTGCGGACCTGTTCGCGGCTGCCGTGGCCGTGCCGGCGGCGACGCGAGGCCAGCACGATCTCGGTGGCGTTGCCCAGGTCCTGTTCGTATTGCGCGGCGAGCTGCGCGGCGAGGCCGGCATCCTCGATCGCCACGTCGATCTCGCGGTTGCCCAGCCAGCTGGCGATGTTGAGGTTGGAGGAGCCGACCCGCGCCCACTGGCCGTCGGCCACCGCGGTCTTCGCGTGCAGCATCGAGCCGTTCCACTCGAACACGCGGATGCCGGCCTTCAGCAGCGGCCGGTAGCCCGAGCGCGACAGGCCCGCCACCACCGGGATGTCGCTGCTGCCCGGCACCAGCAGGCGCACGTCCACGCCGTCGCGCGATGCCGCCACCAGCGCCTGCACGTACGGCGCCAGGCCGACGAAGTAGGCGTCGGTGAGCCATAGCGTGCGGCGCGCCATCGAAGCGATCAGCTGGTCGAGGCGGTACATGCCGGCGGTGGCCGGCTGGGTGGCGATCACCCGCAGCGCCACGTCGCCGGCCGGCGCGGTCGCGTCCAGCGGCCCGGCGAACGGCGCCAGCGCGGGTCCGATCTCGGCCCAGCTCTGCGCGAACGCGGCCTCCAGCTCGGCCACCGCCGGGCCGCGCAGCGCCAGGCCGGTATCGCGCCACGGCGGCACGTTGCGCGCCGGGTCGCCCAGCCACTTGGCGCTGATGCACACGCCGGAGAGGAAGCCGTGGGTGCCGTCGACCACCAGCAGCTTGCGGTGGTCGCGGCTGATCCAGCCGAACGGCTGGCCCAGTTGCGGCGGGTTGAACACCCGCACCTCGCCGCCGGCCGCGCGCAGCGGCGCCCAGAAGGCGGCGCGCGACTGGCCCAGGCAGCCGAGCCAGTCGACCACCACCGCCACGAACACGCCCGCCTTTGCCCGCTCCACCAGGGCGTCGCGGAAGGCGCGGCCGACCTCGTCGTCGCGGATGATGTAGTTCTCCAGCAGCGCGCGCTGGCGTGCGCCGCGGATCGCGGCCAGCCACGCGTCGTAGTGCGCGGCGGCATCGATCAGCCATTGCGCGCAGTTGCCGCCGAGCAGCGGCGCGCCGGCGGCGCGGCTCAGCGCCTGTTCGGCCAGCAGACGGCTCGGGGCGGAGGGAATCAGCGGCGTGGGCATGGTCCGAGTGTAGGCGAAGGTCCGTCGACGCGTCGCCACGAGAGCCTGTCCGCGGGGCTTCTGGCATGATCGCCCGCATGCCGATCGAGCACCGCTACGTCGACACCGATGCCTGCGCGCGCCACCTTGCCGAGGAGCTGGGGCCGCATCTGCGCATCGCCGCGCCGCTGGGCCTGGGCAAGCCGCACGGGCTGCTCAACGCGCTGTACCGGCGGGTCGCCGCCGATGCGGCCTGCTCGATGCGGCTGTACACCGCGCTGTCGCTGACCCGGCCGCAGCCGGCGCCGGGGCTGGAGCAACGCTTCCTGGGGCCGTTCCTCGAACGCCACTTCGGCGCCGATGCGGTCGACCCGCAGTACGCGCTGGACCAGGCGCGCGGTGCGCTGCCCGCGAACGTCGAGGTGCACGAGTTCTATATGCAGTCCGGCGCGCTGCTGCATTCGGCCAGCGCCCAGCGCAGCTACATCAGCCAGAACTACACCCACGTGGCGCGCGACCTGGCGGCGCAGGACATCAACCTGCTGGTGCAACTGGTGGCCCGGCGCGAGGGGCCGGACGGCGTGCATTACAGCCTGTCGTGCAACCCGGACCTGACCCTGGATTTCCTGCGCCAGGTGCACCAGGCCGGCCGGCCGCGGCCGCTGTGCGTGGCGGTGGTGCATCCGGACCTGCCGTACCTGGGCGGCGACGCCGAGGTGGCGGAAGCGTATTTCGACATGGAGCTGCGCCCGGAACACTCGCCGCGGCTGTTTGCGCTGCCGCGGCTGCCGCTGGATCTCGCCGAATACGCGCTGGGGCTGCACGCCAGCGCGCTGGTCAGGGACGGCGGCTGCCTGCAGGTCGGCATCGGCGCGCTGTCCGATGCGCTGGTGAAATCCCTGCTGCTGCGCCAGCAGGACAACACCCTGTGGCGACGCGCGCTGGTGGCGCTGGATCCGGGCGGCGCCACCCACGCACTGGCCGGCCGGCTGGGCGGTCTGGCGCCGCTCGAGACCGGCCTGTACGGCGCCAGCGAGATGGTGATGGACGGCTTCATGCACCTGCAGCGCGCCGGCATCCTGAAACGGCGCAGTTGGGACAACCTGGCGCTGGAGCGCGCCGCCGCCGCCGGCCGCCTGGATCCGTCCGCCCCCGGCGGGCACTACCTGCGCGGCGCGTTCTTCCTCGGCTCGCGCGAGCTGTACGACTGGCTCGGCGCCACCGAGGCGGCCGACCCGGACGCGATCGACATGTGCGCGGTGTCCAACGTCAACCAGCTGTACGGCGACCATCAGGCGCTGGCGACGCTGCAGCGGCGCGGCGCGCGCTTCTTCAACACCTGCATGATGGCGACCCTGCTCGGCGCGGCGGTGTCCGACACGCTGGAGGACGGCGGCGTGGTCAGCGGCGTGGGCGGCCAGTACAACTTCGTGGCGATGGCGCACGAGCTGCCGGGCGGCCGCTCGGTGCTGCTGCTGCGCGCCACCCGCGAGAGCCGCGGCGGCATCGAGAGCAACATCCGCTGGAATTACGGCCAGACCACCATCCCGCGCCACCTGCGCGACCTCGTCGTCACCGAGTACGGCGTTGCCGACCTGCGCGGCAAGAGCGACAGCGAATGCGTCGAGGCGATGCTGTCGATCGCCGACGCGCGCTTCCTCGATGCGCTGTGCGCGCAGGCGAAGGCGCACGGCAAGCTGACTGCGGATTTCGCGGTCCCCGCGGCCTGGCGCCGCCATCATCCGCGCCACCTGCACGAAGCGCTGGCGCCGTTCCGGCACAAGGGCCTGCTGCCGGCGTTTCCGTTCGGCAGCGATTTCACCGCGGTCGAGCAGCGCCTGCTGCCGGCACTGGAATGGCTGAAGGCCGCCAGCGGCAACTGGCGTGGCCGCTGGCGCCTGCTGCGCGCCGCGATTCGCCCCGGCGAGGCGGTGGACGGCGAGGCCGAGGCGCTGGCGCGGATGGGCCTTGCCGGTCCGCTCAGCTTGGCCGATCGCCTGCAGCGTCGCCTGCTGCAGGCGGCGTTGCGTCGGATGGCGCCGGCGGATCCGGCGGCGCTTCCGGCGCCGCCGCCGGGCCCGTAGCCGGGTCGTCCATCAGCGGCAATACCGCGGGGCTGTCCAGGTCGTCGAATTGCTGGTGGTTGACCGCCCAGAAAAACAGCCACACTGCGACGATCACCACCAGCAGGGTGACCGGGATCAGCACCAGCAGGATGTTCATGCGCGCAGCTCGCGCGGGCGCAGCGCCGGGCCGGAACTGCCGGCGTGGCCAGGCTCGTCGCCGCCGACACGCAGCGCGTTCAGCACCACCAGCAGCGAGCTCAGCGACATGCCGATCGCGGCCAGCCACGGCGTCACCAGGCCGAGCGCGGCGAACGGCACCGCGGCCAGGTTGTACCACAGCGACCAGCGCCGCCCCTGCTGCGTCACCCGCTGCACCTGGCGGGCGATGGCGCGGGCATCGGCCAGGCTGCCGAGGTGGCCGTCGAGCAGCAACAGGTCGGCGTGGGTCTGCGCCAGCCCGGTGCCCGAGGCCAGCGCGGCGGAGACGTCGGCGCCGGCCAGCACCGGGGCGTCGTTGCTGCCGTCGCCGACGGCGAGGGTGACGCGGCCTTCGGCGCGCGCCGCCTGCAGCCGGGCCAGCTTGTCCTCGGGCGACTGGCGCGCGTGCCGGTCGGCGACGCCGAGGCGCTCGGCCAGCGCGGCCACGCGGGATTCGTGGTCGCCGCTGGCGATGGCGACGGCGACGCCGTCGGCGCGCAGCGCGTCGAGCAGGCGGCGGGCCTCGGCGCGCGGCTGTTCGGCGAGGTGGAAGGCGGCGATTGCGCCATCGGCATCGGCCAGCACCAGCGCGTCGGCGAGGCCGGCCGGTGCAGCTGCGCCGGCCAGCGCCAGCGCGAAGTCGGCGCGGCCCAGCCGCAGCGCGCAGCCGTCGACCTCGCCGCTGATGCCGGCGCCGGCGCTGACCCGCACCGCTTGCGCCTGCAGCGGCAGCGCCCGTTGGCGGGCCGCGTCGGCGAGCGCGCGGGCCAGCGGGTGCGAACTCTCGTGGGCCAGCGCGTCGGCCAGCTGCAGCACCCGTTCCGGCGTGTCGCCGCGCAGGGGTTCGATGCCGCGGTGGTCCAGCTGCGGCACGCCGAGGGTGCCGGTCTTGTCGAACAGCGCGTAGTCGACCCGGGCCAGCGTGGCCAGTGCCTTGCCGTCGGCGACCAGCACGCCGCGCCCGGCCAGCACGCCGAGCGCGCGGGTGAGCGCGGCCGGGCGGGCCAGCGCGAACGAGCAGGGACAGGCCACCACCAGCACCGCCACCGCGGCCTCGAATGCGCGCGACGGGTCGACCAGCAGCCAGCCCAGCGCGGTCAGCGCGGTCAGCGCCAGCACGCGGGCGACGAAGCGGCCGATCTCGCGGTCGCCCGGCGCCACCAGCGTGCGCGCCTGCCGCGCACGGGCAGCCAGCGCGCCCAGCCGCGCCGCCGCGGTGGCGGCGCCGCTGTGCTCCACGCGCAGTTCGGCCGGGCCGGACAGCAGCAGGCTGCCGGCGATCAGCCGTTCGCCGCGCTGGCGCCGTACCGGGCGCGACTCGCCCGACAGCAACGCCTCGTCCACCTGCACGCCGGGGCTTTCCAGCACGCCGTCCGCCGGCACCGCCTCGCCTTCGGCGACGTGCACGCGGTCGCCGGGCAGCAGGGCGATCGCGGCGACCGTTTCCAGCGCGCCGTCGCCGCGCCGTCGCTGCGCCAGCAGCGGCGTGGCGTCGATCACCGCGTCGCCGAGCGCGCCGCTGCGGTGGCGCGAGCGCAGCTCCACGTAGCGCCCGCCGAGCAGCAGGAACACGAACATGGCCACCGAATCGAAGTAGATCTCGCCGCTGCCGCGCAGCGTGTTGAACGCGCTGGCCAGGAACACCAGCAGCACCGCCAGCGCCACCGGCAGGTTGATGCCGAGCCGGCGCTCGCGCAGTTCGTGCACGGCGCCGCTGAAGAACGGCTGCGCCGAGTAGAACACCACCGGCAGGGTGGTCAGCAGGCCGAGCCAGCGGAACAGGCTGCGCGTGCTGAAGTCGACGAAATCGACCACGCCGATGTAGATCACGAAGGCGTACGTCATCACCTGCATCGAGCACATGCCGGCGACCAGCAGGTGCTTCAGCGCCTGGTGCTGCTCCCGCGCGCGGGCGTCGTCGATGCTGTCGCATTGCAGCGGCCGCGCCGGGCAGTGCGCGGCGTCGAAGTTGTCGAGCAGGGTCGGCAGTGGGGTGCGCCGGGCGTCCCACACCACCCGCACGCGCCGGGCGGGCCGGTCGATGGCGACGCGCCGCACGCCGGGCAGGGCGCGGATCCGCTGCTCCAGCCACAGCACCTGGCGCGGGTCGTGCAGCGACTCGACCCGCAAGGCGATTTCGCTGCCGCCGTCACGGCGGGTGCGCACTACCTGCGCGGCGAGCTGCGGGTGAGCCCACGCCGCGTTCGCGTTCATCGCGGCGGGCCCGAGGTCGGGTCGTGCGGCGTGGCAGCGCTGTGCGGCGCGACCGGCACGCCGAACACGGTATGCGAGGTGTCCAGCGGCGTGTCGGCGTGGCGGGCGCCGAGCACGATCATCCAGACGCAGCCGGCCAGCGACGCCAGGAAGACGGCGACGCCGAGCCACAGCACCGGCTGGCGATACCAGGTCGAGGCGCTGCGGATGGCGGGGTCATTGCCGGCTGGCATCGCTGGTCTGGTGCGACTGGTGGTAGACGTAGGCGGCGAGCACGTGGATCTGTTCGTCGGACAGACGCGGGCTCCACGCCGGCATGTGGCCCTGGCGGCCCTCGCCGATGGTCTTCTCGATGTCGGCCACGCTGCCGCCGTGCAGCCATATGTGGTCGGTGAGGTTGGGTGCGCCCAGCGCCTGGTTGCCCTTGCCGTCGGCGCCGTGGCAGGCGGCACAGGTGGCGAACAGCGGCTGGCCGGCCGCGGCCTTGGCGGCATCGTGCGGCGAGCCGGACAGGCTGAGCACGTACTGCGCCAGGTTCTTCACGTTGTCCGCGCCGAGGCTGGCCCACGGCGGCATCACGCCGCTGCGGCCGTCGTGGATCGAAGTGGTGATGTCGCTGCCGCTGCCGCCGTAGAGCCAGTCGTTGTCGGTGAGGTCGGGGGCGCCCAGCGCCATGTTGCCCTTCGCGCTGCGCTGGTGGCAGGCGGCGCAGTTGTCCTCGAACAGCACCTTGCCCATCTGCAGCGCCTTGGGGTCGGCGGCCAGCTGCTCGACCGGATACAGCTTGAAGCGGTCCATCAGCGGTGCGAGTTCGGCCCGGTTGGCGGCCACGTGCCTGGCCAGCTCGTCGTGCGAGGTCCAGCCGAGCACGCCCTTGAAGTTGCCGAAGCCGGGGAACAGCGCCAGGTAGACGAAGCCGGCCACGAACATCGCGCCGGAGAACAGCACCCACCACATCGGCAGCGGGCGCACGCCTTCGCGCAGCACGCCATGGGCCCAGACGTGGCCGCTGGTGCCGTCGGGCAGGGTGGGGATCTTCGCGCGCGGTCCCCACAGGTACAGGAAGAACGTGATGCCCATGTTGAGCACCACCAGGAACATCACCCAAAACGACCATCCTGCGCTCACGGGCGATCCTCCTCGACGTCGGCTTCGGGCTCGTCTTCCATCGGCAGACGCGCCATGCGGTTGAACACGGGCTTGTGGTACTTGCGCCACGCCCAGACCCAGATGCCGATGAAGCTGAACATCATCAGCAGGATCAGCACCCCGGCGACATGCCCCCACACCGGGTTCATGGCGCACCTCCGGCGCTGGCCGGCGCGGCGGCCGGATCCGCTTCGTTGCGGATGCCGAGGCCCTGCAGGTACGCAATCAGCGCCTCCATCTCGGTCTTGCCTTCCACCGCGGCGGGTGCAGCGGCGATGTCGGCGTCGGAGTACGGGTCGCCCAGCTTGCGCAGGACGCGCATGCGCGCCTGGATGTCGGCGGCATCGAGTTTCTTCCCGGCCAGCCACGGGTAGCCGGGCATGTTCGACTGCGGCACGACCTGGCGCGGGTTCATCAGGTGCATGCGCTGCCAGTCGTCGGAGTACTTGCCGCCGACGCGGGCCAGGTCCGGACCGGTGCGCTTGGAGCCCCACTGGAACGGACGGTCGTAGACCGATTCGGAGGCCACCGAGTAGTGGCCGTAGCGCTGGGTCTCGAAGCGCAGCGCGCGGATCATCTGCGAGTGGCACAGGTAGCAGCCCTCGCGCACGTAGACGTCCTTGCCGGCCAGCCGCAGCGGGTCGTACGGATGCACCCCGGGCGGCGCCTTCAGCGAGTGCGCCTCGACGAACA
This sequence comes from Rhodanobacter sp. FW104-R8, assembly GCF_001617365.1. GTDB lineage: Bacteria > Pseudomonadota > Gammaproteobacteria > Xanthomonadales > Rhodanobacteraceae > Rhodanobacter. The sequence continues at coordinate 21,499 of NZ_LVJR01000122.1, forward strand.
GCGGGGTGATCTCGGCCAGCCCGCCCAGCGACACCATGATCGCGATGCCGATGCCGAGCAGGCCGGCGTGTTTCTCGATTGCTTCGAAATGCTTGTAGGCCATGGTGTGAGCTCTACTTGAAGAGTGCGGCCATGGATGGCCGCTGTTGGATTTGCCGGGCCGGCTTGCCGCCACGCAAGAGGGACTTGATCGAAGCGGCGATCATGGACGAGCGCATCAGTCGGCTCCCTCAACCGGCGGCGGGCAGGGGGGCCGGTACCTGGTGCGGCGCCGGTTCGGGCACCGGCACCGGGATCGGCTTGATCAGCCGCGCCCGCGCATCCGCCGCGGTGTGCCACAGGTTCCACGCCATCACCACCATGCCCGACAGGATCAGCACGCCGCCCATCCAGCGGATCAGGTACATCGGCTTGATCGCGATCAGGCTGTCCAGGAAGCCGTAGGTGAGCGCGCCGTCGGGCTGGGTGGCGCGCCACATCAGGCCCTCGGTGACGCCGGCGGTCCACATCGCGCCCACGTACAGCAGGGTACCCATCATGTGCAGCCAGAAATGCACTTCCATACCCTTGTGCGAATACATCTCCGGGCGGCCCAGGGCGCGCGGCGCCATTGCGTACAGCGAACCGATGGTGATCATCGCCACCCAGCCCAGCGAGCCGGAATGCACGTGGGCGATCGTCCAGTCGGTGTAGTGCGACAGCGAATTCACCGTCTTGATCGCCATCATCGAGCCTTCGAAGGTGGCGGCGGCGTAGAACACCAGCGACATCACCATGAACTTCGCGGCGGGGTCGCTCTTCAGCCTGTACCAGGAGCCGTTGAAGGTGAGCAGGCCGTTCGCCGCCGAGCCCCAGCTGGGCATCAGCAGCACCAGCGAGAACGCCATGCCGACCGACTGCACCCAGTCGGGCAGCGCGGTGTACATCAGGTGGTGCGAGCCGGCCCACATGTAGACCGAGATCAGCGCCCAGAAATTGACGATCGAGAAGCGGTAGCTCCACAGCGGTTGCTGCGCCTGGCGCGGCACGAAGTAGTACATCATGCCGAGGAAGCCGGCGGTGAGGAAGAACGCCACCGCGTTGTGGCCGTACCACCACTGCACCATCGCGTCGACCACGCCGGAGTAGATCGGGTAGGACTTGGTCATCGACACCGGCAGGGCGAGGTTGTTGACGATGTGCAGCAGGCCCACCGCGATGATGAACGCGCCGTAGTACCAGTTCGCCACGTAGATGTGCTTGATGCGCCGGCGCGCCAGGCTGCCGAAGAACACCACGCCGAAGCTCACCCACACCACCGCGATCAGGATGTCGACGAACCATTCCGGCTCGGCGTATTCCTTACTCTGGGTGATGCCCAGCGGCATCGTGGTCATCGCCAGCACGCAGACCAGCTGCCAGCCCCAGAACGTGAAGGCGGCCAGGTTCTTGAAGGCCAGCCGTGCGTGGCCGGTGCGCTGTACCACGTAATAGCAGGTGCCCATCAGCGCCGAGCCGCCGAAGGCGAAGATCACGCCGAACGTGTGGTCGGGGCGGATGCGGCTGAAGGTCAGCCAGGGGATGTCGAAATTCAGCGCGGGCCACATCAGTTCGGCGGCGGCGTAGACGCCGACCGACATGCCGATGATGCCCCACACGGCCGCGGCCAGCAGGAACTGGCGCACGACCTTGTCGTTGTAATACTCGGTGTTCGGCATGGGCTTCCCCGGGAAGATATCAGCGCATTCTGGCGCGAAGCATGGATCGCCATCATGACTTCGATCAAGCGGCTGCGGCAATCCGCCTCCATCCCCTGCGGCGGCCCCCCCTGCGGGCGGCCGCCCGATACTGCCGAACGGCGCGTCGAGGGATTGTGCAGGCATTTCATGGCGACGCCCTCGCTGCTGCCGGAGCGGCCTGATCCGGTGCATGTCCCGGCGGTGCCGGCGTGCGCCGATTTGTCACAGGAGGACAGGCACGATCGGGTATCCTTGTTGCATCGCTGCGAGCCGTCGCGGCCTGCATTCCGGTTGATTCCATGAGTGAGATCGCTGCACAGAAACCGCGTCCGGCCGCGCCGGCGCTCCGCCGGCCCAGCGTGGCCGTGCAGATCGGCAAGGTGAAGGTGGGGGGCGGCGCGCCGGTGGTGGTGCAGTCGATGACCAACACCGACACCGAGGACCCGGCCAGCACCGCGAAGCAGATCGCCGAACTGGCCCGCGCCGGCTCCGAGCTGGTGCGCATCACGGTGAACACGCCGGCCGCCGCCGCCGCGGTGCCGCGGATCGCCGAGCGGCTGGCGATGATGGGCGTGGACGTGCCGATCGTGGGCGACTTCCACTACAACGGCCACCAGCTGCTGGAGCGCGAGCCGGCCTGCGCCGAGGCGCTGGCGAAGTACCGCATCAACCCCGGCAACGTCGGCTTCGGCAAGAAGAGGGACAGCCAGTTCGGCGCGATCATCGAGAAGGCGATCCAGTACGGCAAGCCGGTGCGCATCGGCGCGAACTGGGGTTCGCTGGACCAGGGCATGCTCACCGCGCTGATGGACGAGAACGCCCATCGCGCCGATCCGTGGGACGCCTCGCACGTGGCGCGCGAGGCGCTGATCCGCTCGGCGCTGGATTCGGCCGCGCTGGCCGAGAAGATCGGCCTGCCGCGCGAGCGCATCATCCTGTCGTGCAAGGTGTCCGGCGTGCAGGAGCTGATCGCGGTGTACCGCGACCTCGCCGCGCGCTGCGACTACGCGCTGCACCTGGGACTCACCGAGGCCGGCATGGGTTCCAAGGGCATCACCGCGTCCAGCGCCGCGCTGGCGGTGCTGCTGCAGGAAGGCATCGGCGACACCATCCGCATCTCACTCACGCCGGAACCGGGCGCTTCGCGCACCGGCGAGGTGATCGTGGCGCAGGAGCTGCTGCAGACCATGGGGCTGCGCTCGTTCACGCCGCTGGTCACCGCCTGCCCGGGCTGCGGCCGCACCACCAGCGAGTTCTTCCAGGAGCTGGCCAAGACCGTGCAGGAACATGTGCGCGAACAGATGCCGGTGTGGCGCATCAAGTACGACGGCGTGGAGAACCTCACCCTGGCGGTGATGGGCTGCATCGTCAACGGCCCGGGCGAGTCCAAGCACGCCAACATCGGCATCTCGCTGCCCGGCAACGGCGAGGCGCCGGCAGCACCGGTGTTCATCGATGGCGAGAAGGCGATGACCCTGCGCGGCGACAACATCGCAAACGAGTTCGTGGGCATCCTGGACGACTACGTGGCCCGCAAGTATGCGGCGCGCGCCGGCTGAGGCACGGGTCACAGCCTTTGCGTTCACGCTACTACACACTGCGCGCGGCCTGCAGCCGCAGGCCTGACGCATCGCCGGAGCCACGCGAGTGACGATCAGCCCACCGTTCCGTACGGCCTCGGTCTACGTGCTGGTGTCCACGCTGTGGATCTGGCTCTCCGACCGCGCGCTGGACCTGCTGGTGCAGGGGCAGGCCGAGCTGTCCTTCCTGCAGAGCGTCAAGGGCATCGTGTTCGTGCTGACCACCGGCGCGCTGCTGTACTGGATGACCGGCCGCGACCTGCACCGGCTGGAGGCTGCCAACCGGACCCTGCTGGAAGGCCACCGGCAGACGCTGGGTGCGCTGGTGTCGGCCATGGACGTCCGCCACCGCGAGACGGGCGACCACTCGGACCGGGTGATGCGCATGGCCACGGGCCTGGCGCGGCTGGCCGGCGTGCATGGCGAGGCGCTGCGCAACCTGAGCTTCGGCGCGTTGCTGCACGACATCGGCAAACTGGGCTTGCCGGACGCGGTACTGGTCAAGCCGGGCAGGCTGGACGACGACGAGATGGCGGTGGTGCGCCAGCACCCGCGGCTAGGCTACGAGCTGATGCAGCAGGTGGATTTCCTGCGCGGGGCCAGCGACATCCCGCACAGCCACCACGAACGCTGGGACGGCAGCGGCTACCCCCAGGGCCTGCGCGGCGAGGCGATTCCGCTGGCCGCGCGCATTTTCAGCGTGGTGGATATATGGGACGCGCTGATCACCGCGCGCGTGTACAAGCCGGCGTGGCCGGAGGCGGACGTGCTGGAGTACCTGCGCGCCGCCGCCGGCAGCCAGCTCGATCCGGACCTGGTGGCGCTGTTCCTGGAAAACTACGACGAGCTCAAGGCACTTGCTCGCTGAGGTCAGTGGCCGGCGCAGGGCTGGATCAGCCGCGGGGTGAGGCCGGCCCAGCTGCCGTCCGGTCCCGCCAGCCGGCCGAGTCGGGCGACTTCCTGCAGGAACTGCCCGCGCGGCATCTCGACGGCGCCGAGGCCAAGCGTGTGCGCATTGCTGACCTGGGCGTCGAGCAGCGGGAAATCCATCGCGTGCAGCAGCCGCGCCAGCGCGACCAGGGCCAGCTTCGAGCCGCCGCTCTCGGCGCTGAACATCGACTCGCCGCAGAACAGCCGGCCGACCGCCACGCCGTAGATGCCGCCGACCAGCCGTTCGCCGTCCCACACCTCGACGCTGTGCGCATGGCCCAGCTTGTGCAGCCGCACGTAGGCGTCGATCATCGCCGGCACCAGCCAGGTGCCGCTGTCGCGGGTGCGCGGCGCGGCGCAGGCGCGGACCACCTGCTCGAAGGCATGGTCGAGGCTCAGCCGCCAGCGTTTGCCGGCGAGCTGGCGGCGCAGGCTGCGGTTGATCCGCAGCGTCGCTGTAGAAAACAGGCAGCGCGGGTCGGGCGACCACCACAGGATCGGTTCGCCCTCGCCGTACCACGGGAAGATGCCTTGCCGGTACGCCGCCAGCAACCGCCGCGGCGACAGGTCGCCGCCGAACGCGAGCAGGCCGTTCGGCTCAGCCAGCGCGCAGCCCGGATCGGGAAAGCGATCCGGATCGTCGGGATCCAGCAGCGGCAGGTGCATCATCGTTCCGGGTGGCCGTGATCGGCGTAGGGGCTGTGGCCCTGCAGCTCGGCGGCATAAGCGTCGACCGCTTCGGCCTCGCTGGCAAGCGCCGCGGCCACCGCGGCACGGAAGTCCGGATTCGGCAGGTAGTGGCGCGAATGCGTGCGCACCGGCAGGAAGCCGCGCGCCAGCTTGTGCTCGCCCTGCGCGCCGGGTTCGAAACGCGCCAGCCGCTGCGCGATCGCGTATTCGATACCGCGGTAGTAGCACAGCTCGAAGTGCAGGCCGGGCACGTCGACTGCCGCGCCCCAGTAGCGGCCGTACAGCGTGCCGCCACCCTGCACGAACAGCGCCATCGCCAAGATGGCGTCGCCGTCGCGGGCCAGCGCCAGCTGCGCGGTCGCTTCCAGTTCGCCGAGCCGGCGGAAGAACGCCACGGTCAGCGCCGCGTGGTTGCCCTTCATATCAAAGGTGGCCGCATACAGCGCATGCACCTGCCGCCACTCGTCGCCGCTGAGCGTGTCGCCGCTGCGCCATTCGATGGCCAGCCCGCTGGCCACGACCTGGCGGCGCTCATGCAGGATGTTCTTGCGCTTCTTGTGGTTGAGCGCGGCGAGGAAGTCCGGGAAGTCGCGGTAGCCGCGGTTGTGCCAGTGGAACTGCACGTCCGAGCGGATGAGCCAGTCGTCGCCGAATGCGGCCAGTTCGGCGGGTTGCAGGAAGTTCGCATGCACCGACGACAGACCGAGCCGCGCGGCTTCGCCGCGCATGGCATCGACCAGCGCGCGCTGCAGTGGCGGCGTGCGTGCGCCGCTGCCGGCGAGCAGGCGCGGGCCGGGCACGGGCGAGTAGGGCACGCCGTTGAGCAGCTTCGGGTAGTAGGTGCCGCCGGCGCGCTCCCATGCGCGCGCCCAGCCCCAGTCGAACACGAACTCGCCGTGCGAGTTGCCCTTCAGGTACAGCGGCGCGGCGGCCAGCAGCCGGCCACTTTCATACAAGCCCAGGTGGTGCGCCTGCCAGCCCCAGTCGGGGCGGATGCAGCCGCTGCGTTCCAGCGCGTCCAGGAACGCGTGCGACACGAACGGGTTCGCCTCGGCGCGCAGGGCATCCCACTCCGCGGCTGGCAGCCCGGCGATCGCATCGTGGAAGCGGATCTCGTGCATGGCGTGGCTTGTAGGAGCCCGCTAGCGGGCGATGCTTTTCCGGTTCTCGATCGAGAGCATCGCCCGCTAGCGGGCTCCTACACCGGTCACCCCGCCGGCGTCTGCTTGTCCAGCCAGCGTTCGGCATCCAGCGCGGCCATGCAGCCGAAGCCGGCCGAGGTGACCGCCTGGCGGTAGATGTGGTCGGCCACGTCGCCGGCGGCGAACACGCCGGGCACCGAGGTCATCGTGGCCATGCCGTGCTGGCCGCTGTGGATCCTGATGTAGCCGTCGTGCATGTCGAGCTGGCCTTCGAAGATGCCGGTGTTCGGCGTGTGGCCGATTGCCACGAAGAAGCCGGTGGCGGCGATGTCGCGGGTGGCGCCGGAGTTGACGTCCTTCACGCGCACGCCGGTGACGCCGGAGTCGTCGCCGAGCACCTCGTCGATGCTGTGGTTCCAGACCAGCTCGATCTTGCCGGCGGCGGCCTTCTCGAACAGCTTGTCCTGCATGATCTTCTCGGCGCGCAGCTTGTCGCGGCGGTGCACCAGGTAGACCTTGCGGCCGATGTTGGCCAGGTACAGCGCCTCCTCGACCGCGGTGTTGCCGCCGCCGATCACCACCACGTCCTGGTCGCGGAAGAAGAAGCCGTCGCAGGTGGCGCAGGCGGACACGCCCTTGCCCTTGTATTTCTCCTCGCTCTCGATGCCGAGGTACTTGGCGGTGGCGCCGGTGGCGATGATCAGCGCGTCGGCGGTGTATTCGCCGGAGTCGCCCTTGAGCCGGAACGGGCGCTGCTTAAGGTCCACCGTGTGGATGTGGTCGAAGATCATCTCGGTGTGGAAGCGCTCGGCGTGCTCGGCCATGCGCTGCATCAGCGCCGGGCCCTGCAGGCCTTCGACGTCGCCCGGCCAGTTGTCCACGTCGGTGGTGGTCATCAGCTGGCCGCCCTGCTGCAGGCCGGTGATCATGGTCGGCTTGAGGTTGGCGCGCGCGGCGTACACCGCGGCGGTGTAGCCGGCGGGGCCGGAGCCGAGGATCAGCAGGCGGCTGTGTTTGGGGGCGACGGTCATGTTTATAATCCTTCGGGTTTTCTGGTGACTTGAGTGGCTATTCGCTCCGATCCCTGCGGCGGTTTCTCTTCGGGCAGCAGCGGATGATGACGACGGAGCGCACGACCCCGGAAGAATGGGGAATACGCGGCACCGATTCAAGGCATCGGCAGATCGGCGGCACGACCGCGTCGATGGCGCGATGGGTTCAACCTCCCACAGGACTCCTTATCCCATGCGCATCGGCATTCCCTGCGAAACCAAGACGATGGAAGGGCGCGTCGCGCTCATTCCCGCTGCCGCCGCCGACCTGGTGCGCCGCGGCCATGAAGTGTTCATCCAGTCCGGCGCCGGCCTGAAAAGCGGCTTCGCCGACGAGGCCTACGCCAGGGAAGGGATCACGGTGGTGGCGGACGCCGCCGCGCTGTACGGGGCCGGCGAGCTGATCGTCAAGGTGAAGGAGCCGATCGCCGGCGACCTGGCGCTGCTGCAGAAGCGCCACCTGCTGTTCTGCTACCTGCACCTGGCCGCCGAACCCGGGCTGACCCGCCACCTGCTCGACATCGGCCTCACCGCGGTGGCGTTCGAGTCGGTGACCGAGAACGGCCTGCTGCCGCTGCTGCTGCCGATGTCGGTGATCGCCGGCCGCATCGCCACCCAGCTCGGCACCACGCTGCTGCATCGCCCGCAGGGCGGCAAGGGCAAGCTGCTCGGCGGCATGGCGTCAACCCCGCGCGGCAAGGTGGTGGTGCTCGGCGCGGGCGCCGCCGGCGGCAACGCCGCGGCGCTGGCCGCGGCCGCCGGCGCCAACGTGGTGGTGTTCGACAAGCGCCACGACCGCCTGGCCGAGATGATGGCGATGGGCCCGAACGTCACCGCGCTGTACGCCTACGAATCGTCGGTGGCCGAGGAAGTGCGCGACGCCGACATCGTGGTCGGCGCGGTGCTGATCCCCAGCGCCCGGGCGCCGCACGTGGTCAGCGAGGCGATGGTCCGGACGATGGAGCCGGGCAGCGTGCTGGTGGATATCGCGATCGACCAGGGCGGCTGCTTCGAGACCTCGCATCCGACCAGTTGGAAGGAACCCACCTATGAGGTCCATGGCGTCACCCACTTCTGCGTGACCAACATGCCGGGCGCGGTGCCGCAGACCTCGTCGCTGGCGATTTCCGCCGCGATCCTGCCGTACGTGCAGCGTCTGGCCGCGGGCAACGAGTGGCGCCGGTTCGCTCCACTGAACAGCGGCATCAATGTCGATGACGGCAAGCTGGTGCATCCTGCGCTGCAAGGTATGCTCTAACCCTTGGCAGGCAGGAAGGGGGCACCCAGGGTGGCGCGCAGCTCAAACGTCAAGCAACAACCGAAGGAGGGCCTCAGCGAGGAGGTGAAGCGCCGGCTGCGTGAAGCCGGTGCCCTGTTGCTGCTGCCGCTGGCGCTGTACCTGCTGGTATGCCTGTTCAGCTACAACCCGCACGACCCCAGCTGGACGAACGCCGGCCAACTGGAACATGCGCGCAATTTCGGCGGCACCGTGGGCGCCTACATCGCCGACCTGCTGCGCTGGATCTTCGGCCTGGTCGCCTACTGCTTCCCGCTGCTGCTGCTGTTGCTGGGCGTGCAGGTGTTGCGCCAGCGCGGCGAACAGGTGGTGCATCCGTGGGAGCCAGCGCTGCGCCTGATCGGCTTCGTGTTCTTCTTCATCACCGGCCCGGCGCTGCTGTACCTCAATTTCCATGACGAGCCGGTGCTGCCGCAGGGCGTGGGCGGGATTATCGGCGTGTGGGTGGGCAGCGCCCTGCTCGGCGCGTTCGGCGACAAGGGGGCGCCGCTGCTGCTGCTGGCGCTGTTCCTGGTCGCGGTGACCCTGGCCACCGGGCTGTCCTGGTTCAAGCTGATGGACTGGACCGGGCAGGGCGTGTTGAAACTGATCGACTGGCTCAAGGCCAAGCTTCGCGAGGCGCCGCAGGCGCTGGCCGCGCGGCAGGCGCGCACCGAGCGCGAGGTGGTCAAGAAGGCCGACGCGGTGCGCCAGGCCAAGCGCGAGCCGGTGCGCATCGAGGCTGCGCCGGCGCCGGTGACCAAGAGCGAGCGGGCACGGCTGGAAACCCAGATCCCGCTGTTCACCGGCGCGGCCGCGCCGGGCGAACTGCCGCCGCTGTCGCTGCTGGACGAGGCGCCGCCGCAGGGGCCGGGCTACTCCGAGGAAACCCTGGAGGTGCTCTCGCGCCAGGTCGAGTTCAAGCTGAAGGACTTCAAGATCGACGTGAAGGTGGTCGGCGCCTATCCGGGCCCGGTGATCACCCGCTTCGAGATGGAGCCGGCGCCGGGCATCCGCGGCTCGCAGGTGTCCAGCCTGGACAAGGACATCGCGCGCGGCCTGTCGGTGGTCAGCGTGCGCGTGGTCGACGTGATCCCCGGCAAGAACGTGATCGGGCTGGAGATCCCCAACACCCACAAGCAGATCGTGTACCTCTCCGAGATCCTGCGTTCGGACAAGTACGACCAGGCGAAGTCGCCGCTGTCGCTGGCGCTGGGCAAGGACATCGGCGGCAAGCCGGTGGTAGTCGACCTGGGCAAGATGCCGCACCTGCTGGTGGCCGGCACCACGGGCTCGGGCAAGTCGGTGGCGGTCAATGCGATGGTGCTGAGCCTGCTGTACAAGGCCAGCCCGAAAGACGTGCGGATGATCATGATCGACCCGAAGATGCTGGAGCTCTCGGTGTACGAGGGCATCCCGCACCTGCTGGCGCCGGTGGTCACCGACATGAAGGAAGCCGCCAACGCGCTGCGCTGGTGCGTGGCCGAGATGGAGCGTCGCTACAAGCTGATGGCGGCGGTGGGCGTGCGCAACCTGGCCGGCTTCAACAAGAAGGTGAAGGACGCCGAGAACGCCGGCCAGCCGCTGCTGGACCCGCTGTTCCGTCCCAACCCGGAGATGCCGAACCTCGCTGCGGAGCCGCTGGAACCGCTGCCGTACATCGTGGTGTTCATCGACGAATTCGCCGACATGATGATGATCGTCGGCAAGAAGGTGGAGGAGCTGATCGCCCGCTTGGCGCAGAAGGCGCGCGCCGCCGGTGTGCACCTGATCCTGGCCACCCAGCGGCCGTCGGTGGACGTGATCACCGGCCTGATCAAGGCGAACATTCCCACCCGCATCGCGTTCCAGGTGTCCAGCAAGATCGACTCGCGCACGATTCTCGACCAGTCCGGTGCCGAGACCCTGCTCGGCCATGGCGACATGCTGTACCTGCCGCCCGGCACCGCCACGCCCGAACGCGTGCACGGCGCCTTCGTCGACGACCACGAGGTGCACCACGTGGTGGCGTGGCTGAAGGCGCAGGGCGCGCCCCAGTATGTCGAGGGCGTGCTGGAGGAAGTCCAGGCCACCGGCGACGGCAAGTTCATCAACGACGCCGGCCTGCCGCAGGAGGGCGAGGAAGGCGGCGACGCCGAAGCGCAGCTCTACGACAAGGCCGTGGCCATCGTCACCCAGACCCGGCGCGCCTCGATCTCGGGCGTGCAAAGGCACCTGCGCATCGGCTACAACCGCGCCGCGCGGCTGATCGAACAGATGGAGCAGGACGGCGTGGTCAGCGCCCCGCAGCACAACGGCAACCGCGAGGTGCTGGCGCCGCCACCACCCAAAAACTGAATCCGATGCCGTAGGGCGGGCACTGCCCGCCGGCCGTCGCTCACCATGGCGACGGAGCAAAGCGACGGGCAGTGCCGGCCCTACGGTTCGGTTAAGCCGGAGCTGTCCACAATTCATTACACCGTCATGTTTCGGGAAATCCGATGAAACGTTTCATGCTTGTCCTGCCCGCCGTCATGCTGGCGCTGTCGCTGGGCGCCGTGGCGCAGGCCGCCCCAGGCCCGGCGCGTGCGCGGCTGGATGCGTTCGCCACCGGCCTGCACTCGCTGACCGGCCATTTCAGCCAGACCCTGACCGACATCAACGGGCACACCAGCAAGAACAGCTCCGGCACGCTGGCGCTGCAGGCACCGCGCCAGTTCCGCTGGGACACGCTGGCGCCGTACAAGCAGACCATCGTGGCCGACGGCAGCCGGGTGTGGATGTACGACCCGGAGCTGGAGCAGGTTACCGTGCGCATCCAGAGCAGCGAGGAGGCGCACAGCCCGCTCACCGTGCTGACCGACCTCAAGCAGATGGACAAGGACTTCAAGGTGGTCGAGCAGGGCGAGCACGACGGCCTGGCCTGGCTGCGGCTCAGCTCCACCGGCAAGGATCCGCAGTTCGACCATGCCGACCTCGGCTTCGACGCCAACGGCCTGGCCCGCATGACCTTCCGCGACCAGCTCGGCTCCACCACCGAGATCCGCTTCTCCGGCTGGCAGCGCAACGCGCCGATCCCGCCGGCCACCTTCAACTTCGTGCCGCCGAAGGGCGCCGACGTGATCGGCGACGCGCCGGTGATCGACGTGCAGCCACTGAAGGACTGATGCGCCAGCCGCATGATCTGTGCGGACGAGCGGAGCCAGCTGGCCGTTTCCGGTGCGCGAGCAGGGTATCTTCGCGCTCACCGATTACGCATGAGGCCGCTGACCGGGTAGCGCGGAGAAGTCATGCCGGCCGCTTGCTGGTTATCTGCAGCAGGCCGCGCATGATCGCCAGTGGCTCGGGCGGGCAGCCGGTAACCACGGCATCCACCGGGATGACGGCACTGACCGGCCCCCGGGTCGCATAGTTGGCGCCGAACAGGCCGCCGCAGGCCGCGCAGTCCCCCACGGCGAGCACCCACTTGGGATCGGGCGTCGCTTCGTAGGTTTGCCTGAGTGCGTCTTCCATATTGACCGAGACCGGTCCGGTGACCAGCAGCAGATCGGCATGGCGTGGACTGGCTACAAACCGGATGCCGGCGCCTTGCAGGTTGTAGTACGCGTTGCTCAGCGCGTGGATTTCGAGCTCGCAACCATTGCAGGAGCCGGCGTCGACATGGCGAATGCACAAGGCGCGCCCGAACACGGCGTGCAGCTCGCGCTGGATCGCGGTTGACGCCGTCTCGTCAGTACCCGGCACCGGATACGGTTCGCTCAGGCGGCCGGTTCGACGAATGCGTGACAGGATATCGAACATGCGCGCTTACCCGTCGTGTCCGCTGTAGGAAAGGTTGAAGGATTTGTTGATCAGCGGGAAGTCCGCCACGATGTTGCCCAGAATGGCGACTTCGAGCAGCGGCCAGTTCTGCCACGAGGGATCATGCGCGCGGCAGCGCCGGATGCCACCGGCGGGGCCGGTTTCCAGCGCCAGCATGACCGGACCGCGCCAGCCTTCGATCAGGCCGATGCCGAGCTGGCCGGCGGGCGCCACCGGCACGTCGCAGACCCGCTCACCGGCTGGCAGCGCCTGCAGCCATTGCCGGCACAGTCGCAGTGATTCCAGCGTCTCCTCGAAGCGTACCTGCACGCGCGCCGCCACATCGCCTTCGGTGCTCGTGGCCAACGTCGGCGACGAGTGATCGTACGGCGACCATGGCAGGTCCACGCGCAGGTCGCGGGCGACGCCGGAGGCACGCCCGGCCAGGCCGATCGCACCCAATGCGGCAGCCTGGGCGGGGGTCAATCGGCCGGCACCGAGGAAACGATCCTGCAGGCCCGCGTGTCGAGCGTAGATTCCACGCAGGTCGCCTACCGCGTGTTCCAGTGCCGCGATCTCGTCGAGCATGCCCGGCAGCGCGCGTGCCGGCAGGTCGCGGGCGACGCCGCCGGGTACCACAAAGTCAAACAGGTAGCGCTGGCCAAACAGCTCCGCGTTGTGCCGCAAAAGCTGCTCTTTCAGGCTGGAGAACTGGGTCTGGCCGAAGGCAAAGCCGGCATCGTTGGCCAGTCCGCCGAGATCGCCCAGATGATTGGCGATGCGCTCGCGTTCGAGCGCCAGTGCACGCAGGACGAGGGCGCGCGGCGAAGGTCTGCTGGCGGTGATCGATTCCAGCGCGGCGCAATACGCCCAGCTGAAAGCCACCGTCGAATCGCCGCAGATATGGGCGGCCAGACGGTGGGCGTCGCGCTGGGCCTGCGCCTCGAAGCGTTTGGCGATGCCCTTGTGCGTGTAACCGAGGCGAACCTCCAGGCGCAGCACCTTTTCGCCGACCACGGCCAGCTGGAAACGCCCCGGCTCGATGGTGCCGGCATGCACCGGACCGGCGGTCATCTCGTGCACGCCGTCGCCGCTGACCGGGATGAAGGGATACGGGCTGCTGGTCACTGGCCAGGTCTGGGTCGCCGCGACGTCGCGGCGCAGCGGGAACACATCCTCCGGCCAGCCGCCGTGGCGCAGCCACGGCCGCGTATCGCCAGCGTCGGCGCGGATGCCGAGCAGGTCGTAGGTTGCGCGCTGCAGCCGCCCGGCCACCGGAAAGCGTGTGGCCAGCGAGGGGTAGATTGCCTGGCTGGCGGGCATCGCGTGCTCCACCACGACCACCCGATCGCGCAGCAGGTAGGCCGCGTGCACGCGCAGGCACCGGTCGCGGTCACGATCATCGCTGCCCCACAGCGACAGCAGGTCCGCACCGGCTTCGCGCATCGCGTCCGCGGCCGCGCACCAGCGAGTGGCATCGACCTGTACGCGGCAGGCCGCCACGTTGGAGGGCAAGGCCGCACATTCGGTGTCGAGAAAGTCAGGCCACATGGGATTCATCCGATCAGGCTCGCGGCGAGCCGATACCATTGGGCCAGGGCGGGCGGTATGTACAGGCCGAGCATCAGCACGATCGACAGGTGCACAAACACCGGCACCAGTGCAGGCGGGTGCGGCAGGCGCTGTGCATCCGTTTCGCCGAACACCATCGGCTGCACCTTGAAGAAGATCGCGGCGAATGCCACGGCCAGCGCGACGAGCAGGAACGGTGTCGCCCACGGGTGGTCGCGCATGGCCGTGATCAAGACCATGTATTCACTGGTGAATACGCCGAACGGCGGCGTGCCGAGGATCGCCAGCGAGCCCAGCATCAATCCCCAGCCGACGGTGGGACTCACCGCCAGCAGGCCGCGGATGCCATCAATGCGCTGGGTGCCCGCGATCTGCGAGGCATGGCCGGCGGCGAAGAAGATCGCCGACTTGGTCAACGAGTGCACCGTCATGTGCAGCAGTGCGGCGAAATTTGCCAGCGGCCCGCCCATGCCGAACGCAAACGTGATGATGCCCATGTGCTCGATCGAGGAGTAGCCAAACAGGCGCTTGATGTCGCGTTGACGCCACAGCAGGAACGCCGCCAGCACCGTCGAGAGCAAACCGAACACCATCAGCATGCGTCCGGGCAGCGCCGAGTGCATCGCGCCGGCCGCAAGGATCTTGCAACGGACCACAGCGTACATCGCCACGTTGAGCAGCAGCCCCGACAACACCGCCGAGACCGGCGTGGGACCTTCCGCATGGGCGTCGGGCAGCCAGTTGTGCAGGGGGGCGAGACCGACCTTGGTGCCGTAGCCGACCAGCAGAAAGACGAACGCGAGCCCGATCACCGTCGGATCGAGCTGCCCTTTCACCGCGTTGAGGTGGGTCCACAACAGCGCTTTCATGCCCTCGCCACCGAGCAGCCGCTCTGCCGCGAAGTACAACAGGATCGTGCCAAACAGCGCCAGCGCGATACCGACGCCGCACAGGATGAAATATTTCCAGGCCGCCTCGATGCTGGCGCGAGTGCGGTACAACGACACCAGCAGCACGGTCGACAGCGTCGCCGCCTCCATCGCGACCCACAGCAGCCCCATGTTGTTGGTCGACAGTGCCACCAGCATGGCGGCCATGAACAGCTGGTACATGCTGTGATAGAGCCGCAGGCGGTGCGTGTTGAGTCGACCGTGATCCTGTTCGATACGCATGTAGGGGCGCGAAAACACCGCCGTGGTGAAGCCGATCAGCGCGGTCAGCGCGATCAGGAACACGTTGAACGGATCGACGAAGAACTGCTCGTGGGCCACGGTCATCGAGCCGTGGCCGATGATCCTGAGTACCAGCGCCGCGGCGGCGATCAACGTCGCCAGGCTGATCACGACGTTGAGTTCGGCGGCGGAGCGCCGCGCACCGAGCACGGCCAGCACGATCGCACCGAACAATGGAGTACCCAGCACCCACGCAAGCTCCACGTCAGTCCTCCTTGAGTGCTTCGAGCTGATGCAGGTCGAGGCTGTCGAACTGCTCGCGAATCTGGAAGAAGAAGATGCCGAAAATGAACACGCCGACCAGCAGATCGAGCGCAATCCCCAGCTCGATCACCATCGGCATGCCGTAGGTCGTGCTGGTGGCGGCGAAGAACAAGCCGTTCTCCATCGCCAGGAAACCGATCACCTGGGTCACCGCCTTGTGTCGGGCAATCATCATCAGGAAGGCCAGCAGGATCACCGCCATCGCAATGCCAAGCGTCTGTCGGGTGACCGTGGTGGCCAGCGAACTGATCGGCTGGGCCAGCCCGAACGCGAAGATCACCAGACCCAGCCCAACCAGCATCAGGGTGGGAATGTTCACCAGCGGATCGCTGTCGCCCTCGATGCCCAGGCGACGCATCAGCCGCAGCAGGATCCACGGCATCAGCCAGACCTTTTCGATCAGGGTCAGCGCGGCGGAGTAATACAGATGCTGCAAGTGCGCTGTGACAGCGACCAGCAGCGTGGAGGCGGTCAGCACCACACCCTGCCAGGCCAGCAGCACGATCAGCCGCCGTGTCCGCCGCTGTGCGAGCATGGCGAACGAGATCATCAGCAGGCCGGCGGCGAGCACATGCAGCAACTGGGTGGCGAGGTTGAGTGGAGGCATCATTCAGGATTGCAGCAGTAGATGAACGAGCAGGCCCAGCACGGCGAGCAGGAACGCCATGCTCAGGAACTCCGGCGCCCGGAAGATGCGCAGCTTGGCCGAGACCGTTTCAATCACCGCCAACACCGCGCCGGCGACGGCCAGCTTGGCCAGCAACCACACGATGGCAAGCAACAAACCCAATGGGCCGGCCGTGTGCGGCGCGATGCCCCAAGGCACGAACAGCGTGAAACCGATGCACGCATAGTTGAACAGCTTCAACCAGGACGCCCATTCGATGAGGGCCAGATGGCGCGCGGAATATTCCAGCACCATGGACTCATGGATCATGGTCACTTCAAGGTGCGTGCCGGGGTTGTCGATCGGAATGCGGGCGTTCTCGGCCAGCAACACCATCACGAAAGCGACGCCGGCGAAGGCCAGACTCGGATGCAACGTCAACCCATCGGCGTCCAGCGTGCCTTTCACGATGGTCGGCAGCGCCGTGCTGCCAAACATCAGGAACGCGTTGAACAACACCATCAGCAACGCCGGCTCAGCGAGAAATCCGATCATCATTTCGCGTCGCGCGCCCATGCTGCCGAAGACCGTGCCGATATCCATCGCCGCCAGGGCGATGAACACGCGTGCCGTCGCGAACAGGCCGACCAATGCGATGGCATCGGCCACCCTGGCGAGGGGCAGGTCGGTGGTTACCGAGGGAATGATCGCCGCCGCCGTGACCATGGCGCCGAACACGGCGTAGGGCGCGGTGCGGAACAAGGGTGAGGCCTGCGTGGCCAGCGCCGCATCCTTGCGGAACAGCTTGCGCAAGGTGCGGTAGGGGAGCAGCAGGGGAGGGGCCGACCGATTCTGCAGCCAGGCCCGGCATTGTGCTACCCAGCCGGCCAACAGCGGCGCCAGTGCCACGGCCAGTACCACACCGCCGAGCTGGCTGACGAGTGCGAGTGCGTTCACAGGACGAACACCAGCAATACGATCAAAGTCAGGAAGCTGTACAGCAGATAGATGGCCAGACGGCCACGCTGCAGCACGGACAGCGCATCGGCCAGCCAGCCGACGATGCGGGCCAGCGGAAGATAGAGCCCATGCCAGAAGCGGTCATCGATCTGGATGCGGTAACGCGGGAGCTGATCATCCGGCGAAGGCACTTCGCGCTCGATGCGAAAAAACGGCCCGAACATGTGCCGGATCGGCTGACCGAATCCTTCGGCGGTGTCCTGCATGCGCGGGGTCAGCTCGGGGTAACCGCAATTCCATGGTGACACCCGGCGCACACGACCGTGGTACATCCGCCGTACCAGCACGAACATCACCGCGATCACGCCGGCCATGCCCAACAGCAGCCACAGGCCACTGTAAGAAGCCTGCGCCTGCGCCACCGGAGCGATCCACCATGGCGCCGGACCGCGCTGGATCACGGTGCCGAGCAGGGTCTGGGTCACGCCAGCGATGGCATCCAGCGCGGCTTGCGGGAACACGCCAATGAGGATGCAGCCCAACGCCAACCAGGCCAGCCCCACCCGTTCGAGCCAGCCCGCATCGTGGGCCTGCATCAGTGAGGGTTCGCGTGGCTGGCCTAGAAATATGACACCGTAGAATTTGACCATCACGTAGCCGGCCAGCGCGGCGGTGAGTGCCACCACCGCTGCGCCCAGTGGCACGATCATGTTGATGAACGCATGCGGGATGGACGGCGTGGACAAGAATGCCTGCAGCAGCAGCCATTCGGAAACGAAACCATTGAGCGGTGGCAACCCGGCGAGGGACAGGGTGCCGACGAGGGCCAGCGTGGCGACCCATGGCATCCGCCGGATCAGCCCGCCGAGTTTGCCCAGGCTGCGCTCGTTGGTGGCGTGCAGAACCGAGCCGGTGGCGAGAAACAGCAGGCTCTTGAACAGTGCATGATTGAGTGCGTGCAGCAACGCCGCGGTGAGTGCCAACGCCGCCAGCGGGCGCATGTTGAACGCGTAGCACAGCAGCGCCAAGCCAAGCGCGGCGAAGATCAGGCCGATGTTCTCGATGGAGGAATAGGCCAGCAACCGCTTCATGTCGGTCTGTACGGCAGCGAACACCGCACCGAACAGCGCCGTGACCAGTCCCACTGCCAGCGTCAGCATGCCCCACCACCATGGGCCGGCGTGGAGCAGATCGAAACTGATCCGCAACATGCCGTAGACCGCCACCTTGAGCATCAAGCCACTCATCATCGCGGACACCGGTGATGGCGCGGCCGGGTGGGCTTCCGGCAGCCACACATGCAAGGGCACCAGGCCCGCCTTGGCACCGAAACCGAACAAGGCCAGCAGGAAGGCCGCCGCGGCCCAGGCCGGCGACAGGGTGGCCGCACGCATCGAATCAAACGTCATCAGCCAGCTGCCGCCATGCAGCACGCCGAAGCACAGCAGCAGCGCCAGTGCACCCACGTGCGCCATCAGCAGGTACAGGAAGCCGGCGCGCCGGATCTCCGGCAACCGGTGCTGGGTGGTGACCAGGAAGTACGAACTCAGTGCCATGGTTTCCCAGGCCACCATGAACAGGTACGCGTCGTCGGCCAGGATGACCATCGCCATGCTGGCCAAAAACACGTGGTACTGCAGGCAGAGCAGGCCCGGTGCCGTGCCTTCGCCTTGCCGGAAATAGCCGGCGGCGAAGATCGAGATGCCAGCGCCCACGCTGCCCAGCAGCAGCAGGAAGAAGCCCGACAGTGCATCAAGCCGTACGTGGAACGGCAGGTCCGGCAGCCCCAGCGGCAGCACGGCGCTCTGCATCGCGAAATCCGCGCTCAGCGCCAAAGCGCCCATGCCGGCGACGGCGAGCGCCACCAATGCGCCCAACGGAAACAGGAGGCGGGCGACCCAGGCGATCCGGTGGGGCCGGGCCAAGCCGAGCACCCCCACCAGCAGCCATGCGGCGACCAGTTCCAGCAGCACGGCCAGCGGCGTGGCAGTTGCCAGTGCATTCACCGCAGCCATGCTCCCGAGTCCGGCATGCCATGGGTGATCTGCTGGGAGGTGAACGTCGGTGTCTGCGCCGATTTCATGATAATTGTATTATCATTGGAGTTGTTTCCAGTGTAAGACTGATGAGACGCTTATGCCAACGGAAAATCGCACTGCCCGCCTCACCATCCTGATCGATCCCCGCAAGAAGGCCGTTTTCGAGCGGTTGTGCGCCGGGGAAGACGCCACCCCGTCGCAGGTCGTGCGCCGGCTGATCCGGGATTACATCGAGCAGCGCTCAGGACGCCCTTGGCACGCCGGGGAAGGCGCTGCCGAAACGGCCGCGCCGGCATCCGGGAGTTCGCGCGTCCGAGCCCGGTGAAGGCCTCCGGCCACTGCGGCGGGCCGTCGATGATGCGTCAGCGGCGAACGGCCTGAACGGAGGATCAGGCTCCATCGGCCGGAATCGGGTACGCAGGGCATGCCGTATCATTCCTGTATGCCCCGTCCCGTCTCACCATCCACCCCCGCTCTGTTCGCCGAACCCGATGCGCTCAAGCCGCTGGCCGAACGCATGCGCCCGCGCAGCCTGGACGAGATCGTCGGCCAGCAGCGGCTGGTCGGCCCGGACAAGGCGCTGCGCCGCGCGCTGGAGGCCGGCAAGATCCACTCGATGGTGTTGTGGGGTCCGCCCGGCTGCGGCAAGACCACGCTGGCGCTGCTGGTGGCGCGCTACGCCGATGCGGATTTCCGCGCGATCTCGGCGGTGCTGTCCGGCCTGCCGGACGTGCGCAAGGCGCTGGCCGAGGCCGAGGTGAACTTCGCCCAGGGCCGGCGCACCGTGCTATTCGTCGACGAGGTGCACCGCTTCAACAAGACCCAGCAGGATGCGTTCCTGCCGCACATCGAGCGCGGCGTGATCATCTTCATCGGCGCCACCACCGAGAACCCCTCGTTCGAGCTGAACTCCGCGCTGCTGTCGCGCTGCCGCGTGCACGTGCTGGAGCCGGTTTCCACCGCCGACATCGTCGCCGCGCTGAAGCGCGCGCTGGCCGATGGCGAGCGCGGCCTCGGCGAGCTGCAGCTGCAGGTGGGCGACGAGGCGCTGGACTCGATCGCCCAGGCCGCCGACGGTGACGTGCGGCGCGCGCTGACCCTGCTGGAAATCGCCGCCGAACTGGCCGCCGACGGGCGCATCGACGAGGCTACCCTGGCCCAGGTGCTGGCCGATCGTACCCGCCGCTTCGACAAGCAGGGCGAGCAGTTCTACGACCAGATCTCGGCGCTGCACAAGTCGGTGCGCTCGTCCGATCCCGATGCGGCGGTGTACTGGCTGTGCCGCATGCTCGACGGCGGCGTCGACCCGCTGTACCTGGCCCGGCGCATGACCCGCATGGCGGTGGAAGACGTCGGCCTGGCCGAGCCGCGTGCGTGGCGCATGGCGCTGGACGCGTGGGATACCTACGAGCGCCTGGGCAGCCCCGAGGGCGAACTGGGCCTGGCCCAGCTGGCGATCTGGCTGGCCATTGCGCCGAAGAGCAACGCCGCCTACCTGGCCTACAACAAGGCCCGCGACGCGGTGCGCGAGGGCGGCACGCTGGAGGTGCCGATGCACTTGCGCAACGCGCCGACGAAATTGATGAAGGGCCTCGGCTACGGCAAGGGCTACCAGTACGACCACGACGCCGAAGGCGGCATCGCGCTGGACCAGCAATGCCTGCCCGACGCGCTCGCCGGCAGCGTGTTCTACGAGCCGGTCGAACGCGGCCTCGAACTGCAGCTGCGCGAGAAGCTGCTGGCGCTGCGCGCCGCCCGTGCCAAGGCCCGCAAGTAGGGGCCCGCTCGCGGGCGATGCTTCTTGCACGACACCGCTGCGCCACGCCCTCCGGCGCTGCTGCGCGCACCCTTGCTGCCGCCTCGCGGTCCGGCATAGATTCGCCGCATCAACCGGGGAGAGTGAACCATGCGCGTACTCGTGGCGGGCCTGATCGGCGGCATCGTGGTGTTCCTGTGGGGCGTGGCGGCGCACACGGCGCTGGGGTTGGGCAATGTGGGCATCCAACTGCCGGCCAACGAAAACGCCGTCTTGAGCAGCCTGCATGAAGGGCTCGGCAACCAGCCCGGCATCTACATCCTGCCGTCGCTGGATCCCAAGAAGATGGGCGACGAGGCGGTGATCAAGGCGTACTCGGAAAAGGCGGCGACATCGCCGTATGCCTTCGTGGTCTACCTGCCGCAGGGCGAGGACATGATGCAGATGGGGCCGCAGATCGGCCGGCAGTGGGCGTCCGACACGCTCGCCGCGCTGGCGCTGGCCTTCGTGCTGGGGCTGGCCGGGCTGGGCTTCCGCCGGCGCATGGCACTGGCTGCCGCGGCGGCGGTATTCACCTGGCTGTGCGCGATGGTGCCGTACTGGAACTGGTACCGCTTCCCGCTCGATTTCACCCTGGCCGCGCTGGTCGAGCAACTCGTCGGCTGGCTGCTCGCCGGCGCCGCGATGGCCTGGTGGCTGGGCCGCAGCGAACGCAAGTTGGCCAGCTGACCGCGCTCCCTCCCCTGCAAGGCAGGGGAGGGTTGGGGTGGGGCCAGCTCTTGATCTTCTTGCCAGCCCGGAGCAACCCCCTCCCGGCCTCCCCCTGCGATGCAGGGGGAGGAGCGGAGCGCCAGCTGCGGGCAGGGGAGTTGGCTGGCTGAGGCTCTGCTCCCTCCCCAGCGACCGAAGGAAGTCCCCTCACGGGACGTGTAGCAGGGGACGAGTGAAGTCTCCACGCCAGTCACGTGCTGCATTGCGGCCACAGCCACCCGACAGCGATAATTCACGGTTCAAGCCTTCACCCGGACTTTGATCATGCTGGATCCCGCCCTGCTGCGCTCGCGCCTCGCCGAAACCGCCGCGCGCCTCGCCGAAACCCGTGGCTACACGCTGGACGTGGCCGCCGTGGAAGCGCTGGAGAGCAGCCGCAAGCAGCTGGCGATGGAGACGCAGGAACTGCAGAACCTGCGCAACACCCGCTCCAAGGCGATCGGCCAGGCCAAGACCAAGGGCGAGGACGTGGCGCCGCTGATGGCCGAGGTCGCCGGCATCGGCGACAAGCTCAAGGCGAACGAACAGGCATTGACGGAAGTGCAGGCGAAGCTCGCCGGGATCGCGCTGGGCATCCCCAATATCCCGCACGCGTCGGTGCCTATCGGCAAGGACGAACACGACAACGTCGAAGTCAGCCGCTGGGGCACGCCGCGCGATTTCGCGTTCGAGGTGAAAGACCATGTCGAACTGGGCGAACCCCACGGCTGGCTCGACGGCGACGCCGGCGCCAAGCTGTCCGGCGCGCGCTTCACCGTGCTGCGCGGCCAGCTCGCCCACCTGCATCGTGCGCTGGGCCAGTTCATGCTCGACCTGCACACCGCCGAGCACGGTTACCTCGAATGCAACGTGCCGGTGATCGTCAACGCCGACAGCATGCAGGGCACCGGCCAGCTGCCGAAGTTCAAGGAGGATCTATTTGCGCTTCCAAGGCATATGGTTACGGGTGTTTCTTACAGCGAGGAACAGCGACGGATAGTTAAAAGTATTTCTGATGCAAAGAGTGCAGATGACCGAAGCGCGGCGCTCTGCGGGATAAACGAATATTTGAAATCCTTCAACATGCCAGCGAAGGGCTCACTTGATGATGACTTATGGTCGAAATTAAGCGGCGAGATCGACTATGTGTTGATGGGCCTGCTTACACGTGAGATGTACTTAATTCCCACCGCCGAAGTCTCGCTGACCAACCTGGTGCGCGACACCATCCAGGACGCCGACGCGCTGCCGCTGCGCATGACCGCGCACACGCTGTGCTTCCGTGCCGAGGCCGGCAGCTACGGCCGCGATACCCGCGGCATGATCCGCCAGCACCAGTTCGAGAAGGTCGAGATGGTGCAGATCGCCCGTGCCGAGCAGTCGCATGCGCAGCTGGAGGAAATGGTCGGCCACGCCGAGAAGGTGCTGCAGAAACTCGGCCTGCCGTACCGTAAAATGCTGTTGTGCAGCGGCGACATGGGCTTCACCGCGGTCAAGACCTACGACCTCGAAGTGTGGCTGCCCAGCCAGCGGACCTATCGCGAAATCTCCAGCTGCTCCAACTGCGAAGACTTCCAGGCGCGCCGCCTGCAGGCCCGCGTGCGCAACGCCGACACCGGCAAGCCCGAACTCGTGCACACCTTGAACGGCTCCGGCCTCGCCATCGGGCGCACCCTGATCGCGGTGATGGAGAACTACCAGAACGCCGACGGTTCGATCACCGTGCCCGCCGCGCTGCGCCCGTACATGGCCGGCCTGGACCGCATCGCATGAACGAACCGATGCCCGCACGCGGCACCTGGGGCAGGGTGGAGTTCTACACCAGCTTCTTCCTGCTGATCGTGCTGGCCTCGGTGATCGGCACCCGGCTCGGCTTCGAGAGCGTATGGCAGTTGCCCACGCTCGACCTCGGCCTCTCTGTGGTCGCGCTGGCGCTGGTCCTCGCCAGCTTCTGGTTCGCCCGCCACAGCCGCCGCTGGCGCCTCGCCATCATCGCCTTCGCCAGCGCCACCCAACTCGTACCGATGGTCGTCCGACAACCGGTGCTGCTGTTCCCGCTGCTCGGCGCGCTGATTCCCGTGGCGATCCTGGGGGGGTGCCTGGTGGCGTTGTCGAAGAAGGGCGGCAACGGTTCCTCGCAGAAGGGTTCCTGATAGGATTGCAGCCCGCGCATTGCACGTCCCGCAACCGTTCGCCCTGAGCGTAGCGCAGCGAAGTCGAAGGGCAACCTTCCGATTTCGTCAGGCCGAACGATTGGCGAAATAAGTTATGGAGAGATGGCCGAGCGGTTTAAGGCAGCAGTCTTGAAAACTGCCGTAGTGGTAACACTACCGTGGGTTCGAATCCCACTCTCTCCGCCAGAAAAGCATTTAAGCCCCTGATTCTATGGGCTTTTTTTGTTTCTGGCGCTTGGTGTGTCACGCTTTGTTCCCACCTATTGTGGACAAAAAAACGCCACCGTTGCGGGTGGCGTTGTATGTAGCTCCACAACGCCAGCTCATCGACGGTGCTGCACAAGCGCATCGCTGCCCCCGCTTACAGCTGACTCTTCTTCTCAGCCTCTTTGGCTTGTTCCGCCGCGAGTTTGAACTCCCTACTTTCGTAACCAATCAGGTGACGAATCTTAAAGTTGTCCCCTCCCAGCACATGCGTGATCTTCGTCCGAGGCGTCTCCCACTCTGAGCGCATCTGCATGCGGCCCGTCGCCACAGCCATGCCCCACTCCGAGCGGTCATTCTTGTAAAGATCGTCTGCCCATTCTGGTCCCGATATAGGCGTTGCCCGGGGACGAATGACCGCCCTGGAAGATCGCCGGCAGATCGTGGAAAGCATCGGCGAGGCGCACCGGGCCGGTGCCCGGCTGGATCGCGCCTGTACCCTGGCGGGCATTGATGTGCGGACCTTGCAGCGCTGGCGGCGACAGGGCGGCGGTACGGTACGCGACGACCGCCGACCGCATGCCGAGCGACCGCGGCCCGCCCACGCGCTGAGCGAGGCTGAGCGGACTGAGCTGCTGCGCGTGGCCAACGAGCCGCGTTTCGCCGCACTGCCGCCAGCGCAGATCGTGCCGCGGCTGGCCGACGAAGGCGTGTATCTGGCCAGCGAATCGACCTTCCATCGCGTGCTGCGCGCGCAGGGGCAAAGCATGCATCGCGGCCGCGCCAAGGCACCCGCGCCTGCGCGCCGGCCCACCACCCACACCGCGCACGGCCCCGGCGAGGTCTGGTGCTGGGACGTGACCTGGCTGCCCTCGCGCGTGAACGGACGCTGGTTCTACCTGTACCTGATCCTTGATCTGTACAGCCGCAAGATCGTCGGTCACGAGGTGCACGAGGCCGAGAGCGCCGAACACGCCGCGCAGCTGGTCAAGCGCGCCGCGCTCGCCGAAGGCGTGCACGCGACCGCGACCAAGCCGGTCCTGCACGGCGACAACGGCGCGATCCTGAAGGCGACCACGGTACTGGCGATGCTGCACTGGCTCGGCATCGCGCCGTCGTACTCGCGCCCGCGCGTCAGCGACGACAACGCCTTCGTCGAATCGCTGTTCCGCACCGCCAAATACCGTCCCGGCTTTCCTGCCGAAGGCTTCGCCGATCTGGATGCCGCGCGCCAATGGATGGTTGGCTTCGTGCACTGGTACAACCACGAGCACCGCCACAGCGCGCTGCGCTTCGTCGCCCCGGCGCAGCGTCATGCCGGCGACGACCACGGTGTGCTGCAGGCACGCGCGGCGCTGTATCACATTGCCCGCCAGCGCCATCCGCATCGCTGGAGCGGTGCGACACGCAACTGGACGCCGATCGGCCCGGTCACGCTGAACCCCGAGCGCGACGCGCTCGCGGCAACCTGCGGCAGCTCCGATCGAGCGGCGCAAAGTAAGCGATTGGCGGCATGAGTCAGGCGACAACTACCTTGACGCGCGTCGGCCCCCAACGGGTACCAACGGTAAAGGTGTCACCATTTCGCCGTCCGTAGTCAATAGGCCCGCACTTGCTCTTCCCCGGTGATCCCGAGGAGTGAGTGCCCGTCTTGCCGCTGACCACCCGCCGTTGTGTTTCATGCGGCGCCAAGATCGCGCCAGTCACCGTTCTGGTTAGGGTCGGGTAAAGGTGACACCATTTCTGCGGCTGTGCTGCTCGACGGCGCCCAGAACACGGTCGCCGTGGTGGACGCGTATTGCAAGCAGGCCGCACCGGCGGATGGCCAACGCTGCCGGCTGGTTTCCAGGCCGGTTGCAGCCAATGCGTCCGGCCGGAGCCTGGCGTCGAGCGAGGTGGGAAGCCTGCGTCTGACGGAAGTGGATTCGCATTGACCGAACCGGGATGCGCCCTGCCTGACTGACGCTGCGCCGGAAATCAGCCGAGGGCAGTCTGTCCCCATGTGATAAACAAGAACAGGGGCCGACGGTGTGATGCCGTCGGCCCCTTGTGGCGTGTTGCCGACCAGGCGCGGTGGTCGGCCGTGGCGTCGTATCCGCGTCCCGCGAGCGTGCGGGCGAAGCACCCGCACGACGGGTCGCCGTGCGTCGAATCGCCGTGGCTGGTGGCGGAAGCCCGCGTCATCGGCCGGCCCGGAGGGCCATGATTCGTCGCAGGAACTTTCGTCAATGACCGGACCCGGCTCGGCGTTGACGGCGCGCCGACCGCCTTCCGGCGCGGCTGGCGGTGCGATGCAGGAAAACAGCGGCGTGACGCCACGTCCGCAACTTCTTGGTGACCCTTTTTTGACGGGTCAGGCAGGAGTAGGTTGCGGCGCTGGGCCAATGGGGTCAATTCGAAGGGGAGAGCGATGCCTAAGCAAGTGGGGGTCAACGTGGTGCTTGTGCGTGCGGTGCGTACGGCGCTTGCCGCGGCGGCGCTGGTGGCGTGGTCGGCGCAGGCGCAGGATCCGGGGGTGACGGACAGCGGACAGGCCACAGCCAGCCAGGCGACCAAGGCGCAGGGACAGAAGGATGCAGCGAAGAACAAAGCGATCACCAACCTGCAGCAGGTGGTGGTGACCGGCACGCACCGGGCCGGCCTGTCGCCGACCGCATCGATATCGCCGATCGACGCCTTCAGCGGCAGCCAGATCGCGAACCAGCCATCGGCAGACCTGACCGACACGTTGACCAATATCGTGCCGTCGCTGACCACCCAGCGCTTTCCCATCGCCGACGGCACGGCGTTCGTGCGGCCGGTATCGTTGCGCAACCTGTCGCCCGACCAGACCCTGGTGCTGGTCGACGGCGTGCGCTTCCATCGTTCGGCGCTGGTCAACCTGCAGATCGATCCGCTCGGCACCTTCAACCAGGGCGCGCAGGCGGTCGATTTCTCGGTGTTCCCGTCCAACGCGGTCGAGCGCGTCGAGGTGCTGCGCGACGGCGCCTCGGTGCTATACGGATCGGATGCGATCGCCGGTGTGGTCAACGTCATCCTGAAGAAGGCCCCCAAGGGCGTGACGGTCAGCGCGGAATGGGGCAAGTACGGCAAGGGCGACGGTGACCTGCGGCGCTACGACGCCGACGCCGGGTTCCCGCTCGGGGCTGACGGCTTCGTGCACGTGAGCGCCGAGCGCGAGACCACCGATCCCACTTCACGCGGCATTCCACAGCACAACGCGGCGCTCGTCGCGGCGGCGGTGGGTGCGAACCTGGTGCCGTACGACGGCCTCGGCCAGCGCTGGGGCGATCCGCAGACCAAGTCGAACAAGCTCTTCGTCAACGCGGGCCTGCCGCTGGCGGGCGACGTGCAGCTGTACGGCTACGGCAATTTCATGGACAAGAAGGTCCTGTCCAGCTTCTTCTACCGCAACCCGGTATTGCCGGCGCAGTACGGCATCGCTGGCCGTTCGACGCTGGTCAGCTACGCCAGCGGCACCCTGACGCCGGCGAACGCGCCGCAGTCGCTGGTGGACAGCATCGTTGCCGGCGGCGGCAGCCCGGCGAACTATCTTACGGCCGCCGCCACGAGTCCGAGCGGCTGGGTGCTGCTCAACCCGATCTACAAGCAGTTCCCCGGCGGCTACAGCCCGATGTTCGGCGCCGACATCGCCGACCATCAGCTGGTCGGCGGCGTGCGCGGCGGCGGGCAGAGCAACTTCCAGTGGGATGCGCACTATCGCACCGGCAGCAACGAGGTCGACTACCGGCTGCAGGGTTCGATCAACCCGAGCCTGGGCAGCCTTTCGCCCACCAGCTTCCGCCCCGGCAAGCTGACCCAGCGCGAGCAGGGCGCCGGTGCGGATTTCGTCCGCTCGTTCGACAACTCGCCGCTAACGCTGGCCTTCGGTGCGCAGTGGCGCCAGGAAACCTACATCATCCATCAGGGCGATGCCGGTTCGATCCAGGTGGGGCCGACCGCGTCGGTGTTCGGCGTGGGTTCGGACGCCTTCCAGGGCTTTCCGACCAGCGCGGCCGGGCGGTTCACGCAGAACAGCGAATCCGCCTACTTCGACGCCGAGACGAACCTCACCGACAAGTGGTCGGGCGCCGCGGCAGTGCGCTACGAGCATGCGAACGGCTACGGTTCCAAGGTGGTCTACAAGCTTTCCAGCCGCTACGCGATCACCGACACGTTCGCCTTGCGCGGCACCTACAACACCGGCTTCCGCACGCCGACCCCGGGCCAGGCCAACACGCTGAACGTCACCACCACGGCGAATGCCCAGGGCGGCCTGATCCCCAGCGGCACCTATCCGGTGAACAACCCGGTGGCGCGTGCGCTCGGCTCGGCACCGCTGAGGACCGAGACGTCCAAGAGCCTGTCCGTCGGTGCCGTGTGGACGCCGACCGACAACGTCACCACCACCCTGGACTACTACCGGATCAGGATCGACAACCGCATCGGCCTGGTCAGCAAGACCATTACCCAGGCCACCGTCGACCAGCTCACCGCCGGCGGCTACCCGAACGCGCCACTGCTGCTCGGCAGCGACGCCAGCTATTTCGGCAACGCGTATGGCTCCCATGTCCACGGCATCGACTTCGTGCTCGACACGCGGCACCAGCTGGGTGACGGCAAGCTCAACATCGACTTCCGCTACAACCGCAACACACAGAGCGTGGTCAAGGTGAAGCCGGACACGCTCAACAACGATTTCGTGTACGACCTCGAACACCAGGTGCCCAAGAGCCGGGCAGTGCTCAGTTTCGACTATGGGCTGAACCGGTTCGACGCCATCGCGCGGATCAACCGTTACGGCGGCTGGAGCACCACGGTCGGCCTGTTCGGCAGCAACAATCCGCCGACCGACGCGGATCATTACAGCGGCAAGACGCTGCTCGACCTGGAGGCGCGCTACAAAATCAACGACGTCTTCTCGGTGGCCGTCGGCGGCAACAACGTCTTCGACACCTACCCGGGCAAGGAGCGGAACCCAACGCTGCGGTTTCTTGGCGTCAAGTACGCGCTCACCTCGCCGTTCGGTTTCAACGGCGCCTTCTGGTACGCGCGCGTGACGGCCAGCTTCTGACCGATCGTCGCCCGCAAGGCCATGTCCCCGGGCGCGCCCGGGGACATGGCTGACGGTGCCACCATTTCACCCTCGGGGGCGGGAAACAGTCCAGCTCACTTCCCCCACGTCACGAACATGCCCGCCGCCGCCGCCGCCATCGCGGCGGTGGCCAGCCAGCCGAACAGTTTCAGCGGCCACGGCATGGTGAATTCGCCCATGACCTTGCGGTGCGAGCCCATCAGCATCATCGCGACCATCAGCGGCACGGCGGCCACGCCGTTGATCACCGCGCTCCAGTACAGCGCCTTGATCGGGTCGAGCGGGGTGAGGTTGAGCGCGATGC
The DNA here is from genome assembly GCF_001617365.1 of Rhodanobacter sp. FW104-R8. GTDB lineage: Bacteria > Pseudomonadota > Gammaproteobacteria > Xanthomonadales > Rhodanobacteraceae > Rhodanobacter. The sequence goes on from NZ_LVJR01000122.1 coordinate 50,624, forward strand.
CGAGCAGGGCCGAGCCGATCAGCACGCCGTAGAAGAAGCGCGCCTCGTGCGGCTTGTGTTCGAGCCCGCTGCGCTGGCCGAACGCGCCGGCGGCGGCGTAGGCGGTGGCGCCGGCCAGCACCGGCACGGCGAGCAGGCCGGTGCCGATGATGCCGGCGGCAAACAGTGCGAACGCCAGCTCGCCGGCCAGCGGCCGCAGGGCCTCGGCGGCCTGGGCCGAGGACTGGATGTCGGTCTTGCCGTGTGCGTGCAGCACCACGGCGGTGGTGAGGATGATGAAGAACGCGATCAGGTTGGAGAAGACCATCCCCACCGTGGTGTCGATGCCGATCCGGCGCAGGGCGCTCGGCGCCTGCTGTGGCGCGTCCTGCAGCGGCTGCCGCCGCACTTTCGATTCGATTTCCTCGACCTCCTGCGACGCCTGCCAGCAGAACAGGTAGGGGCTGATGGTGGTGCCGAGCAGGGCCACCAGGCCCACGGCGTAGGGCGCGCTCCAACTGATCGGCGGCAGCACGATGCTTCTCAGCACGGCGTGCCAGGGCACGTCGACCACCAGCACGGTGGCCACGTAGGCGAACAGGCTCAGGGTGAGCACCTTCAGGATCGGCGCATAGCGGGTGAACGGAATGAACACCTGCAGCAGCAGCGACAGCACCGCAAAACCGGCGGCGTAGAGCAGGGCCGGCCCGCCGACCAGCAGCTTCAGCGCCGCGCCCATGGCGCCGATGTCCGCCGCCAGGTTGATCACGTTGGCGATGAAGATCAGCGCCAGCAGCGCATACACCAGCGTGCGCGGGTAGTGCTGGCGCATGCCGTCCATCAGGCCGTGGCCGGTGACCCGGCCGATGCCGGCGCTGATCGCTTGGATCGCGATCATCAGCGGCATGGTCACCAGCGCCGCCCATAGCATGCCGTAACCGAACGCCGCGCCTACCTGCGAATAGGTGGCGATGCCGCTGGGGTCGTCGTCGGCCGCGCCGGTGATCAGGCCGGCGCCGAGGCTGGCCCAGGGCGGAGTTTCCGGGCCGCCGTCTTCGGTGTTTTCGCGTACGGCCATGGGGTCGTTTCCGCTGCGTGATCAAACCGGGTGGGGCGCCGAGGATGATGGAACCGTGGAATGCGGCGTGTGACGAGGTGCCGCAGCAAAATTCACGGCCCGGGGTATACATAGTGCAACAAGCCGGATTTCCGCATGCGATGGGTGCCAGACCATGACCACCGACGCCTTGGCCCGCCAGCCGTTCGACCCCGCCGTGCTGCACGGCATCGACGCCTGGTGGCGCGCCGCGAACTACCTTTCGGTCGGGCAGATCTACCTGCGCGCCAATCCCCTGCTGAAGGAACCGCTGGCGCTCTCGCACATCAAGCACATGCTGCTGGGCCACTGGGGCACCACGCCCGGGCAGAACTTCATCTATGCACACCTGAACCGGGCGATCCGGCAATACGACCTGGACGTGATCTATCTTTCCGGCCCTGGCCACGGCGGCCCTGCGGTGGTGGCGAACGCGTACCTGGACGGCACCTACAGCGAGGTCTACCCCGACATCAGCCAGGACGAGGCGGGGCTGCAGCGGCTGTTCAAGCAGTTCTCGTTTCCCGGCGGCATCCCCAGCCACGCCTCACCGGAATGTCCCGGCTCGCTGCACGAGGGCGGCGAACTCGGCTACTCGCTGAGCCACGCGTTCGGCGCGGTGTTCGACAACCCCGGGCTGATCGCCGCCTGTGTCGTCGGCGATGGCGAGGCGGAAACCGGGCCGCTGGCCACGGCCTGGCATTCGAACAAGTTCCTCGATCCGGTGGGCGACGGCGCGGTGCTGCCGATCCTGCACCTGAACGGCTACAAGATCGCCAACCCCACGGTGCTGGCGCGGATCGGCCGCGACGAGCTGGAGCAGCTGCTGCGCGGCTATGGCTGGGTGCCGCATTTCGTGTCGGGCAGCGAACCTGCGGCGATGCACCAGGCGATGGCGGCGGCGATGGACGCGGTGGTGGCGCAGATCCGGCAGATCCAGCGCGACACGCGCGAACACGGCGTCACCGCGCGGCCGCGCTGGCCGATGATCGTGCTCGATTCGCCCAAGGGCTGGACCGGGCCGAAGCTGGTCGACGGCAAGCCGGTTGAGGGCACTTTCCGTGCGCACCAGGTGCCGCTGCCGGTCTCCGCCAGCAGTCCGCCGGAGCACCTGCAGCAGCTCGAGGCGTGGCTGCACAGCTACCGGCCGGAAGAGCTGTTCGACGCGCACGGCCGGCTGCGGCCCGAGCTGGCCGCGCTCGCCCCCGCCGGCGCGCGCCGGATGAGCGCGAACCCGCACGCCAACGGCGGCCTGCTGCTGCGCGACCTGCGCCTGCCGGATTTCCGCGACTACGCGGTCGCGGTGCCGCAGCCCGGGGTGGGCGGCATCGGCGACACGCACGTGCTGGGGCCGTTCCTGCGCGACGTGATCCGCCTCAACGAGCGGTCGCGCAACTTCCGCGTGTTCGGGCCGGACGAGACGGTGTCGAACGGTCTCGGCGCGGTATTCGAGGCCACCAGCCGCCAGTGGCAGGCCGCGCTGAAGCCGGACGACGAATTCCTCGCGGCGCAGGGCCGGGTGGTCGAGATGCTCAGCGAGCACCAGTGCGAAGGCTGGCTGGAGGGCTACCTGCTGACCGGACGGCACGGCCTGTTCAACTGCTACGAGGCGTTCATCCACATCATCGATTCGATGTTCAACCAGCACGCCAAGTGGCTGAAGATGACCGCGGCGATCCCGTGGCGACGCCCACTCGCCTCGCTGAACTACCTGCTGGCTTCGCACGTATGGCGGCAGGACCACAACGGCTTCACCCACCAGGATCCCGGCTTCATCGACCACGTGGTCAACAAGAAGGCGGAGATCGTGCGGGTGTACCTGCCGCCGGACGCGAACTGCCTGCTGTCGGTGATCGACCACTGCCTGCGCAGCCGGCACTACGTCAACGTGGTGGTGGCAGGCAAGCATCCGGCGCCGCAATGGCTGCCGATGGAGGCGGCGCAGCGGCACTGCAGCCTGGGCATCGGCATCTGGCCGTGGGCCAGCAACGACCAGCACGGCGGCCCCGACGTGGTGATGGCCTGCGCCGGCGACGTGCCCACGCTGGAGACGCTGGCGGCGGTGTCGATCCTGCGGCGCTACCTGCCGGAACTGAAAGTGCGCGTGGTCAACGTGGTCGACCTGATGAAGCTGCAGTCGCCCAGCGAGCACCCGCACGGCCTGGACGACGACGGTTTCGACCAGCTGTTCACCCGCGACAAGCCGGTGATCTTCGCATTCCACGGCTACCCCAGCCTGGTCCACCGGCTGACCTACCGGCGTGCCAACCACGACAACCTGCACGTGCACGGCTACAAGGAGGAGGGCACCATCACGACGCCGTTCGACATGACCGTGATGAACGCGCTGGACCGCTTCCACCTGGTGATCGACGTGATCAACCGTGCGCCGCAGACGGGTGAGCGGGGCGTCTATCTCAAGCAGAAGCTGCTGGACAAGCTGATCGAGCACAAGCAGTACATCGACGCGAATGGCGAGGATTTGCCGGAAATCCGCCACTGGACGTGGGGCGCGCAGGACGCC
>NZ_LVJR01000123.1 GCF_001617365.1 Rhodanobacter sp. FW104-R8
GCATCCGGACACCCTTTTGCCCAAGCGCGACTCGGGCAAAATCAGAATACAAGGGCGGGCACCGCCCGCCGGCTTTTGCATGGAAACAAGAGCGGCGGGCCGTGCCCGCCCTACGAAGCTGATGTCGAACAGAGCCAGGAGCATCGCGCACAGGGTGCGCTCCTACCGGCACACTGGTGCCGGCACGGGCTAAAATGTCTCGACTCTCTCCACGGCCACCCGACATGCAGCACCTGACCATCGTCACCACCGGCGGCACCATCGACAAGATCTACTTCGACGACAAGTCGGACTACAAGATCGGCGCGCCGCAGATCGGCGAGATCCTCGGCCAGCTCGGCGTGGCGTTCCAGTTCGACGTGATCCCGATCCTGCGCAAGGACAGCCTGCACATGGGCACCGAGGACCGCGCGCTGGTGCGTTCGACGATCGAGGCGCAGCCGCACCGCCACGTGCTGGTCACCCACGGTACCGACACCATGGTCGAAACCGCGCGCGAGCTGGCCGGCATCAAGGGCAAGGTGATCGTGCTGACCGGCGCGCTGAACCCGGCGCGCTTCCAGGGCTCCGACGCGGTGTTCAACATCGGCTGTGCGGTGGCCGCGGTGCAGACTCTGCCCGACGGCGTCTACATCGCCATGAACGGCCGTGTATGGGATCCGGCCAGGGTGCGCAAGAACCGCGACGCCAACCGCTTCGAGGAAATCGCCGGCTGAACCGCCGGCACGAAGGGCCCGGTCGGATCGACCGGGCCCTCGTCGTCACCACAGGCTCCTCGGCTTGCAAAGACGGCGAGCCTTCCCTGGCCCGCCGGGGGGCTCATTACCAGCTGGCCTGCAGCGACACGCCGGAGAACGACGAATAGCCACGCACCTTGATGTAGTACGTGCCGGACGCCGCGCTGAACTTGCAGCTCTCGTTGTTGCCGGCCAGGTACGGGCGGCAGTCGTAGCTGGTGGTGGTCGGCGCCAGGTCCTTTCTGACGTACAGGTCGGCATCACCGGTACCGCCGGAGATGGCGATGGTCAGGTTGCTGCCCGACGGCACCGTGACGGTGTAGCTCAGCTCCTGTCCGCTCGAGCCGGACAGGCCGGTGACCGGCACGCCGTTCTGCAGGCCGCCGGTGCCGCTGCCGGTGCTGTAGGACGCCTTGACGGTGACGCCGGAGTACGCCGAGTAGCCGTGCACCTTGAGGTAGTACTTGCCGGCGCTCGGCGCGGCCACGGTGCAGCTCTCCGCATTGCCGGCCTTGTACGGGCGGCAGTCGTAGCTGCTGGTGGTCGGCGCGCTGCCGAACTTGGTGTACAGGTCGGCATCGCCGGTGCCGCCGGAGATCGACATCACCAGGTTGCTGGCACCGGCCGGCACGGTGATGAAGTAGTCGTTGTCGCCACCCGTGGCCGCCGCCACGCCGGTGACGGCCACGTTGTTCTGCAGCTCGGTGGTGGTGCCGCCACCGCCCGGGCAGCTCACGCCCACGCCGGTGAATGCGGCGACCACGTCGTTCTTGTTGTAGGCCAGGTCCTGCGCCGCCGACGCCACGCCGCAGGCGCCGTTGTTGAAGTCGGTGGTGGCGTTCCAGTAGACCTTGTTGGCCAGTGCGAACACCTGGAAGGCCTTCCGGGTATCCCAGCCGGCGGTCTTGGCGAGCAAGCAGAACGCCTTGTTGTAGACGCCGCTGCTGTAATGCACATCCATGGTGGAGGTGTAGTTGGCGGCGTTGTCGATCGAGCGGCCGTCCTGGGTCGGCGTGCACATCCAGCGCAGCGCGGTGCCGCTCTTCATGATGTCGGCACCGACCAGCCAGTCGTTGCTGCCGCGGTCGAAGAACTCGGCGGCCTCCCCGGCGATGTCCGAATAGGCCTCGTTGATGCCGCCGGACTGCCCGGAATACTGCAGCGCGGAATGCTGCTCGGTGAAGCCGTGGCTGATCTCGTGGCTGGTCACGTCCAGCGACACCAGCGGGTAGAACGTGCTGGCGCCATCGCCGAAATACATCGCCGTGCCGTTCCAGAACGCGTTCTCGTAGCTCAGCTTGTAGTGCACGTTCATCACCAGCTGGAAGCTCAGCGGCGCCACACCGACGTAGGCCACGTACATGTCGTGGGTCACCCCGCCGAAATGGTGCGCGTCGTTGACCGGCGAATAGGCGCCGTTGATCGCGTCGGTGTCGCTGTTGGGACACGTGAAGCTGACCACCGAACCGCTGGTGCCCTGACGCAGGTTGTTGGTCGTGACGTCGGCGTTCTGCAGCGTGCAGGTGCTGCCGGACTGGGTCACGTTGAGCGCCGCGTAGTTGGTGCCGTAGAGGTACTTGCCGGTCTTCAGGTTGCCGCCCGGCCCGGTGGCGGAAGCGTCAGTGAGGCCGTCCCAGTTCTGGATCACCTCGCCGGTATTGGCGTCGACGATCGCGGTCGGGCGCGACGGGTTCGCGCCGTCGACGAAGTAGGACACGCGATAGACCAGCCGCGCAGGGCCGTTCTCCTGCGGGTACACGAACAGATCGGCCTGCTCGTTGCCGACCGAAGCGCCGCCGACCAGGAGGGTGTGCACGTGCGACTTCAACGCCGCGACGGCGCGGCCGGCATCCAACCTCGGCGAAACCGAAGCCAGGCCGGGCTGGTTGTCCTGCATCAGCTCGCCGGTGGCACGCAGCGCGTTGCCCTGCGCATCCTGCACGACGGCAATGCTGCGGCCGTAGACCGGCACGCCGCGGTACATCTGCTGCTGGCGCACGACCCGATGGCCGTTGGCGATGGCGGCCGCACTGCGCGGCGCCAGCGACATGTCCTGGCCGAGATTGAGATGTGCTGCCAGCGCGTTGACCGGCATGGCACCGAGATTCTGCGCGTGCAGGGTCTTCGTTTCGGCGGCCGTCGCCACCGACGCGGTGGCCATGCCGATGGCGACAACCAGCAGTTTCAAACCGTGATGATTGGGCATTCAAGGACTCCCATACAATTTTTCGGGACGAGCGGACCCGATGCGGCCGCGCGGACCCCATGCAAGAATTGCCGTGCGACGCACGGCCCCTTATTTCGTGTGCTGCCTGGCGATCCCAAACTACGTCCGGCCCGGCTGCCTCCCCCTGGCACTCCCTTGCGCCAACAGCGCGTGGACGCGTAACTGCAAGACGGCGATCACGCCGCCAAGGGATCATTCGCCAACCTCCCCGATGACGAATCCGGCTACGTTATTCCTTGCGACGAATCGCAACAATATGATTTTTTCCTATGCCGAGTGACGGCCATCACGGCGCGGAAGTGGCGACGGCACCATGCCGGAAGCCATGGCGCGTAATCTTGCGCACGGCAGACGGGGCGTGCCCGGAAACGCACGCTCCTGCGATACAGGGAGGTTTGCCGGGCCGGGGCGCTTGCCGCGGACGCGGTTCAGAGCATGCCGGTCTCGAGCTTCGCGGCGTCGGACATCATCGAGTGGCTCCACGGCGGATCGAACACCAGGTCCACGTCCGCCTCGGCCACCGTGGGGATCATTTCCAGCTTGGTGCGCGCGTCGTCCACCAGGATGTCGCCCATGCCGCAGCCGGGCGCGGTCAGGGTGAGCTTCACGTAGACCTTGCGCTCGCCGGATTCGGTCTGCTCCAGGCTGAGGTCGTAGACCAGCCCCAGGTCGACCACGTTCACCGGGATTTCCGGATCGAATACGGTGCGCAGCTGGTCCCATGCCAGCTTTTCCACGTCCGCGTCGGTGGCGTCCGCGGGTACCTCGATCGGGGCCGGCCGCTGCTTGCCCAGCGCATCGGCGTCGTCGCCGGCGATGCGGAACAGGTTGCCTTCCACGTACACCGTGAAACTGCCGCCCAGCGCCTGCGTGATGTAGCCGATCTGGCCGGCCGGCAAGGTCACCGTGTCGCCCTGCGGCACCATCACGGCGCTGCAGTCGCGCATCAGGGTGAAGGGTTCGCTGCTCAGACTGAAACCGCTCATGCCTCTGCAAGATCCTGTATCTGCGGGCGCGGCCATGCGTCGGACCCGGAATGCGTATTATGCCGCCCGCCGCGCGGGGCCGCTTGTCCCAGATCAGGCCGGTGGCGGCGGACTTCAAGGCCGAAGCCATCCCGGCAGCCGCCGGCGGCACGCTATGATGGCCGCTTTGCCCGATGGACCCGCGCATGTTCCAGGCCACCTCGACGCACCGCCTCCGCCGATGAGCAGCGTGCGTACCGTATCGCTGTCGGTGTTCGCGCTGTTCAGCGCCGCCATGCTGGGGCTGGCCGCCGGCGCCGTGTGGATGGTGGCGACGCTGTACCTGCGCCAGTCGCTGCCGTGGCTGGCGCTGCCCCTCGGCGCGCTGCTGGCCTGGACCGTCCGCGCCTGCGTGCGCCCGGCGGGGCTCGGTGCGGCGCTGCTGGCGGCGTGCGCCACGCTGCTGGCGGCGCTCTACGTCAACATGCTGGTCGCCGGCGTGCTGATCGCCGGCAACATGGGCATGGGCCTGATCGACGCCATGCACACCGCCGGCTTCGGCATGCTGTGGCAGCTGGCGCGGATGGCGCTGTCACCGGCAGACATCGCCTGCGCCGTGCTGGGCATGCTGCTGGCCGCATGGCTGGCCTGGCACCAGCCGCGCCGGCGCTGAAGCGGCCCGCCGCGGATCAGGCGCAGGGCGGGCACTGCCCGCCGCTCTCGCTCGTCAAAAGCCAGCGGACCGTGCCCGCCCTGCGAAGCTGACGGGACCGGTAGGAGCGCACCCTGTGCGCGAATGCTCCACAAGAGCATCGCGCACAAGCTGCGCTCCTACAAAAACGCAAATCGGCTCAGGCGTCGATCTCCTTCAGCGACGCCACCAGCTCGCCCACCGCCGCCTGGCCGTCGCCGTACAGCATGCGCGTGTTGTCGGCGTAGAACAGCGCGTTCTCGATGCCGGCAAAGCCGGTGCCCCTGCCGCGCTTGATCACGATCACGTGCTTGGCCGCGCTGACGTCCAGGATCGGCATGCCGTAGATCGGCGAGGCCGGGTCGGTCTTGGCCAGCGGGTTGACCACGTCGTTCGCGCCGATCACCAGCGCCACGTCGGTGGCGGGGAACTCCGGGTTGATGTCGTCCATGTCGGCGATCAGGTCGTACGGCACGCCGGCCTCGGCCAGCAGCACGTTCATGTGCCCGGGCATGCGGCCGGCCACCGGGTGGATCGCGAACTTCACCTTCACCCCGCGCTTGATCAGCAGTTGGGCGAACTCCCACACCTTGTGCTGCGCCTGCGCCACCGCCAGGCCGTAGCCGGGCACGATCACCACGCGCTCGGCGTAGGCCATCATCACTGCCGCATCGGAGGCATCGACCGGCTTCTGCGCGCCCTCGATCGCCTGCGCTTCGCCGCCGGCGGCGCCGAAGCTGCCGAACAGCACGTTGCCGATAGAGCGGTTCATCGCCTTGGCCATCAACTGGGTCAGCAAGGTGCCGGCCGCGCCGACCACGGTGCCGGCGATGATCATCGCCTCGTTGCCCAACACGAAACCCTCGAACGCCACCGCCAGGCCGGTGAACGCGTTGTACAGCGAGATCACCACCGGCATGTCGGCGCCGCCGATCGGCAAGGTCATCATCAGGCCGAACGCGAGCGCCAGCGCGAAGAACGCCGCGATCAGCATCGGGCTGGCATGGCTGGTGGCGAGCAGCACGCCCGCGGCCACCGCCGCTGCCAGCAGCAGCAGGTTCACCGCGCGCTGGCCGGGGAACACGAAGCGCCGGTCCATCCAGCCCTGCAGCTTGGCGAACGCGACCAGCGAACCGGAGAAGCTCACCGCGCCGATCAGCGCGCCCAGCACGCCCAGCGCCAGTTCGGTCGGCGACAGCGCGGGCGGCAGGCCGTTCACCGCCCAGGCCTCCGGTCGCAGCGGCGAGGTATCCGGCACAGCGTGCAGCAGCCCCAGCCCGCGCGCGTAGCCGATCAGCTCGACCGCGCCGATCGCCGCCGCCGCGCCGCCGCCCATGCCGTTGTACAGCGCCACCATCTGCGGCATCGCGGTCATCGCCACGCGGCGGCCGCTCCACCAGGCCGCGGCCACGCCGATCAGCACCGCAGCGATGATCAGCCCGCGGTTGTGCATGTCCGGCAGGAAAAACGTGGCCAGCACCGCCAGCAGCATGCCGAAACCGGCCCAGACGATGCCGCCGCGCGCGGTGCGCGGCGAACTCATGCGCTTGAGACCGAGGATGAACAGCAGTGCGGCGAGGAAATAACAGGCCTTGATCAAGGTCGGCAGCCAGGCCATCACTTGGCTCCCTTGCCGGCGTCCGGCCGGCTGGACTTGAACATCTCCAGCATGCGCTCGGTCACCACGTAGCCGCCGGCGGCGTTGCCGGCGCCCAGCAGCACGCCGATGAAGCCGATCGCGATCTCGAACGGCGTCTGCGCGTGGCCTAGCGCGATCATCGCCCCAACCAGCACAATGCCGTGCACGAAGTTGGACCCGGACATCAGTGGCGTATGCAGGATCACCGGCACCCGCGCGATGATTTCATAGCCGGTGAACGCGGCCAGCATGAAGATGTACAGCGCCAGGAAACCATCGATCATGACCCCATCCCCCATCAGAGCCGCCCGCCAGGACGTCGTGCTCGCATCATACGGGTGCCGGTCAACCCGCGCGAGCCTGCCGCGTTGAACGCGAAAGATCCACCGCTGGAGCCCGAGGATGCCCCATACAACGCCGCGGACGACGCCCCCATGAGCAGCGTGGCCGGTGCACTAGGCGCGGAACTGCTGGGCGACGTCCGCGAAACGCCCGCCACACTGGACGCGTTCCTGGCGCAGGTCGAACGACGCGCGTTCCGTGTCGCCGAGCTGCAGCTGCGCCAGCGCGAGGACGCCATGGACGCGGTGCAGGACGCCATGCTGCGGCTGGTCAGGCACTACCGCGACAAGCCCGCCACGGAATGGGCGCCGCTGTTCTGGGGCATCCTGCGCCGGCGCGTGGTCGACCTGCAGCGCCGGCGCAAGGTGCGCTCGATCGTGGTGGGCTGGCTCGGTGGCGGCCGCGACGACCAGGGCGACGAGCTGCCCGTATGGGAACCCGCCGACCCGGGCCAGGACCCGCTGGGCCGCCTGCACGACGTGCAGGCGTACGCCGACATGGCCGCTGCGGTCAGGCAACTGCCGCAGCGCCAGCGCGAAGCGTTCATGCTGCGTATGCTGGAAGGCCTGGACGTGGCCGAAACCGCCCATGCCATGGGCTGCTCCGAAGGCAGCGTGAAAACCCATCTGTCACGCGCGATGCATCATCTGCGCGACCAACTGGAGGACTGGCGATGACCACGCCCGACAAGCATTTCGAACGGCGCGCCCGCGAGCTCTGGCACGAGGCCGCCCAACGCATCGACCCGGCCACCGCCGGGCGCCTGCGCGCGGCCCGGCGGCAGGCGCTGGCGACGACGCGCGCGCCGGCGCCCCGCGCCGCGCGCTGGCTGATCCCGGCCGGCGCCTTCGCCGTGATCGCCCTGGCCACGATGATGGTGTGGCAGCCGTTGCCGCGGCATCATGCTGCTCCGGCCAAGACGGCGGTCAACACCGCCGAGACCGGCGTCGAGCTGGACAGCGACCTGCCACCGGATGCCGACAAGACCGATCCCAACCTCTACCAGAACCTCGACTTCTACGGCTGGCTGGCCGCCAACAACAGCTCGACGGCGGCGCGCTGAATCATGACCTGGCTCTCCCGCAACATGCTGACCCTGCTGCTGGCCACCTTGCTTGGCGGCACCGCCGCGGCACCGCTGTACGCGCAGGCACCGCCGCCCGCCCCGCCGCCGCAGGACGACATGCCGCCGCCGCGTCCGTGGAACAGCCTGGACCCGGCCCAGCGCGACGTGCTGGCGCCGCTGCGCGACAGCTGGGACAGCATGCCGCCGCGTAAACAGGCGCACATGCTGCACCGTGCCGAGCGGTGGGTCACCCTGCCGCCCGACAGGCGCCAGGAAATCCGCGAACGCATCTCCCGCTGGCAGCAGATGACGCCGGCCGAACGCGAGCAGGCGCGCGAGAACATGCGCAAGTTCCACGAGTTGTCGCCGCAGCAGCGCGAACAGCTGCACGACACCTTCCGGCGCTTCCAGCAACTGCCGCCGGAACAGCGCGAGAAACTGATCCGCGAATGGCACGCACTGCCTCCCGCCGAGCGCCTGCACTGGGAGGAGCGCCACCGCCGCGATCGTCCGCCGCCTGGCAGCCCCGTCCACCCCTGAGCAACGTATCGGCCGCCGTGCGCGGGCGCTCCTACGAAGGTCCCGGCTCAGTCGTGTGGGCGGGCAATGCCCGCCGCTCTTGCCCATCAAAAGCCGGCGGGCATTGCCCGCCCTACGGCCCGCTCAGCCGGCGAAGCGCGTCTCGCCGGCATGGCTCAGGCAGCTCTTCGCCACCAGCTCGTCGTCGAAATCCGGTTTCAGCTCACCGTCGTGCACCAGCAGATCGAGGAAGTTGAACACATTGCGCGCGTACATCTCCGACGCATGCAGCGGCGCGCCGGCCGGCAGGTTCAACGGGCCCAGGATCACCACGCCGCCATGCTCGACCCGCTCGCCTGGCCGGGTCAGCTCGCAGTTGCCGCCGCTCTCGGCCGCCAGGTCGACGACCAGTGCGCCCGGTTTCATCCCTTCGACCATCGCCGTGCTGAGGATCTTCGGCGCCGGCCGCCCCGGCACCGCCGCGGTGCTGACCACCACGTCGAACGACTTCAGGTGATCGGCCAGCGCCTGCTGCTGCGCGGCGCGCTCTTCCGCCGACAGCTCGCGCGCATAGCCGCCGCTGCCGGCGGCGCTGACGCCGAGATCGAGGAACTTCGCGCCCAGCGACTCCACCTGTTCGCGCGTCTCCGGGCGCACGTCGTAGCCTTCGGTCTGCGCGCCGAGCCGGCGCGCGGTGGCGATCGCCTGCAGGCCGGCCACGCCGGCGCCGATCACCAGCACCTTGGACGGCCGGATCGTGCCGGCGGCCGTGGTCAGCATCGGGAAGAACTTCGGCGAGGCCTCGGCCGCGATCAGCATGGCGCGGTAACCGGCCACCGCCGCCTGCGAGCTCAGCACGTCCATCGCCTGCGCGCGGGTGGTGCGCGGCAACAGCTCCAGCGAGAACGCGGTGAGCTTGCGCGCGGCGAGCGCAGCGATGCGCTCGCCGGCGCCGTACGGGCGCAGCTGCCCGACCACCATGCTGCCTTCGCGCAGGCCGGCAAACGCCGTGTCGGCCGGCGGCAGCACGCAGGCCAGCACGTCGGCTTGCGCCAGCACCCCGGCCGCATCGGCAAACTCGGTCTCGGCGTAGACGCTGTCGGGGAAACCCGCGGCGCGCCCCGCATCATGCTCCAGCAGCACGCGCACACCCTTGCCGCGCAGCTTCTTCGCCATCTCTGGCGTGATCGCCACGCGCCGCTCCCCGGCGGCAGTCTCGCGCAAGGCGGCAACGATGATCGGCATGGTGCAGTCCCCTCGGCATTGGTCGGGCCATCTTAGCGGCACTCGCGGGTTTTGATCCGGGCCGGCGCAAAAGAGTAAGCTGGCCCGCCGGCATAGGCGGCTCACGCCGCGCCGGGGTCATCGCCGGAGATTCCGATGCCCGCAATTCCCAACGCCTTCGACGACCTGCTGGCCTCGGCGCGCGGCGCGCGCGAACAGGCCTATGCGCCGTACTCGAACTTCCTGGTCGGCGCCGCGTTGCTTGCCCGCGATGGCCGCCGCTTCAGTGGCTGCAACGTGGAAAACGCCTCCTACGGCTTGTGCAACTGCGCCGAACGCACCGCGCTGTTCAATGCCATCGCTGCCGGCTGCCGTCCCGGCGACTTCGCCGCCATTGCCGTGATCGCCGACACCGACCACCCGGTCAGCCCCTGCGGTGCCTGCCGCCAGGTGATGGCCGAACTGTGCGACGGCGCCATGCCGGTACTGCTGGCCAACCTGCACGGCGACACCCAGCAGACCAGCGTGGCCGCGCTGCTGCCCGGCTCGTTCAAGCTGCCGCTGTCGGCCTGACGGTTCGCGCGGAACGGCCCCGACCGCTAGCATGGGCATCCCCGCCGGAAGAACCGATCCATGCCCACCGCCCTGTCCCTGCTCCAGCAACGCCACTCCGTGCCCTCGCGCCAGCTCGGCGAGCCCGCGCCGGACGAGGCGACCCTGCACGAACTGCTGGAGGCGGCGATCCGCGTGCCCGACCACGGCAAGCTGGTGCCGTTCCGGCTGATCCGCCTGCAGGGCGAGGCGAAGCTGGCGTTCGGCGAGCAACTGGCGGCGATCGCGATCCGTAACCACCCGGAGATGTCCGACGCCAAGTTGGAGAAGGAGCGCCTGCGTTACACCTTCGCGCCACTGGTGATCGCCGTGGTCGCCCGCCTGCAGCCCGACAGCAAGGTGCCGGAGATCGAGCAGAAGCTGTGCGCCGGCAACGTCGCCTACAACATCCTGCTCGGTGCGTATGCACTGGGTTACGGCGGGCAATGGCTGACCGGCTGGGCCGCCTACGACCGCGAGGTGGCGGGCATCCTCGGCCTGGCCGAACACGAACACGTGGTCAGCTTCGTCCACCTCGGCACGCCACAGATCGAGGTGCCCGACCGCGATCGCCCGGCGCTGACCGACCTGCTGAGCACCTGGACGCCGTGAACACGCCGGCAAATGGACGTCCAGCCGTCCATCTGGTCGACGGCAGCCTTTACGTGTTCCGTGCCTGGCATTCGATGCCGGACGAATTCCACGACGCCGACGGCCACCCGGTCAACGCGGTGCACGGCTACACCCGCTTCCTGTGCGAGCTGCTGGAACGCGTGCAGCCCGAACACATCGCGGTGGCGTTCGACGCCTCGCTGACCAGCTCGTTCCGCAACGCGATCTACCCGCCGTACAAGGCCAACCGCGAACTGCCGCCGCCTGACCTGGAGCGGCAGTTCGTGCAGTGCCGCGCGATCACCGAGGCGCTCGGCGTGCACCTGATGATCGACCACAGCTTCGAGGCCGACGATCTGATCGGCAGTACCGTGTGGAACCTGCGCGCGCAAGGCTGGCGCAGCGTGATCGTCTCCGCCGACAAGGATTTCGGCCAGCTGCTGGGCGAGCACGACGAACAGTGGGACTACGCCCGCGGCCTGCGCTGGGGGCCGGCCGGCGTGCACGAGAAACTTGGCGTGCACCCGCACCAGGTCGCCGATTACCTGGCCCTGTGCGGCGACAGCGTGGACAACATCCCCGGCGTGCCCGGCATCGGCGCGAAGACCGCCGCCGCCCTGCTCACCCACTTCGGCAGCCTCGACATCCTGCTCGACCGCATCGACGAAGTCGCCTTCCTGCGCCTGCGCGGCGCCGCCGCGTGTGCCGCCAAACTGCGCGAACACGCCGAACAGGCGCGGCTGTACCGCCGCCTCACCCGCATCGCCCTCGACGCCCCCGGCGCCGAATCCGCCGACGTCCTGCAGCGCCGCCCGCCGCCCGTCGACCAGCTCGACGCACTGTGCGAACAACTCCGCCTCGGCGCCTTCACCCGCAGCCGCCTACGCGCCTTGCTGCGCTGACGCTTTTCTCCCTCCCCTGCATCGCAGGGGAGGGCTGGGGTGGGGTGCTCTTGATCTTCCCCGCCAGCCCGGAGCCACCCCCTCCTGACCTCCCCCTGCCTTGCAGGGGGAGGGACCAAGAACGTGCGCTATTTCAAGCTGTGCTCCCTCCTCCGCATCACAGGGGAAGGAACCAGACGAGCTACGCCTTGCCGTCGGGATCCGCAGCAAGCATCGCGCGCACAGCTGATGCCAACGGCGGAAGGTGTTGCTGCACCACCATCAACACGGTCTGGGCATCGATGTCACCCAGATAGTTATGCACCAGGATGTTGCGAAAACCGCTGATCTGCTTCCAGGGTATCGCCGGGTACTGGGTCTTGATGGTCTCCGGCAGTTGCTGGGTGGCCTCCGACAAGGTCTGCAAGTTGCGCAGGCTGGCGTCGTACAACACCTCATCGCGCGTCAGGTCGCCGCGCTGCTGGATGCGGTCGATTTTCTCGACGGTGTCCAGAATATGCCGGGCATGAGCCTGCCAGGCCTTGCTCACAGATCGACCGCCTCTTGCAGCACGCGCGCCCGGATATGGCGGTTCAACTCGTGCTCGGGGATGACGTCCAGTTGGCGCCCGGTGATCTCGACCAGCCGCTCGGCCAGCGCCAGACGTTGTGCGAAGAGATCGTAACCGCGCGGAAAATCGACCAGGAAGTCGATGTCGCTGTCGGGCTGTTCCTCGCCTCTTGCCACCGAGCCGAACACGCGAATTCGCCGCGCGCCATATTGGCGGCATGCGGCGTTGATCGCGTCTTTCTGTGCATGCAGTGCGTCGAGCAACATGACTGATGTTCCTGTATTCGGGGCTTGGCCCGTGCAACGGCTTGATCGTACTGCATGCCTCGCGCAGCCCGCCAGCCGATCGGCGCAGGCCTTCCTGGACCTCGCGCCGGTGGGCGGGCACGGCCCGCCGGCCCTTCGTCGTAGTCGTGCATCAGGGCAGGAGCGGCGGGCGGTGCCCGCCCTACGCAGCTGGCTTCGTTCCCTCCCCCGCATCGCAGGGGAGGGCTGGGGTTGGGTGCTCTTGGTCTTGCTCGCCAGCCCGGAGCTACCCCCTCCTAACCTCCCCCTGCCTTGCAGGGGGAGGAACTAAAACGCAAGAGCCGTGCTCCTCCCCTACCTTGCAGGGGAGGAGAAAGAAAACGGCGGCCCGGAGGCCGCCGTTTTCATCATGCGAACCGGCTCAACGCGAGGCGGCTTTCGGGGCGTCCTTGGCGGTCCACTGCTTCAGCCAGGCGTTCACCGAGTCGTGCCACTGCACGCTGTTGTGCGGCTTCAGCACCCAGTGGTTCTCGTCGGGGAAATGCAGCAGCTGGCTGGGGATGCCGCGGCGCTGCAGCGCGGTGAACGCGCCCAGGCCCTGGGTGTCGGGGATGCGGAAGTCCTTGGCCGAATGGATCACCAGCATCGGCACGCGCCAGTCCTTGACGTGGTTGAGCGGGTTGAACTTCTCGTAGTTCTCCGGGTGTTCGTACTGGGTGCCGCCGTTCTCGCGTTCCTCGAACCACAGTTCCTCGGTGTCGTAGTACATCGCACGTGCGTCGAACACGCCGTCGTGGTCGACCAGGCACTTCCACGGCTGGTTCCACACGCCGGCGATCCAGTACACCATGTAGCCGCCGTAGCTGGCGCCGAGCGCGCAGGCACGGTCGCCGTCGAGGAAGCGGTACTTGTCCAGCGCGGCTTTCCAGCCCAGCTTCAGATCTTCCAGCGGCTTGCCGCCCCAGTCGCCGGAGATCGAGTCGGTGAACGCCTGGCCGTAGCCGGTGGAACCGTGGAAGTTCACCGTCACCACCGCGAAGCCCTGGCCGGCGTAGGTCTGCGGATTCCAGCGGTAGCTCCAGCCGTTCTCCATCGCGCCCTGCGGGCCGCCGTGGATGATGAAGGCGACCGGGTAGGTCTTGCCCGGCTGGTAGTCGACCGGCTTCACCACGTAGCCCTGCACGGTCTCGTTGTTCCAGCCCTTGAAGGTGAAGAACTCGGCGTCGCCCACCTTCGCGTTCTTGAGGTCCGCCGCATTGAAGTGGGTAACCTGCTTCAGGCTGCTGCCGTCGGCGGCGGCAAGATAGACGTCGGCCGGCCGCTTCAGGTCGTCGCGGATCAGCAGCAGCTTGCCCGCGGCCAGCGAGAAGCCGCTCACCGTGCCTTCGCCCACCAGTTGGCTGACCTTGCCGCTGGCCGCGTCGATCGCGAACAGCGGATGCTGGCCGTTGTCGTCGGCAGTGGCGTACAGCGTCTTGCCGTCGGCGGAAATCGTGAGGCCGCCGGGCGAGCGATCCCACTTCGGATCAACCTCGCGCTTCGCGCCGCTGGCCAGGTCCAGCGCCATGATCGCGAAACGGTCCGCCTCGAAGCCCGGCGTCTTCATCGCCAGGTAGTACAGCGTCTTGCCGTCCGGCGAGGCCACCGGGTACGCATCCCACGCCTTGTTCTCGGCGGTGAGGTTCTTTGGTGCGGCCAAGCCGTCCGCCGGCACGCTGTACACGTCGAAATTGGTCGACCACGGCTCGCTGGTGCCGGCGATGCGCGCGTTGAAGTACACGGTCTTGCCATCCGGCGCGAAGCCGAACTCGCTCTCGTCACCGAACGGCTTGCTCGGCACATCGCCGTCGATGCCGCGGCTCAGCCGCTTCGGCTCGCCCGCCAGCTGGCCCTTGCCGTCGAAGCGGGCCACGAACAGCTGGTTGCGCCGGCCGTCGGCCCAGGTGTCCCAATGCCGCACGAACAGCTTGTCGTAGAGCGTGCCGCTGGCCTTGTCCTTCGCGCGTGCATCGATGCGCTGCTGGGTGCACGCCAGCGTGGTGCAATCGGCATACACCTCGTACGACAGCAACACCTGCTTGCCATCCGGCGACAGCTTGTAGCCGCCAACGTCCAGCACCCCGTGGCTGACCTGC
This sequence comes from Rhodanobacter sp. FW104-R8, assembly GCF_001617365.1. Lineage (GTDB taxonomy): Bacteria > Pseudomonadota > Gammaproteobacteria > Xanthomonadales > Rhodanobacteraceae > Rhodanobacter. Next base: position 14,446 of record NZ_LVJR01000123.1, read on the forward strand.
ACGGCGGGAGCATGCTCGGCCAGGTTCAGGCCACCCTCGCCGCCCAGATCCACCCGCCACAACTGCGCCACGCCCTTGGCCGGCGCCACGAAATACAGGCTGCGGCCATCCGCCGACCAGCGCGCCGAACTGCCCTTGTCGACCACCTTCACCGGCTGCCCGTCCTTGGCCAGGTCCAGCACATAGACCGCGCTGACGCCCTTGTTCGCATCGTAGTCGGTACTGCGCACGCCGAACGCCGCGTAACGCCCGTCCGGCGACAGCTGCGGATCGCTGACCCGATCCATCATCACCAGGTCGCGCACATTGAACGCATGCGCGCCCTCGGCCTTGACGAAGCTGGTATCCACGACGTCGCCCGCCATCGCGGGCGCCGCCACCAGCGCGAGCAGCAGCGCGGCAATCAGAGGTTTCATGGGGGGGTCCTTGGGTGGTCAAAGCGGTGACGGTAGAGCGCAGGCCTGCCGGGACGCAAGCAAACCGTGACGGAGCTCCCTTAAGCGTAGACCACAGGCGAGGCTCACACGGCCGAGCACACCGTTGTGATGCGACGCACATTCCGTCTTCATATTTGGTACAAAACGTGCTGCTGCTGGCGTATCCAAAGGGGAGTCCACCATGTTGCGCCAGCGCATTTCCGCCGGTTTCACCTTGATCGAGCTGATGATCGTCGTAGCGATCATCGCGATCCTCGCCGCTATCGCCATTCCGGCGTATCAGGACTACCTCATCCGCGGCCAGGTCACCGAAGGCATGAGTCTGGGCAGCGGTGCCAAGGCTGCGGTGTGGGATTTCGTGTCCAACACCGGGCGCTTCCCACCAAACAACCAGTCGGCCGGCATGGCCAATAACACGTCCATCACAGGCAGTTATGTTTCCAGCGTGGATGTTACGGGCGGCGCCGTGAAGGTGCTCTATCAGGGGCCCAAGGCCAACACCCACATCAGTGGGAATGGTATCTACTTGCTGCTGTCGCCAGTTACCCATGCCGGCAGCATCACCTGGACGTGTACGGCCAGCACCGTGGATCCGAAGTACTTGCCAATTGCTTGTCGTCAGTAAACGCTGACAAAAATACCTAAGCTCTACAAAAACTGCCCAACAGCGTCACTTTTAGTCCGTGCGTGACGCCCTTGGTCAACACGGCACACAGGTCACAATTCCCGATTTCCCGAGGCGCCAACGGCACGGCTTGCAGGCTTCCGTGACGCTGGGCACAATCCCATCGTCTACGGTTGTGAGTGAATACACCGGCGGCAAACGTGGCATATATGCTGCTTGACTTTGCCGCGAGCTTCCTGGTCGTTCCGACCATGCGAATGGGGTCCGTTCCCGCCTAGGGGGATAAAGGGACTGGGGCTCAGGGGGCATCACACGGTTAGCTAACCAAAACAGAGGAACCACCATGAAGAAGATGCAGAAGGGCTTCACCCTGATCGAACTGATGATCGTGGTCGCGATCATCGCCATCCTCGCCGCGATCGCCATCCCGGCCTACCAGGACTATCTGATCCGCACGCAAGTGTCCGAAGGCGCGGTACTGACCGACGGCGCGAAGACGGCGATCTCCGAGTTCTACTCCAACAAAGGCACCTTCCCCGGCAACAACGCCTCGGCTGGCCTCGCCACGGCTGGATCCATCGCTGGCAAGTATGTGAAGTCGGTTGATATCTCCGCTAATGCCGGCCAAATCGTGGCCACGTTCAGCAAAGCCGCGCCGCAATCGGCGAATAACGCCATCGACACCAAGACGTTTGTGCTGTCTGCCGTCACCCACAGCGGCTCGATCGCGTGGAGCTGCACCAAGTCGACGGTTGCCACCAAGTACCTGCCGTCTTCTTGCCGCTAAGTCACGATCTGATTCAGGTACGTTTGGAAGGGCCGCCCTGCGCGGCCCTTCTTCTTTTCACGGAAGCCCGAATGCGATCGAACTTTTCAGCCATCTACTGGATCGCACTGCCCCTGCTCTGCTTACTGGCATGCGTGAGCTACCGCCCTGGTTTGCATGGCGGCTTCCTGTTCGACGATTTCGCGAATCTACCCGTGCTCGGCGCCAACGGCCCCATCGACAACTGGCCGGCATTCTGGCGTTACATCACCTCGGGTGTTGCCGACCCCACGGGACGCCCACTGACGCTGCTGACGTTCCTGCTCGACGCCCACGACTGGCCTGCTGACCCGTTACCGTTCAAGCGCACCAACCTGATACTGCATCTGCTCAACGGGATCCTGCTTTACGCCTTGCTGGCCCGGCTGGGTAGCCTGCTGGGCCATGACGATCAGCGAGGCCGGACTGCCGCCCTGCTGGGAATGACCCTCTGGCTGCTGCACCCTCTACTGGTCTCCACCACGCTGTACATCGTGCAGCGCGAGGCCATGCTCTCTGCCACGTGTACCATGACCGGCCTGCTGCTCTGGTTACACGGCCGCCAACGTTTGACCGAAGGCAGAATCGCGGCGGGACTGACCTGGAGCGTACTGAGCCTGGGGGGCTTCACCGTACTGGGGGTACTGGCCAAGGCCAACGGCGCCTTGTTGCCGATGCTGGCCTTGCTGATCGAAGCGATCGTGCTCGTACCACGACACGCCATGCATCAAGACAGCGCACGCCAAGCGCATCGTCTGACACTGTTCGCCTTCGGCATCATTCCCTCGGCCGCTATCCTCGGCTACCTATTCTGGGTCGGCCTCCATGGCGTGCTTGCCAGTGGCCCGGTCGGATTCCGTCCGTGGAGCGTCGGCCAGCGCATGCTCACCGAGCCGCGCGTGCTGCTGGACTACCTGCAGTTGCTGTGGCTGCCGCGCCCGTTCTCCAGCGGACTGTTCAACGACCAGTACGTCGCCTCGACCTCGTGGCTGCAACCCGCCACCACCCTACCCGCCATGCTGATCGTGCTTGGCCTGATCGGGATTGCCTGGTGGCAGCGTCGACGACACCCCGCGCTCGCCTTGGCCGTACTGTTCTACTTCGCCGGCCAGTTGCTGGAATCCACCTCGATTGCGCTGGAGCTTTACTTCGAGCATCGAAACTACCTGCCCGCCATGCTGATGTTCTGGCCGCTCGGCCTGTGGCTGGCCGACACTCGCAAGCTGCGTTTGCTGAAGTACGCCCTGATGCTGGTGCTGCCGTTGGGTCTGGCCTGGATGACCCATGCCCGCGCCGAGCTGTGGGGCAACGTGCACAGCCAAGCCTTGCTGTGGGCCAGGATCAATCCTGACTCCGCACGCGCTCAGACCAATGCCGCACAGATCGAGATGCAGGCCGGGCAACCGCAAGCGGCCATTGGGCGCCTGGAAAAGCTGCTCGCAAACCAGCCAAGTCAGGTGCAACTCGCCTTCAACCTGATCGGCGCGCGCTGTATGACCGGTGGCATCACGGCCGCCGATCTCGCTGCAGCACAGCTTGCCATGCAGGGCACGCCGAATACCGGCACCCTCTTCGCCAACTGGTTCGAGCGCACGCTGCCTGTGGTGATGTTGGGCGGGTGCCCGGGGTTGACCGCACAAGGCCTGCAGAAGCTGATCGACACCGGGCTTGAGAATCCGAAACTGTCTGCCGCCGGGCCGCAACAAGATCTGACCTACCTGCGCGGCAAGATCGCGCTCGCACAGGGCCAGCCGGATGCGGCTCTGGCCGATTTCAACCGTGCACTCGACCTGCAGGTACGGCCCGGCATGGCCCTCGAAGCTGCCGCGACCCTGGGCCGGACCGGCTACCCATCACACGGCCTGCGCCTGCTCGACCATTACGAAGCCGTCAGCGGGAATGCCATGAAACCTGGCTTCGGAATGCCATGGCTGCATGAATGGGTGCTCCAACGACAACACTACTGGCCGCATGAACTGGATCACTTGCGGCACCAGCTCACCCTCGACGCTGAGGCGGACTCCGGGAATACTTCCAGTCATTCCCTCCAACCGGGTACCCCAGCTTGACAGACTTTCTTCGCCGCTCACCATGGCGTCTCCTGGCGCTACTTGCCGCCTTCGCCATCACCTTGGCCGTCTACTGGCCGGGGCTCTCCGGCGGCTTCCTGTTTGACGACTACCCCAACATCGTCGACAACAAGGGTGTGCAGCCACACGATGCCAGCCTCCCGTCATTAGTCGGCGCCGCGCTTTCCTCGCCGGCGAGCGACTTCAAGCGCCCGTTGGCTTCGTTGAGCTTCGCCATCAACTATCTGGCAACCGGGCTTGATCCCTACTGGATGAAGCTAACCAACCTGCTGCTTCATCTGCTGAACGGCTGGCTGGTGTGTCTGCTCTCGCTGGCGCTGCTGCGATCCGATCCAGCCCGCCGGCATCCGCGCGCCTCCCTCGTTGCCGTGCTGATCGCCACCGGCTGGATGCTGCTGCCGATCAACCTCACCGCCGTGCTGTACGTGGTGCAACGCATGGAGAGCATGGCCAACCTGTTCGTGCTACTGGGGCTGCTCGGCTACGTGGCGGGTCGCCGCCGCATGCTTGGCCCGGTTGGCCGGGCGGGATCAAACTGGGGTGGATTCATCCTTTGCGCCATCAGCGTCACCGTACCGACCACCCTCGGCCTACTGGCCAAGGAAACCGCGGTGATGCTCCCCCTGTATGCTTTGCTGATCGAATGGATGCTGTTCCATTTCGGCAAGCTGCTGGAAACGCCCGCTTCCTCAGCAAGGCCTGAGCCGGGACATTTGCCTCGCCGCGATCCACGTGTGATCGGCCTGTTTGTGCTGATACTCGCCCTGCCCATGGTTGCGGGACTGGCCTGGCTGCTGCCGGGCCTGCTGAAGCCGGAAACCTGGGCTGCCCGTGACTTCACCATGGGTACCCGCCTGCTCAGCGAGGCACGCATCGTCGTTGACTACATCGCGTGGACCCTGCTACCCACGCCGAGTGCGCTGTCGTTCTATCACGACGACTTCCGCATCTCGACCGGGCTGCTGGCCCCCTGGAGCACGCTGGCCAGCATCGTTCTTCTTGTCGCCCTGGTCGCACTGATGTTGTGGTTGCGTCGACGCGCGCCGCTGGCCGCTCTCGGTATCAGCCTGTTCCTCGGCTGCCAGTTGCTCACCGGCACCATCCTGCCACTGGAGCTGATCTACGAGCACCGCAACTACTTCGCCAGCTTCGGTCTGCTGCTGGCGATCGTGCCGCTGCTCGCCGTGTCGCGCAATTCCAGGCTGCCGCTGCCCCGGCATGTGCTGCTGGCCGGACTGATGCTTTGCTGGAGTCTCCTGACGGCACTTACTGCCTACGCTTGGGGCAACCCACTGAGCCTGGCCGAGGATCTCGCCGCACGCGCCCCGATGTCGCCTCGCGCCCAATACGAACTAGGTCGCACCTACATCATCTACTCGCACTACGATCCCGCTTCGCCATTCACGAAGCTGGCCTACGCTCCCTTGGAAAAGGCGGCCGCGCTGCCAAATGCATCGATCCTTCCCGAGCAGGCGCTGATTTTCATCAACTCACGCATGCACATGCCGATCAAGGATGCGTGGTGGGACAGCATGATCGCCAAGTTGAAAGCGCGTAAGCCTGGTGTGCAAGACGAAAGCTCGCTTGGCGCATTGACCCAATGCGCCCACGAACGCCGTTGCGATCTGCCGAAAAATCGCATGACTGAGGCATTCATGACTGCGCTCGCGCACCCCAATCCTAGCGCCCGTTTACTCGCCACCTACGGGGACTATGCGTGGAACATACTGGAAGATCACGTCCTCGGAGAACGTATGATCGAAGAAGCCATCGAAACCAGTCCAGACGAACCCGGTTACCAGGTCACGCTGATTCGCATGTTCGCAGCACTTGGGCGCAAGGACGATGCACGGAAGGCACTGCAAAAGCTTGAAGCGCTGAATACAGCTGGACGGCTGAATGGCAGTATTGCCGAACTGAAAACGTTGTTTTCCCAACCATAAATGCTCCCCCTACACACACAAACGTGCCTCAAGCTCTTTGTGCATGTGACATGATTCGTGGATCATGTGGTTTGATCAGCACTGCCATGACGGAACCTAAGAATGAGTTCGCAAGACATGCATGAAGAGCCTTTCCTGATCTTCGGCTCGCCATTGATCGAGCAGGCCGAGATCGACGAAGTCGTGGCTTGTATGCAATCGGCATGGCTCGGCACGGGGCCGCGTGTCGCGCAATTCGAGCGCGACTTCGCCGTGTATCAGACGTTGGCTCCCATGCAAGTTGCCGCGGTGAACTCATGTACGGCCGCACTACATGTCAGCATGGTTGCGGCGCAACTGGAGCCATGTGCGGAAGTCATCACCACGCCGATGACTTTCTGTGCAAGCGTCAACGCGATCATCCACGCCGGCCTCAATCCTGTGCTGGCCGATATCGATCCGCTGAGCCAGAACATTGATCCTGCGGCCATCGAAGCGGCAATCACGCCACGCACGCGTGCAATCCTGCCGGTGCATTTCGCTGGACGTCCATGCGAGATGGACTCGATCATGGCGATTGCAAGGAAGCATGGCCTAGTCGTGATTGAGGATTGCGCGCACGCGATCGAGACAACCTACCGTGGCCGCAAAGCCGGCACCTTCGGCGATTTCGGCTGCTTCAGCTTCTACGCAACCAAGAATGTGGTTACTGGCGAAGGCGGCATGATCGTCGGCCGCGACGAACTGAGCATCGCACGCGCCAAAATGCTAGCACTGCACGGCATGAGCAAGGACGCTTGGCATCGCTTCGGTGACCAAGGCTACAAACATTATCAGGTGATCGAGGCAGGCTTCAAATATAACATGATGGATTTGCAGGCCGCGATCGGCATCCATCAACTTGCGCGCGTCGGACAAACCTGGACAAGGCGCGAGGCTATCTGGAATCGCTACATGGAGGCGTTCGCTGATCTGCCGATAGGTCTGCCGACCGTACCAGCACCCGATACAAAACACGCCTATCACCTATTTACGATCATGATCGACAAGGCGCGCTGTGGTATTTCGCGTGACGCCTTTCTCGATGCGATGAACAGTCGAAGGATCGGCACCGGCGTGCATTACCTGTCGGTGCCCGAACACCCGTACTACCAACAGCGTTACGGTTGGAAGCCGGAACAATGGCCTAACGCCATGTGCGTTGGCCGCCAGACGGTCAGCCTGCCGCTGTCACCAAAGCTCACCGACGCGGACGTGGAGCGAGTTGTGGAAGCAACTCGGCAACTTGTTTGTGCGTAAGCAACAATCGACGGACGTCTTGATATCAATGAGTAGGGTTCATATACGAAAAATCTTACACACCACGTTGCTCGTAACTGGCTTGAGTGTCGTCCTGTGGCTCGCATGGACCGCACGTGCAGACGTTACCCGTCTCGTTTCAACGATTAAACCAGGCTGGTCAGTAACTGCCGTCCTGCTCGGCGTAGCCCTGAATGTTCTTCAAGGCATCGTCTTCTCAGTCTTGCTCCGTAAACACGGCACACCCGGCACAGCGGTCGCCCACATTGAAGCTTACTTGCTCTCATTGGTAGGCAAATATCTCCCTGGCGGGATTTGGGCAGCGGTATCGCAGGCAGCTGCAATACCCGCTCCTAGGTCGCTACATGCGGTACTGCTTGTAAATCTCGAATTAACCGTCATCAACACGCTGCTGTTAACCGGCATTGGAGTGGCGTGCATTCCTTCTTTACCACTCATCGGCTCCGGCCTAGTGGTTTGCGTGACTTGTTTGCTCCTTGCCATCACACTCCGACAGCAGACGATAACGATCGTACTTAACATGATTGCGCAACGACTCCCTTGCTTGCGAATTTCGGTCCCGGAAAAATCAGCCGCCCCACCTACCTGGCCTTCCGCTGTCGCATTCGCAATCGCCATGCTGACGCTATGTGCAGCAACATCCAGTGCGGTCATACTGGCATCCGGCCAAGCCACTTTGAGTGCCGTTCCCGCCATGCTGGCGCTTCTCTGCCTAGGTTGGACAGCAGGCTTGATTGCCATCCCAGTGCCAGCCGGTATCGGCGTTCGGGAAGCATCCACACTCGCGCTGTGGGCCATTCTCCCGAATAGCCTCGCGCGCGGAGCTGTAATCACAGTGATGCTTTTGGTGCGAGTCTGGCAATTGGCCGTGGATCTGTTGAGTTTCGGACTTGCGCTGGTGATCCGTGCCATGGTGAACCCACGCCGCCTCTAGAGAAAAGAACTCTACTACTGCTTGATCACATTCCTCCCGATCTTGCTGACGGAATTGTCCAGGTATTTCCTAGGCACCTAGACTGGATCGGCTCCATAACTCACCAGCGCGTCGGAAATTGCTTGGACGCTGGTCAATAATGGAATTTCTTCATCGCGGAAATGAACACCAAAGGCATCCTCGATTGCAAATATGATCTGCATATGACGTAACGAGTCCCAGTGTTCCTCAGTAGCCGCACTCGTTTGGACAGTTATCGCAGCTGAAGGGACCTCCAGTATCTCTGCTATGACCGTGGATAATTTATTTATCATGCTTCTACCTCGATAGTAATGAATTGTCGATTATTGAAACTTATCACCTCGGTGACGTCGACTGCACGAAATTTGATTACTCCATCGGCAAGCGAACTGTTGCGCGCGAAGCCACAGCGCTCCCAGAAATCGGCACACTGCATGTTTTTTGCGGATGGTATAAATTTCGCATCTATAGTCTCCGTTTTCCACTCCCTCCGCAGCCAATCAGCAGCCGCGGCTACAAATGCGAACTCGACCTCACGGCCAAGCACTCTGCAACTCAACAGTAGCGAGTCAATCTCGGCAACGTTTCCTTTACGGAGCGCCAGCAAAACGCCGGTGAGTCCCATTGAGCCAAACCGATCGGAAACGTCGCAGACAAGCAGCAGCGCGCTTGGCGACGTAAGTAATTCACGTACGATCGACTCGTCGTGCCGGCGCGTCGTCAAATTGAACTGGTTGGTCCGCTGAAGGAGTTGAACCACACGCGCCACATCACGCTCGCCGGCCAGTCGCAAGACAACCCGGGTTCCGAGCGACGCGAGGTAGTCCTTGGGATTTTTTACTGTTCGCTGCAAATCACGACGTTCCCTTTGAACTCGATAGCTCTCGGCACGCCTGCGATCCGTTTCCGTGATGGTCAAAGTTCCAAACAAATCATTACGGAACAACAAACTCGGCAGTTGCTCAAGACGGTCGGGTACTTGAATCACAGCCACCTGCGGCAGCGCTTGCCGCACCAATTCGCACTCAGCCGGATTGTCATCGACAAATACCATACTGTCGAGATTGATGCCCAGTTCGTCGGCAAGCTCCACCAGCGATTCATGCTTAGGAGCCCAACTGATCCTCCAGCTCGCTAAATGATCACGCCGGATCAGACAGTCCGGGTGGCTATTTAGAACCTCCATCACATCTGCTTCGTTGTTCTTGCTGCTTAGGGCCAAGATAACGCCTCGCTCCGCAAGATCGAGCACTGAGCGCTGAAATTCATGAAAGTACCGCCCAGGAACGGTATCAGTGGAAAGTCGAATTCCACCGAGTCCATCTTCGCCGACGATGCCACCCCACAAGGTGTTATCGCAGTCCAGGACTAGGCATTTGCGTATCCGCCCACTAAGCACACGTGCTGTCCTTGCGATGTCTTCTGCATAAAGTTTTAGAAACGATGCCGCAAAGGGAGCACGACTGCTGTACCAGAAACGGTAGTCATACGTGCCCTGCTCGCCTAGTAAGCGTGCATAGCGCTCCCAATCACACAGTATGATGCGCCCCGATGCTGCGGTTGCAATTGCTCGCAACTCGGAATTCAATGCGGCAATGGCGTTCTCGGCTTCCATGAACTCACTGCCATGCGCCAAGCCCCATGGCTGAAACAGCGGAGCCAGCACAGTATTGATGCACAAGGGTGAGCCCCAGGTAGCGGCAGCCATGCGCACAAGCGTCAAGATATGTTCACAAGCTTCGGTCACCGGCCAGTTCATGTGCCCGAAATTCGGAGCAGACTCCTCAAGACCAAGCGCCAGCACTGTAATACGCATTGCGCCATCCGTACCCGGCATGTCGCCTTGAGCGATTTCTTGATGGGCAGTCGCGAAACCACCAAAGCGCAGATTTGCGGAAAGTCCGGAAGCAACGAGCGCGCGAGTCAGGAACGGCGCGATGGCTTCGATAGTGAAATTGCGAATTATCTGAAAGGACGCAAGACGAACGTCACTGAAATTCCTTGCATCGGACTCATTTGTCATAGAGTGTTCGAGGCCTCCGCACTTTCAATCAATTCAATCAGGCCAAGGCCCTGCGCAATATGAAAACTGACCAAGCGACCGCCGAACAATATCGCCGGCAACGGCTCACGCACGGTGACAATGCGGGTTCCCTCCCGTCGAAGATGAGATAAGGCATCTTCTAACTTTCCCTCATATTCAAAACATAGGTGATAGAAACTTGTTCCCTGCTGGGCAAGTACCGCCTTAAGCGGACCGGCATCATCAATTGGCAGGACGACCTCGACTGGTGGCTCGCCCGCCCGAACGCACCAGATCAGATCAGCTTTTTGCAGTTCGTCACGAACGCGATGAGCCACGGAATACCCCAAGGCCCGAAGCACTTTGCAGGTCGCGGCTTCGTCTTTTGCACCTAGACCAAAATGATGAAGCTGCAATGTACGACCGAGACTCATGCTGAAAGAACCAATGCAAGATTGATGGGCAGCCGTCGCTGCTCAGTTTCCTGGATCGAGCAACCTGGATACCCCGTAACGAGCTTATCGACCACATTGAGGCCGCAAGTAATCGCCATGTGCTCAACTTCAGCAACTGTACGAAAAAGATAAATGTGGTCAACTGCCGGCGCATTAACTGCAGTGGTGACGAAAACAAATCCACCAGGACGGATCAAGCTTTGGATTCGCATCAAAAAGAGATCTGGTCGTTCAACATGCTCAAGAACCTCCCCTATCACGACAGCATCATACGGCCCCACAAGCTCGTTTGCCGCAAGGAAGTCACCACACTGAAGAACCCAACGGTTGCTATCTCGGTGCTCTTGCCTGGACAGAAGTGATCGTGTCATCTCGAGAGACGTCTCACTGATATCTATACCTTCATAACTCTCGTATCGCGACAACGCCATCGCCTGCAGGAAAAATAGTCCATGCCCTGGGCCAACCTCCAAATACCTGCCACCTTGACGGCGAGGAATGACCATCTCGAAATAACGATAAATCTCTCTGTGGTTGGCCCAGAAATAGGCGGTGATCGCCAGCCCATACATATACTTCCGCATATACAATGGATTGTGATATACATGCCCAGCAACTTCATCAAAACGCGAATAACGATATCTCCCGTTGCGCTGGAAATACACCTGTTCGCGCAAGGTATCCAATGTAATCGTGTTATAGGCCTCCGCCAGCTGATCAATATCGAAGCCAGAATCCTCACAGTACTCCAGGTACCTATGCAATCGCTTGCGCTCATCCGTGCGAAGGCCTGCAAGTGAGGATTGCAGCATCGTTCGCTGCATGGGATTCGAGGCCTCAATTCGTACAACCAGCTCGTCTACGAGATCATTAGTGTTGGCGACCATACGTTTGCGCAACCTCAGACTGGTTGGTTGATTAGAACGACCCGACCGGGATTGCCAACGACGACGGCAAAATCCGGAACGTTGCCGGAGACAACGCTGTTCGGTGCGACTGTTACACACATACCTAGCTTCGTCCCCCCGAGAACAACCGCGCCGGCACCTATCCACCCCCCGCTTCCAATGAAAATGGGTGCCAATCTATAATCCGGTCGCGCGGACAGTCTCGACGCACCGTGCTCACCGGCCTGACTCATAAGCTGCGCGCCCGGACCAAGATGTACATAGTCACCAAGAGTTATTCCGCCAGCACCATAAAGTATGCAATAAGGGCCTATGACCACTTTATTGCCTACGACTATATGACCCTGTCCATTTGACCAAGCCCTCCCTCCGCAATGAAGGATCGCGCCACGCTGTACCACCACCCCTTTCCCGAAACGCAAACGCGACGGTGTTTTGATAGTAACTTGTGGCTCAACGGCCATGCCCTGGAATCGCAGTCCCAGACGGTAAATCCGCGTGAGCTCCGAGATGCGATCGAGTACCCATGCCGCCCAACCGACCCGACTCATACCTTCTTCGCCTTCGTTGTGAGAGTGCGCCCCCTAAGAGGCATTGCATTGCCTCTTAACTTACTCATCACCCCCATGCCCAGATGCAATACTTCACCCAGTACTCCACTTGACCGATCCAGAGTCATCCAATGACCATCCACCTCGCCCCACTTGTGCTTGAAAGCGACCAGCCCAGGCTGCTTTTCCGGCGACGGCAAGAGAGTGACCGATTCCGCCCCAAGCTCAATAACTCGATCCATGGCATCGCTGAGTAGCAAATCCGAGACGCCATGCGACCGCGCACTGTCTGCCACGCCTCCATGAAGGTAGTGTGCCGTCGAGCCGTCGAGTCCGAATATGGCAAACCCTGCAAGGCATCCCGCCTCATCGAAAGCCCCACGCGCTAATACCCGTACAGTTTGCGTCGAAAGCTCAATGACGGCGCGAAAATAATCTTCTTGGTAACGCAAGCTACCTTTATGACGCACAACGGTATCGCGATATAACAATCCCACATCTCCTGCCTGACTCGAATCCAAGCTAGCGACTCTCATTTTGCCTCGAGCCGCAAATGCACGATCCTTCTTCAGTTTGCGCGCATTCCGTGCGGGCCATAAACCCAGATCGGGAATCACCGTTTCCGCAAATTCTTGCGCATGCTCGCTCCGCGACAAGGAATTCAAGGTGTGCAGACAACTCAGATTGAATCGCGTCAGGTGCACCCCTGGCACGATAATTTGTTTACGACACTCGACGTCAGAAAGCCACGCAGGACTGATCGGAAGCCCGGCATACCCTACTGCCAGCCCGCCATGTCGGAATACCTGCACTGCAACACCTTCGCCACGCTCAAGGCAAAAACCATACAGCGCCTTGGCTCCCAAGGCCGCAACAATGGGTTCCACCCACAATGGATCGGCAAACAATGCACCAGTGCGCGACAGCCAGTCGCGGTACTCGACATCCGGTGAACTTTTCCAAATGATTTTTGCAACGGTCACTATTGATACCAGAACATAGTTGCCACTATTCGTGTGCACCAGTCTCTTTCGACATGTGGCTCCATGAGCAAAACCTCTTGGCGGACGCCAATTTGTGTAGATAGCCTGCTCATTCTGGTGGCTTGGTTAGTATGAACACAAAACCGGGAGAAATCGGCGTCAGCGCGGTAACAAAACCACGCGGCACGTGAGCAGACATGCGTAAAAACCTAGCCGCACCCGCCACGCCTGCACCTGCTCGTAAGCGTGCATGGATTGCACCGGTATATTGATAACCCACTCGACGAAACAGTCGTGTCAGCCCCCAATATGATCGTGACCACGCATCCAGATCGTCCGCCTGACGGGAACCAAGCCGACGCATCCAGTGTTGCGCGAACCTTCGCGGCAACCAATGAACGAAAGGCCAGAATACATGGGGCTCAATAGGCCACAGCAGGTTTGGGCCTGCAAAGTAGCAGACGCCACCGGGCTTCATCACACGTCGGATCGCTTGCAATAGGGCAGCGGGGTCATCCACATGTTCGTAGACCTGATTGCAAACGACTACATCAATCGACTCGGAGGCGAGCAAGTTTGTGAGATCCCGATAAGATCCCGCATGAAAAGCAAGATTGGGGCGCTCGTCGCACAACGCCTGCCAACGTATCCAAGGCTCTGGATCCACACCGATCACTTGCTCGACATGTGCCGCAAGTGTGGCTGCAACCCCTCCGCTGCCACAGCCAACATCCAGCCACACGCCAAGTGTCAAGTCACGCCGGCAATGCTCTTTAAGCGTAGCAAGAATAGCCTCGGCCTTGCGATCGCGACCATCCTGCCCCCATCGAGGATCGGTCATACAATGTGCCTGCTCAACCATCGCCCAACACCTTATGACGAACGCTCGTCGCTATTGCAGCAAGATCAAAATGCGAAGCCTGATGGCGTACGGCCATGTCATACGCACGTGGTGAAGTCCTCAATGCTTTCTGAATAGCACGACTGAACATCACAGCAGACACACCCTCGGCAAGTTCACCGCATACCATGCATGCGAACAGGCGCGGCAAATCACCAACAGGGTTCGCAACCACCGGCCGACCCAGCTTCATCGCGTCGGAAAAAACCACTGGTATGCTTTCAATCCGAGAAGGAATCAGCACCCAGTCAGCGCGCGCAATGGCTTTCTCGGCTTCCCGCTTGACCAAGAAATCTCCCAATTCTACTTGGCGACCGACAGCACGCAACGTCGCGACGCGCTCGCGTATCAACGCCTCCAATGGGCCACCTCCCTGGATTTCCACGCACTCAATGCGGCACCAATCATCGTTACCCAACAGGGCGAGCGCATCGAGCAACAGGTCAACGCCCTTGTTGGGATGCCATCGCCCGAGAAACAACAACCGATACGGCGGCTGCGCACGCGGCGGTGGCGGATCACGCAAATCCACACGGCGTGCGCTGGGAAGAAAGGCGACCGGGATACCTGCAATACGTCGGGCGTCCTTCGCCAACTGGTAACCATCGGCATAGGCATATACCGCCTCCCGCATGACACGCGCTAGCATACTGCGTAAGACTGGCACGCGCCCGAGCGACCACACGTCACTGCCAAGCATCCAGACGGAATAGCCGATGCCATGCTTGTGCGCCACGCGTCGTGCCCACTCGCCTGATGGCAGCGCCCATAGCGCAAATATGTGTTCCGTAGGTCCCGCCATGACTGCGTCGCGGGTGGCGCCAATGCCCGCTCGCAAGACGCGAGCGATCTCGACTACGTCCGTTGGACACCATGGTTTGAGCGTTGAAAGAGGCTTGGCTGGTGCCTTGTAGCGAAACAGTTCCACGTTCGGCACCCATGACTCGCGCACGGATGAAAGCCCGGGGGCAACCACACGCACCGGAACGTGCCTTGCCAACTCCTCCGCGAGGTCGCTGACAAAGGAGCCCGCCGCCTCACTCCCGTCGTTGGCAATTGGAAACGAAGTAGTGACAAGAACTATGGCCGCAACGCTCAAGGTTTAGATACCTCAAGTTCGTGCCCCACCGCCATGTAACTCCAATCGGGCCACACCAGACTTAATAACCAAGCAATAATGTTGATTGTGACCACCGCCACGAGAGCCACGGGCAGTAGCACCAATTTGAGCCATCCATGCTGGACATGTACTCCGCCAGCAATGGCTAGGCAAAATAACAGGCCTGCAGCTCGGATCGCATTGCCGGACTTCCACAATGTTACGACTTCCAACCCAGCTCGTTGAACGTCACGTCGCAAACCAAATTCCGTATAACGCTGGAAGTCGAAGGGGGCGTCATGCAGCGGGTAGAGAAATGGCATGGATATCCACGCATGACCGCCGGACTTGAGGACGCGTTCGATCTCTTTTATCACGATGGCCGGATCCGGCACGTGTTCCAGCACTTCCAGGCAAATTACGCCGTCAAAATATCCATCCGAGAACGGGAGGTGTGCCGCATCGGCAAAAACATGTGGCCACGCGCCGTACAGATCACGCCCTGTAGATGGGAAGTCCAGAGCCACGTACTCCACGCCCACCGGAAGTTGAGGCTCGATCCAGCGATCGGCTGCACCGATGTCCAGCAGTACACCGGACGCACTGGCAATACCCGGCGGTATTCGTCTGCGACCAAGCAGCCACTGCGGATGCAGCGGCGTGCGGGCAAGCGCGTCCACCCATTTCCGGACCGAAACCATTAGCGATTAAGGCGCGTGTAGAGGAGTGCCGTAATCTGTTCCGACACTAACCCGATTAGGAACACGATCACTGCCGCACTCCACATCAACGTGCTCATGTTGGTCAAGCGGCCTTCATGCACGAACGTCCATGCGTAGTTAGCGCAACCGAGCAGGAAGAACACCATACTTGCCGGCACGAACAGCTTCAGCGGCGAGTACAGCGTGGCGATCTTGAAGATGATCAGCAGGAAGCGCACGCCGTCGCGCAGGGGCTTGATGTGGCTCTTGCCCACGCGCTGGGCGGCCTTGATCGGCAGGTAGGCCACCGGGTAGGCGCTGCGAAAGAAGGCCATGGTGCTGGTGGTGGGGTAGCTGAAGCCGTTCGGCAGCAGGTGCAGGAATTCGCGGAACTTGTCCGCGCGCACGGCGCGGAAGCCGGAGGTGAGGTCCAGCACCGGGTGGCCGGTCATGCGGGTGGCCAGCCAGTTGTACAGGGTGTTGGCGAGGCCGCGGCCCACGCCGGCCTGGCTGTCCCAGTCGCGCGCGCCGACCACCATGTCGTAGCCCTGCTCCAGTTTCTCCAGCAGGCGGGCAATGTCTAGCGGGTCATGCTGGCCGTCGCCGTCCATGAACACCAGGATGTCGCCGGCGGCAGCACGGGCGCCGCGCTTGATCGCCGCGCCGTTGCCCATCGAGTACGGCGAAGACAGGCACCGGATGCCGCTGGCCTCGCAGAGACCGCGGGTGTCGTCGGTGGAGCCATCGTCGACCACGATGATCTCGGCCCCGGGATGGGCTGCACGCAGGCGCGGCAGCAGTGCGGCCAGCGCAGGCGCCTCGTTCTTGGCGGGCAGGATGATGCTCAGGCGGTTCAACGGATGGCTCCCCCGGGTGAAGGAAGATCATAGCGTGAAGGTTGGGCTGGGTTGCGGACGGGGTTGGGGTTTTGGGGCTGCAGCCAGTGCGATGCGGTGGCTGGGCGGCGTGCAGTGCAGGCTCTGCTGCGTCAAGGAACCCGGCCAGACTTCAAGTGATCAGGCTCATGCCCGCGTGTTTGGCGGCACCGCGGTCAAACGTCATGGTGTGTTCACAGCCGGCGGACGTAGCTGTGCATGCGATCAGGCAGTCGGCCAAATCTGCCTTGGAGTCGCGGTAAATGCGCACGGCTTTCCAGACGACCTCCGCACGCTCCACGATCAACTCCTTGGTACGTAGCAGGGCTTCCAGGGCTTCGGTGAGCTGCGCACGATCCAGGCCATACGCCGTACCCAGCACCCAGGCCAATTCGATCACGGACACGATCGAAATCCAGCCCGGCGCCTCGACAGTCAGCGCGTCGAGCAAAGTCGAGGCCTTGGCCGACTGCGCTGTATCGTCCTGCATGATGTAACGCACCAGGACATTGGTATCCAGGCCGATCATTTCGCCGCCGCACCCGCCGCTGCGATCGCGGCGTTCATCTGCTCGATCGACACCGGCTTGGACGCTTTGCCGAACATGCCCTTGAGTGCGGTCACGGGGCGCGTGGCGGCGATGAACTCATACCGGCCCGGCTCGATTTCCACAAATTCCACCCGATCCCCCGCACGCACGTGCATGGCCTCACGCACGGCAACCGGAATCGTGATCTGGCCCTTGCTGGTAACGCTGGCGGTGGTCATGGCCCTCTCCTTCGAGTTCCTTACTTCATTGTAAGGAGCTATAGGTGCGCAATCAAGATAGTTGGGTGCATCGGCCGTACTTGCACGGTGCAAAATGCACGGATCATCCAGGAACCGGGCTTGGTGATTGCCTTGTCGGCAACACGACTCTGGCAAGAGCGGCGGGCCGTGCCCGCCCTACCGCGCGTTGCTCCCTCCCCTTCGTTCACGGGAGGGTCGGGGCGGCGCTGCTCTTGGGCTACGCTGCTATTTCAGGGACGCCATGCGCGCTGGCCAGAAATGATCAGAGTTTCGGCGCTCCGTGATCACCGCGCTGCGGCAACAGCATCAGGAAAAACCGCCGCAGGGTCGATGCGCTCGTCATAACAAGCGGGCGGATTGACCTTGTGCGACGAGCAAGGTGACCGCCTTCTTGTCGAACGATACGAAGGTATCGCCGCCGAGCCATTGACCCTCGAATGCGATCACACCATCGGCGAAGTCGCCCCCGGCCTCGAGCACGGCCAGGCCGGCTTCAGCGGCTGGCCGGTTCGTTTCCGTATTTGCGGCATCGAGCAGTGCCCGAACGGCAGCGGCCACGTCCGCAGGGGTGAAGCCGTACACGCGACGCAGCACCCAGACGAACTCGCACAGACATGGCAACGCGACCGCGACCACTTCGGCGTTCGTCAGCAGCTTGGCGGCAATGTTCGCTTGCCTGGCATCGTCGCGGACCACAGCGCGAACCAGCACATTCGCGTCAACAGCAACCTTCACTTGCGGCCAGCCCAGCCGGATGCCGTGGCCTCGTTGATTTCTTCGATGGTGGCAACCTTGGCTGTCCGTCCGGCAAGCAGGCCGATAAAGCCAGCCATCGACCCGGTAGGCCGGGCTGCTTTCAGGGCGGCCCGACCATCGGGCAGCAAGTCCAGTTCGATCTTCTCCCCTGGCTTGATTCCAAGGTGTTGCAGCACATCCTTCCGGAAGGTGACTTGTCCCCGCGCGGTAACGGTCAATATGGTCATGATGGTGCCCTCGGGCTGCGACTTGAGTATAAAGTAATGCAATATCGCATTACTTTCAAATTTTTCCGACGGAAATCGAAGGCACATGCGGTTCATTACCCAATCATCACCGGAACGCTGATCGTGCCCAACCGATATGGGTAGTCAACCTTGCCGGTATGCGCAAACGGCTTGCACACGGCTACGTTGTGAGGGAACCGCTGGAACGCGCGCGCCCCGGACTGCAGAATTCGCTGACTGAGCTGCGCCAGCAGGTCTTGCGCGACAGCTGAAAGCAGGAGCGGCGGGCGGGTGCTCGCCCTACGATGCTTTGCTCCCTCCCCTGCTCGCTCCACAAGGGACATGCAGGGGGAGGAGCAAAGCCGGGCCTGCAAGCAGGAGGGGGAACCGAGTCGGGCGGACCTCGCGCCGCAGGGCAAGAACCGAGTTGGCGGGAGCAGGCTTGTGCACTGCGTCACCCTGCTGGATCGGGCCGGCAAGGAAGGGGTGACCTGCGCGCCGGACTGCGGTAGATTCAACAACATACAGGGGCAAGATCGAGTCGTTTATGTCATCTCAATTGCAACCGTCGCTCACAGGTTTGTCAGGTATGGCGCGTCGGCTGGTGTCCGAGGGAGTGATGCCCGAGGACGTCGTGCGCAAGGCGATGGCCGACAGCAACCAGAGCAAGTCCACCCTGACGACGTGGCTGCTGGAACGCAACCTGGTCGACAGCGCCGAGCTGGCGCGCATCGCTTCGGCCGAATTCGGCATGCCGATAATGGACGTGGCGGCGCTGAACCCGGCCACGATGCCGCTGGACCTGATCAGCGAGGCGCTGATCACCAAGCACCAGGCGCTGCCGCTGTTCCGCCGCGGCAAGCGGCTGTTTGTGGGCATCGCCGACCCGATGCAGTCGCATGCGCTGGACGAGATCAAGTTCCACTCCAACTGCATGGTGGAGCCGATCCTGGTGGAGCGCGGCTCGCTGCAGCGGGTGATCGAGAGCCTGCTCAACAACATGCGCAACACCATGCCCGACATGGGCGGTGGCGAGCTGGACGAGCTGGACATCGAGGGCGGCGACGGCGAGAACGAGTCGAGCAGCGGCGTCGACGCAACCGCGAACGATGACGCGCCGGTGGTGAAGTTCGTCAACAAGATCCTGGTGGACGCGATCCGCCGCGGCGCCTCGGACATCCATTTCGAGCCGTTCGAGACGCAATACCGGGTGCGCCTGCGCATGGACGGCATCCTCAAGGCCGTGTCCAACCCGCCAATGAAGATGGCCAACCGCATCTCCTCGCGCATCAAGGTGATGGCGCAGCTGGACATCGCCGAGAAGCGCGTGCCGCAGGACGGCCGCATCAAGCTCAACCTGTCGAAGACCCGCGCGGTCGACTTCCGCGTGAGCACGCTGCCCACGCTGTTCGGCGAGAAGATCGTGCTGCGCATCCTGGACGGCTCCTCGGCCAGGATCGGCATCGAGAAGCTCGGCTACGAGCCGGACCAGCAGAAGCTCTACATCGACGCGATCCACAAGCCGTACGGCATGGTGCTGGTCACCGGCCCCACCGGCTCGGGCAAGACGGTGTCGCTGTACACCGGCCTGAACATGCTCAACACCGCCGAACGCAACATCTCGACGGTGGAGGACCCGGTGGAAATCCGCGTCGAGGGCATCAACCAGGTGCAGCAGAACGTGAAGCGCGGCATGACCTTCGCCAGTGCGCTGCGCTCGTTCCTGCGCCAGGATCCGGACGTGATCATGGTCGGTGAGATCCGCGACCTGGAAACCGCCGAGATCGCGATCAAGGCGGCGCAGACCGGCCACATGGTGCTGTCCACCCTGCATACCAACGACGCGGCGCAGACCGTCTCGCGCCTGATGAACATGGGCATCGCGCCGTACAACATCACCTCGTCGGTGAGCCTGATCATCGCCCAGCGCCTGGCGCGGCGCCTGCACGACTGCAAGAAGCCGATCGACCTGCCGCCGCACGTGCTGCTGGCGGCCGGCTTCAGCCAGGCCGACATCGACGCGGGGCTGACCATCTACGAGGCCGTGGGCTGCGACGGCTGCAACGAGGGATACAAGGGCCGCCTGGGCATCTACCAGGTGATGCCGATGCTGGAGGAGATCCAGAAGATCGTCCTGCAGGGCGGCAACACGATGCAGATCGCCGAGGCGGCCAGGGCCGCGGGAGTGAACGACTTGCGCGCGTCGGCCCTGCTGAAGGTGAAGCAGGGGTTGACCAGCCTGACCGAGATCGACCGCGTCACCAAGGAATGAGCGGCGGATATGGGGCCGCCGTTGCACCGAACTTGCGTCCGACGCCACGGTTTGGCGCCGCAAAAATGGCATAAGCTGCACAAATACTGTCTGCCGCCCGCATAGGACGGCTCCGGGACTGGACTACTGGGGGAAGATGCGCATGGCCACGGCTACCGCAACCACGAACATCGACAAGGCGCGCTCGCTGGGTGCCCAGCGCGCCCAGGTCAGCCAGCTGACCACCTACGAGTGGGTCGCGCTGGACAAGCGTGGCAAGCGCATGAAGGGCGACATGCCGGCGAAGAACGCCACGCTGGTCAAGGCCGAGCTGCGCCGCCAGGGCATGAACCCGCAAACCGTGCGCGAACGCGCCAAGCCGCTGTTCGGCTCCACCGGCAGCACGATCAAGCCGGGCGACGTGGCCATCTTCAGCCGCCAGATCGCCACCATGATGGCCTCCGGCGTACCGATGATCCAGGCCTTCGACATCATCGCCGACGGCCAGAAGAACATCCGCTTCAAGAACGTCCTCATCGACGTCAAGCAGAACATCGAGGGCGGTTCGTCGCTGAACGAGGCGCTGGGCCGCTACCCGGTGCAGTTCGACGAGCTGTACTGCAACCTGGTGAAGGCCGGCGAGGCCTCCGGCGTGCTGGATACCGTGCTGGACACCGTGGCGACCTACAAGGAGCGCACCGAGGCGATCAAGAAGAAGATCAAGAAGGCGCTGTTCTACCCGGCGATGGTGCTGGTGGTGGTGTTCATGGTCTGCCTGATCATGCTGCTGTTCGTGGTGCCGGTGTTCGCCAAGACATTCAAGGACGCCGGCGCGCAGCTGCCCGCCCCCACCCAGTTGCTGGTGACCGCCTCGGAGTTCATGCAGAGCTACTGGTTCGTCGTCATCGGCATCATCGGCGGCAGCATCGCCGCGATCGTGATCGCCAAGAAGCGCTCGGTGAAATTCGCCCACTTCCTCGACCGCATGTCGCTGAAGATGCCGGTGATGGGCAACATCGTGCGCAACTCGGCGATCGCCCGCTTCGCCCGCACCCTGGGCGTGACGTTCCGCGCCGGCGTGCCGCTGGTCGAGGCACTGGACGCGGTGGCCGGCGCCACCGGCAGCGTGGTGTACGGCGACGCGGTCAGGCAGATGCGCGAGGACATCGCGGTCGGCCACCAGTTGCAGCTGGCGATGCGGCAGACCGGCCTGTTCCCCAACATGGTGGTGCAGATGACCGCGATCGGCGAGGAATCCGGCGCGCTGGACAACATGCTGTTCAAGGTCGCCGAGTTCTACGAGGAAGAAGTCAGCAACGCGGTCGACACCCTGTCCACCCTGCTCGAACCGATCATCATGGTCGTGCTCGGCACCCTGGTCGGCGGCATGGTGGTGGCCCTGTACCTGCCGATCTTCAAGCTCGCCGGCACGTTCTGACGCAACCTCAAAAACCGGATCAAGAGCCGGCGGGCCGTGCCCGCCCTACAATGGCATCACGCTTCGTAGGGCGGGCACTGCCCGCCGCTTTTATTTGCACGAGCGCGCCGTACCCTTATGCCCTGCCCCTGCCGAGGGGCTTTGAAACACAAGGCTGACGCATGCCCGAACTTCCGTTTGCCCTGTGGATCGCCCTGGCCGGCGTGCTCGGCCTGCTGGTGGGCAGCTTCCTCAACGTGGTGATCCTGCGGCTGCCCGAACGCATGGCGGCAGGCTGGCGGCAGGAGGCGCGGGATGTGCTGGAACTGGAGCCGGACGAGACGCCGTTGCCGCCGGGCATCGTGCGCGAGCCGTCGCATTGCCCGCAGTGCAAGCACCCGCTGTCGGCGCTGGACAACATCCCACTGTTCGGCTGGCTGCTTCTGCGCGGGCGCTGCCGCTATTGCCGGGCGAGTATCTCGATCCAGTACCCGCTGGTGGAGCTGCTCAGCGGCGTGCTGAGCGCGGCAATCGTGTGGAAATTCGGCCCGTCGTGGGCCGCGCTGGCCGGGCTGGCGCTGACCTGGACGCTGATCGCGCTGTCCGGCATCGACTTCCGCACCCAGCTGCTGCCCGACCAGCTCACCTACCCGCTGCTGTGGCTGGGCCTGCTGCTGTCGCTGCTGCCGATGTTCGTCGCCGCGCCAGCGGCCATCCTCGCGGCGGCGATCGGCTACCTGAGCCTGTGGAGCGTGTACTGGGCGTTCAAGCTGCTTACCGGCAAGGAAGGCATGGGCTACGGCGATTTCAAGCTGCTTGCGGCGCTGGGCGCGTGGATGGGGCCGATGTCGCTGCTGCCGATCATCCTGCTGTCGTCGCTGATCGGGGCCCTGGTCGGCGGCGCCCTGATCGCGCTGCGCAAGCATCAACGCGAGATCCCGATGCCGTTCGGCCCGTTCATCGCCGCCGCCGGCTGGGTCTGGTTCATGGCCGGATCCGGCCTGCTGCAGGGCTACATGCAACTCACCGGCCTGCGATGAGCGCGCGGCCGCATGCCCTGGTGATCGCGCTGACCGGCGGCGTCGCCGCCGGCAAGACCGCGGTGGCGCGACGCTTCGAGGCGCTCGGCGTGCATGTCCACGACGCCGACGTGGCCGCCCGCGAGGTGATCGAGCCGGGTACGGCCGGGCTGGCCGCGGTGGTCGATGCGTTCGGGGCCGGGGTGCTGGACGGCACCGGCCGGCTGGATCGCGCCGCGATGCGCCGGCGCGTGTTTGCCGACCCGGCGGCGCGAAAAACCCTGGAGGCGATCATCCATCCGCTGGTGCGCCAGTGGCTGCACCGGCGGGCGCTGGCCGAACGCGGCCCGTACTGCCTGCTGGCGATCCCGCTGCTGGCCGAGAACATCGAGCACTACCGCTGGGTCGATCGCGTGCTGCTGGTCGACGCCCCCGAATCGGTGCAGCTGGCCCGGCTGACCCTCCGCGACGGCATCGACGAAGCCCTGGCCCGCCGCATGCTCGCCCACCAGGCCAGCCGCGCCGAACGCCTGGCGCTGGCCGACGACGTGATCGAGAACAGCGGCGACGAATCCGCCCTGGATCACGCCGTCGCCGAACTGCATCGGCGTTACCTAGCGCTGTCACCCTCCGCTTCGTAGGGCGGGCACCGCCCGCCGCTCTTGTTGCATGCCCACCATAAAAGCCAAAGCCGGCAGGCACTGCCTGCCCTACAACCCCGCTTCATAGAGCAGACACTGTCCGCCGTACCTCGCGGCTACGTCATCCGGGAACCAGGCGCCGGCGTGACCATACCCGACAGACAACTCGCGATACGGCTTGCCAGCATCGATGCATGCCCAACTATCACCGTGCAAGGATTCCGGGAGCGACTTATTTCTTCACCGTCGTGACGGCGCGACGGCGCCCCCTGCTGGCTACCGCCGAGGCTGTGGCAACCCTGCGCCAGAGTGTCGCCGAGGTACGACGACAACTACCGTTTTCGATCGATGCGTGGGTGATGCTGCCGAATCACATGCACGCGATCTGGACACTGCCGGTGGACGACTTCGATTTCTCCACGCGGTGGGGAAGAATCAAGGCCGGATTTACCCGATACTGCGGCAAGGCACACACGTCCGCACCGGGACACGACGCTGGCCTCTGGCAGCCCCGCTTCTGGGAGCATCTGATTCGCGACGAGGCTGACTTCGCTGTGCACATGGATTACACGCACTACAACCCGGTGAAACACGGGTACGTGAGGCGCGTGATCGACTGGCCGTATTCGAGCTTCCATCGCTGCGTACGGCAAGGCACCTACCCTGCCGATTGGGGCGGCAACGAGCCCCATTGCCTGCCGGGCAGAACGTTCGGCGAGTGACGGAAAGAGCCGGCGGGCGGTGCCCGCCCTACAACAGCCGCTGCGCAGGGGGGGGCACTGCCCACCACCACCCAACACCAACGCGTTCAGGGCCAGAACCCGCGGATGCCGGCAACGCCTTGGGCACGGTTGTCGCGGGCCTGGGCGACGTCCGGGGGAGCCATCCCGCCGAGGGCGTAGACCGGCAGCGCCGCGGCTTCGGCCAGAGTGGCGAACGCGGCCCAGCCCAGCGGCGGGGTCTGCGGGTGGCTGCGGGTGGCGGCCACCGGCGACAGCGTGGCGAAATCGGCGATCTGGCCGGCGCGGGCCAGCGAAGCCGCGTCATGGCAACTGGCGCCCACCAGCTGCGCCAGCGGCAGCGGGCGGGCGGACAAGGCCGCCAGCTGGGTTTCCTTGAGGTGCACGCCGATGCCCAGCACGCGCGCACCCTCGATGTCGCCGTTGAGCAGCAAGGGGACGCCCTGCCGGCGGGCCAATGGCAGCAGGGCGGCGGCCAGCTCGCGCACGCGCTCGCGCGGCCACAGCGGCAGGCGCAACTGCACCAGCTGCCCGCCACACGCGATCGCCTGGCCGATGCGCTCGAACCACGCGTCGCATGATGCGGGCGCTACATCGGCCGGGGTGATCGCGTAGCGCGCAGGCAGCCGCACGGCCTGCAGGATCGCCCGATCGGCCGGAGCCAGGATCGACGGGTCGACCTGCCCGGGCGGCAGCCATTGCAGCGCCTGCCCTTCCAGCGATTGCGGCTCGCCGTTCCACCGGTCGGTTTGCCAGGCGTCCAGCAGCAGCTCGCGCCCGGGGGCATGGCAGGGCACGCGGATCAGCGGCTCGGCACGCAGCAGGGCGATGCCGAGTTCTTCCTTCAGCTCGCGCGCCAGTGCCGCCGCCGGCGTTTCACCGGGTTCGAGCTTGCCGCCGGGGAACTCCCACATGCCGGCCAGGTGCTTGCCGGGCGGCCGCTGCGCCAGCAGCACGCGCCCCGAGGCGTCGCGCATCACGGCGGCCATCACGTGCATGGCCGGCTTCGGCGCCGCCGGTGCGGGCATCAGCTGTTGCGCAGGTATTCGACCATGTCGAAGTCGTAGGCGTGCTCGGCATCGGCCTTGTGGTGCACGCGGGAGACTTCGGTCCAGTCGCTGAAGTGCACGCCGGGGAAGAACGCATCGGCCCCGTCGATCGCGGCGCCGACCCAGGTGAGGTACATGCGGCGCGCGCGCGGCAGCGCTTCGGCGAACACCATGCCGCCGCCGATCACGATCAGGCCGGTGTTGTCGCAACGCGCCTGCGCCTCCTCGATCGAGCGCACGGTGATCTGGCCCGGGAACGGCGCCTCGTGGCGGCGCGTCAGCACCATGTTGACCCGGTCCGGCAAGGCCCGGCCGATCGACAGCGCGGTGTTGTAGCCCATCAGCACGTTCTTGCCGGTGGTCAGCTGCTTGAACCAGCGCAGGTCGTCGGGCAGGTGCCAGGGCAACTGGCCCTTGCGCCCGATCGCGAAGTTTTCGTCGAGTGCGGCAATCAGCGAAATAGCCATGGCGAATCCTTGGAAGGCTGGGTCGATGGATGGCCTGCGCCTGCGGATGACGCCGCCGATAACGCCGGATATTAACAGGCGGCGGCGGCGACGCGCCGGTTTCGCATATTCATGCGCGGCGGGTCAGACGGCGACGGCGGCCTTGATCGCCGGGTGCGACCGGTAGCCCTCGATGGCGATGTGCTCGTAGCGGAAATCGGAGATCGAGCGCACCGCGGGATCGAGCTGCAGCCGCGGCAGCGGCAACGGCTCGCGGGTCAGCTGCAGGCGCGCCTGCTCGCGGTGGTTGTTGTACAGGTGGGCGTCGCCCAGCGTATGCACGAAATCGCCCACGCCCAGGCCGCAGGCCTGCGCGATCATGTGGGTGAGCAGCGCGTAGCTGGCGATGTTGAACGGTACGCCGAGGAAGATGTCGCCGGAACGCTGGTACAGCTGGCAGCTGAGCTTGCCGCCCGCCACGTAGAACTGGAACATCGTGTGGCAGGGCATCAGCGCCATCTTCGGCAGCTCGCCCACGTTCCAGGCATTGACGATCAGCCGCCGCGAATCCGGGTTGCGCCGGATCTCGTCGACCACCCAGGCGATCTGGTCGACCGCGCCGCCGTCGGCGGTGGGCCAGGCGCGCCACTGCCGGCCGTAGACCGGGCCGAGGTCGCCGTTCGCGTCGGCCCACTCGTCCCAGATGCGCACGCCGTGTTCCTTCAGGTAGGCGATGTTGGTGTCGCCGCGCAGGAACCAGATCAGCTCGTGCACGATCGACTTCACGTGCAGCTTCTTGGTGGTGACCAGCGGGAAGCCTTCGTTGAGGTCGAAGCGCATCTGCCAGCCGAACACGCTGCGCGTGCCGGTGCCGGTGCGGTCGGTCTTTTCGGTGCCGTGGTCGAGGACGTGGCGGAGCAGGTCGAGATAGGCGCGCATCGCCCAAGTATAGGTAGGAGCGCACCGAAGTGCGCGAATGCTCTTCGCTCCAGCTTCGTAGGGCGGGCACGGCCCGCCGCCCCTGGCCGAGCCACACCGCCGAAGAGCCGGTGGGCAGTGCCCACCCTACAAGAGCTGTGTCAGGCGGCGGTCAGCGGCAAGGTCGGCGCGCGCCACGACATGGCGACCAGCACCAGTCCGATCGCGATCAGCGGCAGCGACTGCATCTGCCCCATCGTCACCCACTGCGTGCCGAACAGGTAGCCGAGCTGCGGATCGGGCACGCGCACGAACTCCACCATGAAGCGGAAGCAGCCGTACATCAGCGCGAACAGGCCGGAGACCAGGTAGCGCGGGCGCGGCTTCAGCGAAACCAGCCAGAGCACCACGAACATCACCACGCCCTCCAGCAGCAGCTCGTACAGCTGCGAGGGATGCCGCGGCAGGCGGTCGGGCGCGTTCGGGAAGATCATCGCCCACGGCACGTCGCCGGGCTTGCCCCACAGCTCGCCGTTGATGAAATTGCCGAGCCGGCCCAGGCCCAGTCCGATCGGCACCAGCGGCGCCACGAAGTCGATGGTGTCGAAGAAGTGCAGCTGCTGCTTGCGCGACCACCACCAGCCCGCCGCCAGCACGCCGAGCAGGCCGCCGTGGAAGCTCATGCCGCCGTCCCACACCTTGAACAGGGTCTGCGGCGCGGTCCAGATCCAGCTGATGTCGGCGTAGAACAGCATGTACCACACGCGCCCGCCCACGATCACGCCGAGCATGCCGTAGAACAGCAGGTCGCCCAGCGCATCGCGGCTGACCGGCAGGCGCCCGCGCCGGCGCCGGTACTCGCCCAGCACGGCGACGAAGAAGAAGCCGAGCAGGTACATCAGGCCGTACCAGTGCACCTGGATCGGGCCGAGATGGAAGGCGACGGGGTTGATGTCGACGACGTAGGGCTGGGGCATGGCGACCGGGTCGGATGGCAAAGCCCAAGTGTAGCGGGCCGGCGGGGCATCCGCGGCCGCCACTTTCGCCCTCTCCCGCGCACTGGCTAGAATCATCGGCAGACAGCGCCATGTGCCGGGGGGATACGGAACGCACGTCGCTGCCAGCGGGGATTCCACGTCCGGCTACCGCCGCGCTCGAGGCGGCCGGATTCCCGCAGGGAACGAGCCAGGGGGAAAACACGATGTGCAACCTTCCAGCGCGGATCGTGCTGTCCGCCGCCTGTCTGCTGTTGTCCGCCACCGCTGCCGCGACCGATCCGGTCCCGGTGGAGGATTTCGCGCACCATCCGTTGCTTTCGATGCCGCAGCTCTCGCCGAACGGCCAATACCTCGCCGTGAACATGAACAGCGACGACGGCGATTCGCACGCCCTGGCCATCTATCACGTGAACGACATGACCCTGCCGACGAGCGTGCTGCGCCTGCCGAAGTTCGAACTGGCCACCGGCATCACCTGGGTCAGCAACACCCGGCTGGTCGTGGAAAAAGGCAAGCAGTACGGTTCGATCGACAAGCCCATGGCAACCGGCGAGGTGATCGCCACCGACATCGACGGCAAGCACCAGGACTACCTGTACGGCTACGAGAGCAAGTACAGCAGCCGCGCGGACACCCGCGGCACCGATCGCGGCTGGTGCTTCGTCGACGGCCTCCCCGTTCCCACCAACGGCCACTTCTACATGGCCACGCGGAGCTGGCAGAACGACGACTCCAGTTCGCTCTACGACGTCGACGCCGGCAAGAACACCCGCCGCCTGATCGGCAAGATCAACGTGGGCGGACTGAGCTTCATGGTGGGCGCCGACGGCCAGGCCCACTACGCCTATGGCCGCAACGACCACTGGGACTACGTCGTCTACCACCAGCAGGCCGGCGGCTGGGCGCAGTTGAGCCCGGCCCGGATCGGCGGCATTTTCGCGCCGCTCTTCTTCACCCCGGACCAGAAGCGCGTCTACGCCCGTTACGACGCCGGCGGCGGCCCGACCTCGCTGGTGGAACAGGACGAGGATGGCGGCAACCGCAAGGTGCTCGCCAGCAGCGGCTTCGGCAGCGTCGGCAACATCGAATGGACCGCGCCGCCCTACCGGCCATTCGCCACGACGCCCGCCACCGGCCTGCCCAGGGTGAGCTACATCGACGCCAACCTGCCGGAGGCGAAACTGCACCAGGCGCTCAGCCTGAAGTTTCCCGGGAAGCTCGTCAGCTTCGTCAACTGCAGCGAGGACGGCGGCAAGCTGCTGTTTTCGGTCAGGAGCGACCGCGATCCCGGCACCTATTTCCTGATCGACACCCGCAGCTTCAAGGTGATCAAGCTGTTCGACAGCGCGCCGTGGATCGACCCGGCGAAGATGGCCGAGCGTCGCCCGCTGCACTTCAAGGCCAGCGACGGGATGGAGCTGGAGGCGATCCTGACGATTCCCAACGGCGTCGATCCGGGCAGGCTGCCGATGGTGCTGCTGCCGCACGGCGGTCCGATCGGCATACAGGACGACTGGTTCTACGAGAGCGACGCGCAATTCCTCGCCAGCCGCGGCTACCTCGTGCTGCAGGTGAACTACCGCGGCTCCGGCGGCCGCGGCGAGGGTTTCCGCGAAGCCGGCTACCTGAAGTGGGGCACCCGTATCCAGCAAGACCTGATCGACGGCGTGAAGTGGGCCATCGCGGAAAACTACGCCGACCCGAAGCGGATCTGCGTCTACGGCGGCAGCTTCGGCGGCTACTCGGCGATGATGACCACGATCCGCGCGCCGGGCATGTTCAAATGCGCGGTCGGCTACGCCGGCGTCTACGACCTGAAGATGATGTACAGGAAGGGTGACGTCCGCGAGAACAAGTCCGGCCGCAGCTACCTGAACACGGTGATCGGCAAGGACGACGCCGACCTCGACGCCAACTCGCCCGACAAGCTCGCCGACAAGATCGACGTGCCGGTGCTGCTGGTCCACGGCGAAGACGACATCCGCGCGCCGTTCGCGCAGGCCAAGGCGATGCGCGCCGCGCTGGACGCCGCGCACAAGCCGTACGAGTGGCTGAGCAAGCCGGGCGAGGGCCACGGCTTCTACAGCGAGAAGAACACCGTCGAGTTCTACAAGCTGCTGCAGGCCTTCCTGGAGAAGCACATCGGGAAAAGCGCCACCGCGTCCTGATCACGGCCGGCAAGCAACCCGGGAAGGCGCTTCGGCGCCTTCCTTCTCCGCGGGCATGCCGCCGGCGCGCGCGAGCGGCCACGCCACCGCCCTGCCCGCGAGGCGTCGCCTGTCTCAGAGCAGTACCGGCCGGTCCGGCAGCTCGTCGGGGTTGGCCCTGCCGTCGCTGGGGAAATGGCGTTCCAGCAACGCATGCGCCGCGGCGATGCCGGCAAGGCTGCCGTCGCGCCACTGCCCGCGTGCATAGAAGTCGCGCATGCGGGCACAGATCGCCTCCCACTCGTCCGCCGCCACCTTCGTCGCGATGCCGCGGTCGGCGACGATCTCGATGCGGCGCTCGGCCATCAGCACGTAGAGCAGCACGCCGCTGTTGTGTTCGGTATCCCACACGCGCAGCTGGGCGAACACCTGGCGCGCGCGGGCCGCGGCGTCGAGGCCGTCCAGCACGGCCAGCGGCGCCAGCCGCGATTCGACCGCGAAGCGGATCTCGCCCAGGTGGCGGCGTTCGCCCGCGGCGATCGCCGCGGCCATCTCGTCCAGCACGCCGGCCGGGAAACGCCGCGACAGCTGGAACCAGCCACCGAACAGGTTCGTCACCAGTCGCCGCATGCGCGCCATCACCAGCTCCCCGAGGAACCGCCGCCGCCGAAGCTGCCGCCGCCACCGCTGAAACCGCCACCGCCAGAACTTCCGCCGCCGCTGCCGCCGCCCCAGCCGCCACCGCCGAAGCCGCCCCAGCCGCCGCCGCCGATCGAGCGGCCGGTGCCGCCGGGCAGCAGCATCAGCACGCTGCCGACCAGCGCGCCGAGGATGCCGGCGCCCATCGAGATCAGCAGCCACAGCAGGCCGCCGACCAGCACGGCGCCCAGCGGCGCGCGCAGCCAGGCGCTGGCCCGGCCGAAGATGCCGCGCAGGAACAGCGCCACGAACACGGCGATCATCAGGCCGCTCTGCAGATCGGGGCCGGAGCGCCCGCGCTCGGGCGAACCCCGTACCGGCGGCGGCAGGGACTCGCCGTTGATCAGCTGGGTCAGCGCGCCGACCGCGTCGCTGATGCCGCCGAAGTAGTCGTTGCCGCGGAATTTCGGCGCGATGTATTCGCGGACGATGCGCGCGGTGGCGGCGTCGGGGATCGCCCCTTCCAGGCCGTAACCCACCTCGATGCGCACGCGGCGGTCGTCCTTCGCGACCAGCAGCAGCACGCCGTCGTCGGTGCCCTTGCGGCCGATCTTGTTCGCCTCGGCCACCGCCAGCGAATACCCCTCGATGTCCTGTCCGCCGGTGCTGCCCACCATCAGCACCACCAGCTGCGCGCCCTTGGCCTGTTCCAGCGCCACCAGCTGTGCGTCCAGCTGGTCGACCTGCTGCGCAGTCAGCGTGCCGGTGAGGTCGGTGACGTGCCGCGCCAGTTTCGGCACGGCATCGGCGGCGTGCAGCACCGCCGGCAGCAGCAACGCCAGTGCCGGTGCCAGCCACCAGCGCGGATGGCGCCGCGACATGATCAATGCGTCGAGGCGGCCGGAGCCGGCGCGGCGGTGCCGAAGTCCACCTTAGGCGCGGTGGAGATCGCCTGCTCGTTCTCCACCGAGAAGTTCGGCTTCACCTTGTAGCCGAAGATCTTCGCGGTCATGTTGTTCGGGAAGGTACGGATCATCCCGTTGTATTCCTGCACCGCCTGCACGTAGCGGTTGCGTGCCACGGTAACCCGGTTCTCGGTGCCTTCCAGCTGCGCCTGCAGGTTCTGGAACAGGCCGTCGGCCTTCAGCTGCGGGTAGTTCTCGCTGACCACCATCAACCGCGACAGCGCATTGCCCAGCTCGCCTTGCGCGGCCTGGAACTGCTTGAGCTTCTGCGGATCGTTCAGCGAATCGGCGTTGACCTGCAGGCTGCCCACCTTGGCACGGGCCTCGGTGACCTCGGTGAACACCTTCTCCTCGTGCTGGGCGTAACCCTTGACCGTGTTGACCAGGTTCGGCACCAGGTCGGCGCGGCGCTGGTACTGGTTCAGCACCTCGGACCAGGCTGCCTTGACCGCCTCGTCCTGTTTCTGGATGGCGTTGTAGCCGCAGCCGCTCAGGCCGACGACGAGCAGCGCCAGCACGAGATTGCGCAGAAGTTTCATGGAGTCGCTCCGATCCGGTGGAAGACCATTCCATCATCCCACGCCGTTCGCCGCAATCGTGTCAGTACCTGGTGAACGCGTACCTCAGCCGAACAGGCGCGGCCCGAGGATCAGCGCCCAGCTTGCCACCACCAGCAGCAGCAGAATGAACACCGCCGCCGAGCCCATGTCCTTGGCGCGGCCGGCCAGTTCGTGGAATTCGGGGCTGACCTTGTCGACCACCGCCTCGATCGCCGAATTGAGCAGCTCGGCCGACAGTACCAGCGCCGGCGCCAGGATCAGCGCGAATTTCTCCAGCCCGCCCTGGCCCAGCCACAGGCCGAGCGGGATCAGCACGACCGCCAGGCAGGCCTCCAGCCGGAACGAAGCCTCGTGTCGCCAGCCGGCCCGGAGGCCCTTCATCGACCACAGGAACGCGTTCCAGAGCTGTTTCGGACCACGAAAACCTTCGGCGGCCATCAGCGACGCCGCCCGCCCGGCTGCAGGTGCGCCGGCGATATCAATGCGATGGACATGGACGGCAAACTCCCTGGGATCAGGCCGGTTCAGGCGGCCGATGATGCCACAAGCACTGGCGCCGGGCGCCCGCCGCGGCTTCCCGCCTTGCCGCAGTGCAGCTACGCCGTGATGGCGAATGGGTTACGCTTCGTCGGTTGTGGCTCATCCATGGGCCACATGGCAGTGGCGCGTGCCGGCACGCGCCACGGTTCGAACCCCGCACGGAAAACCTATGGCAACCCAGAACCCGCCCGTCTCGCAGACGCGGTCCTTCAGCACCGTCTTCCTGATCGAAATGTGGGAGCGCTTCGGCTTCTACGGCATGCAGGTGTTGATGGTCACCTACATGGTGAAGAAGCTCGGCTTCGTCGACAGCAAGGCCAACCTGATCTGGGGCGCCGCCGCGGCGCTGATCTACGCCACGCCGGCGATCGGCGGCTGGGTCGGCGACAAGCTGATCGGCACCCGCCGCACCATGCTGCTCGGCGCCGTGGTGCTGACGCTGGGCTACGTGATGTTGTGGGTTCCCACCAGCAACGCCTACTTCCTGTACGTCGCGCTCGGCGTGATCATCGTCGGCAACGGCTTCTTCAAGCCGAACGCCGGCAACCTGGTGCGCAAGATCTACGAGGGCGACGACACCAAGATCGACAGCGCGTTCACCATCTACTACATGGCGGTGAACATCGGCTCGACCATCTCGATGCTGCTGACGCCGTGGATCCGCGACTACGTGGGCGCGAAGTACGGCGACGCCTGGGGCTGGCATACCGCGTTCGGCGTCTGCGCGGTCGGCCTGGTGCTCGGCCTGGTCAACTACACGCTGATGCACCGCACGCTGGCGCACGTCGGCTCGCCGGCCGACGACAAGCCGGCGGATCTCAGGCGCCTCGGCACGGTGCTGCTGGCCGCGATCGGCATGGTGTTCGTCTCCGCCTTCATCCTGCAGGACCAGACCGTCGCCAAGTGGTGCGTGTACGCCGCCGGCGTGGTGATCCTGGGCATCTTCGCCCACCTGATCCGCAGCAGCGAGCAGCATGAGCGGGCCGGCCTGATCGCGGCGCTGGTGCTGACCGTGCAGACGATCTTCTTCTTCATCTTCTACCAGCAGATGTCGACCTCGCTGAACCTGTTCGCGCAGCGCAACGTCGACCTCTCGTTCGAGCTGTTCGGCCTGCACCTGTTCAACTGGATCCCCGAGCAGTTCCAGTCGCTCAACGCGATCTGGATCGTGCTGCTGAGCCCGGTGCTGGTGTTCGCCTACAACACCATGGGCAAGGTCGGCAAGAATCCGTCGGTGGCGGCCAAGTTCGCCTGGGGTTTCGCCGCGGTGGCGATCGGCTTCTTCATCTACGGCGTCGGCGCCCGCTTCGCGGTGAACGGCCAGGTCTCCTCGTGGATCATGGTGTGGGGCTACGGCCTGTACTCGCTGGGCGAGCTGCTGGTGTCGGGCCTCG
This sequence comes from Rhodanobacter sp. FW104-R8, assembly GCF_001617365.1. Taxonomy (GTDB): domain Bacteria; phylum Pseudomonadota; class Gammaproteobacteria; order Xanthomonadales; family Rhodanobacteraceae; genus Rhodanobacter. The sequence goes on from NZ_LVJR01000123.1 coordinate 48,592, forward strand.
GCCTGGCGATGATCGCGCGCTACGTGCCGGCGCGGATGGGCGGCTTCATGATGGGCGCCTACTACGTCGCATCCGGCATCTCGCAGTACCTGGGCAGCGTGGTGGCGAACTTCGCCAGCATCCCCACCGACATCAAGGATCCGCTGGTGTCGCTGCCGATCTACACCGCGCTGTTCAACAAGCTCGGCTTCGCCGGCGTGGCCTGCACGGTGATCGCGCTGGCGATGCTGCCGCTGATGAAGAAACTGTCGAGCAGCCATTCCGACTCCGTCGCCAGCAACCCGCTGCCGCCCGTGCGCAGCGAGGAATTCAACACGCCGTCGTGATCCGCCGGGCCCGTCGCGCACGGCGCGCCGAGCCCGCCGGTTTCAGCAAACCTGGATGACCGCCATGCCGCACCGGCATTCCCAACGCATCGGCCCGTTCGCACTGACGCGCACGCTGGCGTGGTTGCGGATCTGCGCCATCGCGGGCCAGAGCACCGCCGTGCTGGTGTGCGCCTGGTGGATGCGCCTGAGCATCCCTCTGTTGCCGCTGCTGCTCGGCATCGGCCTGCTCGGGGTGTTCTCGGTGTTCGCCGCGTGGCGGCTGACCCAGCCGTGGCCGCTGCGCGAGTGGGAGGCGGTGGGCCACATCGCGTTCGACACGCTGGTGCTCGGCTACTTGCTGTACTTCACCGGCGGCGCCAGCAACCCGTTCATCACCCTGCTGCTGGTGCCGATCGCGCTCAGCGCCGCGGCCCTGTCGGGCCGGGCGGTGCTGGCGGTGGCTGCCCTGGCCGGCGTCGCCTACGTGATCCTGCTCTACTCGTTCGTGCCGTTGCCGCTGCCGATGCCTGCCGGCTCGACCAGCCGCTTCACGCTGCACGTGGTCGGCATGGGCGTGAACTTCGTGATCATGGCGCTGCTGCTGAGCTTCTTCATCAGCCGGCTGGCCCGTGTGCTGCAGTTGCAGCAGCTCGAGGTGCAGCGGGTGCGCGAACGCGCGCTGCGCGACGAGGGCATCCTGGCGATCGCCACCCAGGCCGCCGGCGCCGCGCACGAACTCAACACGCCGCTGTCGACCATGCGCACCCTGCTGCCGGAGTTGCGTCGCGAGCATGCCGGCGATGCGACGCTGGCCGAGGACCTGGCGCTGCTGGAAGGCCAGGTCGACCGCTGCCGCACGATCCTTCGCGAGATGGTCGCGTTCGGCAAGGCGCAGCTGTCGCAGGAGCCGGAGCGGCTCACGGTGGCCGCGTTCATCCACGGCTGCCTGGAGCGCTTCCAGCTGCTGCGGCCCGAGGCCGAACTGGATCTCGCGCTGGACCCGGAGATCGCCCGCGTCGTGCTGCGCACGCCGCCGGGCCTGCGCCATGCGTTGCTCAACCTGCTCAACAATGCCGCCGATGCCTCGGCCATCAACCAGTCGCACGCGGTGGCGCTGCAGGTCGCGCGCGACGGCGACTGGCTGCAGCTGGGCGTGCGCGATCACGGCCCCGGCTTCGACGCCACCGGCGAACTGACCCTCATCGGCCACTCGCAGAAGCAGACCGGACTGGGCATCGGCCTGGCCCTCGCCGAAGCGACCGCCGAACGGCTCAACGGCGAGCTGGTCGCCAGCAACACCGGGCACGGCGCCGAGGTCTGCCTGCGCCTGCCGCTGGCGGTGATCGCCGAAAAATGACCCGCCGGGCACGCTTCCGGCAGAATGGGCCACCGAGCCACCTCCAGGAACCACCGCCATGACCGAGTTGCCCCACGCCGCCACGGCCCGCCCGCTGCTGCTGGTCGACGACGATGCCACCTTCCTGCGCGTACTGGCACGCGCATTGGCTTCGCGCGGCTTCGAGGTCATCACGGCCGGCAACTTCGACGAGGCCCGCGCGCTGACGCGGCGGCATCATCCGCGCTACTGCGTGCTCGACCTGAAGCTGGGCGAGGAAAACGGCCTGCGCCTGATTCCCGAACTGCACACCCTGGTGCCGGACCTGCGCGTGCTGCTGTTGACCGGCTACGCCTCGATCGCCACCGCGGTGGAGGCGATCAAGCGCGGCGCCCACGACTACCTGGCCAAGCCGGTCGACGCCGACGCCGTGGTGCGCGCCCTGCTCGACGGCGACAGCGACGTCGAGGACAGCGACCTGCCGGACACCCCCGAGCAGCCGCTGGCACTGCGCCGGCTGGAATGGGAACACATCCAGCGCGTACTGACCGAGTGCGACGGCAACATCTCCGAAACCGCCCGCCGCCTCGGCATGCACCGCCGCACCCTGCAGCGCAAATTGAGCAAGCACCCGGTGCGCGAACGCCCCGACCGCGAAGACTGACCAGGGCGGCACGCGTAGGAGCGCACCCTGTGCGCGATAGCTCTTGGCTTGGTTCGGCGATCAGGGCATCGCGCACAGGGTGCGCTCCTACAGAAGCAGAGGCGCCGTCTAAGGCTGCGCGACGCTATCGGCCGGCACCGGCGCCGGCAACTCCGCGGTGCCGTCGTCCTCGTCGCTGAAGAGCGCCACGTGCGGCACGCCGTCGGCACCGATCCAGCCGCGGTACATGCCGTCGGTGTTGAACGGGATCGAGATGTGGCCCTCCGCATCCAGCGCGATCGCGCCGCCGTTGCCGCCCATCGACGGGATCTCCTGGTTGATCACCTCGGCGGCGGCGCGCTTCAGCGGCACGCGCATCTGGGTGACCTTCATGCAGATCTCGTGCGCGGCCACGGTGCGGATGTAGAACTCGCCCCAGCCGGTGCCCGACACCGCGCAACCGCTGTCGGCATAGGTGCCGGCGCCGATGATCGGCGAGTCGCCGATGCGGCCCCAGCGCTTGTCGTTCATGCCGCCGGTGGAGGTACCCGCGGCCAGGCGGCCTTGCGCATCCAGCGCCACTGCGCCGACCGTGCCGAAGTGCCTGGCCGTCTCGACGTCCGCATGCGGCTGCTTCGCGGCATCCTCCTTCAGCGCCTTCTGCAGCTGCTGCCAGCGTTCCTCGGTGCGGAAGTACGACGGATCGACCAGGGTGATGCCGTGCTCCCTCGCGAAGGCCTCGGCGCCAGCGCCGGACAACATCACGTGCGGCGACTGCTCCATCACCGCGCGGGCCAGCAGGATCGGGTTCTTCACCCCCTGCACCCCGGCCACCGCACCGGCACGCAGCGTGTTGCCGTCCATGATCGCCGCGTCCAGTTCGTTCTTTCCTTCGTGGGTGAACACCGCGCCCTTGCCCGCGTTGAAGTTCGGATCGTCCTCCAGCACGGTGATCGCCGCGGCCACCGCATCCAGCGCGCTCCGGCCCGCCTTGAGCCGGGCGTAGCCGTTCTGCAGCGCCTGGGTCATCGCCGCGCGCACCGCCTGCTCCTTCGCCGGCGTCATGTCGCGCTTGATCACGCCGGCTCCGCCGTGGATCACCAGCACGGGCGGGACGGCGGCGTGGCTCATGGCGGCAACCCCAAAAGCGGCGAAGGCAAGGAACAGGCGGTGCGGTCTCACGTGGGCGTTCTCCCGGACAACGGCGCGAGTATACCGGGGCCCGGTTTGTCACTTGGGCGCGAAACGCACCCGCTTGCCGTCCAGTTCCGGCTTCATGCCGACGAGGTCGGCCACCCGCTGCAGCGCCGTGCCCGCCGGCATGTCGTCGAACGACAACGTGACCGGGGCATTGCCCAGCGCGTCCGGATTGACGAGCGTCCAGCCCGCCTTCGCCGCTATCGATTCCGCCACGGCGCCCGCCGTGCCGTTCGTGACATGTTCGGTGACCTTGACCGGAGAGGCTTCGGCAGCCACACGTGCCGGACAGCCCGCCTGCGGCGTGACGTCGATGGCATACGCATGCTTGCCGTCCACTCCGCTACCGGCGGCGTGCAACGTCTTGCCGAGCGCACCGTGCAACTGGCCGGGTACCTGCGGCGGGGTGCCGGCGCCGGTCACGGCAAGATCGATGCGTACCTGTCCATCGCCGGCGGGCACGGTGGTCGCTTCGACCTTCAGGGCGCCCACGCTTGCCGCCGCGGCCTTGCCGGGCGCCATGCACAGCGCGAGGACCGCCGTCTCCACATGGCGCTTGTGGCCGTCGTCGTTCGTCAGCTCGACTTGCATGTCCAACTGGTATTCCGGACCCTGGACCTTCCGGGCCGTGCGCTCTCCTTGCGGCGCACTGGCGGCATAGACCGAACCGGCCACGATGACGGCGAGTGCGAGGCCGGCGATCGTCCCGGCTTGCCGACGCCGGCGGTTCGGTGATGGCAGTTTCAACATGGCAATACGCTCCGTAAGTGGATGACGAGGGGACCACGTGCACCCCACCGGCAGCGCGAACGCGGCCGATTGGGTCTTCAACATCGCGTTCGCATAGCTGCGGCGCTGTTTCCCGTGCTCGCGCAGCACGGCGGCGTCGCAGGCCAGTTCCTGGTCTTGGCGCAGCGCGGCCAGCGCCCACCATGCCAGCGGGTGGAACCAGCACAGCGCGGCAAGGGTTCGCGCCAGCAGGCACCACCAGCCGTCGCGGCGGCGCGCATGGGCGGCCTCGTGGGCGAGGATCAGCGCACGCTCGCCGACGTCGTAGCGCTGCTCGAAATCCGCCGGCAGCACGATGCGTGCGCGCCAGGCGCCGACCAGGGCCGGGCCGACATCCGTGCCCGCGGCGCGCAGCACCGGCCAGCGGGAGGACAAGTTGGTCACGGCCGTGGCTCCACGCAGCCGGGCGCGGTAGTGCTTCTGCGCGAGCACGGCCAGCAGCAGGCTCAACACGCTGCCGGCAAGCCAGACCAGCACGACGCCAGCGCGCCAGTCGGGGGCACTTGCGCGTGCGGCATCCGCCGGCAACGCGCCGGCAACCGAGATGATCGCGATCACCGCTGGCGGCAGCGTCGCGACCGGCGCCGCCGCCAGCGGCAGCTGGCTGGCCAGCATCGCCAGCGGCGGCAGCAGCCACAGCTGGAACGCGCGCTCGGCGCCGAACAGGCGGCGGCACGGCTTGCGCAATGCGGCCACCAGCAGCGCGGCGGCGGTGAAGGCGAGGATCAGCAGCCAGCCGCGCCCGAGCCAGTCGATCCCGAGCCAGTCCATTCCAACCCGCTCAATGCTGTTCATCGTCGAGCTCCTGCAGCAGCTTGCGCAGTTCGGCGATATCCTTCTTCGACAGCTTGCGCTGTTCGGAGAAGTGCGCGACCAGCGGCGCCACGCGGCCGCCGAACAGGCGGTCGAGCAGGCCCTTGCTCTCCTGCTGGACGTACTGCTCGCGCTTCAGCAGCGGCGTGTAGAGATAACGGCGACCATCGCGCGCGGCGTGCACGGCCTTCTTCCGCAGTAGACGATTTAGCAGGGATTTCACCGTGCCCTCCTGCCAGTTCTGCGTCGGACCGACCTCGGCGAGGATCTCCTCGGCGCTGCGCGGGGCTTCGCGCCACAGCACATCCATCACCACCGCTTCCGCTTCGCTGATCGCCATGAGTCATCGTTTACGCGTGTAAGTGAAATGATGTTTACATGCGTAAATGCTCACGTCAAGCCGTGCCGCAATGCCACGCGAGGCGCGGGGTCCATGCCATGTCCAACCAATGGTTTCAGTGACGTCGCAAACAGGGTCCGTGACGCCTGGTCTGCCGCTGGATCCGACCGTCGTCGTACTGCGCGCGCGCTGAATGCGAGCCCGCGCGTTGCCGCAACAGCATGTGCGGTCAACGTGGCGCGGCTGCGCCTGCCTGCCACGTCCAGCGATCGTCGGGCACCGGCGTGCCGTCCTGCGTTTGCGGAAAGACCACCGCGCTGCGCGGCGCCACGTGCAGCTGCATGCCCGCACGCAGGCCGAGCCGGGCCAGATCCTCGCTCGCGACATCCGCTTCCAGCGTCTGCTCCGGCGCATCCACGGCAAGCTCCAGGTGCGCGATGCTGCCGGCGGGATAGACATGCCGCAGGCGCGCCGTCCAGCCGGGCTGCGCGGCAGACGCGTCCAGCGCGAGATGCTCGGGCCGCACGTAGGCGACCGCGCGCGCATGCCGGCCCTGCCACGGATCGTCGCCGAGCACCCACGTGCCGGCGGCCAGCCGGCCTTGTTCGCAGCGCAGCGGCAACCGATTGACCTTGCTGATGAACTCGCATACGAACGGCGTGGCCGGCTGCTGGTAGATGGCCTCGGGCGAACCGACCTGCTCGATCCGCCCCCGGTTCATCACCGCGATGCGGTCGGCAAGTTCCAGCGCCTCTTCCTGGTCGTGGGTGACGAACACCGTGGTCAGGCCAAGCTCCTCATGCAGCTCGCGCAGCCAACGACGCAGGGCGACGCGCACCTGTGCATCCAGCGCGCCGAACGGTTCGTCCAGCAGCAGCAGATCGGGCTCCACCGCCAGCGCGCGGGCCAGCGCGACGCGCTGGCGCTGGCCGCCGGACAGCTGCGCCGGATAGCGGCTGCCGAGGCCTTCCAACTGCACGCGCTTCAGCAGCCGCTCCACCCGTTCGCCGACCTCGGCGCGCGAAGGACGTGAGCGCCGCGGACGCACGCGCAGGCCGAATGCGATGTTCTCGGTCACGGTGAGGTGGCGGAACAACGCGTAGTGCTGGAACACCAGGCCGACCCCGCGCTCGCGCGCATGCATGGCGAGGAAATCCTCGCCGTCGCGCGAGACGCCTCCGCTGTCGGGATAATCCAGCCCGGCCAGAATGCGCAGCAAGGTGGTCTTGCCCGAGCCGGACGGCCCCAGCAGGGCAAGGAATTCGCCCGGCGCGATGGTCAGGCTGACATCGTCCAGCGCGGGAAAATCGGTGAAGCGGCGTTGCAGGCGGGAAAGTTCCAGGGTCATGCGGCGTCCTTCAGTGGCCGCCGGGCGCATGGGCGGCGATCTCGTTGCCGTAGCGCCATTCCAGCAAGGTCTTCACGGCAAGCGTGACCAGTGCCAGCAGGGCGAGCAGCGAGGCC
>NZ_LVJR01000124.1 GCF_001617365.1 Rhodanobacter sp. FW104-R8
CTGGCTGACCGATCAGGCCAAACAAGCCAGCTCATGACCTCGGTTATGGGGTGCGGAATTCGAGGGCAAGGTCAATGGACCGGATGGCGGTGGATCTGCCCAACGGCCTGCAGGTGCACCTGCCGGTCGGTAGCGATGCAGCGCAGTGGGTACCAATGATCCGGGCGCTGATGGCATGCTGAGCCCGGCCGGCTGGTGGTTGGTGACGGCACTGATCGATCTGCGCTGCGGCATGGATCGGTTGCTGGTGCACGTACGCGAGATCCTCGACCGCAACCCGTTCGACGGCGCCGCGTATGTTTTCCGCAATCGCGCGGCCACGCGTATCAAGGTGCTGTGCTGTGACGCGCAGGGACATGGCTGGCGGTGCGCCGATTGCAAGACGGCCGCTTCATCTGGCCCTCTGCCGGTGCGACCACCTGGTCGCTCGACCCCGGGCAGTTTGGATGGCTGTGTGCCGGTGTCGACTGGCAACGCTTGAGTCCGCAAAAAAGGCTTGCGCCACGCATGTAAATCGCTACGCTGCGTGACCATGGATTACGCGCATTCCACCGCTGATATGGATGTCCAGACGCTACGCGTGCTGGTCGATCAACAGATGCAGCTGATCGCCGAGCGCGACCTGCAGATCGCGCAGCAGATGGCCCTGATCACGCATCACGAGCGCACGATCACCGAGCGCGAAGCACGCATCAGCGTGCTGGCGGCGGAGATCGCGAGGCTGCGCCACGCGCAGTTCGCCGCCCGCTCAGAGAAGATGGATCCGGCCCAGCGCGCGCTGTTCGAGGAGACCATGGCGGCGGATATCGCCGCGGTGGAAGCCGAGCTCGAAGCGCTGCAGCCGCCAGCAGCCGATGAACATGCCAAGGATCACCCGCGCCAGGCACCCAAGCGCCGTCCGCTGCCGGAAGACCTGGAGCGTGTCGAGACCCGGCATGAGCCGAGCACCTGCACCTGCGGGCAGTGCGGCGGCGAGCTGGTGCACCTTGGCGACCACGTCAGCGAGAAGCTGTCGTGCAAGCCGCTGCAATTCTTCGTGCGTCGCGACGTCTATCCGCAGTACGCCTGCCGCGGCTGCGAGACGATCACCGCGGTGCCGGTGGCGCCGACCGTGATTGATCGCGGCATCGCCGCCCCGGACCTGCTGGCGCAGGTGCTGGTGGCCAAGTATGTGGATCACCTGCCGCTGTACCGGCAGGAGGCGATCTACGCCCGCAGCGGCATCGCCATTCCCCGCTCGACGCTGGCCGAGTGGATCGGCGCCTGCGGGGTGGCGCTGCAGCCGCTGGTCGATCGGATGCGCGACGCGTTGCTGCAGCTGCCGGCGTTGCACGCCGACGAGACCCCAGTGGGCATGCTCGAGCCCGGTACAGGCAAGACGCATCGCAGTTACCTCTTCGCTTACCGCAGCGGCATCGGGCCGCCGATCACCGTGTTCGACTTCTGTACCAGCCGCAGCGGCCAGCACGCCCGGCGCTTCCTCGGTGACTACCGCGGCGCGTTGATGGTCGACGACTACGTCGGCTACAAGGCGATGTTTGCCGCCGGCATGACCGAGCTTGGTTGCTGGGCGCATGCGCGTCGCAAGTTTGTCGACCAGCACAAGGCCAGCGGCAGCCCGATCGCTCGCGAAGCGATCAAACGCATCGCGGTGCTGTACCGGATCGAAGCCGAGGCGAAGGCCATGACGATCGACGACCGTCATGCCTACCGCCAGAAGCATGCCGTCCCGGCACTGCAGGCGATCAAGGCATGGCTGGACGACCTGCGGCCCCAGGCGGCCGGCAACAGCGGCACCGCCAACGCGATCGACTACACCCTGCGTCGCTGGCCAGCGCTGGCGCGCTACGCGGACGATGGCGCCTATCCGATCGACAACAACCCGATCGAGAACGCGATCCGGCCGATCGCCCTTGGCCGGAAGAATTGGCTTTTTGCCGGCTCCGAAACCGCGGGCAACCGCGCCGCGGCGATCATGAGTCTGCTGGCGACGGCCAAGGCCAACGGCCATGAGCCGCAGGCATGGCTCACCGACGTGCTCACGCGGCTGCCCACCACGAAGGATCGCGACATCGACACGCTGCTGCCCCTGCCGAACACCCCCTGATGGACTACAGCGCGATCATCACGGCCTTGCGCCAGGCCTCGGCGTTTGACCTGTATCGCCTGCGCTGGGCGATCGACCGTCAGCTGGATGATCCGCGCTGGATCCTGGCGGTACACGCCCGTGTGCATCGGGGACAGACGGTGGACTTTTACGATCCACGTGACAACGTCCTGCACTCGGGCATCGTTGCCGAACTCCGTCGCAAGCACGTGGTGCTGCAGCTGCCGGCGGGAAACCGTATTTTAGTCGAGTACGCCTCGATCAATCTCGACGGCGTGGATGCCGATATCCGGGAACAACCCAGGCAAGGACTCGGTCGTCACGAGGTTCGCGTCGGCGATGTCGTGGGCTTCCAGGACCGCGACGGCCGTCCGCATCAGGGCACTATCGTGCGGCTCAACGACAAGACCGTCACGCTGCAATCGGACACCATGCAATGGCGTGTCGGCTACACCTTGCTTCATCGTGTGATACAGGGCGGTTGAACCAGTCAATGTGTCCTCGCCGGACGCTTACGGCGCGGTTGCTGCGGCGACCACAGGTCGCGACCCGCAACAGGTCACCGCCAGGGGCTTTTTGGCCCTTGGCCCGCGCCGCCGCCATCGCCGATTGCGACACGGCATGGCTCTCCATCAACAGAGCCCGTCCTGTGCCTGTCGAAGCGCCAAGTGTTCCAACGTTGCGGCAGCCCTCCTTCACCTATGATGGAAGGACGCCGCGATCGGCGGGCGCCTCAGGGAGCGGCTCTTGTTTGTCCATGTCGAAACGCGCCGTCGCCCTCGCTGGCACTGGGCCACCTTGCTGATCGTGATGCTCTGCGTGCTGTGCTTCGTGGGTCTGGCGCTGATGCCTGCGCCGCAGCGGATTTCGCTGCTACTGGAGTGGGGCACGGTACCGGCGAACATCTTCGACCCGCACGAAGCCTTGCTGCCGCAGCTGACCGATCCGGCCCTGCTGCGGTTGTTCACCGCACTGTTCATCCACATCACCTGGCTGCATCTGCTCAGCAACTTGCTGTTCCTGGTGATTTTCGGCCTGCCGGGCGAGCGCGCGCTGGGCTCGCTGCGCTTCCTGCTGCTGTTCGTGGTGGGCGGGATCGTGGCGAACCTAATCGGCGCGTTGTCACTCGCAGGCGTGCGCCTGCCGATCATCGGCTGTAGCGGTGCGGTGTCGGCGGTGGTGGGAGCGTACGTGGCGTTGTTTCCGCGCGCGCGTCTCGGCCTGGTTCTGCCGCTGGGGCTGTACCTGGAATTCGTGCGGGTGCCGGCGTTCCTGCTGATCGGTATCTGGGTGCTGCTGCAACTGCTGTTCAGCTATGCGGGTCCGAGCTATGGCGCCTACGTGTGGTGGGCCCACATCGGCGGATTCCTGTTCGGTGTGGTGTTTGCGCTGTTCTCGCGCGATGCGGTTGCCCGCCGCCTGCGCAATTGAGGTTCAACTGGCGACCTTGTCCCAGTCGTGATGGCGGGAAAACTGGCGTAGCAAGCGACGCGCATCCGGCGTGGCGGCCACGGCATCGTAGACCTGCCGCGGATCCGCGCCCTCGCGCCGCATGTCGGCGTGCTTGCGCGTGATGTACGCACGCATCACGTCGGCGTTGAATTCCGGGTGGAACTGGGTGCTGAACGCACGCGGACCATAACGCAGCAACTGGTGGGGATCCCTCGCCGAACGGGCCAGCACGGCGGCGCCGGCGGGTGGTTCGAGCACGCTCTGTTCGTGCGTGGTATGCGCGCGGAAGCTGGCAGGCAACGAGGCGGTCAGCGGATCGTGGGCCGCGCCGGTGGAAAGCGCGATCGTCTGGGTGCCGATTTCGCGCCCGCCCGGCAGGTAGTCGACGCGCCCGCCCAGCGCATGCGCCATTAGTTGGTGGCCGTAGCAGACGCCGAACAGCGGCAGCTCCGTGTCCATCGCGTCACGGATCCAGCCGGCGGTGCGTTCACTCCACGGCTCGCGCGAGGTGACCATGGTAGCCGAACCGGTGATCATGGCGCCGGCAACTTCGCGCGGCGGCGGCAGCGCCTCGCCGGCCGCGACGTCGACGATCCGCAGCTGTCGCGGGTGCAACCCGGCGCCGAGGCGGAACCAGTGCGGGAAGTCGCCATGCCGGGCACGGATGGTATCCGGCGCGCGACCGGTACGGATGATCAGGACGGGTTTCATGCGGAAGGTCGATGGCGACATTTGGACGTCTTTACGGCTGAGTATCGTCGAATCCGTCAATGGGCGGCAACACGGTGAGAACCTCCTGCACCGTGGTCAGCCCGGCGGCCACCTGGTCGGCAGCCGAGATGCGCAGCGGCCGCATGCCTTCGGAAAGCGCGGCATGGCCGAACCGGCCCAAATCGAGATGGGCCGAGATCATGCCGCGCAGCCGCGACGACAGCTTCAGCATCTCGTAGATGCCGGTGCGCCCGAGGAAGCCGGTGTTGCGGCACTCCAGGCAGCCGACCGGCTGGAACACCTGCTCCGGCAGAAGGAGGTTCCAGCCGTGGGTCAGCACGCTCCAAGCCTGCGGGTCCTGCGTGGTCGTCCGCTTGCAGTGCGGGCACAAGGTGCGTACCAGCCGCTGCGCCACCACGCCGGTGAGGGTGGACTGGATCAGGTAGTGCGGCACGCCGAGGTCGAGCAGGCGGGTGACCGCGCTGGGCGCGTCGTTGGTGTGCAGCGTGGACAGCACCAGGTGGCCGGTGAGCGAGGCCTGCACCGCCATCTGCGCGGTTTCCAAATCGCGGATCTCGCCGATCATGATGATGTCGGGGTCCTGGCGCAGCAGCGTGCGCACGCCAGCGGCGAAGTCGAGGTCGATCGCCGCCTGCACCTGCATCTGGTTGAACTCCGGCGAGACCATCTCGATCGGGTCTTCCACCGTGCACACGTTGAGCTCCGGCGTGGCCAGGTGCTTCAGCGTGGAATACAGCGTGGTGGTCTTGCCCGAACCGGTGGGGCCGGTGACCAGCACGATGCCGTGCGGCCGCTCCACCATGCTGCGCCAGTTGGCGCCTTCGCCGGCGGAGAAGCCGAGCTGTGCGAAATCCTTCACCACCAGGTCCGGGTCGAAGATGCGCATCACCACCTTCTCGCCGAACGCGGTGGGCATGTTCGAGATGCGCAGTTCAACCTCGCGGCCGGAGGATGAGCGCGTCTTGATGCGGCCGTCCTGCGGGCGGCGCTTCTCGGCCACGTCCATGCGCGCCAAAATCTTGATGCGCGCGGTGACGGCGGTCATCACGGGGGAAGGCAGCTCGAATACCTTCTGCATGATGCCGTCGATGCGGAAGCGCATGTGCCCGGTGTCGCGGCGTGGCTCCAGGTGGATGTCCGAGGCGCGCTGCTCGAAGGCGTACTGCAGCAGCCAGTCGACGATGTGCACCACATGGCGGTCGTCGGCGCCGACCTCGCCGCTCTTGCCCAGCTCGACCAGCTGCTCGAAGTTGAGGATGGCCGAGGAGCTGTCGCTGCCGCCCTTGGCATCCTGCGCCAGCTGAATCGAGCGCTGGACGCCGTAGAACTCCTGCAGGTAGCGGTTGATGTCGATCGGGCTGGCCACCACGCGCTTGATGTCCCGCCGCAGCATCTGCGCCAGGTCGGGCGCCCAACCGGCTTCGAACGGCTCGCAGGTGGCGAACGTCACCTCGCCCGGAGCAGCCGCGATCGGCAGGATCCGGTGGCGCTTGGCGTAGGCGTGGCTCACCACCTGAGTCACTGCGGCGACGTTGATCTTCATCGGGTCGATCTTCAGGTATGGCAGCCCGGCGTGGCCGGCCAGCCATTCGGTCAGGCCCTCCAGGCTCAGCGGGCGTCCCGGATCGTGCTGGTTCACCAGCCTGGCGTTCGCGATCAGCACCAGCGGATGCAGCTCGATCGTGCTGCGGCCGGCCCGGGCGCCCATGCGCACCTGCCTGGCGTCCTCGGCCTGCAGGTAACCGTCGACCACCAGCGTCGCCAGCAGTTCCTCCAGCTCCAGCCGGCCGCGTCGGCCGAGCAGCGATGCGATTTGCGGTGAAGCGGCCATCCGGGTGTATTTCCTGCGTGGCGTCCAGCGGGCACGGCCCGGTGGCAAAGCGCGCTGCGGCTATACTAACGCGCTTTACTCCAGGTCACGGAAAGCCATGTCCGCACGCACCTTCCAGGATGTGATCCAGACCCTCAACCGCTACTGGGCGGCGCAGGGTTGTGTGCTGCTGCAGCCGCTCGATACCGAGGTCGGCGCCGGCACCTTCCATCCCGCCACCTTCCTGCGCGCGCTCGGTCCCGAGCCCTGGGCCGCCGCCTACGTGCAGCCCTCGCGCCGACCCACCGACGGCCGCTACGGCAACAACCCGAACCGCCTGCAGCATTACTACCAGTACCAGGTGGTGATGAAGCCGAACCCCGAGGATATCCTCGATCTCTACATTGGCTCGCTGAAGGAGCTGGGCCTCGATCCGCTGGTGCATGATCTGCGCTTCGTCGAGGACAACTGGGAGTCGCCCACGCTCGGCGCCTGGGGCTTGGGCTGGGAGGTGTGGCTGAACGGCATGGAGGTGACCCAGTTCACCTACTTCCAGCAGGCCGGAGGCCTGGAGTGCCGCCCAGTGACCGGCGAAATCACCTATGGCCTGGAACGGCTGGCGATGTACCTGCAGAACGTGGACAACGTCTACGACCTGATCTGGACTGACGGTCCACGCGGAATCGTGACCTACGGCGATGTGTTCCACCAGAACGAGGTGGAGCAGAGCACCTACAACTTCGAGCACGCCAACGTGGCCGAATTGCTGCGCTGGTTCGACGTGTGCGAGGCCACCGCGAACCAGCTGATTGCGGCCAGCCTGCCGCTGCCGGCGTACGAGCAGGTGATGAAGGCCAGCCACACCTTCAACCTGCTGGACGCACGCCGCGCGATCAGCGTCACCGAGCGCCAGCGCTACATCCTGCGCGTGCGCACGCTGTCGCGCAGCGTGGCCGAGACCTACGTGGCACAGCGCGAGAAGCTCGGTTTCCCGGGCCTGAAGAACGTTTTCGGGGAGCAGGCCGCATGAGCGCCGCCAAGTCGCTGTTGATCGAACTGGGTACCGAGGAACTGCCGCCGAAGGCGCTGGACGAGTTGTCCGCCGCTTTCCTGCGTGGCATCTGCGATGGTTTGGCCAGGCGCGGCATCGAGGCCGGCCTCGACCTGGCCCAGGCCTACGCCTCGCCGCGCCGCCTGGCCGTACTCGTGCCCGCCGTGGCCGTGGCCCAGCCGGAGCAGGCGATCGAGCGCCGGGGCCCGGCACTGAACGCCGCCGTCGATGCCGAGGGTCGGCCCTCGAAGGCGCTGCTCGGTTTCGCGCAATCCTGCGGCGTCGGCGTCGAGCAACTGCAGAAGCTGGAGACCGACAAGGGTAGCTGGTACGTCTGGCGCACGGTCAAGCCGGGTCAGCCGGTGGCGGCGCTGCTGCCGGAGATCGTCGACGAGGCGCTGAAGGGCCTGCCGATCCCGCGCCCGATGCGCTGGGCCGATCATGACTACAGCTTCGTGCGCCCGGCGCACTGGCTGGTGATGCTGCATGGGGCCGACATCGTCGACGGCACCGTGCTGGGCCTGGCCAGCGGACGCAAGTCGCGCGGCCATCGCTTCATGCACCCGCAGCCGGTGCACGTGGCCGACGCCGACGGCTGGCTGGATGCGATGCGCGCCAGCAACGTGCTGGCCGATCCGCGCGAACGGCGCCAGCGCATTCGTGAGCAGGTGGCCGCGCTGGCGGCGACCACCGGGGGCGTGCCGCGGCTGGATGGCGCGCTGCTGGACGAATTGGCCAACCTCACCGAATGGCCGGTGGCGATCGCCTGCACGTTCGAGCGCGAATTCCTCGCCGTGCCGCCGGAAGCGCTGGTCGCCACCATGGTGGCCAACCAGAAATTCGTGCCGGTGTTCGACGCGAACGGCCGCCTCACCGAGCACTTCATCGGCATCGCGAACCTCGAGAGCAAGAAGCCGGCCGAGATCCGCAAGGGTTACGAACGGGTGATCCGGCCGCGTTTCGCCGATGCCAAGTTCTTCTGGGACGAGGACCTGAAGACGCCGCTGGCCAGCTACCAGGAGCAGCTCAGGAACGTGACCTATCAGCAGGCGCTGGGCAGCCTGTGGGACAAGAGCGTGCGCGTGGCCGAATTGGCGCGGATCACCGCCAACCGGGTCGGTGTCGACGCCGGCATGGCTACCCGTGCCGCCGCCCTGAGCAAGTGCGACCTGCTGACCCGCATGGTCGGAGAATTTCCCGAGTTGCAAGGCGTGATGGGCCGCTATTACGCCAGCCACGACGGCGAACTGGCCGCGGTGGCTGAGGCGCTGGACAGCTACTACCAGCCGCGCTTCGGTCGCGACGCGATCGCCGCCGACAAGCTGGGCCAGGTGCTGGCCGTGGCCGAACGGCTCGATACGCTCGCCGGCATCTTTGCCATCGGCATGAAACCGGGCGGCAACAAGGACCCGTTCGCGTTGCGCCGTGCCGCGCTGGGCCTGGCACGTACCCTGATCGAGGGCAATCTGGAGCTGGATCTGCGCGGCAGCCTGATCGAGGCGCTGGAGCTGCTGCCGGACGCCGCGCTGGCCGCCGGCCTGAGGCCGGGCAAGGACGGCAAGCCGCCGGCACTGGATGCAGGCCCGCGCCGCGCCATCCTGCTCGACGAGCTGCACGACTTCGTGCTCGACCGCCTGCGCGGCTACTACGCCGAGCAGGGTTTCGACAATGCGCAGTTCGAGGCGGTACTCGCGGTGCAGCCGTCCAGTCTGGCCGATTTCGACCGGCGCCTGCGCGCCGTGGTTGAGTTCGGTCGCCGCCCGGAGGCCGCCAGCTTGGCTGCCGCCAACAAGCGGGTCGCCAACATCTTGCGCAAGCAGGCCGCGGAACCGGGTGCCCAGCCGATCGACGGGGTCGTCGATCCGGCGCTTTTCGAGGCCGATGCGGAACGTGACTTGGCCGAGGCATTGGCTGCAGCCCGGCACGAGACCGCCGCGGCGCTGGAGGCCGGCGATTACACCGCGGTGCTGGCCCGCCTGTCACAGCTGCAGGCGCCGGTGGATGCGTTTTTCGACAGCGTGCTGGTCAACGCCGACGATCCGGCCGTACGCATGAACCGGCTGGCCCTGCTCGGTCAGCTGAAGGCCCGGTTCGGCGCCGTCGCCGATATCGCTCTGCTCTGAGTAGGTGCACGGAAAACAACGCGGCTGTCGTCGAGGCGGCCGCGTCGTCGTGCGCGAAAGGACGAATCAGGCCCGGTTGCGTTCCTTGCGGATCCGCTCGGCGAGCTGGTGATTGAACGTCACCATCGCGATCGGATCCACATGCGAGCCGCCGGGGCCGAGGATCTCGTAGAGCTGGCTCAGCAGGTCGGCGTTTTCGGACAACGAGAGCTGGCTATCAGCCAGGCTCAGCTCCGATTGCAATATGCGCACGGCGGTATTCAACCGCTGCGCGTCGACCGTGGCCTGGGGAGCCTGGCCATGCGCGTGCTGGCGACCGTGTGATCGGTGCGACGTGACCTTTTCCGAGCTGTGCTGGTCGTCCAGGTTGGGCAGGGTCGAGTCCATCTGCAGCGAACCCTCGCCGGCCACCAGCCAGACCAGCGAGATGCCCAGCGTGCGCGCCAGCGTGACGCATCGCGCACGCGAGGGGTCGGTGTTGCCGTCGCGCCAGCTGCGCACCACGCCTTCGGAAAAACCGCACATCCGCGCGATTTCCGTGGCACTGCCAACCCGCTGGATCAACAACTTGATGCGATCTGCAAAAGAATTCGAAGCTGGCTGATTCGTGAGATTTTGCGTGGTCATGGATTCGGCCGGGCTGGTAAGGAAGGGCGATTGTGCGAATAGCACGTTTTTTCGAAACAAGTCAATGAGCAAGAAAAGAAGGAAAAGTTACGAAAGTGTTGACCTCTGCAAGCTCTTGAACTAACTTCGTAAATTCTTGCGTATCCAGATACGCAAAAACTCGCGTTGGATCATGTGCATCGGCACAACCGGCCAAAGCGGCCGGAGGTGTTCCTGCGGATGGCACGCATACAAAAAAAGTTTCATGTGCCCGGACCGTTCGGGCGGAACCTTGGGAGTTACCAAACAATGAATTCACACAATAAGTTGGCGGCACATCATCTCCGTCGAACGGCTTTGGCTGTCGGTCTGGGGCTGAGCCTCGGCATGATCGGCACCGGCGCGCTCGCACAGAATGCTCAGAGCACCCAGGCACCCGATCAGGGCCAAGCCAAGGAATTATCGACTGTCACGGTGACTGGTTCACGCATCCACAGCGTGGATGTGGAAACCGCTCAGCCGGTGTTCACCGTGACCCAGGCCGACATCCAGAAGACCGGCCTGGTCAGCGTGGGTGACATCCTGGCGAACCTTACCGTCGCCGGCGCGCAGACCTTCAGCAAGGCCAGCGTGCTGACCTCCAACCCGGAGCAGGGCGGCCAGTACGTCAACGTGCGCAACCTGGGCGAGCAGCGCACCCTGGTGCTGGTCAACGGCAAGCGCTGGGCGTCCAGCCTGGCCGGCTTCACCGACATGTCCACGATTCCCGCCGCACTGATCGAGCGCATCGACATCCTGAAGGATGGCGCGTCGTCGATCTACGGTTCCGACGCCGTCGCGGGCGTCATCAACATCATCCTGAAGGATCATTACACCGGCGCCGAGGCCTCGGCCTACTACGGCCAGAACCAGGCGGGTGACGGCACCAAGGACGCCTACTCGTTCACGATGGGCACCAGCAACGAGAAGAGCTCGCTGGTGTTCGGCGCCAACTACACCAAGGAAGGCCCGATCTGGGCCAGCAAGCGCAAGGACACCAGCTACACGTACGGTCCGAACCATGCCATCGCTGGCCTGAGCGGCACGGGACCGTGGGGCCGCTACCGCCATGTTTCGCCCACGGGCGGGGCCACGGGTCCGAACCGGGTCATCAACCACACCGGTTCCTACGATGGCGTGGGCGTCGGCGCGGATTCGCGCAACCCGGCCAACTACCACACCTCCGGCACCAACGCTCCCAATGATTTCTTCAACCCAGCCCAGCAGATGAATCTGGCTGGTTCCAACGAGTTGAAGTCGATCTTCACCAACGGCCGTTATGACATCAACGAATACGTGACGTTCCGCGCCACCGGCATGTACGCCGAGCGCCAGAACCAGCGCCAGATTGCCGGTTACCCGCTGAACAGCCTGACCCAGGCGACCAACCCGGTCTACATCAACGGCGGCAGCTACTACAACCCGGAGCCGGGCACGGATCTGTTCTTCTATCGCCGTACCATCGAGCTTCCCCGCGTCACCAAGAACAACGTCAAGTCGTACCACTTCGACGCCGGTTTCGAAGGCTCCTTCGAGGTGGGCAGCCGGGTGTGGAACTGGGACGTCGGCACCAACTACAACAAGTACGACGTGGTCGAGTACGGCTCGGGCAACCTCAACCTGACCAACCTGAAGCAGGCGCTGGGCCCCTCGTTCCTGAACGGCGATGGTCATGTGCAGTGCGGCACGGCCGCCAACCCGATCGCGTTCACCCAGTGCGTGCCGTTCGACATCCTGGGCGGCCCCTCGGCCTCCACCCCGCAGGCGCTGGCCTACATCAACAGCCTGAGCCAGAGCACGCTGCAGAGTGTCTCCAAGGAATACACCGCCAACATCACCGGCGGTCTGTTCGACCTGCCGGCCGGTGAGGTGGCGTTTGCAGCCGGTTACGAGCACCGCAAGGTCAGCGGCTACGACCTTCCGGACCAGCTCGCCAGCTCGGGCAAGACCACCGATCTGGCCGCGGGCGCGACGTACGGCAAGTACACCACCAATGAAGCGTATGTCGAGTTCAACGTTCCGCTGCTGCGGGATCTGCCGGGCGCGAAGCTGCTGTCGGTGGACGTCGCCAGCCGCTACTCGCATTACAGCAATTTCGGCAGCACTACCAACAACAAGTACAGCTTCCAGTGGAAGCCGATCGACGACTTGATGATGCGTGGCACGTATGCGGAAGGCTTCCGCGCGCCGACGCTGGACGACGTGTCCGGTGGTGGTTCGCAGACGTTCGACTTCTACACCGACCCGTGCGACACCGTGTTCGGTACAGCCAAGTCAAACGCCGGCGTGGCGGCGAAGTGCCAGGCCCAGGGTTTGCCGGCGAATTTCCGCCAGCTCGCCACCACCGGCCTGCCGATCACCGGCCCGAATTCGCAGAGTACTTCGGCGTACAACTCCGGCGTGGGCAACGCCAGCCTGACCCCGGAAAAGAGCGTCAGCAAGACCGCCGGTCTCGTCTACAGCCCGCAGTGGGTGCCGGGCCTGGACGTGAGCGCCGACTGGTACAAGATCAAGATCACCAACGTGATCACCAGCATCAGCGCCAACTACGTGCTGAACCAGTGCTACCTGGCCAATTCGGCGACCTATTGCGGCCAGTTCGGTCGTGACCCGGGCACCGGCCAAGTGGTTGGTCTGAACCGCGGCAACATCAACCAGGGCATGCTGTCGACCGAGGGCTGGGACTTCGGCGCGCATTACCGCCTGCCGGACTTTGGCTACGGCAAGTTCACGGTCAACCTCGACGCGAACTACCTGTCGGCGTACGACACCCAGAGCACGGCGGACGCCGACGTTGTCGGCTATGCCGGTCAGTGGAGCCTGCCACGCTGGCGCGCCAATGCGGGCGTCGACTGGTCGATGGGCGACTTCGGCGCAAGTTGGAGCCTGCGCTACTACGGCGCGTTCCGTGACGAGTGCGTGTTCGACGGAGAGTGCAACCAGCCGAACTACGAGGGCAAGAACTGGGGCACCGGTGCCAACCGCAAGGGCGCCATCGTGTTCCACGACGTCTCGGCTCGTTACAACACGCCGTGGAATGGCAGCATCCAGGCCGGCGTGAACAACGTGTTCGGCAAGAAGCGCCCGATCACCTACTCGGTGAGCAACAGCAACGCCGCGTACTACGACCCGGCGCTGGATATCGATCGCTACTTCTTCGTGCGTTATACCCAGAAGTTCTAAGCGTCAGCTGACCTTCTGCTGAAACGGGCCGGGATCCTCGAAGGATCCCGGCCTTTTTTGTGGAGTTGGACGGGCTCATCAGCTGGAAGCAAGTGGCCATGGGTGTTCTCTCGAAGCTTCCGCGTTTTTCCGGCTTGCTCGGAGTGTCGTGAAGGCTGGGGATGTCATGGTGCGCCGGATGGCAGGAGTCCATCCGTCGGGCGGAAAGAATGCTCGCAATTGCCGCGGTGCTACCAAGTCTCCGTCATGCGGCATACGCCGTGGAGACGATAAGGACGCGGCGGTTCAGAGCACGGTGCGGAAGGTGTCATTGGGCCGCTTGGCATGGGCGTTCTGTGCTGGCTTGTCCAGATGGATACGTAACATCCGATGCACCGCTGTTCGGCCCGATGTCACGAGGTCGCACTGATGGGCTTCGGCCCGCTGTCCGGGCGCAGGCGCGGAGGGCGCCAATGCAGATCCCCCGATGCGTGCCCGGGCCGGACGACATGTGACGGAGGCGGGCCCGTACCGATTCCCTGGCAATGGCTGTTTCTTTCAGCAAGGGCACATGCGACCCCGGCTCGCAAGAAATTACATAAAAGCAAGTTGTAGGCGTAATAACTTGTTGACAATCTGCCGTGAGCGAAGGTAGCGTCCTTAGCTTGGCGGCATCGTCACGTCTGTATTTGATGCTTCGATGCGAGTCGCAGTGAGGCTTCGGGGGATGTCTTGGAAACTTTCGAGCCATCTCCTTTGGAAAGTCAGGCTGGCAAGTTTTTGCGATACCGCATCGCAGTAATCCATCGGCAGCCGGCCTTTCGCTAGCGTCACCGCCTTTTGGCAGTCCGTTCTTGGGAAAGTTATGGGGAGATCATTCAAATGAAATTTCGTAACACGAGTCGCAATATCCAATTGCGTCGTTCGGCTCTGGCAGTCGGCATGGCGTTGAGCCTTGTAGGGGGGGCGGCCTTTGCGCAATCGCGCTCTGCAGGTTCGATTTTCGGTGAGGCTGCTGCCGGCAGCCAGATCACCATCATCAGTTCCGATACCGGCTTGACCCGTATCATCGCCACAGACTCGAAGGGCCGTTATCGCGCCAACGAGCTGCCGATCGGCAACTACACCGTCAAGGCAATGAAGGATGGAGAGACGGTAGGCACCCGAGACAACGTCAGGGTGAGCATCGGCGGCACGGCAGTCAATTTCGTTGCTGCCAATGCGCAGGATCTGGGCGCGGTGACCGTGACAGCGTCGGCCTTGCCGTCGATCGACGTCAGTCGCGTCGATACCAGCACGGATCTTACGGCGACGATCATGGACAACGTCCCGGTGGCACGTGATATCACTCAGGCCGCGGTGCTTGCGCCCAGTGTCATCCCGGCCGACTCGCGTTACGGCAATTCGGTGTCGTTCGGTGGCTCGGCGGCTTCCGAGAACGCCTACTTCATCAATGGCTATCCGGTCACCAATGCACTGACCAACATCGGTTCCACCACGCTGCCATTTGATGCCATCGATGCAATGCAGGTGATTACCGGCGGGTACAGCGCGCGCTACGGACGATCCACCGGTGGCGTAATCAACGTTTCCACCAAATCCGGCAGCAATCAGTGGAAGTTCGGCGCCCTGACGACATGGACGCCGGAGAGCCTGCGTTCGACCCGCAAGAACATCTACTACCAGGCGGACACGGGTGCACAGAACGCCGGCAAAAAGTACTACAACCGCAGCAACTTCGTTTCCAATCCCTTTACATACGGCGTTTACGCCAGCGGCCCGCTGATCGAGGACCGCCTGTTCATCTATGCCTCCGGCGAGTGGGACAAGGACAACTACGCCTACAACCAGGCGGTCGGTAACGCCGCGCGGACTGCTTACATTACCGATGAGATCAAGAAGCCGCGCTGGCTGACCAAGGTCGACTGGAATATCAACGACAGCAACCTGATCGAAGTCACCGCGCTGTCCGACAAGACAGGCACCACCCGCAGCCGCTATGCATACAGCTTTGCCGACGGCACTCATGGCGGTACCAAGAATGGCGGGTATCGCTACAAGGATGGTGGCGAAACATACATCGGCAAATACACCGGCTACCTCACCGACAGCCTGACCCTGAGTGCCCTGTACGGCAAGCAGACCACGCAGCACTTCTCGGCGCCATACGGTTACGATCCATCCAAGGTGAACATCAACGACACCCGTCCGATCACCAACAAGGTCACGGGCTTGCAGCCCTATACCACCTTGGCCGATCCGAAGGCCTATGACAAGACGGATGGCTACCGCATCGACTTGGACTGGAAGCTGGGTGATCACGACATCAGCTTCGGCTATGACGTGTCGAATTCGGAATCTGAAGCTGGCACGGTGATGTCGGGTCCGCGTTATGCCTGGTTCTATGCGCGTACCGGTGCCCTGGGTGACATTCCTTCCAGCGGCGGCCTCACCACTGCGCCCAACAGCGATTACGTCTACAAGTACATCTTCGAGAATGGCGGTACGTTCAAGGTCGAGCAGAAGGCGTACTACGTCGAGGATCGCTGGCAAGTGACCGACCGCTGGCTGGTATCGCTCGGCTTGCGCAACGACGGCTTTGACAATTACAACTCCGATGGCATCAAGTATGTCAGTCAGAAGAACCAGTGGGCTCCCCGTGTCGGTTTCAGCTGGGATGTCAACGGTGACTCGAGCCTGAAGATCTACGGCAATGCCGGCCGTTACTTCCTGGCGATGCCGCTGAACGTTGCGGTACGTGGTGCATCTGGTTCGACTTACACCACTGAGTTCTTCAGCTTCACCGGTATCGACCCGACCACGGGCGTCCCGACCGGTCTGACGGCGCTCGGCCGTGGCCCGTATTCGTCCAACAACGAGTATGGCCAGGCTCCCGATCCGCGCACCGTGGCTGCCAAGAACCTGAAGTCGCACTACCAGGACGAGTACATCCTGGGCATGCAGCAAGCCATTGGTCCGAAATGGAGCTGGGGTGCACGTCTGCAGTACCGCGACCTGAAGTCGGCCATCGACGACCAGTGCGACAACCGCCCGATGCTGAAGTACATGGCGGAGCACAACATCGCCGTCGATCCCGCTTACAGCTACTCGCCGGACTGCCGTCTGTTCAACCCGGGCGCCAACAACGTGATGCTGCTCGACCTGCCGGATGCGGCCGGTTCACCCGAATTGGTTGCCGTGCCCTACAGCAAGGAAGACATGGGCATGTACATGAAGCGCAAGTACATCGGCCTGGACCTGTTCCTGGAGCATCCGTTTGCCGACAACTGGTTCGGTCGCTTGGACTACACCCTTTCGCATAGCTATGGCAATGATGAAGGCCAGTTGGATTCCGACATCGGCCAAGGCGATGTGTCGCAGACCGTGCTGTTCGATCACAAGGAGCTGATGGCTTACGGCGGTGGCAACTTGCCCAACGATCGCCGGCATGTGCTGAAGGCCTACGGTTACTACCAGCTTACCCCCGAATGGCAAGTGGGTGGCACCCTGGTTGCGCAGACCGGGCGTCCGAAGAGCTGCCTGGGTTATCTTCCGCAGGACGCGGCGGAATACAGCACGTTCTGGGCGGATAACCTCGACTATGGCCGTTATTATCACTACTGTGGCGGCAAGCCGGTGCCACGCGGGAGTCTGGGGCGCCTTCCGACCGATGTTCAGTTGAGCCTGAATGTTGCCTACATCCCGCGTTGGGCGAATGGCAACCTGAAGCTGAAGCTTGATGTGTTCAACGTGCTCAACCGTCAGGTGGCACAGAACGTCGAAGAACGCGGCGAGCTTGGTGGCATTCGTGCTGTGGCAGACAGCCGCTTCCGTGTCATCAGCTACGACGCACCGCGTTCGGTGCGCTTCACCGCACGGTACGACTTCTCGCTGTAAGCAACAAACTGCCGGGCCGGTAACGGTCCGGCAGTCCGCTCTTGAACCCAACCGCTGGCGGCAACGTCGGCGGTTTTTTCATGTGTGTCGATGATTCGTGCTATCGCGACTCATCGCCTGCGGCAATAATCGAAGTGGCGCCGTGGCCAAGGGGGCCGCGGCGGAGACCACTTGCACAAGGCCATCGCATGAGCCAATTCGCATTGCTGGGCAAGCGGCGTTTCGCGCCGTTCTTCTGGACCCAGGCGCTGGGGGCGTTCAATGACAACGCGTTCCGCAATGCGCTGGTGATGCTGGTGGCGTTCCAGATGGGGCTGGGCGACCGCACGGTGTCGCTTTACACCAACCTGGCGCCGGCGCTGTTCATCATTCCATTCTTCCTGTTCTCCGCCACCGCCGGGCAGCTGGCCGAGAAGTACGAGAAGAGCCGGATCATCCGCTGGGTGAAGCTGTTTGAGATCGCCGCGATGGCGCTGGCCGCGTACGGCTTCCACACGCACCACACCACGCTACTGCTGGTGGTGCTGTTCATGATGGGCATGCACTCGGCCACGTTCGGACCGATCAAGTACGCGATTCTGCCGCAGGCGCTGAAACCGGAGGAGCTGGTCGGCGGCAACGGCCTGGTGGAGATGGGCACGCAGCTGGCGATGCTGGTAGGCATGATCGCCGGCAACTCGCTGATGCTGGTGGCCGGGGTGGGGCCGCTGCTGGCGTCCGGCGCCACCATCGCGGTGGCGGTGGCTGGTTACCTGGCCTGCCGCGCGATTCCCCTCGCGCCGGCGACGGCACCCGACCTGAAGTTCAACTGGAACCCGTTCAGCGAGACTGCGCGGGTGCTGGCGATCACCCGCGCCGATCGTGCGGTGTTCAACGCGGTGCTGGGCATCTCGTGGTTCTGGTTCTTCGGCACCGTGCTGATCGCGCAGCTGCCGATCTACACGCGCGAGACGCTGGGTGGCGACGGCTCGGTGAACACGCTGGTGCTGACCCTGTTCTCGATCGGCACCGGCATCGGCGCGCTGCTGTGCGAGCGGATGTCAGGGCGGCGGGTGGAGATCGGCCTGGTGCCGCTGGGGGCGTTCGGGCTGACCGCGTTCGGGGTGGACCTGTACTTCGCGCGGCACGGCATGGCGACAGTGCGCGGGCTGGACTGGCTGGCCTTCCTGCACGGCGCGGGCAGCTGGCGCGTGGTGCTCGACCTCACCCTGATCGGCATGTTCGCCGGCTTCTACGTGGTGCCGCTGTTCGCGTTCGTGCAGGCGCGCGCGCCGCGCGAGCAACTGTCGCGGATCATCGCCGGCAACAACATCCTCAACGCGCTGCTGATCGTGCTGGCCGCCGGCTTCGGCCTGGGCCTGGGCGCGCTGGGGCTGGATGCGCCGCAGATCTTCCTCGCCGCAGCACTGCTCAACGTGCTGGTGGCCTGGTACATCTTCACCCTGGTGCCCGAGTTCCTGATGCGCTTCGTCACCTGGGTGCTGGTGAACACGCTGTACCGGGTGCGCGCCGACGGCGCCCAGCACATTCCGGAAGAGGGTCCGGTGCTGCTGGTGTGCAACCACGTCAGCTTCATGGACCCGCTGCTGCTGATGGCGAACCTGCGCCGGCCGGTGCGCTTCGTGATGTATTACCGGATCTTCCGTATCCCGCTGCTGAGCTTCGTGTTCCGCACCGCCAGGGCGATCCCGATCGCCGGGCACAAGGAAGATCCCGCAGTGCTGGAGCAGGCCTACGACGCAATCGACGCGGCACTGGCCGCGGGCGAGGTGGTGTGCGTATTCCCCGAAGGCGGGCTCAGTGCCGACGGCGAGATCGCGCCGTTCCGGCCCGGCGTGGAGGAGATCCTGGCGCGGCGGCCGGTGCCGGTGGTGCCGATGGCGCTGCGTGGCCTGTGGGGCAGCGTGTGGAGCCGGCGCGACTCGATGTTGCATCGTGCACGCCTGCCGCGACGGTTCCGTGCGCGGGTGGAGATGGTGGTAGCTGCGCCGCAGGCGCCCGCGCAGGTCAGCGCGGCGGCGCTGGAAGCGCGGGTGCGCGAGCTGCGCGGCGACCTGGCCTGAGCGGGCTCAGCCGATCCAGCCGCCAATCACCACCAGTGCCACCACGCTGAGCCAGGCCAGCAGGGCGCGCAGCAGGGCGCCGCGCAGGCGCCGCAGTTCGGCCAGCGGGTCGCTGTGTTCCTCGGCGTAGCCGTCGCCGGCCTCGATGTCGATCAGCACGTCGGCCTGCGCCGCGGCGCCCAGGAAACCCGGGCCGGCCGCGTACCAGCTGGTCGGTGCAGCCTGGCTGTGCCAGCGTCGCCAGGCGCCGATCACCGCCTCCCAGTGGCCGACCACGGCCAGGGTGAAGGTCAGCAGCTGCGCCGGCAGCCAGTCCAGCGCGTTGGCCACGTAGCCGGCGGCACGGCGGGTGTCCGGGTCGAGTCGCAGTGCGTCGTCGCGGCCCAGCGTCTGCGCCAGCCGGTACAGCAGCGCGCCAGCCGGGCCGAGCAGGAAGAACCACAGCAGCACGGCGAAGCGCCGGCGCAACGCGGCATAGGCGATCGCCTCACCCAATGCCGGTGCGTTCCAGGGGATCGGCTGGCCGTCGTCGGCCAGCGCCTGCGCCGCGGCCTCGCGGCTGGCGTCGTCCGGTGCGTCCAGGATCGCTTCCAGGTCGGCCTCGAATTCGCGCGGACCGAAGCAGTACAACAGCACCACCAGTGCGAACAGCAGCGGCAGCAATGCGCCCAGCGGCGAGTGCCCGAGCAGCCACTCCAGCAGCACGCACAGGACCAGCGGCAGCAGCAGGACCAGCGCCACGCGACCGCCGCCGCTGGTGTCCGCCCATTGCGCCACCCAGCGGCGGAACAAGCCGTCACCGCGCCAGCGTGCCAGGTGCGGCATGACGTGCAGCAGGCCGAGGGCGACGAGGGCAACTAGCAGACGGATAGCCATGGCGGGACGGGCTCGCGGACGGTGGCTGCCATTGTAAGCGACGGATCGCCGCCGGCAGCACGCGAAGGCGTCAATCGCCGATGGGCTGCGTTCGCCGGCGTGGGGCCGCCATGTTCGCCGTGCGCACGAACATCCGGCGGATCAGTCAGCCTGGTACGGCGTCGGCGACCAGCGCATCCAGCTCCAGCCCCGCGCGCTGCCGCAGCCAGTGCGCCAGCAACTGGTAGGACACTGATAGTCTGGTGGAGGGCACGAAGCTGCCGGCGGCGATGCCGTCGACGATCTGCTGCGGGGTGAACCAGCGCGCGTCTTCCAGCTCGTGATCGCGCCTGGCGATCCGCCGCGACGCCGCGGTGGCGATGAAGCCGACCATCAGCGAGGCCGGCATCGGCCATGGCTGCGAGGAGTGGTAGCGCACCGCGTCGACGATCACCCCGGCCTCCTCGGCCACCTCGCGGCGCACCGCGTCCTCCAGCGCCTCGCCCGGCTCGACGAAGCCGGCCAGGGTGGAGTAGCGCCCGGGCGGCCAGCCGGCCTGGCGGCCGAGCAGGCAGGCGCCGTCGTGCTCGACCAGCATGATCACGGCGGCGTCGGTGCGCGGAAAGTGCAGCCGCGCGCAGTCCGGGTTGGTGCATTGCGCGCGATGGCCGGCGGCAACCAGCAGCAGCGGCGCGCCGCAATGCGCGCAGAAGCGCGTCTCGCGCTGCCAGTGCGACAGGCCCTTGGCATAGGCGAACAGGCCGGCTTCGTCCGCGGCCAGCAGCAGGCCGGCGTGACGCAGGCCCACGCGGCGCGCGTCGAGCGCGGTTTCCAGTTCGTCGAGGCGGGCGGCATCGTCCGCCACCAGCAGGAAGTGCGGACGCTCGTAGGCCATGCCGAGCAGGCTGGCGCGCTGCTCGCCGAGCCAGTGCTCGCGTTCGCGGGCGTCGAGCCAGCGCAGCGCGTCCCCATCGCGTCGCAGGAACGCCTCGCCGGCACCGTCCAGCAGCAGGTAGCGCGCGTGCGGCGAACGGGCCTGTTCGACGATCCACACCGACTCGTCGCGCGACTCGGCCACGCGGTCGAGCACCAGACTCAGCCCGGCGAAGATGTTCGTGGGCGGCAGCGTGGCCCGGTCCATCGGCGGCGCCCTCAGGCGGAGAACGATGAACCGCAGCCGCAGGTGGTCTTCGCGTTCGGATTGCTGATCACGAACTGCGCGCCGCTGAGGTTCTCGGCGTAGTCGATCTGCGCGCCGGTGAGGTATTGCAGCGACAGCGGGTCGCACAGCAGGGTGACGCCATCGCGCTCGATCGCCAGGTCGTCCTCGGCCTGGGCCTCGTCGAAGGTGAAACCGTACTGGAAGCCCGAGCAACCGCCGCCGGAAATGTACACGCGCAGCTTCAGCGCGGGGTTGCCTTCCTCGGCAATCAGCTCATGCACCTTGTGCGCGGCGGCGGCGGTGAAAACCAGCGGAGCGCTGCCACTGCGGTAATCGGGGATCGCGACGAGAGTTTCCATGGTCATCTGGATGGGGGCGGGCGTGACGATAACCAAGCATACCGCGTCAGGCGGGTACGGCCTCGTCGAGCTCGGCGTCCGGCGCCGGCAGTTCGCGCTGGGCTTCGCCAACCTGGCGCGAGATGCGCCCGTTGACCTGCGCGCCGGCGGCCATTTCCATCGTGTGGTAGCGCAGGTCGCCGTCGATGCGCGCCTGCGGCGCCAGTTCCAGACGCACGCTGACGAAGACATCGCCGGTCACGTGGCCGTTGATCACCGCCTGCGGCACATGGATCTCGCCGTGCACCTGGCCGTGTTCGCTCAGGGTGAACATGGCATCGTCGCCTTCGCCCAGCACGCTGCCTTCGATGCGGCCGTCCAGGTGCAGCGCGCCGCTGAAGCGCAGGTCGCCGCGGATCACCGTGCCGCGGGCGATCAGGCTGGTCTCGTGGCTGCTGGTATTGCGATCGTTGCGATCGTTACGTCTACGGTTGAGCATCGTGGTCCCCTACGGTAGTAGTGATGTTTCCGCTCAGTGCGGCGCCCCAGGCGACGGCGTGGTCGAGGGCTGCGCCGCCGTCCGGCCGGATGCTGATGCGCAATCGTGTCGGGCGGAAGTCGGCCGGCAGCACGATGGTGCCGTGCAGTTGCTGGAAATAGGTGAAACGGAACGGCAGGCCGTCCTTCTGCGCGGTGTCGCCCAGCGCGGGCCAGTCCAGCCTCGCCACCTTGTCGCCGCGCAGGCCTTCCACGCTGACCAGGACGTGGCCGGAGACTTCCTCGCCGCGTTTGGCGTTCTGGGTCAGGCTGAGGCCGAGGTTCCAGCCGCGCGAGCCGGCGATCGGCTGCAGCTTCACCTCCTGCAGCTTCAGGCCCTGGCGCTGGGCGTCGCCGCCGACCAGCCGCGCGTAGAAGCCCAGGTCGGCGCGCAGGCCGTTCAGTTCTTCCTCGCGTTGGGCCAGGGTGCCGCGCAGCGAACGGGTGGCGACCTCGTTGACCTGGGCGGCGCGCTGCAGGTTGGCGAGCTGCTGCTTCAGATCGTCGATCTGGCCGAGCAGGGCACGCTGCTGGCGGTTGTCCACGGCGGCCGGGGTGTTCGCCCGCCGCGCCAATGCGCCGACAACCAGGCCGATCGCCAGCAGGCTGCCCAGCCAGGCCAAACCCAGCCACAGCCAGCGCCGACGATGGCCGGTGTCGTCGTGCCGGCGCACGACGAAGCGCGGTGGTGGTCGTGAGGCCATGCGGCGCGTTCCGGGGAAAGCCAGAGGTATAGCCCCGGCGTGACGAAAGCGTCAAGGAACGGGTGCACGCTTCGGGGGCACCGCCTGCCGGCGGGGGCGACGGCCCGCGCGGTTCAGCTCTGCATCTTGCTCTGCAGGTAGCGCTCCGCGCCGATGTCCTTGACCAGGCTGAACTGGGTTTCCAGCCAGTCGATGTGCTCTTCCTCGTCGTGCAGGATGCCCTTGAACAGGTCGCGGCTGACGTAGTCGGCAATGCCTTCGCTGTACGCGATCGCCTCGCGCAGGTCCTTCACGGCGGCCAGTTCCAGGTCCAGGTCGCCCTGCAGGCATTCCAGCGCGTTCTCGCCGATGCGCAGCTTGCCCAGGCGCTGCAGGTTCGGCAGTCCGTCGAGAAACAGGATGCGCTCGATCAGATGATCGGCGTGCTTCATCTCCTCGATCGACTCCTTGTACTCGTGCTCCGCCAGCTCGCTGTAGCCCCAGTCCTTGAACATGCGGCAGTGCAGGAAGTACTGGTTGATCGCGGTCAGCTCGTTGTAGAGCACCTTGTTGAGGAACTCGATGGCCTTGGCATCACCCTTCATGGCTTCCACTCCGTTCGAAGACAACGTGGACTATACAAACTCCACGCTCCGACGGCGGCAATGAGAACGACAACAGGTTGCCTGGTGCGGGATGAAACCCCCGCACGACGCGAACAGAAGAAGGGGAAACTCAGGCTGTGGCGAGCGGCAGCCGGCAGGTGACTTGCGACAAGGCCTTGTCGAACGTGGCGCGCGCTTCCTGCTCGCAGCAGCCGCAGCAGTCCGAGCAGCCGGTGCGGGCCTGCAGTTCGGCAAAGGCATGCACGCCATTGGCCGCTTCGCGGCGGATGTCGTGATCGGTGACGGCGTTGCACATGCAGATGTACATGGCGCGCATTGGAACGCGAATGCGAATGATTGTCAACAATCAGCCGATCACCTGCGGCCATCCGTTCAGGCGGCGGCGCGACCGTCGCGCGGCCCGGTGGGCGGGGAATCGGCGTCGTCGCGCGGGGGTAGCTTGCCGAGCTGGATGCCGAACAGTTCCTCTACCAGCGGGGCGAAATGCCGCAAGGCCCGTTCGTAGACCTGGCGCTTGAAGTTGACCACGTGCGCGGCCGGGTACCAGAAATCGACCCAGCGCCACAGGTCGAACTCCGGCTTCTCGCAGGCATCGAGCTTCAGCTCGCCCTCGTCGCCGACCAGCCGGAGCAGGAACCAGACCTGTTTCTGGCCGATGCAGATGGGGCGCTGGTGGTGGCGCACATAGCGGCCGGGCAGGCGGTAGCGCAGCCAGCCGTGGGTGGCGCCGAGCACCTCCACGTGGTGCGCGGCCAGCCCGGTCTCCTCCTGCAGTTCGCGGTACATCGCCTCCAGCGGAGTCTCGTCCGTATGCATGCCGCCCTGCGGGAACTGCCAGCCATCGCGACTGACCCGGCGCGCCCAGAACAGCCGGCCGTCCGCATTCAGCAGCACGATGCCCACGTTCGGACGGTAGCCATCAACATCGATCATGTCGCCTCCTGGGGCGTGCGGCGTGGTTTGCCGGCACGGCCACACCTAGCCCCTGCGGCCGATTCAACCACGGCGCGCGAAGCAGCGGCAAGCGACAGACTTGAACCCGGCGGGCGACACGACTACACTGCCGCGCCCCGCCCGCATCGTTCCGATCCGGCATGGCGGGTTCCCCCGTGGCTATGTAGCTCAGCCGGTTAGAGCACAGCACTCATAATGCTGGGGTCGGTGGTTCGAGTCCACCCATAGCCACCAATGGCCTGTTTCAAGGCATCCCGGTAAAACCCAAGAATCTCATGAAACCCGCATAACAGCGGGTTTTTTAATGCCCTGAGCGTCCCGGCGCGGCCCATTGAAGCCCTGCGGGGGTAGGGGTAGTCTTGGGGGTACTTGGGGGTTTCGGCAAGGTTGGGTCTGAAAAGTACCCCCAGAACGCGTCCAGGGCTTGGGAGACAAGGCATGGCGACGGGTACGGGCAAGCTGACCGATCTGAAATGCAGGAGTGCTCCGTCGGGCAAGCACTTCGATGGCGGCGGTCTTTTCCTGCATGTCACCGAGGCCGGGCGCTACTGGCGTCTGAAGTACCGCCATGCCGGCAAGGAGAAGCTGCTGGCGCTCGGCGTCTACCCCGAGGTAACCCTGAGCAAGGCGCGCCATCGCCGCGACGAGGCGCGCGCGTTGGTGCAGGATGGTCGCGATCCGGGCGCCGAACGGCAAGCGGACAAACTGCGCGCCAAAGTGGCGGCCGACAATACCTTCGAAGCGGTGGCGCGGGAGTGGCTGGCACTGAAGGCCCACGAGTGGACGCCTCGCCAGCACGACAAGGAGCGCGACCGGCTGGAGAACCATGCTTTCCCTTGGATCGGTCGCTTGCCCGTCGCCGACATCGGCGTGCCGGAAATCCGGCCCCTGTTGACGCGCGTGGTCAATCGCGGGCACCTGGAGCAGTCACATCGCCTCCGGCACCAGTTGAGTCGGGTATTTCGCTATGCGGTGGCCACCGAGCGAGCGACCCGCGACCCCGCAGCCGACCTGCGCGATACCTTGCCGGCGCGTCAGCGGAAGAATTTCCCGACCATCACCGACCCCAAGCAGGTGGGCGAACTGTTGCGCGCCATCGACGCCTATAGCGGTACGTTCGAGGTGTCCTGCGCGCTCAAGCTCGCGCCGCTATGGTTTTGCCGGCCCGGCGAGATCCGCCTGGCCGAGTGGGAACACTTCGATCTGGACGGCGAACTTCCGAGCTACACCGTGCCACCCGCAAACCGGAAGCTGCGCAAGGCGGAGAAGGAAAACCCGAATACCCCGCCGCATATCGTGCCGCTGTCCCGGCAGGCGTTGGCGGTGCTGCGCGAGCTGCAGCCGCTGACCGGTCACGGTCGCTATCTGTTTCCCGGCGCACGCACGCCGAGCCGACCGATGTCCGACGGCGCGGTGAACATGGCACTAGCCCGCATGGGCTACAAAGGTGTCCTGACCGGCCACGGCTTCCGCCACATGGCGCGTACTCTGCTGGGCGAACTGGGCTGGAACCCGGAGGCGCTGGAGCGTCAGCTGTCGCACAAGGAGCCGGGCGTCGCCGGCATCTATAACAAGGCGCAGCATCTGCCCGAGCGCCGGAAGATCATGCAGGCATGGGCCGACTATCTGGATGGGCTTCGCGCAGGCAACCAAGTGATTCCGATCAGACGCGAGCGCGCTTGACTCAGAGTGCGCGAAGCCCGCCAGGAAGGCCCTGCATGGCAGGATTGAGTGGGCACCCGGACAAAACCGGCATGCCCCACAAGCGGGCTTCGCGCCGACCGATGTTATCAGCGGCTGCTCACTTGGAGACGTTCATGCCTGTTCCAACTGATCCGAAACACTCGCGAGCCACACCCGCAACACGGGAGGTTTATCGCCTGACCGATGCCGAAATCGCGGAGCTGCGGGAGAAATTCCGCAAGTCAGGTGAATGGGCGAGGCAGCAGCTGGCGATCGACCCGGAACTGAAGCACCTGGGGCGGCCAGCGGGCTGGCCGGGTACCGCGGCCGAGGACAAGCAGTCAAAAGAGTCGAGTGAGCTTGAGGCAGTCAAACGCTTGGCCGAGTAGATTGGCTGCCTGCGACAGCACGCGTTACGCTGCCCGCACCGTGCCATGGTGTGCCAGAAGGTGGCTTTACTATGCGACCGACAAAGTGTGTTGCGAGCAGAGAGCGCCATCGCGGCGCGAAGATTGATGCCGGTGTCGTGCTTGCGCGCGTCCTGCGGGAAGGGCCAGACGCCTTGCTCACGCGTGGTGAAGCCGTGGCATTGATCGCATCGCGCGTGAAGGATGCGCGTGACGATGACAGGTCGGTGCGAAACCGGATCGGCACAAAAATGGATCGGGCCGCTGAAACGGGTCGTGCTGCGCACCAGGGTGGACTTGCTCGCTTGGCGGATGGTCGCTACACGGTCGACGAAATAGCGTACTGGGCGAACATCAATTTTCCCGGCGTGTTCAAGGATCTACCTTGCAGGCTGCGAGAGATTCTTTCGAGCCTCCACAGTGGCTTCGCTATGGCTGATAAGCCGGTGGAAGAAGTGACGCCGGGTGATCTCAAGGGATGTCAGACGTTGGTTGAGCGACTGCGGGATGAACTGAGGCGGGTACGGGCCGAACAAGCACGCGCCGAGGTCGAACGCAAACGCAAACTGGTAGAAAACTTCAAAGGCAAGTGAACACAAATCGGCGCGCCCTTTGGTGCGTCGATCCTGTGTTCACAGAATGAGGAGCCGTCCCCGCCGATTCCGGCGAAGCACAGGACGGCTCACATGAAACCGATTCTCCCCGCCCAGCTCACCCTCCCGCCCTTCGACACACTGCCGGCCACAACAGCGCCAGCTCGCGAGAAACGCCGGCAAGCGACAATGCAACCGGCACACGGCCACGACCGCCTGCTCCGTCGTAGGGAGGTGCAAGAGGCGACAGGGTTAAGCCGGACAGCCTTGTATCGCCTGATCGCCGCGAACGACTTCCCGGCGCAGGTGCGCCTGTCGACCAATACGGTGGGGTGGCTTTGTTCCGAGGTCGATGTCTGGATCGCCGGTCGCGTCGCGGCAAGTCGCGCGGCCAAGCCCTCCACCCAAACGCGCCGCTGACTATGGGCGCGCGCTTGCCCAATCCCCAGTGGGCCAAGATCCATCGCAGCTACAACGTGGAAGAGGCGGCCCGGTTATGCGGCGTCCACCGCAATACCGTCCGGCAGTGGATCAAGCAGGGGCTCCCGGTTTGCGATGATCGGCGGCCGGTGCTTGTGCTTGGCCACCAGTTGCGGGTTTTCCTGCAAGCCAAGCGCACCAGAAACAAATGCCCCTGCGGCCCTGGGCGCATCTACTGCGTACGCTGCCGAAGCCCCAAGGTGCCCGCCGGCCAGATGGCCGACTACATCCCTTTATCGAGCGCGGGCGGGTCGCTGACGGGGATCTGTCCCGATTGCGGTTCGATGATGTATCGGCGGGTCAGTCTGACCAAGTTGGCGTCGATTCGGGGCGAGCTAGACGTCATGGTGCCGCAAGCACATTCACGCATAGGCGAGAGCAACCATCCCTTCGTGAATAGTGACTTGTGAACAGGAGCATCCACCCATGTCAAAACACAATCCGAACAACGAACGCATCAAGCGCCAATACTTCACCTATCTCAAGGATGCCTATGGCTACAGTGAGGCCACGGTGGATGCCGTCGCCAAGGCACTGGATCGCTTCGAAGAAGACACCAAACGCAAGGACTTCAAGGCCTATCACTACGAGCAGGCCATTGCCTTCAAGCGGCATCTGGTGGAGCAGCGCAACCAGGAAACCGGCAAACCTCTGAGCAATGCCACCACCTACGCCACGCTGGCGCATCTGAAACGGTTCTTTCACTGGCTGGCCGGGCAGCCCGGCTACAAGTCGCGTCTGAAGTTCAGCGACGCCGACTATTTTGGCTTGTCGAACAAGGACACTCGGGTGGCCACGGCGCACCGGGAGTCACACTCGCCCACGCTGGAACAGGTCAAACACGTCATCAGCATCATGCCCATCACTACGGACGTGGAGCGCCGCGATCGCGCGCTGATCGCGTTCACCCTGCTCACGGGAGCCCGCGACAGCGCCATTGCCTCGATGTGACTGCGGCACGTCGACCTGATCGAGCAAAGCGTGTTCCAGGATGCGCGTGTGGTAAAAACCAAGAACAGCAAAACCTTCACCACGCACTTTTTCCCGGTAGGCGAGGAGATCAAGGCCATCGTGGTGGATTGGATCACCTGGCTGCGGGCGGAGAAACTCCTGGGCTTAGACGATCCGCTGTTTCCAGCAACGGAATGTCGGCCGGATGTCTGCCAGCAATTCAAGGCGATGGGTCTGTCTCGCATCGGCTGGCAAAGCGCGGGGCCGATCCGAAGGATTTTCCGCGAAGCCTTCACCCGTGCAGGTCTGCCGTACTTCAACCCGCACAGCCTGCGCAAGACGCTGGCTCGCTTCGGGCAGCAAGTGTGCAAATCCCCCGAGCAGTACAAGGTGTGGAGCCAAAGTTTGGGGCATGACGACGTGCTGACCACGTTTACCAGCTATGGGTCGGTATCCATCGAACGTCAGGGCGAGATCATGCGAGCACTGGCGGCACCGAAAGCCGAAGCAACTTCCAGGCAACAGGTGATCGAGGAGTTTCAGCAGATGCTGGGAAGACTGGGAACTTGAAGCAGCAGTGGCTGCGAGAGAAGAGAACCCGGTGGCAATCTGCCCTAAGCTGCCTGGACGGTGGATTTCAGCGAGGAACGCCCCGCAGCTCAATGGGTTGACGCGACAGTCGACGCCGGTGGCGTCGACCCGACTTCAATCCGCTCTGCGGGGCGCGCATTGAAGTTAGCGCGGGCGGTGCACAATCTCAATGTCATGTAGCCCTGACCGTTGCGGCCTCCTATCATCAGGAGCCCGCCGGAGCCGGCGGAGGGGTCGATGACTGTCCAGGGGCGTGGCTTGCGCTGATGGTGTTGCATCGACCGCCGCAACCCACCGCACGGAATTCGCATCGCATGCCCCTCACCCTCCCCCAGCTCGAACGCCACCTGTTCAAGGCCGCCGACATCCTGCGCGGCAAGATGGACGCCTCCGAGTTCAAGGAATACATCTTCGGCATGCTGTTTCTGAAGCGCTGCTCGGACGTGTTCGACCAGCGCCGCGAGGAGGTCATCGCACAGCAGCGGGCGCAGGGCAGCAGCCAGGCCGAGGCGGTGGAGCTGGCGGAGGTGAAGCGCTGGTACGGGCAATCCTTCTACGTGCCGCCCACCTCGCGCTGGTCGTACCTGGTGAACGAGGCGCACGAGAACGTCGGCGACTTCCTCAACAAGGCGCTGGGCGGGCTGGAGAACAACAACGCCAGCCTGCACGACGTGCTGGAGCACATCGACTTCACCCGCAAGGTGGGTGCCAGCAAGATCCCCGACATCAAGCTGCGCCAGCTGATCACCCACTTCAGCAGCTACCGCCTGCGCAACGAGGACTTCGAGTTCCCCGACCTGCTCGGCGCCGCCTACGAATACCTCATCAGCGAGTTCGCCGACTCCGCTGGCAAGAAGGGCGGCGAGTTCTACACCCCGCGCTCGGTGGTGCGCATGATGGTGCGCCTGCTCAAGCCCACGCAGGACATGAGCATCTACGACCCCTGCGTTGGGTCAGGCGGCATGTTGATCCTCAGCAAGGAATACGTCGACGAGCACGGCGGCGAAGGCCGGCGCCTGGCGCTGTACGGGCAGGAGGAAAACGGCACCGTCTGGTCCATCGCCAAGATGAACATGCTGCTGCACGGCATACCCAACGCCGACCTGCGCAACGACGACACCCTGGGCGAGCCCGCCCACGTCGAGAACGGCGAACTGTTGCGCTTCGATCGCGTGCTCAGCAATCCGCCGTTTTCGATCAACTGGGGCACCGCCGACAAGGGCAAGGATGGCCAGCCGGTGTGGCAGCCGCGCCACCCCGAGCGCTTCCGCTACGGCCAGGTGCCGCTGGGTGCGAAGAAGGCCGACCTGATGTTCCTGCAGCACATGGTCGCGGTGACGCGCGAAGGCGGCATGGTCGCCACCGTGATGCCGCATGGCGTGCTGTTCCGCGGCGGCGACGAGTGCGCCATCCGCGCCGGCCTGATTGAGGCCGACCTGCTTGAAGCGGTTATCGGCCTGCCCGCCAACCTGTTCTACGGCACCGGCATCCCCGCCTGCGTGCTGGTGCTGCGCCAGTGCCGCGGCAACGAGAGCGGCAAGCCGGCCGAGCGCCGCGGGAAGGTGCTGTTCATCAACGCCGACCGCGAATACTTCGAGGGCCGCGCGCAGAACTACCTGCTGCCCGAGCACATCGAGAAGATCGTCAACACCTTCGACCACTTCGCCGCCGTGCCCGGCTTCGCCGCCCTGGTCGACACCGCGACGCTCAAGGGCAACGACTACAACCTCAACATCCGCCGTTACGCCGACAACGCATCACCGTCGGAGCCGCAGGACGTGCGCGCCCACCTCGCCGGCGGCGTGCCCCGGGCGGAAGTTGAAGCCAAGGCCGCGCTGTTCCGCGCGCACGGCCTCGACCCGGACGACCTGCTGCTGGCGCGCGATGCGGGCTACCTGGATTTCGCGCCGAACCTCACCACCCGCGCCACGCTCAAGCTCGCCATCGAAACCCATCCCGGCGTGCTCGCCGCCGAGCAGGCCGTGGCCGATGCCTTCGACGGCTGGTGGCAGGCGCACAGCCCACGCATCACGGCACTGGCCGGCGCGCCCAGCTTCGTCAGCCTGCGCCAGGAGCTGCTCACCAGCTTCAGCGCCGCGCTGGAGCCGGTGGGCCTGCTCGGCCGCTACGCCGTGCGCGGCATCGTCGCCGGCTTCTGGGACCAGTCCAAGTACGACTTCCTCACCCTGATGGCGCGCGGAGCCAAGGGCGTGGTCGCCGCCTGGCGCAGCTCCATCCTCACCGCGCTGGACGACGACAAGGCCAAGCAGAACCCGCTCGACCACAAGCTGGTGCGCGCCCTGCTTCCGGACTTCATCGAGTCGCTGGCCGAACTCGACGCACGCAAGGCCGAGCTGGACAGCCAGCTCAAGGCAGCCGCGCCAGACAAGGGCGAGGAGGGCGAGGCCGAAGCCGGCGACGACGACGAGGCCGCCGTCGACGAGGCCCAGCTCAAGGCCTGGAAGAAGGAACTGGCAGCGCTCAAGAAACAGCTCAAGGCGCAGCAGGCCGCGTTTGCCGAACACCTGAATGCTGCCGTCGACGCGCTGGACGAGGCGCAGGCCGCCGCCCTGCTGCTGGTGATCCTTCGCGCCGACATGCAGGCCATCCTGGGTCGCCACGTCAGCGCGCAGCGCCAGCAACTGGTCGCGGCGTTCGAGAACTGGTGGGACAAGTACCGGGTGACGCTGGTGGCGATCGAGCAGGAGCGCGATGCGGCGGCGGGGGAGTTGCAGTGGTTTTTGAAGGCGTTGGGGTATGTGTGAGACGAGTGCCGAAGCACCTCAAGGCTGGACCGCCAAGGCCCTTGCAGACGTGGCCAATCAGATAACGAGTGGAGGAACGCCAACGTCTGGAAGTCCTCGTTATTACGTGAGAAACGGTGGCCTCCCGTATGCGAAGACGGAAGACTTGACACGTGCGCCCTCGAAGTACATCTCGCACTGCGAGCTTGCGATTTCCGACGCGGCTCTGAAGGAAACGGCTGCAAAGCGGTACCCGACGGGAACAGTCCTTGTTTCCATGTACGGAACGATCGGCCTCACAAAGGTTACCGCCTGCGAAATGGCAGCCAATCAGGCCCTGTGCGCTTTACTGCCTCCGTTCGCCTGTGATGCGGGCTACCTGTATCACCACCTCAATCACGTCCGTGACGATTGGCAGAAGTTCTCTGGCCAGACGACACAGGCGAACATAAATGGCGCCATCGTTCGAACACACAGACTTCCGCTGCCGCCGAAGCCCGAGCAAACGAGAATCGCGCGGGTGCTCGACACACTCGACACCACCATCCGCCAGACCGAGGCGATCATCGCCAAGCTCAAGCAGGTTAAGCAGGGGCTGCTGCACGACCTGCTGACCCGCGGCATCGACGCCAACGGCGAACTGCGCCCCCCGCATAGCGAAGCACCGCATCTCTACAAGCCATCGCCGCTGGGGTGGATTCCGAAGGCGTGGGATGTCGACTTGCTCGACAGTGTGGCAATTCGCGGAAGTGGGCACACACCAAGCAAGAGTGTTCGCTCGTACTGGGATGGCGGAGTGAAGTGGGTGTCGCTAGCTGACTCGCACCGCCTTGACCAGATCTACATTGATGAAACGGACAAGCAGATCAGCGATCTTGGCGTGGCGAATTCGTCTGCAGTGAAGCATCCGGCCGGCACGGTGATCCTGTCGCGCGACGCGGGCATAGGCAAAAGCGCTGTGTTGGCGTCTGAGATGGCAGTTAGCCAGCACTTCATGGCGTGGCGTTGCGGCGAGCGATTGAACAACCTGTTCCTGTACTTCAGCCTTCAGCGACTGAAGCCCCAGTTTGAAGCAATCGCCATAGGCAGCACGATCAAGACGATTGGACTGCCGTTTTTCAAGAGATTTGAGATTGCCCTGCCGCCACGTGCTGAGCAGGATCGAGCCGTCGAAGTTTTGATGGTGGTTGAGCAGAGCCTGGCTCGTGAAGAAAGGTATCTGGCTAAGCTTGGCGAGCAGAAATCCGGCCTCATGGATGACCTTCTCACCGGCCGCGTCCGCGTCACCCCGCTGCTGGAGGCTGTCACCACGCCATGACCGCGCCCGTCCTGCCCCCGCGCGAAACGCTGACGGTCGAGTTCAAGAGCGACCGCGCGAAGCTGTCCGATCGTGAGCTGGTCGAGGCGGTAGTGTGTCTGGCCAACGCCGAGGGCGGCGAGCTGTGGCTGGGCGTCGAGGACGACGGTACGCCGACCGGCCTGCATGCCGAGCATCGCCTGCTGACCGGTCTGGCCGGCCTGATTGCCGCGCGCACCTCGCCCTCGCTGGCAGTGAGCGTGACGCCGGTCGAGATCGGCGGCGTGGCGCTGGCGCATCTCGCCGTGCCCAAGGCGATGGGCGAGGTGGCGACGAACGCCGGCGTTTACCTGCGCCGCCGCCTCAAGCACGACGGCCGCCCGGAATGCGTGCCGATGCTGCCGCACGACCGCGCCAGCCACGCGACGCGCTTCGGCCTGGTGGACGCCTCCGCGCAGCCGGTGGCCGGCGCGCGGCTGGAGGACTTCGATCCGCTGGAACGCGAGCGACTGCGCCAGAGCGTGCAGCAGTACGGCGGCGACCGCGTGTTGCTGGAGCTGGACGACGAGGCGCTGGACGGTGCGCTGGGTTGCACCGTGCGCCAGGGCGACGGCAGCCGCGTGCCTACGCTCACCGGCCTGTTGTTGCTGGGCCGCGAGGGCGCCTTGCGCGAACACGTCGCCACCCACGAGTTCGCGTTCCAGGTACTGGCGCGCGAGGCGGTGGGTTTCAACGAGTTCCGTCGTTTCCCGCTGTTGAAGGCGCTGGAGTGGCTGGAGACGAACTTCCGCCCGTACAACCCGGAGCGCGAGCTGCTGGTGGGGCTGTTCCGCGTGCCGGTGCCGAAGGTGGACATGGGCGCGTTCCGCGAGGCGGTGGCGAACGCGCTGATCCACCGCGACTACCACCGGCTGGGCGCCGTGCATGTGCGCCTGGCCGACAACGACCTGACCATCAGCAACCCCGGCGGCCTGGTGGAAGGCGTGACCTTGGCCAACCTTCTTACCACCGAACCGCGCCCGCGCAACCGCACGTTGGCCGATGCGATGAAACGCATCGGCGTGGTGGAGCGCTCCGGCCGCGGCGTGGACACGATCTACCGCGGCATGCTGCGCTTCGGCCGCCCGGAGCCGGACTACAGCGCGACCGACCGCAACAACGTGGTGCTGCGGCTGGCCACAGTGGATGCCGATGCGGCGTTCCTGCGCCTGATCGTGGAGGAGGAGGGTCGCCGCGGCAGCGCGTTGCCGATCGACAGCCTGATTGCGTTGGCCGCCTTGCGCGAAGCGAAGCGCCTCTCTCCCGAGGATCTGGCGGCCCATATCCAGCGCGACGTGTTGCACGCCAAGCGCACGCTGGAGGTTCTGCTGGAGGCCGGGCTGGTGGAGGCCCACGGGAATACGCCGCGCACGCGCAGCTACACGCTCTCGGTTCGGCTGTACGACGCGGTCGGCGACAAGGTGGCATTCACCCGGCAGGCCGGCTTCACCGCCATCCAGCACGAACACATGGTGCTGAATTACGTGAAGCAGCACGGACAGATTCGTCGTGCCGAGGTGATCGAGCTGTGCCGGCTGACCGAGGAGCAGGCGAAGCAGCTGCTCAAGAAAATGAAGCAGGACGAGAGCCTGGTGCAGCACAAGACTCGGCGCGCGGCCTTTTACACCCTGGGCCCCAGGGCGAGTTGATCAGGTAGTCGCATCAGGGTGTGAGATATGGGACGCTTTGGGGTGGAAACGCCAAAGTTAGGCTAGGCCTAACAGTGACTTGCGGTGCTTTGGGGGACGTTATGGGCTTGGAATGGGATGCCGTTGAACGCCCCTTCGTGGAGCAGCTGGTGGGCTTGGGCTGGCGCTTCGTCGAGGGCGACATCGACGAACCGCCGCGCACCGGCCGCGACAGCTTCAAGGACGTGCTGCAGGAAGCCACGCTGCGCGCCCAGCTGCGCGCGCTGAACGTGCGCGATGACCAGCCGTGGCTGGATGACGAGCGCATCTCGCAGGCGGTGGCCGCCCTGACCCGTATTGCCGCGCCGCGGCTGATGGAGGCGAACCAGATCGCCACCGAGCTGCTGCTCAAGGGCATCACGGTCGAGGGGCTACCCGACTGGAATGGCGGTCGCGGGCAGACCATCCAGTACATCGACTGGGAGCAGCCCGAACGCAACCTGTTCACCGTGGTCAACCAGTACCGCGTGGACTGCCCGCCGGGGTTCGACCGCGGCAAGCAGTTCATCGTGCCCGATCTGGTGCTGCTGGTGAACGGCATCCCGCTGGTGGTGGTGGAGTGCAAGAGTCCGCTGGTGCCCGAGCCCATGCCCGAGGCCGTGGATCAGCTGCGTCGCTACAGCAACCAGCGCTGCGCCGCCGGCGAGGTGGCCGACAACGAGGGCAACGAGGCGCTGTTCCACACCAACCAGCTGCTGGTCGCCAGCAGCTTCGACGAGGCACGGCTGGGCAGCATCGGCGCGGAGCTGGATCACTACGCGGCATGGAAGACGGTGGTGCCCGCGACCGAGGCCGAGGTCGCAGCACAGCTGGGCAAACCCAAGCTGGCCGAGCAGGAGCGACTGATCGCCGGCGTGCTGGCACCGGTCAACCTGCTTGACGTGGTGCGCCACTACACCCTGTTCATGCCGGCCGAGGGGCGCACCATCAAGGTGGTGCCGCGCTACCAGCAGTACCGCGCGGTAACGCTGGCGCTGCAGCGGCTGCGCAGCGGCAAGACGCGCGCGGAGGACGGCGAGCACGACCGCCGCGGCGGCCTGATCTGGCACACCCAGGGCTCGGGCAAGAGCCTCACGATGGTGTTCCTGGTGCGCAAGCTGCGCACCGACCCGGCGCTACGCCGCTTCAAGGTGGTGGTGGTCACCGACCGCAAGGATCTGGAGGATCAGCTGGCGGCCACGGCGACGTTGACCGGCCAGTCGGTGGAGCGCGCCACCTCGGTGGCATCCTGGCGCGCGCTGGTCAGCCGCAAGGGGCCGGATCTGCTGTTTGCGATGCTGCAGAAGCAGCGCGGCGACGCGCTGGGCGAGGCGCCGCTGACCACGGACGACTTGCCCAAGTATCCGAAGGTGCGCGATGTCGCGCCGGAGGTGCTCAACGACGACGCCACGATCCTGGTGCTGGTGGACGAGGCGCACCGCGTTCACGGCAACGACCTACACGCGTGGCTGATGGCCGGCATCCCCAACGCTGCCAAGATCGGCTTCACCGGCACGCCGATCCTGATGGGCGAGAAGAAGCGCACCCACGCGATCTTCGGCGAGTTCATCGACAAGTACACCATCCGCGAAGCCGAGGCGGACAAGGCCATTATCCCGGTGTTGTACGAGGGCCGCACCGCCAGTGGCGCGGTGAAGGAGGGCGCCAACCTCGACGAGCTGTTCGAGGACCTGTTCGGCGACCGCTCGCCGGAGGAGCTGGAGGCGATCCGGCAGAAGTACGCCACCAAGGGCCACATCTTCGAGGCGCCGGCGCTGATCGCCGACAAGGCGCGCGACATGCTGCGCCACTACGTGACCCACATCCTGCCCAATGGCCTGAAGGCGCAGCTGGTGGCCTACAGCCGACTGGCGGTGGTGCGCTACTTCGATGCGCTGCAGCTGGCGCGCGACGAGCTGCTGGCCGAGGCGGAAGCCCTGGGCGAGGCCGACAAGGCGATGGACGAGGAGGCGCTGTGCCGCTGCCCGCCCAAGCTGCAGGCGCGGGTGCAGGCCTGGCGCAACCGCGCCACGCTGCGTGCGCTGGAGTTCGCGCCGATCATCTCCGGCGACAACAACGACGACCCGGCATGGAAGGCCTGGACGGACAGCGCCGCGCAGAAGGCGCGCATCGCGCGCTTCAAGAAGCCGCTGTTCCACAAGGATGCTGCCAAGGCCGATCCGCTGGCGGTGCTGATCGTCAAGTCCATGCTGCTGACCGGCTTCGATGCGCCGATCGAGGGCGTGATGTACCTGGACCGCCCGATCAAGGAGGCCGAGCTGCTGCAGACCGTCGCGCGGGTGAACCGCACCGGCCACGGCAAGGAGTTCGGCATCGTGGTGGACTATTTCGGGCTGGCGCATCACCTCAAGCAGGCGCTGGCGGTGTATGCGGCCGAGGATGTTGACGGTGCGCTGCAGAGCATGAAGGACGAGCTTCCGGTGCTGCGCGACCGCCACCTGCGCGTGGTGGACCTGTTCCGCCGGCGCGGCATCGACAGCATCGCCGACCACGAGGCCTGCGTGCAGGCGCTGGCGGATGAGCGCCTGCGCGGCGAGTTCACGGTGAAGCTGAAGCAACTGCTGGAGTCGATGGACCTGGTGCTGCCGCGGCCTGAGGCGCTGCCGTACACCCGCGACGTGAAGCAACTGGCGCGCATCCACGCGCTGGCACGTCGCCGCTTCCAAGACACCCTGGTGCTGGGCAAGGACGTGGGGGCCAAGGTGCGTCGCTTGATCGACGAGCACGTGATCTCGCTGGGGATCGACCCGAAGATCCCGCCGATCGCGCTGACCGATGCGGACTTCGACCGGCAAGCGGGACGCGAGCCCAACCAGCGCGCCAAGGCCTCGCACATGGAGCACGCGATCCGCGCACACATCCGTGAGCACGCCGATGAGGACCCGGTGCTCTACCGCAAGCTCAGCGAACGGCTGAAGGCGCTGTTGGAGCAGCTGGACGGGCAATGGGACGAGCTGGTGACCGCGCTGCAGGGCGAGATCGACAAGCTGCGCAGCGGCCAGGCGCCGGTGGACGGCGAGCTGCCAGAGTTGCCCGCGCACTACGGGCCGTTCCTGCGGCTCGTGGTGGATGCCGTCACCGGCTCCGCGCCGTCGGCACCGCGCGAGCGGCAGATGCTGGTGGATCTCACCGTGGAGCTGGTCGACACCATCCGTGCCGAGCGGACGCCCCACTTCTGGCGCCCCAGCAACCGGCCCGCGCAGGACGCCCTGGGCAGCCGGCTGTTTGAGCTGCTGATGCGCGCCAA
Organism: Rhodanobacter sp. FW104-R8; assembly: GCF_001617365.1. Taxonomy (GTDB): domain Bacteria; phylum Pseudomonadota; class Gammaproteobacteria; order Xanthomonadales; family Rhodanobacteraceae; genus Rhodanobacter. Next base: position 37,918 of record NZ_LVJR01000124.1, read on the forward strand.
GGTGTTGCCGATGGCGCAGATCGAAGCGCTGACCGACAAGCTGCTGGAGCTCGCGCGGGCGAACCACGAGCGGCTGGGACAGGCATGATGCAACTGGTGGTCAAGGATCTGCGTTTCGAGCTGCGCCACAGCGCGCGGCGGCGCACGCTGCAGATCACCGTCGACCGCGGCGGCGTGCTGATCCTGTCGGCGCCGCCGGACGTGGGCGAGGCACGCCTGCGCGACTTCGTGCAGCGCAAGCGCATGTGGGTGTACCGCCAACTGGCGCGCCAGGCGGCAGTCAGTAAGCCGCTGCCGCGCAAGGTGTTCGTCGACGGCGAGGGGTTTCTGTATCTGGGGCGCAGCTACCGCCTGCGGCTGGTGCCGGACGAGGCCAGCGAAGCCGCGGTGAAGTTGCAGCTGGGCCGCCTCTTGATGCCACGCGCCCTGGCTCGCGATGGGCGCGCCCACCTGCTGCGCTGGTATGTGGCGCGCGCGCAGCCGTGGCTGCAACGACGCGTGCAGGACTACGCCGCCCGCATGGAGGTCGACCCCACCGGCGTGCGCGTGCAGGACCTGGGCTACCGCTGGGGCTCGTGCGGTAAGGGAGGCAGGCTGTATTTCCACTGGAAGACCATCCTGCTGCCTGCGCGCATCGCCGAGTACGTGGTCGTGCACGAGATGGCCCACCTACATGAGCCGCACCACACACCGGAGTTCTGGCGCCGGGTGGAACGGGCCATGCCCGACTACGAGCTGCGCAAGACCTGGCTGGCCGAGCACGGCATGGATGTGGAAGGGCTTTGACGTTGAGCGCATATGAGGTCGGGCCTCGCGGCCACTCGACGCCGGCCCGTCCGGTGGATAGCACAGCTGGTCGAAGCCATCGGGTAGAATGAGCTTCGGACGCGGCGAGGCAGCAAGCTCTACCTGGGGGTATTTCTGGGGGTAGTTTTCGATTCGCCGCGATGAAACCTTAGTATCCACAAGGCTTGGCGGCATCTATTCGGATGCACCCATACCACCATGACCCGGGCGTGTGTCTTTCCGCCGGTCCCTCTCGTCACGACACGCGGGCGTCCGCCATGCACATCTTCAAGGTATTCCAGATCGAGGCAGCGCATCGGCTGCCGAACGTGCCGGCCGGGCACAAGTGCGCGCGGCTGCACGGGCATTCGTTCCGCATCGAGATCCATCTGGCGGGTGAGCCGGACCCGCGGCTGGGCTGGGTGATGGACTTTGCCGACGTGAAGGCGGCCTTCGCGCCGCTGTTCGACCAGCTCGACCACCACTACCTCAACGAGATCGAAGGGCTGGAGAACCCGACCAGCGAGGTGCTGGCGCGCTGGATCTGGCAGCGATTGCAGCCGCGCCTTTCGGGGCTGGACAAGGTGGTGGTGCACGAAACCTGCACCTCTGGGGCGAGTTGTAGTCGTGACAGCTTTTGACGCGTCGCAATGCTTCATGGAAGCGTCATAAATTGGCGTTTTCAAATGAATATTTGTTGACATTGCGAATGATCGTCAAGAAATATATTGCAATGCACAAAAGTCGCTGTTAGAGTGTCTGCCACTACCCCATCCTCCACGAGGACTACGCCATGACGCAGCAGCTCAACAACCAGCTTTTCGCCTACACCAAGCAGTTCACCGACAGCGCGTTCAAGGCGCAGTCGCTGGCCCTGAAGGGACTGGAGACGGTCGCCGAGCTGCAGCTCAAGGCCCTCGAGGAGCAGGCCAAGGCTTCCGCGGAATTCGTCGCCGAGGCGCTGGAGGCCCGCGACATCAACGGCCTGCGCAGCCTGTGGGAGAAGGGTGCCAGCCTGAGCCGCGACAACGCCGAGCGCGCGGTGGCGGTTTCGCAGGAAGTCCTCGCGGTCACCCAGAAGACCGCCGAGTCGCTGAATGCGCTCGTGCAGGAGCAGCGCCAGGCCGCCAACGACGCCGTTGCCGCACCGGTTGCCGCCGCCAAGAAGGCTGCCGCCAAGTAATCCCGCAGCACCGTCGCGCCTCCATGCGATGAATCAGGGCCGAGCCTCGTGTTCGGCCCTGTTTGTGTGTGCCGTCGGCCAATGCATGGCGGTGAGTCGGGTGGGACGATTGGGTCACGGAATCCGGCGGACGGACGCGATGCCGCAGGCCGCATGGCTTGTCGCTGCAATTGCCGCGCTGATATACTTTTACGGATTGGATCGTGGCCCGCAGCTGTATCGGTGCCGCCTGGTGCAGGCCGCGCGGAGACGCTACGTGCTCAACAGTCTAGCCTCGGGTCGACGCCTCGCCTTGCGCATCATCCTGCTGCAGCTTGCTGTGGCGTTGCTGGCTGGCCTGGTTTTCCTGGCGCTGGGTCATCGCGAAGCGGTGGCGGCGGCGGCAGGGGCGACGACGGTGGCGCTGGGTACCGCGCTGATGTCGGCGCGGTTTTTCGGCGACGTCGGCGGGGCAGGCCAGGCACTGGGTCGCCTGCTGACGGGCATGCTCCTGAAGTGGATCGTGATCGTCGGGGGGCTGGTCGTGATCCTGTTCCAATTCAAGTTGCCACCGCCGGCCGCCATCACGGGGTTGGCGGCGGCTTACGCGGTTTATCTGGTGGCGTTCAGATTCAAGGGTTGATCCATGGCAAGCGAGCCGCAGGGCGGTCTTACCGAATACATCCAGCACCATTTGAAGCATCTGACCCCGCATACCAGCGAGGGCGGCTTCTGGGCGGTGCACATCGACTCGGTCACCGTGTCGCTGGTGCTGGGCGTGCTGTTCTGCCTGTGGTTCTGGCTGAAGGCGCGCAAGGCCACCGCCGGCGTGCCGGGCAAGGGCCAGGCCTTCGTCGAGATCATCCTCGAGTTCGTCGATGGCCAGGTCAAGGACGTGTTCCACGGCGACCGCCGCATCCTCGGGCCGCTGGCGCTGACCGTGTTCATCTGGGTGTTCCTGATGAACGCGATGGACCTGCTGCCGGTCGACCTGCTGCCGTGGATCACCGAGAAGTTCGGCATCGGCCATTTCCGCGCCGTGCCTACCGCCGACATCAATATGACCTTCGCGATGTCGCTGACGGTGTTCGTGCTGATCATCTTCTACAGCTTCAAGGCCAAGGGCGCCGGCGGCTACATGCACGAGCTGTTCACCGCGCCGTTCGGTAAGCACCCGGCGCTGTGGATCCCGAATTTCGCGCTGAACCTGGTCGAGCTGGCGTCCAAGCCGGTAAGCCTGGCCATGCGACTGTTCGGCAACATGTACGCCGGCGAGCTGGTGTTCATGCTGATCGCCGGCCTGTTCAGCGCCGGCGCCGGCCTGGCCGGCTGGGCGTTGTACGGCGCGGGCATCATCGGCTACACGGTGTGGGGCATCTTCCACATCCTGATCATCTCGATCCAGGCATTCATCTTCATGGTGCTGACGATCGTGTACATCTCGATGGCACACGATCACCACTGATCCGCGTACCTCGAACCCTTTGCTTCATCCGTTTTGACTTCAGTTCGTATTTCTCAGGAGATCACCGTGGAACATCTCGTTCAGTTTGCACAAATCCAGGGCTTCACCGCCATCGCGCTCGGCCTGATCATCGGTTTTGGTGCACTCGGCGCCTGTATCGGTATCGGCATCATGGGCTCGAAGTTCCTTGAGGCCGCTGCCCGTCAGCCGGAGCTGGTGCCGCTGCTGCAGGGCCGCATGTTCCTGCTGGCCGGCCTGATCGACGCGGCGTTCCTGATCGGCGTGGCGCTGGCGATGTACTTCGCGGTGGCCAACCCGCTGCTGGGCAAGGTGCTGGCGGCTGCCGGCGCAGGCCAGTAAGAAGCACCCTCCGGTGGCGCCGTTGCGGCGCCACCGCGTATCCGGCCCGGGTGTCGTGATGCCCGCGTCTGTTCCACTCCGTATTTACAGGTAACGCAGCGATGGATTTCAACGCGACCTTGATTGGCGAAATGATTTCGTTCGCCATCCTGATCTGGTTCAGCGTCCACTTCATCTGGCCGCACATCAACAAGGCCATCGAGGAGCGGCAGGTCAAGATCGCCGAAGGCCTGAACGCCGCCGAGCGCGCCCATGCCGAGCTGAAGAGCGCGGACGTGAAGGTGGCTGGCGAGATCAAGCAGGCGCGTCTGCAGGCTTCCGAGATCATCGACAAGGCCCAGCAGCAGGCCAACCAGATCATCGAGAAGGCCCGTGGCGAAGCCGTCAGCGAGATCAACCGGCTGAAGGCGGCGGCGCAGGACGACATCGCCTCGATGGCGCAGCGTGCCCGTGATCAGTTGCGCGAGCAGGTCGGTGCATTGGCCGTGCAGGGCGCCAGCAAGATCGTGCAGCGCGAGGTCGATGCGTCGACGCACAAGGCGTTGCTCGACCAGCTCGCGGCCGAGATCTGATCCATGGCCCAGGCAATCACCCTCGCTCGCCCGTACGCCCGCGCCGCTTTCGAAGTGGCGCATGCGGCCGGCACGCTGGACGCATGGTCGCAGGCGCTGGCGTTCGCCGCCGCGGTGGCGAAGGACCCGCGCGTGGCCGGCCTCGGCAACGACCCGCGGGTGCTGCCGGCGCAGCTGGTGGCGCTGCATCTGCCCACCGGCGTGGCTGCTGATGCCCCGTTCGGGCAGTTCCTCGTCGAGATGGCCGAGCAGCGCCGACTGGCGTTGCTGCCGGAAGTGGCCGAACTGTTCGAGGCGTTCAAGCGCGAGTCCGAGTCGCAGCTGCTGGTCAAGGTGACCAGCGCGATGGCGCTGGACGCGGCCCAGGCCGAGCAGTTGAAGGCCTCGCTGAAGCGCCGCTTCAAGCGCGAGATCGAACTGGAGACCCGGGTCGACGCCTCGCTGCTGGCGGGCGTGGTGATCGATACCGGCAGCGAAGTGATCGACGGCTCGGCGCGTGGGCGGCTAGCGAAGCTGGCCGGCGCGCTCAGCCACTAGTTTCACGCGAAGTCCGTTTCGCGAAGAGCAAAACCGGCCGTCCGGGCCGGACAGATTGAGTAAACGCGAAGTCCGTTTCGCGAAGAGCAAAAACCGGCCATCCTTGGCCGGACTCTTAAAAAAGCATCCAATTTCGGGATAGATGACCATGTCCAGCAGCACACTGAATCCGTCCGAGATCAGCGAACTGATCAAGAGCCGCATCGAGCAGTTCAAGCTCGGCGCGGAAGCGCGCAACGAGGGCACGATCATCAGCGTGTCCGACGGCATCGTGCGCATCCACGGCTTGGCCGATGTGATGCAGGGCGAAATGATCGAGCTGCCGGGCAACGCATATGCGCTGGCGCTGAACCTCGAGCGCGACTCGGTCGGCGCGGTGGTGCTCGGTGAATACCAGCACCTGCGCGAAGGCGACACCGCCAAGACCACCGGCCGCATCCTCGAAGTGCCGGTCGGCCCCGAGCTGCTCGGCCGCGTCGTCGACGCGCTGGGCAACCCGATCGACGGCAAGGGCCCGCTCAACGCCAAGCTCAACGCGCCGATCGAGAAGGTCGCGCCGGGCGTGATCTGGCGTAAGTCGGTCGACCAGCCGCTGCAGACCGGCTACAAGTCGGTCGACGCGATGATCCCGGTCGGCCGCGGCCAGCGCGAGCTGATCATCGGCGACCGCCAGACCGGCAAGACCGCGCTGGCGATCGACGCGATCATCGCGCAGAAGGATTCCGGCATTAAGTGCATCTACGTCGCGATCGGCCAGAAGCGTTCGTCGATCGCCAACGTGGTGCGCAAGCTCGACGAGAACGGCGCGCTGGCCAACACCATCATCGTGGTCGCCTCGGCGTCCGAGTCGGCTGCGCTGCAGTACGTCGCGCCGTACTCCGGTTGCGCGATGGGCGAATACTTCCGCGACCGCGGCCAGGACGCGCTGATCGTGTACGACGATCTCAGCAAGCAGGCCGTGGCCTACCGCCAGATCTCGCTGCTGCTGAAGCGCCCGCCGGGCCGCGAGGCGTATCCGGGCGACGTGTTCTATCTCCACTCGCGTCTGCTCGAGCGCGCCTCGCGCGTGTCCGAGGCGTACGTCGAGAAGTTCACCAACGGCATCGTTAAGGGCAAGACCGGTTCGCTGACCGCGTTGCCGATCATCGAGACCCAGGGCGGCGACGTCTCGGCGTTCGTGCCGACCAACGTGATCTCGATCACCGACGGCCAGATCTTCCTGGAAACCGACCTGTTCAACGCCGGCATCCGCCCGGCCGTGAACGCCGGCATCTCGGTGTCCCGCGTCGGCGGCGCCGCGCAGACCAAGATCGTCAAGAAACTGTCCGGCGGCGTGAAGCTGGCCCTGGCGCAGTTCCGCGAGCTGGCCGCGTTCGCGCAGTTCGCCTCGGACCTGGACCCGGCCACGCGCGCCCAGCTGGACCGTGGCCAGCGCGTCACCGAGCTGATGAAGCAGAAGCAGTATTCGCCGCTGTCGATCGCCGAGCTGGCGCTGTCGGTGTACGCCGCCGAGCAGGGCTACCTCGACGACCTGCCGGTGAACCAGGTGCTGGCGTTCGAGAAGGGCCTGCACGCGTTCATGCACCAGAACCACGCCGACCTGATGAAGACCATCGTGGCCACCGGCAACTGGGACAAGGACATCGAGGCCGTCTTCAAGGCTTCGCTGGACGAGTACAAGAAGACCGGCAGCTGGTAATACGGGTAGTGGCGAATCGGAAGGGAGGCAATCTTCTCCCTTCCCACCAGCGAGCATAACGAGCGGATAGAGCATGGCCAGCGGACGCGAAATCAAAACCAAGATCAAGAGCACGCAGAACATGCGCAAGGTGACGCGCGCGCTCGAGATGGTCTCGGCCTCGAAGATCCGCAAGGCGCAGGATCTGATGAAGGCCTCGCGCCCGTATGCGCGCTCGATGCGCAAGGTGATCGCGCACGTGGCGCAGGCCAGCACCGATTTCAGCCATCCGTTCCTGGTCCAGCGCGACAACGTGGCGCGGGTCGGCTACATCGTGGTGTCGACCGACCGCGGCCTGTGCGGCGGTCTCAACTCCAACCTGTTCCGCCGTCTGCTGCCGGCGATCGCCGAATGGCAGCGGCAGGGCGTGCAGGTCGACGTGGTGGCGATCGGGCAGAAGGCGGTGGCGTTCTTCCGCCGCCTCAAGGGCGTCAACCTGGTCGGCAGCGTCAGCCATCTCGGCGAAAAGCCGAAGCTCGAACAGCTGGTCGGCGTGATCAAGGTGATGATGGACGCCTACCAGGCCAACGGCCTGGACCGCGTGTTCCTCGCCTACAACGACTTCGTCAACACCATGACGCAGAAGCCGACCATCGATGCGCTGCTGCCGCTGCCGCTGGTGGCCTCGGAAATGGAAGCGCACCAGGAAGCGGGCGAGTCGGCCTATGCCGGCGTGAAGCTGGAAGCGAGCCACGACTGGGACTACATCTACGAGCCGGACGCGCAGACCGTGCTGGAGCACGTGCTGACCCGCTACATCGAGTCGGTGGTGTACCAGGCGGCGCTGGAGAATCTGGCCAGCGAGCACGCCGCGCGCATGGTCGCGATGAAGAGCGCGTCGGACAACGCGAACAAGGTGATCGGCGAACTGACCCTGGTCTACAACAAGGCCCGTCAGGCAGCGATCACCCAGGAAATCTCGGAAATCGTAGGCGGCGCAGCGGCTGTATAAGTGCGATCGTCCCTGATCGCAGAGCAAGATCAAAAGGCGGCCATCCATGGCCGCACTCCTAGTAAGAGCGACGTTTCATTGGCGCTTTGTACAAATCGAAATCTTAAAGAGATTCATCCGGAGCTATCAGCATGAGCCAGGGCAAAGTTGTTCAGATCATCGGCGCGGTCATCGACGTGGAGTTCCCGCGTGACCAGGTGCCGCAGGTGTATGACGCGCTGAAGATCGACGGCACCGAGATCACGCTGGAAGTGCAGCAGGTGCTGGGCGACGGCATCGTGCGCACCATCGCGCTCGGTTCGACCGAGGGCCTGAAGCGCGGCCTCGCGGCGCGCAATACCGGCGAAGGCATCAAGGTGCCGGTCGGCAAGCAGACGCTGGGCCGCATCATGGACGTGCTCGGCAACCCGATCGACGAAGCCGGTCCGATCGGCGAGCAGGACCGCTGGGTGATCCACCGCGAAGCGCCGAGCTACGCCGACCAGGCGGCCGCGAACGACCTGCTGGAAACCGGCATCAAGGTGATCGACCTGGTCTGCCCGTTCGCCAAGGGCGGCAAGGTCGGCCTGTTCGGCGGTGCCGGCGTAGGCAAGACCGTGAACATGATGGAGCTGATCAACAACATCGCGAAGGCGCACGCGGGCCTGTCCGTGTTCGCCGGCGTGGGCGAGCGTACCCGCGAGGGCAACGACTTCTACCACGAGATGAAGGACTCCAACGTGCTCGACAAGGTGGCCATGGTGTACGGCCAGATGAACGAGCCGCCGGGCAACCGCCTGCGCGTGGCGCTGACCGGCCTGACCATGGCCGAGTACTTCCGCGACGAGAAGGACGAGCACGGCAAGGGCAAGGACGTGCTGCTGTTCGTGGACAACATCTACCGCTACACGCTGGCCGGTACGGAGGTATCCGCGCTGCTCGGCCGCATGCCGTCGGCGGTGGGCTACCAGCCGACCCTGGCCGAGGAAATGGGCGTGCTGCAGGAGCGCATCACCTCGACCAAGACCGGCTCGATCACCTCGATCCAGGCCGTGTACGTGCCCGCGGACGACCTGACCGACCCGTCGCCGGCCACCACCTTCGCCCATCTGGACGCGACCGTGGTGCTCTCGCGCAACATCGCCTCGCTGGGCATCTACCCGGCGGTGGATCCGCTCGATTCCACCAGCCGCCAGCTCGACCCGAACGTGATCGGCCAGGAGCACTACGACGTCGCGCGCAAGGTGCAGGGCACGCTGCAGCGCTACAAGGAGCTGAAGGACATCATCGCGATCCTGGGCATGGACGAGCTGAGCGAAGAGGACAAGCAGGCCGTGGCGCGCGCGCGCAAGTGCGAGCGCTTCTTCTCGCAGCCGTTCCACGTGGCCGAGGTGTTCACCGGCTCGCCGGGCAAGTACGTGTCGCTGAAGGAAACCATCCGCGGCTTCAAGATGATCGTCGACGGCGACGTCGACCACCTGCCGGAGCAGGCGTTCTACATGGTCGGCGGCATCGACGAGGCGATCAAGAAAGCGGAAGAGATGGGCGCCAAGAAGGCCGCCTGATCCCTGCGGGCGGATCGCGCGTCCGCCCGTCGCCTCAAGCATTTGGAACCTGAGTCATGACCCACACCATTCGCGTCGACATCGTCAGTGCCGAAGCCGAGATCTTCTCCGGCGACGCGACGATGGTCGTTGCCACCGGCGAGATCGGCGAACTGGGCATCACGCCCCGCCATGCGCCGCTGATCACCCGCCTCAAGCCGGGCCATGTCGACGTGCTGCTGGCTGGCGGCGAGCGCCAGCAGTTCTGGATTTCCGGCGGCATGCTGGAAGTGCAGCCGCAGGTGGTCACCGTGCTGGCCGACACCGCCGCGCGCGCCGCCGACCTGGACGAGGCCTCCGCGCAGCGCGCCAAGAAGGAGGCCGAGGACGCGCTGGCCAACCGCACCGACGCGATGGAGATCGCCGAGGCGCAGGCCAAGCTGGCCGAGGCGATCACCCAGCTGCAGGCGCTGGAGCGGCTGCGCAAGAGCCTCAAGCATTAGTTTGTGCGCTCATCCTTGAGCGCAAAGCCAGGATCAAAAGGCGGCCATCCGCGGCCGCCTTCATGGATGAAGCGGTCGCTTCGATGGACATCGCGAAGAAGGACGCCGGCCTTGTGCCGGCGTTTTCGTATCGGCACGATGCAGCTTTGGGCAGACAGGGATGATGGCGATGACGCGGCTGAAATGCGCGTGGAGCGGACTGTTGCTGGCCCTCGCCGGCTGCGCCACCATGCAGCCCGCGCAGCGGCCGTCGCCATCCGCCACGGGCGAGGCATCGTGGCGGGCCGTGGTGCCGCCCGGCACGACGCGCTACCAGCTGGCGCTGGGCGAGGTGTCCAGCGGCGGCACGCCGTTCCAGCGCGTGGTGCCGGTGTATCCGCCGAATCTGCTCGCCGTTTGCCCGCCGCCGCAGGAAGTGCCGGCGCTGTTCATCGTCGGTGCGAATGGCGTGGTCGGCGAAGTGCGCGTGACAGCCGAGGCGCAGGCCGATGCCGGCCGGCGCGCCTTCATCGCCGCGGTGCGCGTGGCCGCGCTGCAATGGCGATTCAACCCGTTGCAGATCGATCGCTGGGCCGCCGACGCCGACGGCAACAGCCACGTGGTGGACAGCGCGACGAAACCGTTCAGCCTGGCCTATGTATTCCGTTTCGAGTGCCACGCCGGCCGGCCCACGGTTACGTCCGCGGCGGCGCAGCCCTGAGCCCTTTTCCGCCACAGTCCGGCCCGGGCTGGCTGCTATGCTTTTTTTGATCAGGACGCGTCGAGGCCTCATTGCATGAACCAAGTTCCGCTCCACGTCATCATCCTCGCCGCCGGCGCCGGCACGCGGATGAAATCGAACCGGGCCAAGGTGCTGATGCCGCTGGCCGGGCGGCCGCTGCTGGCGCACGTGGTCGACACCGCGCGTGCGCTGCGGCCGGCGGCCATCCATGTCGTCTACGGCCACTGCGGCGAGCAAGTGCAGGCGGCGTTCGCCGGCCAGGCCGACTTGCGCTGGGTGCTGCAGGCCGAACGGCTGGGCACCGGCCATGCGGTGGAGCAGGCGCTGGCCGGCGTGCCCGACGACGCGCCGGCCGGGAATGTGCGCGTGCTGGTGCTGTACGGCGACGTGCCGCTGACCCGGGCCGACACCCTGCAGCAACTGGTGGCGGCGGACGGCGGCTTCTGTCTGCTCACCACGCGGCTCGCCGATCCGCGCGGCTATGGCCGCGTGCTGTGCGACGGCAACGGCTTCGTGCGCGCGGTGGTCGAGGAGAAGGACGCCGACGACGCCCAGCGCGCGGTGAACCTGGTCAACACCGGCATCCTAGTCGCCGAGGCGGGGGCGCTGCGCGGCTGGATCGGCCGGCTCGACCGCAACAACGCGCAGGGCGAGTACTACCTCACCGACATCTTCGGCATGGCCGCCGCCGAGCACCGGCCCGCGCTCGGCGTCGAGTGCGCCGATCCGCTCGAGGCCGCCGGCGCGAACGATCCGCTGCAGCTGAGCGAACTGGAAGCGGCGTATCGCCGGCGCGCCGCGCATGCGCTGATGTCGGACGGCGTGCGGCTGGCCGACCCGCTGCGCGTCGACGTGCGCGGCACGGTCGAAACCGGCCGTGACGTCGAGCTCGACATCGACGTGATCCTGGAAGGTCGCGTGGTGCTCGGCGACGACGTGCGCATCGGCGCGTTCACCCGGCTGAAGGACGTGCAGCTGGCGGCCGGCACGACGGTGCAGCCGCACTGCGACCTGGACGGCGTGGTGACCCATGGCCCCTGCACGATCGGTCCGTTCGCGCGGCTGCGCCCCGGCACCGAGCTGGATGCCGGCGTGCACATCGGCAATTTCGTGGAAACCAAGAAGGCGCACCTCGGCGAGGGCAGCAAGGCGAACCACCTCACCTACCTCGGCGACACCGTGGTGGGCCGCGGCGTCAACATCGGCGCCGGCACCATCACCTGCAACTACGACGGCGTGAACAAGCACCTCACCCGCATCGGCGATGGTGCCTTCATCGGCTCGAACAGCGCGTTGGTCGCCCCGGTGACGGTCGGCGCCCGGGCCACCATCGGCGCCGGTTCGGTGATCACGCACGATGCGCCGGAAGGCGAATTGACCGTGGCGCGCGGCCGGCAGCAGACGTTCGAGGGATGGAAGCGGCCTACGAAGCAGAAGTGAGTGGAGCGGAGTGGCTGGTGGGAGGGTGCCGGTACGCATGTCTTCCGCCGGACCGTGATGGCGCCGACGCGCCGTTGTTCCGTGCATGGATGCGACCTATGCTGCGCCGATGCGAGCCCGTGCCGTCACGGCGAGATCCATTGCGCTGCTGCGATCCTTGTTGCTCGTGGCCAGCGCGATGGTCGCGGCCGCGCCGCCGCTCGCCGCCACCGGACTGCAGCAGGCGGCGCGTTTCGCCGACACGACACCGCTGGCGGACAGCACGGAGTTGGCGCGGCGCCTGCTGACGCCGCTGTCGTTCCAGCGGCTGCAGCGTTACCTGGCGGCGCATGCCGGGACGATGCGCACGCAGCCGCTCGATCCGGCGCAGGAGAAGTTCGCCGTCCACGTGCCCGCCGGCGCGCCCCCGGCCGAGGGCTACGGCCTGCTGGTCTTCGTGCCGCCGTGGCCGCAGGCGGCATTGCCGCAGGGCTGGACGCAGGCGCTGGACCGGCACGGACTGATCTTCGTCAGCGCGGCGAACTCGGGCAACGCGGCGGACGTCATGGACCGTCGCGTGCCGCTGGCCCTGCTGGCGTGGGCGAACATCCGCGGGCGCTATCCGCTGGATCCCGCCCGCGTCTATGTGGGCGGCTTTTCCGGCGGCTCGCGTGTGGCGCTGCGCATCGCGCTGGCCTATCCGGACGTATTCCGCGGCGTGCTGCTGGAGGCGGGCAGCGATCCCATCGGCGAACCGCCGGTCAGTCTCCCGCCCGCCGACTTGTTCCGCCGCTTCCAGCAGGACACCCGGTTGGTCTACCTCACCGGCGGCCAGGACGAGGCGCATCTGCGGATGGACGTGACCAGCCGGCAGTCCATGCAGGAGTGGTGCGTGGCCGGGGGGGAGACCGTGGCGATGCCGTGGCGCGGCCACGAGATCGCCGAACCCGCCGCGCTGGGGCACGCGCTGGATGCGCTGGCGCGGCCCGCGGCGGCCGATGCCGGCAAGCTGGCGGCATGTCGTGCGCGCAACGATCGTGCACTGTCGTCGCGGCTGGCCGAAGTCGCAGCCACGCTGGCGCACGGTGCCCGCGCGCAACTCGACGCGATCGACAGCCGCTACGGCGGCCTCGCCGCGGCAGCGTTGCTGGAATGGGCGGCCAGGCTCGACGCGAAGCCGTGAGCGCGGGACTCAGGCGTAGCGCCAGCCATCGATCTCCACCAGCAGCTCGCTGCGGCAGATGTCGCCGTGCAGCAGCAGCACCGGCACGCCGGGCAGGCGTTGCTGCAGGAAGTCGCGCACGCGCGGGGCGTCGGCGACGTGGCGCACGTAGGCCTTCAGCGGCGAGTGGGTGTCGAAGCCGGCGGCCATGCCGGCGCTGGACAGCAGGGTTTCGAGGTTGGTCAGGGTTTCGACGAGCTGGGCGTCGAGATCGTCCTGGTGCGCCGAGGCATGCCCCACCACCGCGGCGGTGCCGGAGATCGCCAGCACGTCCTGCGCCGGCAGCGCCATCGCGCGGGCGAAGCTGGGCGGCGTGCGGCCGTACTGGCGCGGGTAGCGCCAGGCGCTGACCTGGCGCGGGTTTTCCACCCGCGTGCCGGCCCGGTCGCTGGCCAGCAGGTAGACCTGCAGGCGGTGCTCGCCACCGTGGTGGCCGATCGCGGTGGCGGCGGGGAAGCCTTCGGCGAAGAAGTCGCCCATGCCGGCGGCGCGGCCGTCGCAGAAGTGCTTGTAGCGTTCGGCGTCGCCGTCGCCCTGGTTGATCGCGCCCAGGTAGTTCCACACGCGCAGCACGTGCCGTTCGCCGCGCGTGGCGACGAAACGATGCAGCAGCTCGTATGCCCGTTGCGCGGCGGCGGCGGGGCCGCCGTGCTCGCGCTCGTCCAGCTCGATCGCGACGAACAGCCAGCCGCCGCCGGCCGACCAGCGCAGCGCGCCGTCGCGGCCGCAGCTCACCGGCGCGTCGACCTGCCACAGCTCCAGCGGCGCGGGGGCGTCGAAACTTTCCAGGGCCACCTGCAGGTAGCGCGGGTCGTCGCCGGGCGCCGCCGCCTCGGCGAAGCCAAACAGCGCCAGCGTGCCGGGCTCGGCCAGGGTGGCGGCGATGTCGGCGATACGGTAGGACACCCGCGGCGCGCGGCGCGGCAGCGGGTCGACCTGCGGGTTTTCACATCCCTGAACCATTGCGTGCAACCGGGAACGATAGGGGCGCTATGTTACACTCCGCGCCCACTGCCACCGGGGGGAGGCAATGCATTCAGCGTACGGAACCGAGCATGGCGGAACAGACAGCGGCGCAGCACGAATTGGCCACCCTGGTCGTGGAATGCCTGAACCTCGACTCCGTCACCCCCGAGCAGATCGACCCGGATGCGCCGCTGTTCGGCGGCGAGCTGGGGCTGGATTCGATCGACGCGCTGGAAATCGCCCTGGCCGTGTCCAGGCGCTACGGCTTCCAGCTGCGCTCGGACAATCCGGACAACCGGCAGATCTTCACCAGCCTGCGCACGCTGTCCGCGCACGTCGAGAAGAACCGCGCCGCTTGAAGCGGGCGCATCGACGCATCGACGTCGCTTCTGTCACGCCATGTTCCGGCGCCGGTGGCAGGCTGGCGGCTTCGACGGAGCCAACGCGGAACCCGGCATGACGTCCTCTTCACTTTCGTCCGATCACACCACGCGGCGTTACGGCCTGCTGTCGCTGCCGGCCTATCCGCTGCTGGCGATCGCCGGCGCGGTGACGCAGCGGCAGGTTTTTGCGCTGCTGGCGCTGGCGCTGCTGCTGACCGTGCCGATGCTGTCGCAGTTGCTGGCACGCCGCGCCGCGGCGTGGCTGCTGTGGTCGGGCCTGCTGGCCGGCCTGCTGTGGACGTGGCGGCACGGTTTAGCCGGCTTGCTGCTGGAGGCGGTGCCGGTATTGATCAATGCGTTGCTGGCGGGCTGGTTCGGCCGCACGCTGGGTACGGCCGAGCCGCTGGTGGAGCGTTTCATCGTCGCCATCGAGGGCGCCGAGCGGCTGCGGCAGCCGGGGGTGACCGCCTACGCGCGCCAGGTCACCTGGTTCTGGACAGTGCTGCTGGCTGCCCAGGCGCTGCTGCTGGCGGTGCTGCTGCTGTGCGCCGACCACGACGGGCTGCTGGCGCGCGCCGGCGTCGCCTCGCCGCTGGCGGTGCCCGATCGCTGGGCCGCGGCGTGGCTGCACGTGGGTGGCTACCTGCTGCTGGGCGCGGCGTTCCTGCTGGAGTACGCCTACCGGCGCTGGCGGCTGCGCCATCTGCACCATCCCGGCCTGCACGACACGCTGCTGCGGCTGGTGCTGCACTGGCCGCAACTGCTGCGCGGCAAGCGCGTGGCGGCGCCATGAGCGCCGGTTTCGAGCAGGCGTTGCGCATCGGCGCGGGGCATCCCGCGTTGCCCGGCCATTTCCCCGGCGTGCCGCTGGTGCCGGGGGTGGTGTTGCTGGAGCAGGTGGCGCTGGCCCTGCGCGCCTGGCGCGGCCAGCGGCTGGCGCGGGTGCTGGAAGCGAAATTCGCGGCGCCGCTGCTGCCGGAGGAAACCGCCAGGCTGCATCTGAGCGCCGCCGCCGGCGCGCAAGTCCGGTTCGAGATCCGGCGCGACGGCATGGTGCTGGCACGCGGCCGGGTCGAGGGAGCGGCATGAGCATGCAGGGACACTGGCAGAGCCGGCCTGAAGGCGGTGGCCGCTTCGCGCTGTGGCTGATCCGCACGATCGCGCTGCACGGCGGGCGCCGCCTGGGCCGGTTCTGCCTGTATCCGATCACGCTGTACTTCTTCCTGCGCCGCGGACCGGAGCGGCGGGCCTCGCGCCAGTACCTGCAACGCGTGTTCGGCCGGCCGCCCACGGTGTGGCAGGTGCTGCGGCACATCCATTGTTTCGCCGCCACCACCCTGGACCGGATCTTCCTGCTGGCGCACGGCGAGCGGCCGTTCCAGATCGAGACCGAAGGCCTGGCCCTGCTCGACGAACGCATCGCCCAGGGCCGCGGCGTGCTGCTGTTCGGCTCGCACCAGGGCAGCTTCGAGGCGCTGCGGGCGATCAGCGCGCGCCGGCCGGAGATGTCGCTGCGGGTGGTGCTGGACAAGCAGAAGACGCCGGCGATGACCGAGTTGCTGGAAGCGCTGGCGCCGCAGGTGGGTGCCAGCGTGATCGATGCGGCGCAGGACGGCACCACGATCGTGCTGGCGATGGCCGAGGCCTGCCAGGGCGGTGCGCTGGTGGCGATGCTGGCCGATCGCGGCCGCGGCCACGAGGTGCTGCGGCGTACCGGCTTCCTCGGTTCGCCGGCGCCGTTCCCGGTCAGCCCGTGGCTGCTGGCGCACGCGCTGCAGGTGCCGGTGGTACTGTGCTTCGGCCTGTATTTGGGCGGCAACCGCTACCGGCTGGTGTTCGAGCCGTTCTGCGACCGGGTGGAGGTGCCGCGGCAGGCCCGCGGCCCGGCGCTGGATGCGTTGATTGCCCGCTACGCGCAACGGCTGGAACACTATGTCCAGGTCGCTCCCTACAACTGGTTCAATTTCTATGATTTCTGGCAAGACGCGCCTATGGCTGCTGATCCTGCTGCTGCCGTGGGCGAGCGCGTCGGCGCTTGAGCCGGCCCCGGCGGCATCGGCGGCGACGCTGATTGCCGCGCTGGGCCAGCCGGCCCCGGCGCATACCGCGTTCGCCGAGGCGCGCTTCCTGCAGGTGCTCGACCGGCCGCTGGTGGTCTCGGGCGAGTTGTCGTGGCTGGGCGGCGATCGGCTGCAGCGGCGCGTCGAGCATCCGCAAAAGGAAACCGCCACCATCGCCGACGGCGAGGTGACCCAGCAGCGCGACGGCAGGAGCCCGCGGCACTTCTCGCTGAAGCGCGCGCCGCAGCTGCAGGTGCTGCTGGACAGTTTCGTGGCGCTGCTCAGCGGCGACGCCGCTCGATTGCAGCAGGCGTTCGAGGTCCGCCAGACCGGCGACGCCGGCGGCGCGTGGGCGCTGACCCTGGTGCCGCGGGATGCCCGCGTGGCGAAGACCGTCGCCAGCATCCGCATCGACGGCCACGCGAAGGAGTCGCGCTGCATGCACATGCAGGAAGCCGACGGCGACCTCGCGGTCGACCTGCTCGGCCCGCTGGCCGCGCGGATGCCGGCTGCGCCCACCCGCGAGGCGCTCGACGCGCTGTGCCGGAGCGCGCCCTGAGCATGAGCCGGGGCGCACGCGCGACGCTGCTGGCGGTCTGGCTGCTGGCGCTGGCCGGGCTGGGTTGGATGGTGAGCCAGCGGCTGCACGTCAGCACCGACTTGCGCAGCTTCATGCCGGCGCCGACCACGCCGGACCAGCGCCTGCTGATGGAGCAGGTCGGCGAAGGGCCGGGTTCGCGCTTGCTGCTGCTGTCGATTGGCCGCTCCTGCGCGTCCGGCAATTGCTCCTTGCATTGCTCTGACTCCGGCGTCCCTGCCGTCGCCTGCGCCCGCGGCACTGGGCCATCCATGGCCGGCGCTGGCGGATCCGATGCGCAGCTGGCGAACCTGAGTCAGGGCCTCGCTACTTCGCTGAAAAACGACAAGCGCTACAGCCAGGTGCTCAACGGCAGCTTCGACCTCGGCGCGCTGGACGCCGGCCTGCTGCCGTACCGCTACCTGCTGTCGCCCACGCTGGACACGCAGCTGCTGGACGAGTCGTATCTCTCTGATCAGTTGCAGCAGCGGCTGGACGATCTGTCGTCGCCCGCGGCGAGCCTGCTGAAAGGACTGCTGCCGCGCGACCCCACGCTGGAGGTGCTGAAGCTGGCCGAGCGCTGGGCGCCGGCGAAATCGCCGGAGCTGCGCGAGGGCGTATGGTTTTCGCCGCAGGGCGAGGCGCTGCTGCTGGTACAGACGGTTGCCGCCGGTTTCGATCCCGGCGCGCAGCAGCAGGCGATCGACGGCATCCGCCGGGCGTTCGCCGCGCTGCCCGGCAGCGCCGGGGCGAAACTCGAGTTGAGCGGGCCGGGCTATTTCAGCGTGGTGGTCGGTGCGCAGACACGGCACCAGGCCGACTGGATCGGGCGCATCTCCACCGTGGGCTTCATCGCGCTGCTGCTGCTGGCGTACCGCAGCTTCGGCTCGCTGCTGCTGTCGGCGTTGCCGATCGCCAGCGCCGCGCTGGCCGGCATCGCCGTGTTGACGCTCGCGTTCCCCGAAGTGCACGGGATCACCCTGGCGTTCGGCTTCACCCTGCTCGGTGTGGC
The DNA here is from genome assembly GCF_001617365.1 of Rhodanobacter sp. FW104-R8. GTDB lineage: Bacteria > Pseudomonadota > Gammaproteobacteria > Xanthomonadales > Rhodanobacteraceae > Rhodanobacter. The sequence continues at coordinate 55,876 of NZ_LVJR01000124.1, forward strand.
GCAGGAGTATCCGATCCGCGTGCTCAGCCACCGCCGCGCCGGCGAGGATGCGGTGGCCAGCGTGCGCACGCTGTGGCCGCTGCTGCTCACCGCGATCGCCTCGGCCTGCATCGCCTACCTGGCGTTCTACGC